>CAXXVM010000005.1:0-171584 GCA_963678765.2 Sphaerochaetaceae bacterium | reverse complement strand
GATACTAAAATCATAAAAGGCAATTTCTCTAAAACCTCTGGTTACAACGCCTTTGATCAGTTTCATGGTAATTTACCATCTGTTGTAATGAATGCGTGTGATAGGCAGGCATTTGGCTTTATGCAAGCCTGTAGTGATAACAACATCATTGTCCCTAGTGATATACAAGTAATAGGTTATGATGATTTTTATCCAGCTGCCACTAGCACTCCCTCCCTTACTACAATATCCCATCCGATTACTGAAATGGGTAAAGTTGCTTCAAACTTATTGATTGATATAATTGAGGATAGATGTGAGAATAAACAAATATGGTTTGATACTGATTTTGTAATTAGAAAATCTACAAGGAAGTTAAAATGAGACTAGTTGTTATTGGATGTGGCGGTATGGGAACATATCACATGAAAAAGTTTAGTAAACTTGGTGCCACTATAGTTGGAGCTATTGATAAAGATAAAAGTAAATTAGAAAAACTTGGCAAAATTTATCCTTTGGAATTTGCTTTAGATAATGTTGAAGATTTAGAAAAATATAGAGACCGCTTTGATTGTATTTCAATAGCTATTGTGGATTCTCTTCATTTAGTGGTAGCTAAAAAAGTTTCAAAATACAGAGTTCCAATTTTTATGGAAAAGCCTTTTGCATATGATCTTGAGAGTACAAGAGATATAGAGTCCTATATGAAATCTCCCTTAACTATTAACTTCTCTAAAAGAAACTTTAGTGGAATTTATCTGTTAAGGGATTTTTTATATAAAAATGAATTTGGTAAAATTATTAGTATCGAGTCATCCTATATTCAAAGTTGGATAAAGAGTAAATGTTGGGGTGATTATCATCTTGATAATAGATGGAATTGGAGAGTTAATCCCGCGATTTCTTGCTATGGTGTACTAGGGGACTTAGGCTCTCATGTAATTGATACTCTTTTGTTGATTTTTCCAAATCTAAAATTTAATTCAATTCTTAATTCAAAAGAACTAGATGAACCTTTGTTTGATAAAATTGAAAACCATAAGATTTATACCTCTATTGAATTTGAATTAGAAGCAAAAGGAATTCCTGTAAATGTAAAATTGAGTTATGAGGGCGATAGTGAAGATGAGTTTGAAATAAAGGTTATGTGTGAAAATGGAACTCTTATCTTTAATAATAATTTGCGAGATAGATTAATTTATAAAAATGATGAAATTAGTAAGACTTTAATAAATAGTGATGAAGTAATATCTACTTATCAACAATTTATGAATCTTGTTGATAAAAAGATAAATAATAAAATTGACCTTACTCAAGCCTTGATTGTGCAACAAATGTTAGATACCGTTATAGTTAATGATAGGAGGAGCTAATTCTTATGAGTAAATTTGGAGTTTTATTATATGCAAATGAAATCAATGAATCTGTATTAGATACTTTAGAGCAGCATGAGGCTAAATCTCTAAGCATTGCCTTTTGGGAAAAAGTTGATAAAGATTCTCTTTTAGCAACTGCAAAATTGTTAAAAAAATACCATTTTACTATTTCTGCCATATCAGTTTTTGGTAATACTCTCTCAAATGATGATACCTATGAGGGTTGGAAAATATTAATTGAACATAATAAATTATTTGGTAATCCTTATGTAAGTGGTTTTGCAGGAAGACTTATCAATAAGAGTGTTGAAGAATCTCTTCCTGAATTTAATATTAGATTTACTTATCTACTATATCTTGCAACAGAATATAATTGTAAGGGTTTACTTTTAGAGACCTGTAAATTAGGGGATACTTGGAATAGAGGTAAATGGAATATTGCAATTAATCCTAGAGCCTGGAAATTAATATTTGATACTATTAGTGATGAGAGATTAGGATTAGAGTGGGAACCCTACCATCAAATTGTCTCTTTCATGACTCCTCTTCCTCAATTAGTTACATGGATGCATTATATTAAACATATTCATGGTAAAGATGCCCACTTAGATCAAGATAATCTAGAAGAAAATGGACTATATGATAAAGAGAAGGCAATACTCCCAGCTCTCCCTGGTTTTGGTGATACAAACTGGATAGATCTTTGCTATATTCTTCATCAATTTAAATATAAAGGTAGCATCGATATTGAGATCCAAAATAGCAATTATATTAAGTCAAAAGAGAAGATTTTGAACTCACTAGATTTCTTAAAAACAAACTGTTATTACTAGTAATTTTACTCAAATTTAGCATATAAAATATATTAAATTTGTTCTAATTTTATAAATAATATAAAAAAATATCTATTTCTTTAATGTTAACAAAATATAGCTAACTAATAATACAAGCTGTATTTTTTCCTCTATTTATGCCAAAAAAATCGATAAAATAATATTTACTTGACTTTAATTTTTTAAGTGATAACCTATTTATGTAGTTAATGCACGTGTGTGCATGAATTAAGTATTGGAGGTTTTATGATTAATTATGGAATGGTTGGTGGTGGAAAAGGCGCTTTTATAGGTGATGTTCATCGCACCGCAATTAGAATGAATAATGAGGCTAAATTAGTTGCTGGTTGTTTTTCTAGAAGTGAAGAGAAATCAAAAGAATTTGGTAATACTTTGAATCTTGATAAAGATAGAGTTTATAGCTCTTTTAGCGAGATGGCAGAAAAAGAATCTAAAAGAGAAGACGGCATAAAATTTGTTGTATGTGTTACACCAAATAATTTACACTACAGTGTTTGTAAAGCATTTCTAAGTGCTGGTATTAATGTTGTATGTGATAAGCCTTTAACTTGGAGTTCTAAAGAAAGTGAAGAACTTATAAAAATTCAAAAAAAGAATGATCTCTTATTTGGTGTGACTTATACATACACAGGATATCCTGCTATTAAGCAAATGAGATCAATGGTAAAGCAAAATGTAATTGGAAAAATCCGATTTGTAAATTGTGAATACCCTCAAGGTTGGTTATCTCAACCAATAACAGAAAATAGTAAATTATCTCCTTGGAGAATGGATCCAAAAGTATCTGGACCAACAAACTGTCTTGGTGATATCGGAACTCATATAGAAAATCTATCCGCATTTGTAACTGGGTTAAAGATGAACCGAGTTAGTGCTCGTTTAGATTCCTTAGTTGAAAATCGAACTCTCGATGATAATGCAACAATTATGGTTGATTATGAGGGTGGTGCAAAAGGACTATTTTGGTCTACTCAAATTGCAATGGGCTATGATAATGCTGTAAGAATTAGAGTTTTTGGTGAGAAAGGCTCTCTTGAATGGGTTCAAGAAGATCCAGATCATTTTATCTACACAGATGAAAATAATAACAAACACATTCAAAGTCGTGGTAGAGATTCTTTTGAAGAAAATGCTGAAAAATATTCAAGACTTCCAGCAGGACATCAAGAGGGTATTTATGAAGCTTTTGCTAATATCTATAAAGCCTATGTTGATTCTCTTAAAAAGAAATTAAATGGTGAAGTTCTCTCCTATGATGATCTTGAATTCCCAAGCGCTGAAATGGGTCTTGAGGGTGTAATTTATGTTGAGAGATGTCTTGAAAGTAGTAAAAATGATTCAAAATGGGTTTCCATTAAAAAATAAGGAGTTAAAAAAATGTCAAGAGCAGTAACAATTTTCACAGGTCAATGGGCTGATTTACCATTTGAAAATGTTTGTAAGATAGTAAGTGAAATGGGATATGATGGAGTAGAAATTGCATGTTGGGGAGACCACATGGATGTTAAAAAAGCTGCAACAGATCCAAAATATGTTGAAGAGAAAAAGGCAATTCTTAAAAAATATAAACTACAGTGCTTTGCACTTGGAAATCACCTAGCAGGTCAATGTGTAGGAGATGCATTTGGAGATCCTCGTTTAAATGGTTTTGCACCTAAAGAATTCTCTGATAATCCACAAAAGATAAGAGAGTGGGGAATTGAGAGTATGAAATATACAGCACTTGCTGCTAAAAATATGGGTGCAAGTGTAGTTACAGGCTTCCTTGGTTCTCCTATTTGGAAATATTTATATTCATTCCCTGCAACTAGTGAAGAACTTGTTGAGAGTGGATTCCAAGAAATATATGATTTATGGACTCCTATCTTTGATGAATTTGATAAACAGGGTATTAAATTTGCACACGAAGTTCATCCAGCTGAAATTGCATTTGATTATTATTCAACTCAGAGACTTTTAAAGAAATTTAATTATCGTCCAACTTTAGGAATAAACTTTGATCCAAGTCATTTAATTTGGCAGGGTCTTAAACCAGATTTATTCTTTAGAGATTTTGCTGACAAAATCTATCATGTACATATTAAAGATTCATTAGTTAAATGTGATGGTAGAGCAGGACTATTAGGTTCTCATCTTCAATTTGGAGATATGAGACGTGGTTGGAACTTTGTATCTCCAGGTCATGGTTCAGTAGATTTTGAATTAATCATTCGTGAAGCAAATGCTGCTGGCTATAGAGGTCCTCTTTCTGTTGAATGGGAAGATAATGGTATGGATCGTATTTTTGGAGCAACTGAAGCATTAGAATTTACTAGAAAAATTGACTTTGATTTATCTCATGTTGATTTTGATGGTGCTATGGAGAATTAATGTCAAATTCAAAGGCTATATTAGAGATAAAATCGATTACTAAGGCATTTTCCGGGGTTGTTGTGTTAAATAATATAAACCTCTCATTGTTCCCTGGACAATGCCTTGGATTAATTGGAGAAAATGGGGCTGGCAAGTCAACATTAATTAAAATAATAAACGGTATTTATAAACCAACATCAGGTAGCCTAAGTATTGATGATAGTGATGTTGATATAAAAGATGCTCAAAAGGCCAAGCAATTAGGAATTGCTATGGTCCCTCAAGAATTTAATCTAATTTCTACCTTAAGTGTATTTGAAAATATTTTTCTTGGAAATGAAATTAGATTAAAAAGTAATCTTCTTGATAAAGTCAAAATGAAGAATAAATCAAGAGAATTACTTAAGGTTCTAAATACTGATATTGATGTTGAGCTAAAAATTTCAGATCTAAGTGTTGCACAAAAACAAATGATTGAAGTTGCAAAGGCTTTGATTATTAATGCACGAATAATTGTATTTGATGAACCAACTACAACACTAACATCTCATGAGGTAAGTATATTATTTGCCCTAATTGAGAAGCTAAAAGAAAGTGGTGTATCAATTATATTTGTCTCTCATAAGTTGCAAGAAGTAAAACAATTATGTGATCGAGTTGCAGTATTGAGAGATGGTGATTTGATTTGTGTCAAAGATATAGCTGAAATTGATGAAAAAGAGATGGCTAACCAAATGGTTGGAAGAGAATTTGTAAATATTTTTCCAACCAAAAAAAATATTTCTACAGGTGAAAATATTCTTGAAGTAAAGGATATTAATCTTGGAAAGAAACTTAAAAATGTATCATTTAATCTAAAAAAAGGAGAGATTTTAGGGTTATCTGGATTAGTTGGAGCCGGCAGAACTGAATTAGCTGAATGTATTATGGGTTTAAGAGAGAAGGATTCAGGAACAATAATTTTAAATAATAAAGAAATTGAAATTAATAATCCCAGAGTATCTGTAGATCATCATTTAGCATATATCAGCGAAGACCGTCAGGGTAGAGGTATTCACCTTCTTTTTGATATTCCAACAAATACTACTATGATATCACTTCATAATTACAAGAAGAGGTGGTTATTAGACAAAGATAAAATTTTCAAAAAGAGTAATGAATATATTGATAAGTTCAATACTAAGGCTGCCTCATTAAAAAACAAATTGATGTTTTTAAGTGGAGGAAACCAACAGAAAGTATATTTAGCAAAATGTATGGATACTAATCCCGAGATTTTGATTTTAGATGAACCAACTCGTGGTATCGATATTAATGCTAAGAGTGAAATTTATCAATTTATTTATGAGTTACAAGAAAGTGGTATGTCAATAATAATTATTTCATCTGAATTAGAAGAAATTATTGGACTTTGTAATCGTTGCTATGTTCTTCGTGAAGGACGAATTACTGGAGAGTTAAGCAATAGTGATATTAATGAGGAGGAAATTATTTATTACGCTACTGGCGTAAAAGTAATGAATACTAATGAGTAATAATATATTAAATTTATTAAATGTAAAAAATAAAAAATTCGTTTTAAGAGAACATACAACATTAATAGGCTTTTTAGCTTTGTTTGTAATAGCTTCAATATTAGGGTGGCCTGATTTTTTAAGATGGAGAAACATAGTAACGCTACTTAGACAGGTCTCATATACTGGAATTATTGCATTAGGAATGACACTAATTATTATTTCGGGTGGCTTTGATTTGTCAGTTGGTTCAATGACCGCTTTTGCAGGTGGTGTTGGATTATTTGCAATGAATAGTGTTAATTCTTTTAACCCACTTTTTGCAATCATACTATCAATTGTTGTAGCAATTGCTTTTGCAACTTTTTTAGGATTACTTAATGGACTATTAGTTACAAAAGGAAAAATAGCACCATTTATAGCCACATTGGGTACAATGTCAATTTTTAGATCATTGATTATATATTTTGCAAAAGCTGGAAATATTGAATCTATTAATACTAATTATGGCGATATCGGCTCTGCTGTTATTCTAGGCTTACCTCTTCCTGTATGGTGTTTTTTCATACTAGCAATATTACTAGAGGTTTTTCTAAAGGATACAAAGACAGGTGTTTATATCTGTGCCGTAGGTGCTAATGAGCAAGTTGCTAAATATTCTGCAATTAATATTAATCGAATTAAGTTAATTCCTTATGTTATAACGGGTTTTACAGTTGGTGTTTCTGCAATGCTTTGGTCTTCAAGGTTGAATTGTATTAATCCATCTGATTGTACGGGATATGAATTAGATGCAATTGCTGCTGTTGTTATAGGAGGTACACCAATGAGTGGAGGTCTTGGTTCTGTACTAACAACTGTAGTGGGAGCAATAATGCTTGGGATGATAAATAATATGCTTGTTTTAGCAGGTGTATCATCTTATCTACAACAAGCTGCTAAGGGTTTAGTTATTATTGTAGCAGTTTTACTACAATATAAGAGAGAAAAATAAAAAATAGGAGGAATCAAGATGAAAAAGAAAATTACAATCTTGATGTTATTAGTTACAATGCTATGTAGTAGTGTTGTTTTTGCTCAAGGTCAAAGCGATAGTGCAAAAGACACTATTAAAATTGGTGTTACAACACCTAGTGCTGATCATGGTTGGACTGGTGGTATTGTTTGGTGGACTAATAAGGTTATCGATGAATACAAAGCTGAATACGGTGATAAATTCCAATTTACCTATGTAACAGCAGATTCATCTGCTAAACAAGTTGAAGCTGTAGATAATCTATTATCAAAAGGTATTGATTTTTTAGTTATTTTACCTGTTGAATCAGCTCCATTAACAACTAGTGTTAAAGCAGCTCACAAACAAGGTGTAAAATGTATAGTTGTAGATCGTGGTTTAACTGATACTTCATTTGGATATATTAACTTAGCTGGTAATAATACTCAATTTGGTGAATTAGCTGGAAAATGGCTTGCTAAAGAAATGGTTGAAAAATCAAATGGTGGTAACTTAGTTGTTATGGGTGGAATGCCTGTTGAGATCGATAAAGAAAGAATGGATGCATTCTTTAAAGGTATTGATGCTGAACCTAGTATTACTAATTTACTTGGAAAAGATAAATATGAATTTGCAAACTGGTCAACTCAAAAAGGTCTTGAAGTTATGGAAACATTCCTAACTAAATATCCTAAAATTGATGCAGTATTCTGCCAAGACGATGATGTATTAGTTGGTGTATTACAAGCTTATGCAGAATCAGGTAGAACTGATATTCACACATTCTTCGGTGGTGCTGGCTCTAAGGTTGTTATGAAGAAGATTATTGATAAAGACCCTATTGTTAGAGCAACTGTAACATATCCTGCTGACATGGTAGCAGAAGGTGTACATTATGCCGTTGATGTAGCTTTAGGTAATAAATCAGATGATTTCCACACTAAATCAACTGCAACTAAAGTTGTATTACCATCTGTTTTAATTACAATGGATAATGTTGCTGATTATTATCAACCAGAATCAATTTATTAATAAATAATATAAATAAATTGTATTAATAAAAATGCCATCTAATAGAGTAATCTAAAAGATGGCTATTTTTTAAGTTTTTCAATACTATTGAGTTAATGTATCTACAAATTCAACATTTTCAATGCTAGTAATTTCTTCAATTGCTTTATCAATTGTGCTAGAATTTTTTACCTTAAGTGTAATAAAGGCCTTTGTTAATTTATTGTCTTTATTCATTTCCATATCAACAATAGTCATTTTGTTAATTTCAAATACATCCGATATATATTTGATAGTTCCTTTTTTTCTAAATTCTGTATAGATAATAACTTGTGTATATTTACGAATATATTTATGTTCAACTCTACCTAATAATAATTCAACAAATAGAACTGCAAATGTGCCTGCAATTCCTCCTTCAAAATATCCAGCTCCAAGACATAATCCAATTATAGCTGTAGTCCATAATCCTGCAGCAGTTGTTAAGCCTTTAACATCACGTCTTTTTGTAATTATGATTGTACCAGCACCGATGAAACCCATACCTGCTATAACTTGAGCACCTAATCTTGCAAGGTCTGTATACATGTGCAATTCTAAATATAGATATTGTGATGTCATTGTTGTAAGTGCAGATCCTACACAAATTAATATATGAGTTCTAAATCCAGCCGGTCGTCTTTTACTTTCTCTCTCAAGTCCAATAAAGCCACCAAATAACATTGCTAGAAGCAATCTTAATAGAATGGAGACCATATTAAATTGTCTTAAATAATCTATAATATTTGAAAAATCCATCTCTTGCTCCTATATTTCTTCAACGTTAACTATTTCATCAAATTCAGATAATGCCATGATGACTTCTGAATGTTTTCTATTATTACTATCTAATTGCATGTAAAAATTTGCACCCATTAACGCATTTTGGGTTGTAAAGTTATTAATTACATCAACTTCAAAAATTGATATATTTAATGATTTTGTTAATTCTATAACATGCTTTAGTGATTTAATTGAACTAAATTCTATATAAACATTCATGTTTTTAGAATTTAGTAGAATGCTATCTTCAATTCTAGGAAGTAGTAATAAGCAAACAAATAGAATTGTAAAACCTAAAATTGCTCCTTCATAGAAACCTGCGCCAAGAGCTAATCCCATACAACCAGATGCCCACAATCCAGCTGCAGTAGTCATTCCCTTAACTTTATTATTTCCAGATAGAATAATTGTACCAGCTCCAAGAAAACCGATACCATTGATTACTTGTGCACCATAACGACTTAGATCAAGACCTATTCCAATTTTCAAATAGGTTGGATTCCACAGTGTTTTTAGCATTTGATCTTCGAACTGAGCTAGTGTCATAGTTAATATTGCACCGATGCATACAAGCATATAGGTTCGAATTCCTGCTGGTCTTTGTTTAATGTTTCTTGATACACCTAATAAACCACTAAATACTATTCCTAAAAATAGCCGTAAACATAGGGTTAATAGGCTAATATCTCTCAATGCTCCTAATTCTAACATTGAAACTCCTTTTTTTTATTATCAGAAAATTATAACCCGGTATTCTAATAAAAGATAGGTCAATATTTTCTTCATTAATGAAAGTATTTTTACATTTTTTTGAAAATGAGTAAAAAAAGTAGTACATAAGTGGAATGGAATTCTAATGTTAACAATTTATAAAATGTGTAATAAATATCGAATTATGTGGATTTTGTAAATTTTTGTATAAAATTTGAGCATAAAAAAAGATTTAATGTAAAAAAATTAAATCAAATGTATATGAGAATATTGATATTTCAATAATAATATTATTGATTTTTGTTGTGATTTTTTTTAGATGGTAAAAGCTCAACATTTCGTTTAATAAGTGTTAAATCTTCTTCTGAAACGATGCAAAGTTTATCAGCAATTTCTTCAATTTGTGCCGGATAGCTTTTAGTAGGTTCTATTTTTCCTGTAACTAAAAAGTCAACAGAACAATTTAAAACTTTGGCAATTTGAATGATTGTATCAACTTTTGGATATCTTAATTCAGATCTCTGTTTTTTGATTGTATTGTAGTCAATTGTAGCTGTTATTGAAAGTTTTTTAATGGATTTAAAAGGGTTTAATTTATCAACTCTTTCCCAAAACTCTTTGCCTGTTTGGTTTTGCATAAAACAATAATATCATAATTAAAATTTATGTGTAAAAACTGAGATGATATTTGTTGACGAGTGTAATATTATGCACTAAAATGAACTATTGATATAGAGTTGGTGTAATAAATTACCTTTACTTTGTTCTATAAAGTGCGTAAATTTATATATTTTTTGCATAGTTCTAATATTCAGATGAGTTATCATTAGAAAATATTTCAATTTGTAAACTAACTTTATGATTATCTTGGAGAGTTTTCAATGGATATTAATAAAGTTAATAATAAATACAAAGAATTATTTAGTTTACCTTATTTTATTGATAAATCTGAGTTCTTAATTTCACTGAATAATCATTTAAATTCTCATGATAGAAACTTCTGTTTTTCCTATCCTCCAGGTTTTGGAAAAACTCAAATATTAAATATGTGTGACTCATATTATTCAAAAGCTAATTGTGAAAATAAAATATTTGAATTGTTAAAAATTAGTCAGAATAAAAAAATTGTAAAACACTTACACAATCACAATGTAATTTCTATTAATATGTTTTATGATAGGGACTTATATTATTCTGTTAATGAACTAATATCTCAACTTTGTAATAAGTTTAATCTTGAAAATAATTATAAATTTAATGATTTAAGTGCATTACTTAATACTATAAAGAATCAAACAGGTGAAAAATTTATAATTCTGATTGATAATTATGATTATCTTTTCGATATGGATTTAGACTTTGGTGAGGGTGATAAAAAGTTATACTTAGAATTTCTAAAAGAACTAATAATTAATAAAGACTATGTTGAGTTATCTATAATGGTTGGAATCAATACAATTAGAAATATAACCGATGATAGTGAATTATTAACAATTAATAATTACAGTTTTGAGAATGATAATAGTTATTTTAGATATTTTGGATTTGATAAAAATGATGTTGATAAACTTTATAAGGATTATTTATCATATAATTCTAATAATAGAATAAATAGAGATGATTTAGATTTATTCTATGGTGGTTATAGATTTAATACTGATACATCTAATAATATTTACTTTAATCCAAATAATATTATAAAATCGTTAAATGCAAATAAAATAATGTCATATCAAAATAATATATTTTCACTAAGGCTTATTCTAAATAAAGTAAATACGTTAGAAATTGATTTATATGAAATATTATCCAATATTTTAGATGATAAATTGCTCATAAAAGATATTAAAAAGTATGATTTAAATCATAAAACTAGTATTTACTATGAAGAAATTAAATTAATTGAGATTTTAATAAGAGAAGGGTATTTAGTACTAGATGGTGAAAATAAGGTTTGTATACCGAATAAAGAGTGCGGTGATGCATTTAATACAGCTTTATTAAAATTAATATAAAAATTGATTGATTTATTTCCATTACTTTAGTATATTATGGATGCAGAGGACGGACTCCTTTTAATTATAAGGGGGTGTTCCGGTTTCGACTGGCATAGATCAGGCTAATGGCTGCAAGCAGAGCGCCAACTCTAAAAACTAGCAAAAACAATTAACTGCTAAAAAAGACGAAGAAAACTTCGAAATTGCAGAATACGCTTTAGCTGCTTAATAGCGCTTTAACGTACAGGTTCACTTGGTGCCGCTCTTAACCATTTGAAACCTGTAACAATAGGGGCTTACCGGTATAGATGTTAGTGATATACAGGGACATTAAAGCTAACTTGGTTGGGACGACGTTTGTCACTGTACTGAGTTCCTTCGACACATTGATCATTGACTAAGCTTGTAGATGTCATTGGGTGGCATGTTAGGACGGGGGTTCGAATCCCCCCACCTCCATTGCAAAAAAGACTTTACTAATCTGTATTTTACAGTAATTAGTAAAGTTATTTTTTTTGTCCTCATTTTTGATTAATTTTGCCGATCCTAGTGATAAATTTAGTTATTTTGAATTTTTTTCTTGTTTATTATATTTTTGATGAGCACTATTAACTTTTATTGAATCTATTTCATATTAAGTATCTACTTGTTGATTTGTATAAATTGCTTGATAAATCTGCTGAGAGAATTGTTTTACTGTGTAGTCTTTTATGAATATTTTAAGGTGCATGAAAGAAAAGATATAAATAATCATGGATTTTGAAAATTTATAAATAATCAAATTAAATTGATAGAGATTTTAAAGACTATCAAAGTAATTACTTATATATCTATGAAAGGTTTAAAAAAAATAAAATACAGAGAAGTCAAATCTTATTAATTTAAATAAAGATTAAGAGTTCACACTTAGCTATAACTTAGGTTAAAAAATATATTTTATAAGTTAAATTCTTAATTGAATTCTTAGTTGAATTCTTAGTTGAATTCTTAGTTAAATTATAATATTAAAACCTTTTATTTTTAATATAATTTTCCAAAATTATAAGCTATATTTTGTATTGATATTTTCAAATATATAAAATTCTCACTATATTTTTGAAACTTATTTTCAACTTTTTATTCTTAATTTTGAATTTATTTTTTATTAATTCCTTATTATATAAATAATTAATTATTTTTACTAAGGTTGTTGACTCTATACTAACAATAGACTCTATACTTTGATTATAAATTGAAGGAGAGTATATGGTAACTCTATTTAAAAATGCAAATGCAATTGTAAGTTGTGATGAAAATGACAACGTATATTATAAATCAGACCTTTTGGTAGATGGTAAGGAAATTAAAAAGATAGGAAAAAATATTGAAGCTAAGGTTGATAGAGTTATTGATTGTAGTGGTAAAAATATTTATCCAGGATTGATTAATACCCATCACCACTTTTTCCAAACTTTTGTAAGAAATCTTGAAACAGTAAATTATCCAAACATGAGTGTACCAGAGTGGTTAGATAGAATTTATCCAATTTTCTCTTTAATTGATAATGATGTAATTTATTATTCAAGTATGACAGCAATGGGGGATTTAATTAAACACGGTTGTACAACAGCCTTTGATCATCAATATTGTTACACCGATAAAACAGGAATTCTTCCTGTAGATTTCCAAATGAAAGCAGCAGCAGAACTTGGTATTAGATATCATGCAGGAAGAGGCTGTAACACTCTTCCAAAATCTGAGGGTAGTACTATGCCAGATGTCATGGTTGAGGATACTCAGACATTTTTAAATGATATTGAGAGATTAGCTAGTGCATATCATGATCCTAATAAATTTAGTATGAGTCAAATTGTAGTTGCTCCATGCCAACCAATTAACTCCTACAAAGAAACATTTGTTGAATCCGTTAAGCTTGCTAGAAAATTAAAACTTAGATTGCACACACATCTTGGTGAAGGTGAAAATTCAATCATGATGGAGAGGTATGGAAAGAGAACTCTTGATTGGTGTGAAGATATTGGTTTTATTGGTGATGATGTATGGTTTGCTCATTGTTGGGAACTAAATGATGATGAATATAAACTTCTAGCAAAATATGGAACTAGTATCAGTCATTGTCCATCTCCTGCAATTCTTGGTGGATTCCCAATATTACCAATGAAAAAACTAAATCAATTTGGCACACATGTATCACTTGGCTGTGATGGCTCTGCAACTAATGATAGTTCTAATTTATTAGATGCAATGAGAATTGCATTCTTAATGCAGTGTTATTTTGGCAAAGAGAGGGGTGGATCTATTAGCAGTTATGACATTTTAAAGATGGCAACTAGTGAGGGAGCACATACCCTTGGTAGAACTGATATTGGACACCTTGAAGAAAATATGGCAGCTGATTTGTTTATGATTAACGCTGATACTCTTGAACTAACAGGTACAATGCATGATCCAAAAAGTGTTATTCCTCGTTGTGGTGTTACTGGAAATGTAGATTTAACAATGATAAATGGTGAAATAGTATTTGAGAATGGTAAATTAACCAAAATTGATGAGTTAAAAATGAATAAAGAGGGTGAGAGTGTTTGTACAAAAGTATTGAGAAATAATAATTCTGCTTTTGACCCCTATAAAAATGGATTTTAGTTAGACCTTAGTGTTTAAAAATATGGAGAGATCTAGGGATACCTAGAAAGGAAAAAAACATGAAAAAGATTATAACAATTGCTCTGATTGCTATGCTTGCTGTTACTGGAGTTTTTGCTTCAGGAAGTTCTGAATCATCTGCAGATGATGGTGTAATAAAAGTTGCTCTATTATTATCCGGTCCTGCAAACGATCAAGGTTGGAATGCTATTGCCGTTGCTGGATTAAAAGATGCCGAAGAAAAATTTGGTATTGAAAAAAGTATTATGGAAAATCTGGGTATTGCTGATACAGAGGCTGCCTATAGAGATTATGCTTCTCAAGGATATGATTTGATAATTGGACATGGTTATCAATTTGGTTCTCCTGCTGCAAAAGTATCTAAAGATTTCCCAGACCAATACTTTATGGCAACAGAATCTGCATCTCAAAGTGATAATATGGCTTCCTACGTAACTAGTTGTAATGAAGGTGCTTATATCATGGGTATGATTGCAGGTTACATGACCAAATCAAATATTGTTGGTGTTGAAGGTGCTATGGTACAACCATCAATTACTAAAGAATTAGAAGCTTTCAAATTAGCTGTTAAAGAAGTTAATCCATCTTGTGAAGTCTTGAGTGTTTATATTAATACATATACTGATGTTACAAAAGGTAAAGAAGCTGCTATTAGTATGATAGATCAAGGAGCAGATGTTCTTTATCATGTTGCAAACCAAGCTGGTACAGGTTTAATTAAAGCAAGTGAAGAGGCTAATGTTTTATGTCTTGGTAATAGTTATGACCAAAATTCAATTAGTCCTGATTATGTAATATCTTCAACTGTTTATGACATTCCAAATGTAATAGTTAAAGCTATTGAGAATGTTCAAAATAAAACATTTAGTGGTGGTATATTTAATCTAGGTATGAGTGAAAACATTGTTCAAATAGCTCCTTATCACAGTTTTGAGGATACTCTTCCTCAAGAAGTAAAAGACGCTGTTGCAAAACGTATAGCAGAAATTAAAGATGGTTCATTTGTAGTTCCTACAATTGAATCTCCAACAAAATAATAATTATTAATCCCCTGGAGCTTTTGTAACAGGGGATTATTTAAAAAGGATATTTATGAATCTTGTATCTATGAAAGGCGTTTCTAAATCTTTTTTTGGAGTATTTGCAAATGAAAAAGTAGATTTAGATATTAACAGTGGTGAAATAGTTGCTCTACTTGGAGAGAATGGAGCAGGAAAAACAACCTTGATGAATATCTTATATGGAATATATGAGAGGGATGAAGGTACTATAAGTGTTAAGGGTGATGAAGTTAACTTCAAATCTCCTAGAGAAGCCCTTGAATATAATATTGGAATGGTGCATCAACATTTTACATTAGTTCCCACTTTAACTGTTGAACAAAACATTACTTTAGGTGAGAAATTCAAAGGATATCCATTTTTAAGAACTAAAGACAGGCAGGCTGAAATTGCAAAACTATCAAAAAAGTTCAATTTTGCAATTAATCCTAAAGTTTTAGTTAAAGATTTAAGCATTGGGCAACAACAGAGAGTTGAGATCTTAAAACTACTCTATAGAAAGGCTCAAATATTAATTCTTGATGAACCTACTGCTGTTTTAACACCACAAGAAACAGAAAGTTTTTTTGAAGTTTTAAAAAAGCTCTCTAAACAAGGTTGTGCCATTATTTTAATAACACATAGAATTTCAGAAGTTCTTGAAATAGCAGATCGTGTAGTAGTTTTAAGAGATGGTGTTAAAGAATTAGATGAAAAAAAAGAATTACTCAATGAATTAACTCTTGGAAAAGCTATGATTGGTAGAGAGTTAAAAAGTCAGCAAATTAAATATAGTGCACAGGATGAAATTGGTCTTAGTTTAAAAGAAGTAAGTTCAAAAGGCATGGGAAAGAATATAAGTTATTTTTCTTTTGATGTTCATAAGGGCGAGATTTTAGGTGTTGCAGGGGTTGATGGAAACGGTCAAAAAGCTTTGGCTGAGTCAATTGTTGGGATAAGGAAATATTCACATGGAGAAATCTTTATTGATGGAGAGAATGTAACACATTTATCTACTGCAAAAAGAAAAGCTACTAAGGTTGCCTATATTAGCGATGATCGTCATAGAGATGGCCTGCTACTAGATTCTAGCCTAGAAGAAAATATGCTACTAAAGGGTAATGCCTCTTTTTCTTATTACAAAAAAGGTGTTTTAGATCAAAGTGCATTAACCAAAGATACCAATGATAAAATAGCTGAATATAATATTAAAACATATAGTACAAAAACACCCATTCGACTTCTAAGCGGTGGTAATCAACAAAAATTGATTTTAGCTAGGGAAGTTAGTGAAGATACATCTGTAATAGTAGCTTTTCAACCTACAAGAGGTCTTGATGTAGGAGCTAGTGAAAGTGTCCATGATAAACTTTATGAAAAACAAAAAGATGGTGCTTCTATTGTTTTAATTTCCACAGATATGGAAGAACTTAGAAAAATGAGTAATCGAATATTAGTAATTCATAATGGTATGATTATGGGAATTGTTGATAATGATGAAAATTTAGATATCACAAATATTGGTCTAATGATGGCTGGAACTGGAGTTAAATATGAAGAGTAAAACAAAAAGTTCTATATTATCGACTTTACTTATTGCAGTAATCACTCTTTTTATAGCATTTGTATTGATATTATTAGTTGGTACTAGCCCTATAAAAGCATTTCAAGGTTTTATAAAAGGCATCCTAGGTTCCTCCTACAGTATAAGTGAAGTATTAGTAAAGATGTGTCCTCTTCTATTATGTGGAATAGGAATAAGTATAGCCTTTCAAACTAACTTTATTAACATAGGGGCTGAGGGACAATTGTACATTGGAGCAATAGCTGCAACAATTGTTGGAATGTATGTAAATCTACCTACAGTTTTTGTATTAGTAATTGCATTAATTCTAGGTTTTCTATTTGGTGGAATATATTCATTAATTCCAGGTTTGTTAAAGTCTAAATTTGGAATTTCAGAAGTAATAAATACAATAATGCTAAATTATATTGCACTTGGAATTACAGGTATTTTAGTTAAGACTATTTTAATGGATAAGAGTGGATATTTCCCTGTATCACCTGAAATTGTTGCAAGCTTTCCTAAATTGATTAGTAGAACTAGATTGCATTTAGGAATTGTTATTGCAATTATTCTTGTATTTGTTGTTCAATTTTGGCTTGATAAAACTCAAAGTGGATTTCATGTTAGAGCTACCGGGCAAAATCTTAGAGCTAGTATGTGTGCTGGAATTAAAACAAACAAGAGTTTATTGATATCAGCTATTGTAAGTGGTGGTTTTGCAGGTCTTGCAGGTGTATTTGAAATCTTAGGATTACAACATAAATTGATGGTTGGAATTTCTGCAGATTTTGGTTATACCGCAATTATTGTAGCGCTTCTTGCAGATAATAAACCAAAAAATTGTATCATTAGTGCTCTAGGAATAGCAGCGCTTCAGGTAGGATCTCTTTCAATGCAACGCTATGCAGGAGTTCCCTCCTCAATAGCTTTATTAATCATGGGCGTAATTGTATTACTTCATTTAGGAAAGAGAGCTATATTTCCGTTTCTATATAGGGAGGAGGCAAGATGATAGCAATAATAACTTCAATATTAGCTGCATCAATAAGAATGGCAGTACCTTTAACTTTTGCCGGAATAGGTGAAGCAATTAATGAGAAATCTGGTGTAATTAATATTGGTTTAGATTCAATATTGTTGAGTGGCGCCTTTGCCTCATTTTATGTTTGTAATAAAACAGGAAATATACTATTAGGTGTACTAGCTGGTATAATAGTTGGAACATTAATTTCTTTAATTCATGGTTTTTTATCAATAAAAGGTAAAGCAAATCAAACTATTATAGGTTTAGCTCTTAACTTTTTTGCACTAGGACTAACAAGCTTTTTATTTCTTGTTGGATTTGGAACCTCAACTGAACTTCCTACCTGTAAAATAGTAAGTAATATTAGTATTCCTTTATTAAATAGAATCCCAATACTAGGAAAAATACTTTTCACTCAAAATATATTTGTTTATCTTTTATTTGTTGTATTAATACTAAGTTATGTTTTATTATATAAAACAAGTTGGGGCCTAAGTTTAGTTGCGGTTGGAGAACATCCTAAAGCCGCCGATACTGCGGGTATCGATGTTAACAGAACTAGATATATAGCCTGTATTATCAATGGAATACTAGGTGGTATTGCAGGTAGTTATTTAACTTTAGCACAACTAGGATTTTTTATGGAAAATCTTACAGGTGGTAAAGGTTATATGGCTCTTGTTGCCGTAATACTTGGTAAAAGAAATCCTTTTGGAATATTCCTTGCAGCGTTAGTTATTGGATTTGCAGATGCAATTCAAATAAGATTTCAAACTATGGGTATACCACTACCAAGTGAAATGTTTACTATGTTACCATACATTGTTGCAATGTTAGTTTTATTATTCTCAATAAAGAATAATGGAGATCCTAGTGCTCTTGGCACACCATATGAAAGGAATTCAAGGTAGATGCAAAAAGAATATACAATTAGTCAGTTAGCCTCATTATTTGGGATAAATATCCAAACACTATATTACTATGATAAAATTAAATTATTTTCTCCAAAAAGAAGAGATAAATATTCTAATGTTAGAAAGTATTCTTTTGAACAGATTTATGAGCTATCAACAATTTTATATTTAAAAAGACTAGGGCTACCATTAGAAGAAATTAAAGATTCATTAATAAGTCTTACTCCTCAAGCAACTGAAGATATTTTAACGGAGAAATCAAAAGAACTTAGAAAAAATTGGGATGAGATTATTAGAATAGATAATGCGATTCATAGGAAGCTTCAATATGTCAATAAAGAGAAAAAGAGCCAGGAGAAGGATTCTAATAAAATAGTATATAGAAAGAAAAGATATTATTATAATATGGGAGATGAAAATCTATTATATAGTGATGATTCATTTTATTTTTATCCAACTGTAGCAATTTATTCAGCTACTGGAAAATCTTTTGGAGCTTTGCTTGAAAAAGATGAAAGAAGCGAAATAGATTCTAATAATATAGTAACTATTCCGTGTGCTAATTATCTTATTATATATCATGTAGGACCCTATGAAACTATTCCTGAGCATAGAGAAAAAATTATAAGGGAAAGGGTAGATTTAGATTTTAGTGATACAATGTTTAATTTTAATATCTATGATCAATTCAATGTATCTAATCCTAATAATTATCTCACCCGAATGGAATTTCAACTTAATAAATAAGGCTAATGTTGTTTATATCTAATTATAAATATTCTGATTTGTGATATTATTGTTATAAAACTAATTAAATTTAGAGAGATATATATGTCTTATACTGAAAAAAATTCAAAATGATAGATAGATGGGTTTTAAGTGGTTGAAAATGGGCTAATGAAATAACTCATGAGGATTATTTAAAAGCTAAAGAATGTAATAAAGGTATTTTTTAACTCTAATTAAAGATGTTCCTGAATCTTGGTTAAAGGATATAAAAGGTAAGAGAGTTTTAGCTTTAGCTAGTGCAGGAGCTCAACAAATGCCTGTATTAGTTGCATATGGAGCCATTGCTACCGTAATGGATTATTCTAAAGAAATGCTTGCAAAAGAGGAAATAGTTGCTAAGAGAGAAGGCTATGATATTGATATAGTGAGAGCTTATATGTCAAAGAGATTTCTTTTTGATGAAGAAGAGACTGTTCCATTATTTAAACTTTTCTTTAACCCTAATAAGGATACGAATTATTAAAATACTGTGAAAAAGAAGATTTTGGAATTCAATTTTCTCATAGTATAGAAGAGCAAATCGGTGGACAAGTAAGAGCTAGTTTTAGACTTTGGATATATTTGAAGATTCAAACAAAGAGAGGTATCTATCTCATTTTAAAGATACCTTCTACAATGCAACACTTTGTATGAAAGATTGATATATAATAAATTTCCTTATGCATATTAAATAATTTGGAGGAGTCTTCTCCTCCAATATTAAGTTTCTATCATATATTTTATATTAGTCTAATTTCTTAATTACATCATCAAAAAATTCAATGGCTTTATCATAATCAAGTTGATTAGGATGATCTTTAGATATTCCACCTATATAACGAAGTGGTCCAAAAGTATCAAAGCCTTTACACCAGAAAGCCCCCAAACAGTTTTTATTTGCAGCTTTTGCCATTTTAATAAATTTTACTGAATAGTTAGGACTTCCATTTCCACTAGTATAGATGAAAAAAACATTTTTAATTTTCTCATTAGAACTAATACCCTCAAATACTCTTTGTACGTCTTTTGAAAGTCCTCCATAATAAATACCTGAACTAAAACATACTGCATCAAAATCTTCTAAATCAACAAGATATAATTCACTCGGATTTAGTGAAATTACTTCAGGAAACTTTGATTTGATTTTGTTGATTACTTTACGAGTATTTCCATGGTGTGTCGATTCAAGAACTATACAAATTTTTTTCATTTACTTTTCCTTGTGAATTTTTGGAGATATTATATAATCCCATATAAATTTTAATACAAATATTGGCCAAACTAATGTGTGTAGTAATATTTTTAAAATAGAATTAATATTCATTGGCTCTAAAAAATGATTATAAATCAAGGATATAACTAAAAATACTATGCCCCATGTGATATAATAATTCATTTTGTAGCCTCTTATATTATAATAATGCTAATAAGATAGTAGTGCAACAATTATATTGTATATGAGAGAAAACTCCTTCTAGAAATCATATCTAAAAGGAGTTTAATTGGAGTATTTATCTATTAATATTCAATTACTGGAATATTCATGTATTTACCAAAAGTTTTTATTTCATCGCTAATATCACCATAGGAGACAACAAAATGTGGTTCCCAACCATCTAATACTGATTGGTTTACAATTTCTTGTGCATTATGTTTAGGTTTTACAACAACAGATGTACCACTAAATTGTTTTGGTTTATCAAGGATTTCTGCCTTTGATACGAATATTCTAAAAGTAGCATCAACACATCTTCCTATTCTAAAAATAGTAGCACTATCACTTTGTTTAAGGCCAAAGTCCATAACAGGACCCATTTTTCTATTAGGATGTAATCCTAAAGTTGGCTCTCTTGAAAGAGAAGGAGCTGCCATTCCACAATGCCAATATGTGATTGTATTTTCTTCAATATCAAGAGAAACAGGATCACCAAAGAAACAACTCTTTTTTGTAAAATATGATGCAATATACATAGATAGTGCTCCATACATATCAGCCTCACAAGCTGCACTAACTCCATGGTCATTAAGAAGTGATAAAACAGCACAAACAGGTGTTCCAAATTCTGTAAAGAAGTCTGGCCAACATCTTGATGCTAGTATTTTTATATCATTTTCCTTTGTGAACTCAGTATATGCTCTCATTAATTTAGAGTGATTTAATAAGTTCTTTTTATCTATACTCTCTGATTTTAAACAGCTGCAAGTTATATCACTTAAATATTCTTTAGCCTCTTCATCTTTAAAATTTAATGCTTTATTCATTAATTCTCGAGCTTCAATGTTTATTAGTCTTACTCCAAAAAATGAAGCCATTTCTGAATCAAGTGCACGACCAAACCCAAAACCTTGAGGAGTAGAGCCTACTGCTGCAATATTAGTGTGCTTAAGTTCTTCTTTTATGCTTGCTGCTAAAATACATGATTTAATCTTTTTAGCAACATTTAGATCTTCGGGAGAGCCGAATATATACTCAAAATTTGATGCTTTCAGATTATGCATAATATTTGCAGCACTATAGGCACCAGTCAATGAATTTAGTCTTAATCTTGTTCCATCTATAACTGGTTCTTTAAGAGTCCAAAGGAGAATAGGGCAGTTTTTATGAGCAAATATTACCTCACTTGCATAGGCAGAATTTGCAAATGTAAGATTCTGTAATATGATAAGACTCGGATTTATTTTATCTAAGTAATTATTTAAATCACTAATTGCTAGTAATGGTTTTTCAGGAACAATGATATTCTTATCAAGACTTTTTAACAGTTTAATTGATTTATCAAACTGTATTCCAGCAACTTTTAAATCAAATGTTGGTACTCCGATTGGGCAATAAACAATATCCATAACTTCTCCTATTTGGACTGGTAATTAATCCAGTTTAATTTTTTAATTTATTATCACCTAAATACATTGATGATATATTTTCTTCTACTTAATCTTCTATTGGTATTAATTTGGTATTCTCTCCAATAACACCTATGCTTACACCTTGTTTAACAAGAGGTTCTCTATTCTTATGAGTAATCATCCATTTATTTTTCTTAAAAAGTATTTTTGATTCAATTTCTCTATCATCAATTTTTTCATCAAGGTCAAGATTTGTACCTTTTGGAAGGATTATTACCGATTTAAAGCCTGATTTATGAACACAACTTGGGGATAGATGAAGAATTCCTGGATTTAATGCAAAGGAACTTCCTTGTGGAGCATAAAAAACCTTAGCACAAGATGAGTGCAGTCTAGAAAAATCCTCTAAGTCTGATTGTGTAGCTAGAAATAAAAGAATATCTGTGCCCGAGACAATAATTTCAGGACTTTTATGGTATTCCATACCATTTAATGTAGTATTTTTACCATTACAATATCCAATTTGTATTTCTATACCACCAAAGAAGTTTTTAGCGGAATTAAAGGCTTCTATATCAAATAATTTTGGCTCATTTGCTGCATAGACATTATTTGGTGTAATTACAGTATTTGATTCTAATAATTTACATAAATTTTGATATGGTGAATTATCTAATACTCGACCATAGGCTTTAAATTGGTCATCGAAAATACTACAAATCTCTATATTGCTATTAAGATCTCTTATCTGATTTAAAATTTTATCATTTGACATTTTGTTTTACCTAAAAAATAACATAAATAATCCAGTAATCAAAAGCATTGTGAAAACGAGGAATGAAAATACTCTTTCATTGACTTTTTCATGAAGAATATTTCCAAGAAATATTCCTGCAAGTAAAAATGGAATTAATTCGGCTGTTACTATTGCCGTTTTTACATCGAAGGAACCTTCAATAAAATAAGTTGCAATAATAATAGTATTAAGAGTTGCCCAGAGCAGACATAGTGTTGCTCTAAAAGATTTTTTATCACTTAGATGAGTTTTTGCATAAAGAACCACGATAGGTCCACCTGATGAAAATATTCCATGTACTATTCCTCCAAAAAACAAAAGAACAAAATATAATATTTTCTGTAGTGGATTTGATGGCTTTACATAATCACTAGCATCATCTTTTTTAACGAACATCATTATTAGTTGGTATGAAGATACAATACAAATAAAAATAGCTAAAAAGACTTTTAGATTTTCATTGTTAAAAGTTCTAAAAATATACATACCAACTGGTAAACCGAGCAACATACCAGAACAAATAATAAAGAATTGCTTATAATTAATATATTTGTGATTCTTTATTACAACATAAACTGCTAATAACCAAGCAATTACAGTAAGTGTTTTTACACCCATTTGAATGCCTAATAGTGCTGTAACAAATGGCATAGCTAAAGCCGTACAGCCGAAGCCTGTTATGGCTTCGAGTGTATGGGTTATTAATACAATTAAACCACAAAGAAGAATGGTTGTTAGCACAATGCCTCCAAAATTGGATATATGTTTTCTTTTGTAGCCTTTGGTACTTGATTCCACATCTTTGGATCATCAAAAGATCTACTGAATTCCTTATCTATATCTTCTTTTTTGAAGTCAACTCCGATATCTTTAAAATTCTCAGGTTGATCCATCTTCTTCATTAATACTTTAATCTTCTGACTTAAAGCATCAATTGCATCATCTTCATTTTCAATTTCAGGAAAGAAATGAGTTGCAATCGGAATAATAGTTTTCTTAACATCTTTATCACTTAGAGCAAGTGCTAAAACGCCTTGTAGTGTAAAAGCACATGCTGTTCCGTGAGGTACATGCCAATTTTCAGATAATACAAAACTTAGAGAATGACCTGCTGCAGTTCCAGTAATTGAGAATACAATACCAGCTTTGCAAGATGCTATTAACATTTTCTTTCTAAGTTCTAAATCTTCAACAGTTGTACTCTTTGTCTCTTTAATTCTAATTGCACTATCATATACTCTTTCAAGAACACTCAAAACCTCTATTGCAGCTTCCTGAGCGGCTAAAATAGTTTCTTCTGTCCTATTTTTGTTCCATAGCGTTTCAAGAGCATGATCTAGTGCATCAAGTCCTGTGGAAGCACAAAGAGAAGGTGGTGCAAAAAGTAAAAATGATGCATTAAGTATTGCAACTCTTGCCTGCATAAGGAGTGAACCTAGAGTAAATTTACGGCCATTAGTTGCTGTATAAACACCAACTTTAGTTACTTCAGACCCAGTACCTCCTGTAGTTGGTAATAAAATTAGAGGAATAGAGAGCTTTTCAATTTTCCTTTTGGGATTATTACCAAGGTAATCATCAAGATGACCACCATTTGAACAGAGCATTGCAATAGCTTTTGCACTATCGAGGGTAGAGCCACCACCAATACCAATTATACAATCAGGAATAATAATATCATTCATCATATTCATGATATCTACAACTCTTGGATTAGGTTGAACCTTATCAAAAACTTGCACTTTGCATAATTCTTTTAGATCTTTAATTAATACATCTTTTGAAGAAATTGGAGCATTATCGCAGACAATTGCTATACTAGGATTTGTTTTGTTACTAATTTCTTTAACTTTATCATATAACTGATTAGCTGTAAGGCTCTGGCTTTCTATGATTTCAACAGTAGTTAATTTACTTTTAATCATTTAAAATTTTCCTCTTCAATTCCCTTAACTGTATTATAACAATTAGTTAAGAAATCTTTTTTGAATTCCATCTTTGTTGTAAATTCCATAGAAAGATATGCATCAGCGATTTGGCATCCTAAGAAAGGTGCTGTAATCCAACCACCCATTGTAATAATATTGGCATTATTAACTATCTTTGCTCTTTCTGCTGAAAAAATACTATCACAAACACAGGCATAAACACCTTTAAACTTGTTGGCAACTATAGCCATTCCTTGACCTGTTCCACAAATTAAGAAGCCTCTCTCTGCCTCTCTACTTTGAATAGCTTTTGCTACTTTTGGAGCTTGAACAACATATGGTTGAGGTTTTTCAGGATTATCTATTCCAAAATCAAGAATATCATGACCTTGTTCTTTTAAATGTGCTACGATAGCCTGTTTTAATGGGTATCCTGATAGATCTGATGCAATTGCGATTTTCATAATTTATTTCTCCTAAAATAATGTTTTTAAAGTAATTCAAGTGCAGCTTCAACAATGTATTTTGCACTCATTTTATAATAATCAAGTAGGAAATCTAATGTTCCAACTTGTCCAAATTCATCGTGAACACCGATAGTTTTTAAATCAGCAGTTATTTTGTGTTTGAATAAAATCATTGCCACTTCAGATGAAAGACCTGTTTGAACTTGATGATTCTCACAAGTAATTATTTTCCCTGTTTTTTTGGCATACTTAACAATTAATTCTTCATCAATAGGTTTAATTGAAAGGATATCAATTACAGCAACACTTATTCCTTTTTTAGCTAGCTCTTCTGCAGCAATTAAGGATTGATTAACTTCTATTGCACCAAGTGCAAAAAGTGTAAGATCTGTTCCATCTTTTAACACTTTGGCTTTTCCATATTCAAATACCTCATCATCGTTATAAATCACTGGCATATCTTTTCTATGAAGTCTTGTATAACTACAACCGGGTGTTTGACTGTGAAGATTAGTAAAAGCTCTTACTGATGTAGCATCTGATGGTTCTACTATTTTAAGATTTGGAATATTTTTCATTAATCCGATATCTTCAAATGGCATATGTGTTCCACCATTGAATGCTGCAGAAACACCAGGATCTGTTCCTGTTAAATTTACAGAGAGTTGTGCATAATTAGCTGATAAAAAGAATTGATCAAAAACACGTCTTGAAGCAAAACAACCAAATGTTGCACAGAAAGGAATGAACCCTACATTTGATAGACCTGAAGCAATACCAATCATATTTGATTCTGCAATTCCACAATCAACAGATCTGTTAGGGAATGCCTCTTTAAATCTAATTGTACCAGAGGCTTTCATTAAATCTGCCTCTAGATTAACTATCTTATCATTATTTTTAGCAAGTTCTATTAATTCATCGCAGTAAGCGGCTCTCATTTCTTTAGTTTTCATAGTATCCCTCTCTTCCAGTAGCCTCTATTGCTTGTTCTAATGTTACAGGTGCATTATGATTTGATGCTTTATTTTCAAAGACACTCATTCCCTTACCTTTAATTGTATCTAATACAATCATAGTTGGTCTCTTTTGCTCTTTTTTAGCACTCTCAATGCATTTATGCATTGCACTAAAATCGTGGCCACTACAACGAAGTACATTCCACCCAAAAGCTCTCCATTTTTCTTCAATATCATCAAGGGACATTACTTCATCAATAGTTCCATCAATTTGTAATTTATTATAATCTGTGAAAGCAATTAAGTGATTTAAATTATAGTGAGGTGCAAACATTGCTGCTTCCCAGTTTTGTCCTTCCTGGGATTCACCATCTCCAATAATTGCAAAAGTGTAGTTATTAAGACCTTTCATCTTGTTACCAAGAGCCATCCCACATGCAGCTGACAAACCTTGTCCAAGAGAGCCTGTACTCATATCAACACCAGGAGTTCTAACTCGATCACAATGGCTAGGTAGTTTAGTTCCACCTTTGTTTAGGCTATCCAACCAAGAAATTGGAAAGAATCCTTTGAGAGATAATGTGCTATATAAAGCTGGACCTGAGTGTCCTTTTGATATAACTAGCATATCTCTATCTTCTTTCTTTGGATTATTAATATCTACATTCATTTCTACTTCATAAAGTAGTGCTAATAGGTCAACGATTGAAAGAGATCCTCCAATATGACCAATCCCTAAATGCGCTATACAGTGAATAGTATTACATCTTGTTTTTGTAGAAAATTTCTCTAAATATTCTATTTGTTCTTGTGAAAGTGGCATATTTACCTCCATTACTTTCTTACTGAAAATAATATATAATGGTTTTTTGTATAAGTAAAGAATTTTCTTAGTTTTTTTCATAAAGAAAGTAAATTAAGAATTAAAAATATTACTCATTATCATTTGTAAAGGTGTTTGATTTATTTTATTAAATTTCTTATTTAATTATTTCAGATAATTTATAAATTGTTCTCTCAAAATATTCATCAGAAGGATTTAATCTTGTTGAGGGGAAGTTATCATGATTTGGGCTATCAGGGAAATATTGTGTTTCTAAACAAATAGCTCCGTAGGGAATACAATGTTTACCACATTTATTTATTGTTGAAGTTTTTAGATTATTTGATGTATATATTTGCATCGCTGGTAAAGTAGTAGAAAGCTCTAATCTAAGTTTATTTTCTTGAGAAGTTAAAGTGGCTCTATGCTTTAAAGTTTTATCGTAGTTGGGAAAAATGACACAGTGATCATATCCATTAATTTCATTTATTCTATCTCCAATTAAATGGGGCTTAGTAAAATCAAAAGGAGAGTTTTGTGTACTTAGGATTTTTCCAGATGGTAGTGCATAATCATTCACATCAACATATGATGTTGCATCACAGAGAAGTTCATAATTTAGTACATTTTCTTGGCAATTCCCGGATAAATTAAAATAACTATGGTTAGTCATATTTACATAG
Source organism: Sphaerochaetaceae bacterium (assembly GCA_963678765.2). Lineage (GTDB taxonomy): Bacteria > Spirochaetota > Spirochaetia > Sphaerochaetales > Sphaerochaetaceae > Pleomorphochaeta. The sequence goes on along the minus strand of CAXXVM010000005.1, from coordinate 143,494 downwards.
GTTGGGGCAGTTGTAGTTGCTCTGTGGGTCAATATTAGCTCTCCATATGGACTTAATTCATATGAACTTATAATTTTTAAAGTCCCTGGCCAATTGTCATCTCCCTCTAAAGAAATAGTTTCAAATTCAACACATGGATTTCCATTTTTTGTATAAACATAGGTGTTCCAGTTATGCCAACATACACATGCTTTGCCACTGTGAAGTGAATTGCCATGATTGTTTTTATCAATATTATATTCCTTACCATCTAATACAAATTTAGCATTGGCAATTCTGTTTGCAAATCTTCCAATTGTCATTCCAAAATGTGTTGGATCATCAATATAATGTTGGGATTTATTATATCCCAATACTATGTCTGTAGCATCATTATTACTTTTTATAATTTGAAAACTAGTTAGTGTGGCTCCTAAACTTATGCATTCAATTTTGTAATTTCCATTACTCAATATAACTTTCTTTATTTGAGTACCGTCATTCAATTTATCAAATTCAAAAATTTTAATCATAGATAATATTATAGGTTTAAAATTAAAATAAAACAAACTTTTTATTTTTTTTAATGTTAAATTCGTTATAAAAAAATGTTGACAAGTCGTAATTTCAATGGTTTACTTTCTTTATGAAAGAAATAAAAAGGAGAGAAAAAATGAAAAAATTCATTTCATTATTAACCATGGTTTTATTGGTTTCAACATTGGCTTTTGCTCAAGGTAGTAGCGAGGGTAGTACAACCGCAGCAACTGATAATTTTTTTGATGAGACTGTAAAAATTATTATACCGTATGGCGCAGGTGGAACTCATGATGTTGTAGCAAGAAAATTTGCTGAAGTAGGTTCTAAGTACACTAATGCACCTATTGTATGTGTTCAAGAAACAGGTGGTGATGGTCTAGTTGCAGCAATTCATTACACAAGTAAAGATCCAAATGTTAGAGAATTACTAACAACATCTTATGGTCTTTGGTATCAGAAGATAGTAAAAGGTGATTCTGTTAAATTAGACCTAACTAAAATAAATCCAATTGGTACATTTGATGATAGATCCTATCTTTTATATGTAAAAGCTGATTCTGATTATGATTCAATAGAAGATTTAGTTGCTGAATCTAAACGTAGAAAAGTAATTCTTTCAGCAGGTGCTGCAGGTGCAGATGCTCATCTTTGTTTTGGTGGATTAATCCAACAAGCAGGTGGTGATAGTGTTATAGCATCCTATGAAGGTGGAGCTCAACAAATGGCTGCCCTTTTAAATGGTGAAGTTGATTGTTTTGTTGGTACTCCTCAAGTAGGTAAACAGTATCTTGAAACCGGAAAAGTAAGAGCACTTATTTGTTTCAAAGATTTTGATTTCACAGGATTTGAAGATTCAATGGGTATTGTAGTACCTAATGTTGCAGATGCAGGTTATCCTCAAAGTGCAATTACAGGTGGTGGTATGCTTAGCCTAAGAACAGGTGCAAAAGAATCTTATCAAGCTGATGTAGAGGACCTTATTAAAAAAGTATGGGCAGATCCTGAATTCAGCGAATTTACAACTGAAATTGGACTAAATATCTTTGAATGTTATGGCGAAGATTTAGATAAGCATATTGAAAGTGCTGCAACTAATGCAACAATTTCAGCAAAGGCTTTGAACTTAATTTAATCTATCGTGTAATTATCTAATAAGGGTCTTTTTAAGGCCCTTTACATTTAGTTAATGAATAACAAAAGGAGTTTAAAGATGAAAGTTAGAACAAATTTAGTTGGTGGCCTAATATTTATTGTTTTTGGATCAATATTATTAGCACTACTAAATAAACAAGTTATTACCTATGGTAATATTACATTCTTGCAGAGCGCGAAAGTTTTACCTTTTATTGCAGAGATTGTCATGGTTGGCGGTGGAGTAGGGCTAGTTATTGAGAGCCTTGTTTTTAAAAAAGATGAAATTGTTGAATTTGTATGGTCTGAACAAAAAAATGCAGTATATACAATTGGCTTTTTCTGTATTTTTGCTGCCGGAATCTATTTTTTAGGATTCATAATAGGAGCAATCTTATTTCTTATTTCAATGTTTATATATTATAAAAACAGAAGTATTTTACAATTAGTTTGTCTAATAGCACTAATAATTGGTGTTTATTTCTTATTTACAGGCGTATTCTATGTTCAATTGCCTGGTATTGGTGGGGTAAAATAAAGATGACAAGTACAATCTTATTAGATGTGTTCGCACAACTTTTTACATTAACAAATTTAATTTATTCTATTGCAGGCGTTACCCTTGGTATGGTAATAGGCTGTATACCAGGTTTAACTGTAACACTTGGAATAATTTTATTATTACCAATGACCTACGGAATGAGCCCTATAACTGCAATTGTAGCTTTATTAGCTATTTATGTTGGTGGATGTTATGGTGGATCAATTAGTGCTATTTTGATTAATACACCCGGAACAAACTCTGCATTAGCAACCACTCTTGATGGTTATCCTCTTGCAAAAGATGGAAAGGCAAATAAAGCTTTAAGTACAAGTTTATTTTCTTCTTCTTTAGGTGGTTTTCTTGGTGCCTTGATTTTATTATTTGCAGCTCCTCCTATTGCAGCAGTTGCTATGAAATTCAGATCTCCTGAATATTTTTCTCTAGCTATTTTTGGCTTAACAGTTATTGCTGGAGTTTCTGGAAATAATATAGTAAAGGGTTTAATCTCAGCATTCTTTGGTATCTTTATTTCATGTATAGGACTTGAATCTCTATCTGGAACTTTCAGATATACTTTTGATTCGGTAGCTCTATTTGGTGGAATTGGATTACTTCCTGCTCTTATTGGTTTAATAGCATTGGCCCAAGTAATAATTAAAAATGTTGAAGAAAAACAAGATAAATCTAATGCAGTTACTGAAGACTTTTCAGAAGCAATAGCCGATCCTCCAATCAATTCTAAAGAAAGAAAGTCTATTATGAAGACAATTCTTAAATCAACAGCAATTGGTACTATTATTGGAGCTATGCCTGGAGCCGGTGGTGGTGTTGCTCAGTTTGTTAGTTATAATGAGGCAAGAAGAAGTAGCAAACATCCTGAGGACTTTGGAAAGGGCTCTTTAGATGGAATTGCAGCTGCTGAGTCAAGTAATAATACAGTAGTTGGTTCTGCAATGATTCCTCTATTAACATTAGGTATCCCAGGAGATGGTGTTACTGCTATTTTACTCGGTGCATTCATATTACATGGTATGGAACCTGGACCTAAATTGTTTACAGAACAAGCTGTTGAGACTTATTCAATTATTATTGGTTTAATTATTTGTAATATTTTCTTATTCATTCTTGGTTCTATATTTACCAAACAAATATCAAAGGTTATAAAAATACCATATAAAATTTTAGGTATAGCAATATCATTATTCTGTTTTGCTGGTGCATTTGCAAATAGTGGAAGTATTTATGAGATGTTCTTAATTGTTCCTTTAGCAGCTGCTGGATATTTTTTAGGCAAATTAGGTTTTTCAGTAATACCTATGATGCTTGGTTTAATCCTCGGACCAATTGTAGAGAATAACTTCACTAGAAGTATGATAGTTTATGACAATGATTTATTAATTTTCATTAAAGAACCAATTAGTTGTGGTATATTAATTTTTGCAGTTATATTCACTTACTTGATTGTAAGAATGAATAATCAACTTGATCATAGTTAATAGTATTGGTTTAGTTCAATAGGACAAAATAATTCTAAATTTATAAAAAAACTGCTATGTTGATCATCTTATAATTTGACTCATAGCAGTTTTTTATTTGTTTGAATTTTATAAAGATAGTATCTTTAATACTCTATCTTACCTCATAAATTGAGACAGTAAAAAATAAAATAGGAAATACAAAACTTTCACATGGTCAATAAAGATTAATGTGATTTTTCTTTTCCTTTATAATCTAATATTGGCAGAATATCTGATATTTAAATCAATAAAAAATATGTGTAAACTTAGTCTTCACTAAATTCTGGATCATCAGGGTGATTGCCACAATTATCATAAATATAGGCATTTTTTTCTATGTCCCACCATTTTTTATATTCTCTTTCTACGCATTCATCACAGTACACAGCTTTTTCTTCATCTTCATCATAAGGGTATTCTAATGTTTCTGGTAATGTCTTTTCACCATCTAATGATACACCATATGAGTTGTATTCTCTTAATTTGCCATATTTTGAATGACAATTCCAACATTCAGCATCTTGTAATTTATCATCCGTAATTTTATCTTCTTTCATATTATTGTCTCCTTATATATTTATTTTATTAATGTGTAATTATGTACATATGAATTATCTTAATTCTTAAAAGTTTATTAATCTATAGAAAGCTTTTATTTAATAAGCTGCATTACTTAAATTTTCTTTTGTTAAAGTTAATATAAAAAACAAACTAATTGCTTGTAGTTTCATGAGATAATACTATACAGATAGATGAACAGTCCATTCACTATTTATACGAGTCTCTAAGGATAAAATTCTATTAAATTAAAGAACTTTATCTGTTTTAAAAGCATGGAACCTGCTTAACTCGAGAAATATGTCCTTATATTAACTTACTTATTATTTCTAAATTCTCTCAAATGAAAATTATATTTTTCAAAAGACTTTCTTATATATAAATCTAAGTTAACATCAATTATTATAACCATTGGAACAAGTACAACAATGAAAAAGTCAAAGCTTAAGATACTATAAATTTCAAAAGATGATGCAAGAACTCTTATAAAAGATAATAAAAATAAACCAATGAGAATATTTAAAAGTATTTTAAAAAACGAATGAATAGGGGTTTTTAAATAAAACCATCTTATTATTATGTTATTTAAAAAAATGACAATAAAATAATAAATTACACCCTCAATTATAAGGGTTAGATGGTATAGATTATTTTTTGCGTAAAAAACAGTAATTAGTGAACCAATTATTGAAAGAATTAAATAATAGATAGTATTTTTTAAAGAATGTTTCATTAAATATTTCCTCCTATAGTCCAATTCTTTTCTTAAAATCTTCATAATAAGTTCTAGTTACTGATAATTTATCTCCATTGTCCATTTCAAGTACTAATTTTGAACCTATCCAGGGGATAATTTTGTTGATTTTTAATATATTAATAATATTAGATTTGTTTATTCTATAGAAATTTTTTAGCAACAGTTGCTTCTCAAGTTCATATAGTTTTTCCTTCACTTCTAATTTTTTTTCAAAAGTAATAACAAATGTTCTCTTATCATCACTTTCAAAATAAATTATATTTTCTATTTTAATCATAGAAATATTATCTTCACTATCTCTAGCAAAGATATATTTCTTTTCTGAGTAGTTTCGCTCATAAAAGATAAAAGCAGCTTTATCCGTAATATTAAAGCCTTTTTCTATTAACTTATGCTCTAAACTTTCTCTAATTGATTCATCACAAACGAGTTGGATATCCATCTGATCTCCCACAATCTAGTAATAACACTCTCTCTAAATAAATTAATCATTAAGAAATAATGTAGATCTATCATCAAATATCAATGATACTTCATCGCCTTCTTGGTAAATCTTACTATTGATCTGAAAATCTATAGAAGCTTGTATAATTTGTCCTGGTTCAAGTTGTAATTCATATTCAGTATGACTTCCAACAAAAATGGATGTAACTACAACAGCCTTAACTAAACCTTCTTCTCTGTCTTTAATTATAATGTTTTCTGGTCTTACAACTAAAGAGGCAGTTGAGCCATTTGCAAATATCTTATCAGTAATTTCAACTTTTTGAGATTCAATTTTTACATTCCCAGGTAATATTGCATTGATGGATGCTCCATTATCTTTTTCTACTATTGTTTTTATTATATTAGCCTGTCCAATAAAGTCTGCAACAAAGGCTGTTTTAGGTCTGCTATAGATTTCTAATGGGGTACCAATTTGCTCAATTTTACCTCGACTCATTACCACAATTCTATCAGCAACAGTTAATGCCTCTGCTTGATCATGGGTTACATATAAACATGTTATACCTAATTTTTTTTGTAGTTTTCTTATTTCAGTTCTCATGTGAATTCTAAGCTTTACATCAAGATTTGATAGAGGTTCATCCATTAATAATAGATGAGGTTCCATAACAATAACTCTTGCAAGTGCAACTCTCTGTTGTTCTCCTCCTGATAATTCATTTGGATATCTTCTCTCTGCATTTTTTAGTCCAACTAAATCAAGGGCCTCTAAAACTTTCTTATGAATAGCCGTTTCACTTGCTTTTCTATTTCTTAATCCATAGGCGATATTATTAAATATTGTCATATGAGGAAATAGAGCATAATTTTGAAATACAAAGCCAATACCACGTTTATTAACTGGCATGTTAGTCATATCTTGTCCCTGTATTGTAATTGTTCCCTCTGTTGGTAGTTCAAATCCTGCAACCATTCTTAATGTTGTAGTTTTACCACATCCAGATGGTCCAAGAAAGGTAACCATTTCACCTTGTTTTACTACTATATTTGCATTATCAACAGCACGAATAACTTCGGTTCCTTTGCTAAAAACTTTTGATACATTTTCTATTTCTAAAGCTATATCGTTCATATTAATTTGTCTCCTTAGTGTTTCTTTTAAAATGATTAGAATAAGTCTCTAACATTAAATTCATTAATAAATCTGCTATGAATACTATTAGTATTAGTACTACAGAAAAAGCACATGCTTGTGAGAACTGTAATTCTGTCATGCTTTCTAAAATTCTAGTTGTTAATAATGTCCATCGTACTGAAACTAAGAATATAGTTGCACTAATGGCGGTCATACAGTGTATAAATAAATATCTCATACCAGTTAATACAGCAGGTATAATTAATGGAACAGTTACTTGGGTAAATGTTTTTGCCGAAGATGCTCCAAGACTCATTGATGCCTCTTCTAGAGCTGGATCTATCTGTTGTAGAGAAGTCATTACAGATCTTATGCCTGTTGCATAATATCTAAAGATATAAGCGGCTACCAAAATTGTCATCGTTCCTGTTAATACAAAAGGTTTACTATTAAAAGCAACAATATATGCAATACCAACTACAGTTCCAGGCAATGCATAATTGAGCATACTTAATAAGTCCATAGCTCTTTTTGAAGCAAAATCTTTTCTCTCAACAATATAACCTATTAATACACCCAAAAAAGTACCAAGAATTGTAGATACAAATCCAATTTTTAGAGTATCGGTAATTGCTTTATGACCATAGGTAAATACATATTTATAGTTCTTAAATGTAATAGAATTATCTATACCCCAAGTTTTAATTAATGAGCCCCAAAGAATTATAAAATATAGATATAATATAAATGCTATAACAATTGAACAAATAATCCACATTAATATGCTTATGCTATTTGGTAATTTAACAAAATCTGATTGTGCTCCATTTTTTCCGGTTACAGTTACAAAACTTTTTTTACCAATTACCATTCTTTGTAACCAAAATACAATTAGTGCCGGAACAAGGAGTAGAAATGATATTGATGCTCCACCATGAATATCAAATAATCCTGTAATTTGTAAATAAGCTTGTGTTGGTAATACAGGAAATGATTGACCACCTAAGATTAATGGAGTTGCAAAGTCTGCTAAGGATGAACTAAATAATAAAAGAATTGAGTTTCCTATTGCAGGTATTGATAGGGGTAGTGTAATAGTTTTTAAAACTTTACTTTTTGAAGCACCTAGTGACATTGCCGCATCATCTAATGAAGCATTCATTGTATTTAAAACAGCAGAAATTACCATAAATGCTACAGGAAAGTATGTTAATGATTCACTTAACCAAGTGCCTAAAAATCCATAAATATTAAGATTTTCTATTCCAAAAAATCTTAACAACATTCCATTTGGACCTAATGCTAGAGTTAAAGAAATACTGCTAGTAAATGGTGGTGAAATTAATGGCAATAATGTGATTGCGCTAATTAAAACTTTAAGAACTTTTGGAACAGAGGTTCTAGTTACAATTAGTGCAAATAGATAACCTAAAATTGTACCAGTTACACTAACCGATACTGCTAGAATCAATGAATTAAATAATGCTCTTATTGTATACCTATCTGCAATGTTTTCTTTGATTCCTGAAAAAGATAATTTTCCATCAATAAAGAATGCCGATGCAAATAATTTTATAAAGGGAAATAATATAAATAGTGCTATAAATCCCCAGATAGCGATAAGAAAAAAGAATAGATAAGGATCTTTCTTAAACATAGACGCTTTTTGTTGTTTTTTCAAATGATTTAAATTTTGCAAAGAAAACCTCCCTTTTTTATATAGCCTGCAGTAAACTACAGGCTATTAAATTTTGTTTCCTATTGTTGAATTACTTCATCAATGAATTTGTTAACAAATCTTTCTCTGTTTTGTCCTTTCCAAGAACTATCAGCTTGTAATAATTTAACGCCAGACATATCTAGAGCCTTATCATTTACACTAACATCAGGTCTTGTTGGAATATAACTAATTGAATTTGCAACCATAACTTCGCCTAATTTTTTAGTTGATGCCCAATCTAAAAGTTTTTTAGCTGCTTCTGGGTGTTTACAATTTGCTAACATACCTGAAGCTTCTACACCATAGGTTACACCTTCTACAGGATAAGAAATTTCTAATGGATATCCTTGATGTAAAATATCTAATGCATCAACAATATAGAAAATACCTGAAGCTGCTTGGCCGTTTGCTACAGGAAGAGCACCACCTGCGCCACTCTTAGTATATAGTTGAATATTTGAATTTAATTTCTTTTGATAATCAAATGCTCCTTGTTCTCCATAAACCTTAACAAGAGAATAGATTCTCTCGGTTGCTGTACCTGATGTTCTTGCATCAGCCATTTGAAGACCATTTTTGTATGCTGGATTTAATAAATCGTTCCAACTTGTTGGAGCTTTTAAATTGTTTTTAGCTAAGAAATCTGTGTTTGTTAAGAAACATAGAGGTATGATTCCAATACCTGTCCAATAACCTTCTGCTGATTTAAAGTTAGTTGGAATTTCAGAAGCTTCTTTAGGAACATAAGAGGCAAATACACCTTCTTTTACTCCAGCATCATATGTATCTGATGGACCACCCCAAATACAATCAACCTGTGGGTTGTTTTTTTCTGCAATAACTCTAGATAAAGCTTCACCTGATGATAGACGAATAAAATTAACTTTAACTCCAGTATCTTTTGTGAATTCTTCAAAAATTACTGATGCATATTTTTCAGGCATAATTGAATAAACATATACCTCATCCGCACTCTCTTTTGTACCTTGAGCAAACAATGGAAGAGTTAAAAATAGACTTGCAATAATCATTGCAATTGTAATCATTTTTTTCATTAAAATTTCTCCTTTTTTTAATATTATTGAAAACTGTTTTAAAAATAACAGATACAAAAAGCCTAAAATAAATAAAGGAGTAAGATGCTTAAAATGAATAGTAAGTTACATTACATATATTGCTTTAACTTATTTAATTGTGATGAATAATTAAATTCTGTTAAGTAAAACTAGTAAATCAGATTATGATTTACTAGTTAAATGTAAATAGGATGAATTTAATCTGTTTGTTATGGTTTTTTAATAAAAACTACAAAAGACATAGAAAAAGGTAGAATAGATAATGTATTCCACCTTTAACTTATTATATTTAATATAATTAATAACTATTTCTCTATATCTTTAATTCTTTCAAATAGCTCTTTATATTGGCTATCTGATTTATAGAATACGGATGGACAGAGAAGTGGTGATTCAATGGTATAAGTTCCTTCCGTATAAGTTTTACCACTAAATAGATGAGTCCACTTACCACAAGGTATTATTACATCATTAGTGATTGCTCCTTCTTTAATTATTGGTGCTACAAGTAAATCACTGCCAAGTAGGTATTCATCCTTAACATTATAATAACTTAGATTATCATAGTAGAAGAAAAGAGGGCGAATAACGCCAATTCCCATTTCACTGTTTTCTCTATCACAATGGATTAAATATTCTTTAAGTGCAACATGGACTCTTACTAAATAACCAACAGATTTCATGGTATCATCATCACTAAAAATCTGATGGTTTTTTTCAGGTCTATTTCCCTCATGAGATCTCATTACAGAACTAAATGCTGACATCTCAGTCCATCTGATTAATAACTCCTTTGATCTACTCATATCAAATAGAGTGGTATATCCACCAATATCACTATGGTGTAGTCCCATAGCTGACATAGTGAGTGATAGGGCAGCAGGTATTACAGATGCAATTCCATCATCTTCACTCCAATCAACATTTTGATCTCCAGCCCAAGCTAATGAGCAATATTTAGGACTCATTGCATTACCTGCTCTCATGAAATAAACTATATCAGGAAAATCTTTACAAACTTCACTGTTTAATTTAGCCCACAATCCTGGCCAAAGGTTATGAGCACTAGAGGCTTTTCCATTTGATAAAATACAATCAAGTGGTAAATATTCTCCAAAATCTGCCATCCATCCCTTTAGTCCTAAATCAATCATGTTAGTCTTGATAACACTTTTATACCACTCAAATGCTTTTCTATTGGTTAAATCAATAATAGCACAATCAAATTCACCAAAGTCAACATAATATGGTTCACCCTTAGGAGTTGTTGCCACATATTTCTTTGATACGGCTTCCTTACATAGCTTTTTATTCTTAGCCACATATGGATTAATGTATCCTAAAACCATAATTCCATTTTTCTCTAATTCTTTAATATCACTATCAAGTGTTGGATAGAGTTCTTTGTCCCATTCCCAGTTCCACAAAAGTCTCTTTCCAAATGATGTGTAATTAACTCCTTCCCAGTCTTGTATCCAAATTCCATTAAGAGGTAAATTATTTTTTTGTGCCATTTCTCTAACATGCTTCATCTGATCAGATCCACCCTGAACACCAAGAATTAATCCATCATAAATCCAAGAGGGAAGAGTCTTTTGTAATCCAAGGTAATTGCTAAGTTTTGAAACAGTTTTAATAATGGATGAATCTGTACCAATTACTATTGATTTTGGTATCTCCCAGAATAATAGTTCATTATAATATTCATCACTAAAATTAAATTCACTATAAGAATAGGTATCAGCATATAAAAAATAATTTTTTGTTGATACATAAGAACTTTGAGGATAAAAGGTACTATAGTAATCTCCTCCTGAGTGAGACTCCTCATCTGCTAATTGTGTGATCCTAGTATTTTTATTTCTTCCAACACCTTGCTCTCCTGTAAATAGGGGAAAGTTGTGTCCTCTGAGATTAAAATATGAGAATTGTTCTCCACAACCAAAGATTGCTTCTTTTTTAGAAGCACTTATTCTAATGATTAATCTATTATATGGTTTTGGAAGATCATGAGGAAAACTAATAAATAATAATTTGTCTTTCTCTTCGGCAATAAGCGAAAAGTTAATAGGGCCCTTAGAAAATATTAGTTCAATTTTATTTTCTAAATTAATGCTTCTTTCAAAGTTAAGTTCAACACTTTTAAGTGTGGTATCATTAACAATAAAATTACCTGTATAGCTTTTTATATCTTCTCGACCTTGTTTTAATATTATACAAGAGTTAAGAATGCTTTCTTTAAATAAAATTAAATCATTATAATATATAGAGTTACTTTTTTTGGTATTTTTTACTTTTATCATTTTTTATCCTTTAACAGCTCCGCTAGTCATACCGGATATTATTTTATCATGTAAGAATATATATACAAATATTGTTGGTAGCATTGTTATTACAATTGCTGCTAACATGCTTGTATAATCAACAACAAATTGAGATTTGAAAAATCTTATTCCAAGTTGTAGTGTTCTAGATGCTTCACTAGATGTTAATAACATAGCGTAGGTAAATTCATTCCAGCAAAAGATAAATAATAGAGTCCCAGCTGTTATTAAACCAGGTTTAGTAAGTGGTAATACTATTTTGAAAAATCTTTGTTCAAAGCTACACCCATCGATAACTCCGGCCTCTTCTAATTCTTTAGGAAGTGATTGCATAAAACCATGAATCAAGAATATTGAAATTGGTATATTAAGTGCTGTATATGTAAGTATTAAACCTTTCAGTGTATCATAGAGATGAAAACCAATTGATATTTTATAATATGGAACCATTAATGCAATAATGGGAATCATAACTCCTGCTAATAGGATAGCAAGTATAGTATTATTCAATTTGAATTTTTCTCTTGCAATTACAAAAGAGGCCATTGAGGTAATTAGTAAATTAATCACTGTAGTTCCTACTGCAACAATAATTGAGTTCATGAATAGAGAGGGAAGGGATGCCATTCCAATTGCCTTAATATAGTTATTATATTGCCAATTTTCAGGAAGAGAGAAAGGCTTCATTTGATATTCTAAATTTGTCTTAAATGATGATATTATCAACCAAATTATTGGTGCAACGGTCATTATCAAGAAGAATATGATAAAGAACCATTTAAATAATTTTGCAATAATATCGCTAAATTTCAATTTTGTTTTAATTTTAGTTCTCATATTTTAACTCTCTTTATTAATGTTTTGAAGTAAGTGTCGGATAAGTACAATAGTTATGCCTCCGAAAATGATAAGTGTTGAACCAATTGCATTTCCTTCTCCATAATTAAGTGCTCCCAGATCTCTATAAAGCATTATTCCTAATACACTAGTAGAGTGAGCAGGACCTCCGTTAGTCATTAGATAAGTGGATTCAAAATGTCTCATACCATATGCAAGTGCTAATGTAATTGTGGTAATTAATATATCTTTAAGCATAGGTATTGTTATGTACCATTCTTCCTGAAAGATATTAGATCCATCTATTGTGGCTGCCTCATAATATGAAATTGGTATATTCATTCTTGATGCTAATATAACTATCATGAAATAACCAATATAAAAGATTTGTTGTACAATAACAGCTATGAGAGCTGTATCCATATTTCCTAACCAGTTAGTAGCTTTATCTCCTTGTCCAATGAGAATTAGTAAGTTGTTTAATATCCCATGATCTGCATTGTATATTGCTAACCACATCATAGCTAATGCTACTTGAGAGATAACATTTGGTAGAAAATATAAAGTTCTATAGGTTTTCCACCCCTTTGGTCTTCTTGCTAAAATTAGTGCCATAGCTGCAGCTAGAGGAATTTGTACAAAGCCTAGTGAAAGTGCCCAGATAATATTATTTCTAAGTGAGAGCCGAAAAGTCTCATCACCAAATAATTTGATATAATTATTGAATCCATTAAACTCCATAGGACTAATTCCATCCCAAAGAGTGAAGCTTGTAGCAAATACAAAGCCTAAAGGATATATAAAGTAAATTGTATAAATAATTAGCGCTGGTGCTAAAAATAACAGAATGTGTTTTAAATTGCGATTATGCATTAGCTCTCCTTTTTAATAAGACCCAGCTATTACACTGGGCCATCTAATTTAAAACTGTTAAATTACATTTTACTTTGTAATATTTGGCAGAATTCTGTTGGTGTTGCTTTTCCTGCTGTCATCTTAGCAAGAGCTTGACCAAATTCAGCCATTACCTGTACGGGATAGTTAAATTGGAAGTGTGAAACGATGAATGATGAATTGTTAATAGCCTCAGTAAATTGAGATTGTAAATAATCACTCTCAGTTGCAGATGGAGTCTTAATTGCTAACATAGCACCGGATGCTTCACTAATTCTTTGTGCATTTTCAGGACTTGTCATCCATTTTAAGAAAGCAATTGTTGCAGCTTTTTTGTTCGGATCTTTTGTAGATGCTGCAGCTAAATTAGATTGTGGGAAACCAATTTGAACATTAGAATACATAGCACCAGGAGCAGGTCCAATTTTTGTTGCACTATAAACATCAGGAGCCTCACTCTTTGCTCTACCAATATACCATGGGCCATTAATAAACATAGCTGATTCACCTGCTAGATAGTGTCCACCAGAAACACCAGCATCACCACCTACTGCATCCTTAGATGTATTATTATCACCATACATTTTAAGAAGAATAGTAGCAGCTTGAACAAATACAGGATCTGTTAATGGTTTTTCCCAAACATTTGGGCCACCAAGTGCAGCTGCAATATGACTAAACCATAACATACTAGTCCATGCATTTGTTCCACCAGTCATTTGAGATGTAGGAATATAACCTGCTTTTTTGATTTTATCACAATCTTCAAAGAATTCATCATATGTAGTTGGTAAAGTTTCAATACCAGAAGCTTTTAGAATATCCATATTATACCAAATAGGGGTATAGCCCATTTCAAAAGGAACAGATTTAGTTGCCCCATTTACTGTAGCTTGAGCAATTGTTCCTTCAATAAAGTTGTTACTCCATTCACCTTTTAATTCTTCTGTTAAATCCATCATGATATCAGATTTATAGAATTTAAGAGTTGTTTGATCCGGATTGAAAACAAAAATATCAGGTGCTTGTCCAGCTGCCATTTGAGAGTTTAATTTATTTTTAAAAGCGTCATAATCAGGATTAGCTTCAATAACTACTTTGTATTTTCCCTTATTAGCTTCATTAAATTCATCTACAAGGGTCTGCGTAATTTCAGATTTTGTATCAGCTCCTACCCAAATACTTGCCCATTTTAATACTATTTCTCCTCCATCAGCCTCTTTTGCTCCTTGAGCAAATACATTAGCACTTATGAGTGAACTCACAATACATACTAATGCAAAAAATTTCCTAAATTTCATAAAAACTCCTTTTTTACTTTCATTAAGTAAATAATACAACTTAATAAGCATATGTCAATTTTTATATTTTAGTTTTTCTTAGATTTTTTTAATTTGATAATTTATTTTAGTAAAGTATATTAGTTAGTTTGTGTTTTTAATAGATTTGTAATTTGTTATTGAATAAGGTATTATATTTAATTTATCGATAAATAGAAGAAAGTTTTAGTAAATTATTATTAAACTATAAAAATAATTATATATCTAATAATGAAATCTTTTTTACTATACAAATTGATAGCGTTGAGATTAAAAAAGATTGTTTTTTTAAACAAATACTTGAATATCTTATTTGCAAAAATATCCAAGTATTTAGATAGAATTAAATATATAAAGGCACTCGTTTATTTAGATTAAACGCTTTTTTTTAATTTTTCATCATCATAATTTTCTAGTTCGTCTAAATTTTTAATTAGAGATAGACTCTGTTTATATTCCTCAGCTAGAATAGTTTTATTAAATTCAGCTGATGGGTTTATATCATTTACTAGAGTTTCAATATCATCAATTGAAACTTTGAAAAATTCTTTTCTCTTATTTACTTTATTTATTCTTTTGTCTTCCAGTTTTTTATGAATTTCTGTCTCAAGTGTTGAAGCATCTTCTGAGAAGATAAAACTGTGAACATCAAATTTGAATGGAACACTTGCACTACCTAATTCATCAACTCGTGTTTGTGGGTCAAGTCTTCGTGTCATACCAATCTTAAATACATCTTTTCCGAATGAGCCTATATTACTTATTACATAAACATTACCTGCTTTACCATTCATTAGAGTCAGTATTTCTTCTTCTTTTTCATCAATTGAGTCAACTTGTTTATTAATTTCTTCTATACTAGATTTAATTTTCTCTAATTCTTTTTCATCTTTAGTATTTGTTATTGATTCATTTAATCTCTCAAGTTCTCTTTGATATTTACTTCTTTCTTCTTGCATTTTCTTTTGTTGTTCTTCTAAAAGTTTTTTTTCTGCTCTCTCTTCTCTAATTTTTTCTCTAATTTTTCTTTGTTCTTCTTTAGCTTGCTCTCGTCTTACATAATATAAGTACTCAATATCAATTGCATTAAAATATAATTCTTCTAATTGATATACACACTTCTTTAAAGTTCCAGCTATTGTTTGATTACCTTCAGCTGCAATAATAAGATATTTAGTAATCATTTTATGAACTTTATCTTTTGCTTTATCTACTGTACCATATTTTAATTCTATCAGGATATTTTGAAGTTCAGAGGAAAGAGCTAATACCATAGAATTATATAAAGCTTTGTTAGTCTTTGTTGTATATCTCTTCTGGTATGTTGCTAAAACTTTTTTAATTAGACTTGTATTTTCATTTTGTTTTTTTCTTAAATCTTTATAATTAAGTGATTGCAGATGTAATTCAACTGTAGGAAGTATAGTATCTATTTCATTGATGTCTTTTTCACTAATTGGAATAAATGAATCACAATTTATAGTACTATCATCAAAATATTTGAGTGCTCCATTCATTGCTTTATACAAAATTCTAGATTTTTCTAATTTCTTTTTATCTTTTTCAAGTTCATTATATACTTTTGTATATTCTTGTTGGGATTTTTTTGTTAAACTCTCATATTTAATTTTCTCTTCATTTAATTGTTTAATTTCTGATTCAAGGTTTCTCAACAAGAGATTCGAATCTTCAATATTTTTAATATTTAAAACATCTATTCTTTCTTTTTGCTTATTTAAATTTTCTTTTAGTTTATTTATATTTCCCTTTAGTCTTTTAGTTTTTTTGATCAATATAATTGTTGTAACTAGAAATATAACTAAAACAATTAATGTTACTAAAATTAGTTTTCCATTTTCCATTTATCCATCCTTTATTTTGTGCATTAAATTAGTTAGCAATAAGTGGAATTATAAAGAGACCTTTATTTTTTGTAAATATAGGTTAGTAATCTAATTTCAAATATCTTATAAATTTATTTGAAAAAATACTCCTCATAATTGAGGAGTATTGAATAAAGTGATATATAAATTATTGTAAATAGTTTCTTATTAATAATTCAACTAATCCAAGTTGAGTAATTAATTTATCATATTTCTTACCATAGACAGCAACATGAGGTATAAAACTAGTTTCTTTAGATTTCTCCAAATTTCTTTGAACTTTTTGTGCAAGGATCTTAGATACTTTATCACTGCATGTTTCAATAATAAATGTTGATGGGGAATAAAATGTAATTATTGATTCCATACCAAAAGTTAAGTATCTTGCAGCCTCTTCAAGAATTGAATCAACTTTATCATCATCTAATTTTTCTAGATTTGAGAAAATAGGGTTTGAATGTTCATTATCGATATTTAATATATAGGATTGTAGACATCCATTTCGAGAACAAGTGCATTTTGGTCCATTAAAGTTAATAGGTATATGACCTGTTTCGAGTGTTGTACCTCTTATGGTTTGATAAATCTCACCATTGTGGACTAGGGCTCCATTTACACCACGTCTTAGTATGAAAGTAAATAGACTATTATCATGTTCAACATCACCATATAGATATTCTCCAAAGGCTAAAGCTGAACAGTTGTTTTGTAATATAACGTCTAGATTTAGTTTTTTCTCCAAAACCTCAGCTAGAGGATAATTAACTAGGCCTTTAATTCTAGGGTAGTATAAAACTAATCTATTGATTATATCGACTTGTCCAGGTGCAGCTAGTGCTATTCCAAGAATCTTATCTCTTTTGATATTATTGTCTTTAATGATTTCTTCAATTTGGGAAACCATAAGCTCAACAACTCCACTGATTTCTAGATTTTCATCCATTATTGAATCAATTTCAGATATTTTCTCACCTGAAAAATTAAATAATCCTATTGTAAGTGATCCTGCATAGAATTCTACTGTTAAAGAATAAACAGAATTAGCAACAATAGTATAGAGTAGTGGTTTTCTTCCTTTTTTTGTTTCATCATTAGTTTTATTTTTAGTTTTACTTTGTTTAATTGCTTTAATGGAACCTCTTTTTTCAAGTTCGTTAAATATTCTAAAAATTGTTGGGGCTTTTAATCCTGTCTCAGCTACTAGTTGCGATTGTGAAATACCATTTTCTCTGTTTTTATATATTTGAGATAATACCATGTTAATATTATGTATTCTAATTTCACTTGCTCTCATTGGATTGTTGTTCATCTATATTTTAGTTCCTTTTTATTTTGTTTATATAAAAATAATATCACAAAAAATAAAATGGAGGAACAAAGGCATAACCCATTTACTTAATTTTTGAAAGAAATAAACACAAATATCGTTTAATCTTTAATTAATGGACTAAATTGTGTGTTTTTGATTAATAATTTGAAATAAAAAGAGAAAATTTTAGCACCTTAATTAAATAGTTGAAGGTGCTAAAATATAGATTATGGGAGAATATAATTAGAACTTAATAGAATACTATAATATTCTTCTCTTTCAAGGTTAATAGATTTTGCCTTTATCATATCATCTAGATGAGAGCTATTCATAGTTCCTAGGATTACTTGCATTTTTGCAGGATGTCTTAGATTAAATGCTATTGCAATAGTAGCAGCACTTACATCATATTTTTTTCCTAATTCCTTAAGTTTATCATTAAGTTTTTTGAATTTTGGATTATTTAGAAAGCAACCTTCTATATTACCATATTGAAGAGGAGACCAAGTTTGAATTCTAATTTTATTTAGTCTACAAAAATCTATGGTATTACTTTCTCTATTAACACCATCAAATTGTAATCTATTGCACATCATTGCATCAGTAACTAACTCAGCTTTTGCAGGACCTAATTGAAGTTGATTAAATTTAATTTTTCTCTCGAGTCCATTTTGAAGTAATCTTAATTGACTCTCACCAAAATTAGATACACCAAAGTTTAATACTTTTCCATCTTTTTTTAACTTTCTAAAAGCTTTATTTACTTCTTCTGGTTCTAATAATACATCCCCTCTATGAATTAGTAATACATCAAGATGGTCGGTCTTTAGTCTTTTTAATTGTTGATTAACAGTTTTAGTTATGTGTTCATAACTACAGTCAAACATTACACCAGGAACAATTGAGTTTTTATCTTGAATTATTATTTTATCTCTTACACCAGGATTTTCTTTTAAAAATTTACCAAAAATGCTCTCACATTCTCCTCTTCCATAGACATCACTATGATCAAAAAATGTAATTCCACTATCTATTGTATGTGATAAATATTTATTAGCTTCTACTTGGCTTAGTTTATTAAGTCTCATACACCCAAGTATTAAATCATCTTGTTTAAATGCTTTCATCTAGTTTTCTCCTTTTGTTATATACAAATAGTATATAGCCAAAAATTTATAATTCAACTTAAATAATTGCTTACAAAGATTTTTAATTATAAGATTTATAAAATTCTGCATTAATGTTTAATATTATTGCTCAGAAATTGGGTGTTTTTTTAATTAATAGCAAACAGTGTTTCTTCCTAGCTTTTTAGATTTGTACATTAAATCATCTGCTTTTTTGATTAATGTATCCATATCATTGCATTCTGATAAACTTGCGATACCAAAACTTGAAGTAACAGTCCCAACTTTATCATGTTTTTTCTTTTCGAGCTCAGCTCTAATTATTTGTGCAATGTTGAAGGCTTTTTCTCGATCAACATCCGGAAGAATTATTACAAATTCTTCTCCGCCCCATCTGCATAAGTCATTTGTTTTCGAAATTAGTTCAACAATATTTTTTAAAACTTGATCGCCAACATCATGACCATATGTATCATTTACGTTTTTAAATTTATCTATATCAAACATGATAAGTGATAAATCACTATTACTATCCTTTGATTTTTTAATTTCTTCATTTAAATAATCAAGTGCATATCGACGGTTAAAAGCTCCTGTTAAAGCATCAGTTATTACCATCTTTCTTAATTTTTCATTTGCTTCTTTTAATTTAAGTTCAGTTTTTTTACTTTCAGTTATATCAAATACAATTCCTGAAACAACTAAAGGCTTTCCCTCATTATTTCTTTTAGTAATTTTTCCACGGTCATAGTACCAAACATATTCTCCATTAGCCGCAAGTATTCTATACTCTGCTTCATAAGAACCACTTAATCCCATTAAATGAGATTTCATATTATCCATAACTCGCTGATAATCTTCTTTGTGTAACTTATCCGTAAAATAATCAAAACCAATTACTTTTGGTAAATCTTCCATCTTGTAACCAAGATTAGTAACTTTCTTCTCATTAAAAACAACTTCATTACTAGATACTAGCCAATACCACTGACCAAGATTTCCAATCCAAGGGAGATCTGTTAATTCATCATAATTTTTTTCATTTTGAATTTGTTTTAATACCTCTTCTAGTTCTTCTATTCTATTTAACATAGATTTTTCACTTAAATTACTGTGAGTGAAGCTCTCTTCCATATTTCTCTCCAAAATTTGACTTATTAATAATTAGCAGTGCAATACTAAATAATTTAGTTTTTATTAAAATTAATAATAACTAAATAAATTGTTACTATACTATAGTGATTCAACTCAAAAATAAAGGGAGAGACCTAATTTAGTTAAATTTGTATATTTTGAGATTAAATTTACGTTTTTATCTTAAAAAGAACTTTAGTTAGAATTAAAAATACAATTTTTTATGATTAATTATACTCATCTCTATATTTATTTTGCTTATAATCGAGTTTTAAATTGATATCTATTACTAAAAGTTATAGGTTTAAAGGAGTAGAATAGATAAAGGTTTTTGTTAAATTTAATAATATTATTTTTATCATCTTATTTACTTTTTAAATATTCTTAGTATCATTTAAATAGTTTAGGTGATAAATAATAAATTGAAATTTTTTGGAGCTATAAAAAATGGATAATAATAAAGCAAATTGGGTATATACAGATATAGTAAAGGATCATTTTATGAATCCTAGAAACATATGGAAAAGAAATGATGATTTCACTCCAGATGGAGTAGGTAATGTTGGTTCTATGGCTTGTGGTGATCAGATGAAAATAGGAATCACTGTTGAAGATGGTAAAATTAAACAATTAAAATGGAAGACATACGGTTGTGCATCAGCTATTGCTAGTACATCAATGATTAGTGAAATTGCCATTGGAATGACTTTAGAAGAGGCTTATAATTTAACATCTGATGATATAAATAAAAGACTTGGTTCACTTCCTGATAATAAACTTCATTGTTCTGTTCTAGGTGATGATGGACTTCGTGGTGCAATAGATGATTATTTCTTTAATATTGGAGTTAAAAATCCATTTAATGCAAATGCCTTAAGAATGATTTGTCATTGTAAGAATATTACAAACAGAGATGTTAAAGATTTACATGATCAATTAGGAATCGATACACTTGAGGCTCTACAAGAAATTACAGGCTATGGTACTGTTTGTGGTTCTTGTAAAGAAGAGATGGCAGCAGAACTAGCTAAATACATCTAATTCATTAGTGTTAATGCATTAATAAAAATAAAACCTACAAAATTGTTTTCAATATTGTAGGTTAATTTTTATTCTATAGTTTCTTTTTTTATAATTAAATTCTCATAGCATGATTTAATCAATTGTTTTCTTCTTGTATGAGCCCATTGTTTACCTAAATCAGAATCTCTCTTTTCTAGGCAATCTAGAAGAATTTCATTAACTTTTATAGTAATACTAATATCTTCTCTTTCTTTAAAATCTGATTTGATGACATCCATCAAATAAGATTGATATTGTTCTAAAAGATTTGGAATATGCTTATATTTACTAATATTTCTAATTTCAGTAAAAAATTTAATAGTTTCTTCATCAGCATCATTTAGTAATCCACTTTTTAAGAAAGCAATTTTTCTCTTTATTATTCTAATTGCAACGCTGATTTGTTCATCTGTGGCATTTTTTAGATATTCTTTAATTAATTCAATTTCAAGCATTTCCCTTAATTTTATGAATTCAAGGAAATCATTATCATCAATACTTTTAACAAAATAACCACGTCTTTTTTTGTATTCAACAAATCCATCTTCTGCTAATTGCTGTAATGCATAGGAAACATGAATTTTATTTATATCTCTTTGTTTAGCAATAGAGGTCTCAACAAGCCAATCGCCTTTTGATAATTCACCATTGAAAATTTTATTTTTGATATCATTATAAATTTCTTTGCTAATTGCACTTACTCTTGCCATTTCTATACCTTTTATAATTAAATTATTTAACTTATATTATCATATTTTTTTTACTCTTAATAGTATAAAAAGATA
The DNA here is from genome assembly GCA_963678765.2 of Sphaerochaetaceae bacterium. Taxonomy (GTDB): domain Bacteria; phylum Spirochaetota; class Spirochaetia; order Sphaerochaetales; family Sphaerochaetaceae; genus Pleomorphochaeta. The sequence continues at coordinate 121,416 of CAXXVM010000005.1, read as the reverse complement.
TTTTTTATACAAATAGTTAAAATAGTTATCTATTTGTATAAAATTAATTATTATTTAAATAATTAAAAAAATCTTTACATTTTAATGAAATTTTACGTGATATTATATTCAAAACTATACAAATGAGTAGTTTAAAAATTGCTAAAATCTCGATTTATGATACTAAATCTATGTTTTTGCGTTAAAAAGTTATCTATTTATAGTAATAAATAAAAAAGTTAACTTTTTTATTGACAGATGATTAAACCCGTTTTAAGATTTACATAAAATTATTGATGAATACAGTTTTGATTAAATAACTGATTCATTTGGAGGTATTATGAATAAGAAATTCATTGTAACAGTAAGTGCGGTTGCTCTACTAACTCTTGCTACAGTTTTTGCAAGTGGAGAAAAGGAAAGTGTTAACTCAACACTTACAATTGAAGATGCTAAAAGGAATCCGGGTGGGGAACTAGTTATTACTCCACAAGAAATCGGTTATAAGAATGCTGAAATAGAATTAACATGGCAACCATGTCCTCCACATTCAATGAGCAGTACACAAATTCCTAGACAAGAAGATATTAAGGCAAAAGCAGAAGCATTTGTTAAAAAGTATCCAAATGTTAAAATTATTCCTGTAGGAACTACAACTAGTGTTAATGATAGTATGACTAAATTACAAGTAACTGTAGTTCAAGGAGATGCACCAGATCTTTGTGCTATTGATTCATTTATAATGCCTCAATTTGCTGAATATGCTCAACCTATTACTAAATATGTAGAAGCTGCAGGTATTAGCAAGGATGATTTCTTCCCATATATTCAAAAGGAAACAATTAACTCAGATGGTGATATAATTGCTCTTTGGTATACAACTGATGTTAGAGGTTTATTCTACAGAAAAGATTTAATACAGACTCCTCCAAAAACAATGGATGAATTATATACTGTAGCACAAGATATGAGTGACAAAGGTTTAACAGGTCTAATCTATTGTGGTGGTCGTGATGAGGCAACAACAAATAATACTTGGGGTCTATTATGGTCACAAGGTGCAAAAATTGCTAATGAAGATGGAACAATAGCTTTTGAAGATGGCAAAGGTAAAGATGCAATGTTAAAATATTTAACATTCTTTGCTGATACTATTAATAAAGGCATAACTCCTATCACTGTTTTAGATTATAAAAATGAACCTGCAATGTATGGTGATGTACAATCTGATAAAGTTGCTATGTTCATTGGTGGTAACTTTGCAATGAAGGGTTTAAGAGAAAACATGGGTGAAGAAAACTTCAATAATAAATGGGGTTTTGCAGCAATTCCAACACTCGAGAAAGGCTTAACTCCAACTTCATCAGCTGGTGGATGGACAAATGTTGTATTCACAAAAGATCCACTTAAACAACAATTAGCTGCAGAACTTGCAATCATGATGTATTCCTCTGATGAGGCTATGGAATCATGGTGTGAAGTAGGTGGGTATCTACCAACTAGAAAAAGTGCTTATGAGAAATTTGAATACTTAAAAGCAGATCCACTAAGTCCTATTTGTTTAGAATTATTAAATGAAGCTTCAACTCGTCCTCCTGTAGAATCATACTCTCAGATTTCTGCAGAAACACAAGTAGCTATTGGTAATATTTTAACTGGATCCGCAACTCCTCAAGAGGCTCTAGAATCATTAATTAGTGATTTAAAAGAATACTAGAATTAATAATTTATGTTTGAGACAAAGTTAAATTTGTCTCAAATATAAGCCACTATTGGAAATAAAATTTTGGGAAAACGATTTTATTCTCCATTCTTTCAACAAAACTTTCTAAAGGAACACTCAATGGCTACAAAGACAATTAAGAAAAAATTTAGCGATACGCCAATTCCTTGGTTAACTCCATTACTACTAGTTTTAGCACTATTATTTGTTTATCCAACATTTCAGGTTATCAAATTTGCTTTTACTGATGCAAGTATTATTAAACCAACCTACAATTACACATTTAAAACTTTTAAGTCAATTTTATTAAATCCATCAACCTACGAAATATTGAAAATTACATTTATTTTTGTATTCTTTTCCGTATTATTTCAAACTGTATTAGGTCTTGCTGTAGCTCTTGCAGTTGATAAAGGTGAATCTTTATTTATGAACAAATCAAGTGTTTTTGTTCGTGTAGTAGCACTTTTATCATGGGCAATACCTGGTGTTATTTGTGGTGTTGTTTGGTCTTTTATGTACAACGAAACAGGTACTGGTATTTTATATTCAATATTGACTAGATGGGGTTTTGAAAATGTTCACTTTTTAACAAATCCTCGTTCAGCTTTAGTTTCAATTATTGTTGCTAATATTTGGAGAGGTTCTGCTCAATCAATGATTCTATCTTACTCTGGCTTAAAAACTGTTGGTAAAGCTCAAATAGAGGCTGCAGCAATTGATGGTGTTAATGCTTTTCAAAGACTAAGACATATTATTCTACCTAATATTTTTAGTGTTATTTCTACAAATATCATTCTAAACACAATAATGACATTTAACACATTTGATATGATTTTATCATTAACAGGTGGTGGCCCAGGTCGCGCAACAGAGGTATTAGCAATGACTAGTTACAATGCGATCTTTAAATCACATAGCCTAGCAAAAGGCTCCGCTTATGCAACAATATTATTGGTAATAAATTCAATAATGGCATTAATCTACTTCATGGTTCTAAGTAATCGTGAAAAGAATGACAAATAGGAGAATAGATAAATGGCTAATAAGCAAAAAAGAAACGCAAAAATAGGTGTTAGTATATTATTTGTAATATTTGCATTGTTTTTTATGGGACCTCTTTTATGGGTATTATCACTTTCTTTTAAGACTGTTCCTGAATTATTTTATACACCCCCAAAGTTCTTTCCTGAGCATTTCAATTTTAATAACTATACTCAAGCTCTTTGGAACGCAGATATTTTTACATATCTATTAAACTCATTAAGAATAGTAATATCAACAATTGTTATTGCATCAATCATAATTGTACCAGCATCTTATGCATTTAGTAGAATACCTTTTAGAGGATCTAGAACACTACAATTTAGTATATTAATTTTCCAGATGATATCTCCTCTTATCATTGCTATTCCTCTATATAGATACTTTAGTTCTCTTGGTCTATTAAATAGCTGGGTAAGTTTAACTTTGATTTATGTTGCCCTAGTATTACCTTTTGGAACTTGGACACTAAAGAGTTACTTTGATACTATCCCTTATTCTATTGATGAGGCTGGAACCATTGATGGTTGTAGTAGATGGGGTGTTTTAACAAAGCTTTTACTCCCTCTAGTTGTACCTGGACTAATTAGTGTAATTGTAATCATGTTTGTAACATCTTGGGCACAATTTATTGTTCCATTTATCATGTTAAGTGATTCAAGAATGTTCCCAATCTCTGTAGGTCTCGTTAATATGCAAAGCTCTGCAGATACAATTTCAACTCATCTCTTAGCAGCTGCATGTATTATTGCAATTACTCCTACACTTATTGTGTTTATCATACTTCAAAAATACATCGTATCTGCACTAACTTCAGGGGCTGTTAAAGGTTAATAATAATTTAACTAAAAAGTATTTAAATAGTAATTAATACTTTATTCATTTGAAAAATAATACAAAGGTCGTAAGACAAAATAAATTACCTTTAAGGAAGGTTATTATGGATTGGCACTGTCAAATTATCTCTCATACCCATTGGGATAGAGAGTGGTACTTAAATAGTAAATATACTACAGAATGGACAACAATATTTTTTGATCGTTTATTTGCTATGTTTGAAAAAGAGAAAGATTATCAATTTGTTCTTGATGGACAAATGTTATTATTAGATGATTATTTTGAAGAACTAAAGAAACAAGGTAAACCTGTTTCTCCATACAAAAAGAAAATTAAAAAATATGTTGGAGAGGGTAGATTACACATAGGTCCTTATTATTTGCAACCAGATTGGCAATTAGTTGCAGGAGAATCTCTTGTTAGAAATGCTTTAGTTGGTACAACTAAGGCTAGAGAATTTGGAACTGTTATGCCAATAGGTTGGTTACTAGATAACTTTGGACAAATTTCTCAAACATCTCAAATTAATGCTAAAAGTGGTATTACAGGTCAATTTGTCTGGAGAGGCGTTGAGATGGATACCACTAATGTAAAGAGTGAGTTTAATTGGAAATCCCCTGATGGAACTTCTCTTGTATCTGTTTATCTATTAAATAGTTATAGAAATTTAATGAGACTTGCACAGTATAAAGATATGATGAAAAAGAGAGTTGTATCTGAGGTTGAAAAGTTACAAGATTTTATGAGTACTAATAATGTATTAATGATGAATGGTTATGATCAAGAAATGGTTCCTGATGATATTCAGCCAGCCATAAAAAGTGGTGCATTAAACACAAAAGAAATTACTGTAACTCAGGCTAATCCTGTTTCATATTTACAGAGTGTTAAAGATTGCAATCCTGATTTAATTAGCTTAGAAGGCTCTCTTTACTCAGGTAGATTTATATCTGTATTCCCAGGTGTTATGAGTTGTAGAATGTATTTAAAGCAACAAAATGATAAAGCCGAAAGTGCTCTATTTAAAGTAGCTGAACCTCTCTCCTCAATTTCTTGGTTACTTGGTCAAGAATATGGCTCTCTTATGTTTAATAAAGCTTTAGAACTTCTATTACAAAACCATCCTCATGATAGTATCTGTGGTTGTTCAATCGATGATGTTCATAGCGATATGGAAAACAGATTTAGAGATGTTCATTTCTTAGTCGATAGTGAAATTGATAGTGATTTAAAACAAATTATAGGATCAGTTGATACTAGTACTTTAGATAGTGATCCATCATTTGTATTTAACACATCTCCTTATTCAAAGAATGTTATAGCTAAAATTAATGATTCTTATAAGTTTGTTAAAGATGTACCTGCTATGGGTTATAAATTAGTAGAAGATTCTCAATCAAGTGAAGCTAATGTAGTAGTACTTGATAATGTAATTTCAAATGGCTATGTAAAAGTTGTAATTAATGATAATGGTAGCCTTAATATAACTAATCTTGAAACAGGTAAAGTTTATAAAAATCTTGGAATTATTGAAGACAAAGGCGATGCTGGTGATGAATATAATTATTCCTATCCCGATAATGATAAAACATTTGTTTCAACAGATTTCATTCCAACCATTGAATTTAGAGAATGCTGTGAAAATAGAGCAGAAGTACTTATCTCTCATGATATGATATTACCACAGAGAATAAGTGATGATAGAAAAAGTCGAGTTGATGATACCCTAGTTATGCCAGTTAGAACAAAAGTTGTGGTTGAAAAGGGTTCAAAAGTCGTTAAATTTAATACAACAATTAATAATACAGTGCGAGATCATCTTGTTAGAGTATTGTTTGAATCTAATATTGAAAGTGATTTTGCCTATGCAGGAAGTGCTTTTGATATAGTTAAGAGACCTATTCACATTGATGATTATGATGAATCAATGATACCTGAAAATGTAAGAAAGGTTATAGTTGGTGCTCGTGAGGCAAAACCTAATACAATATTCTTAGCTCGTGAATTAGTTGATATTAATGATGGAGTAAATGGTTGTGCTATTCTTTCAAAGGGACTTCCTGAATACACAGTAATTGAAAATAAAAATACAATAGCTCTTACTCTATTTAGATCTGTTGGTTGGGTTGCAACTGATATTAATACAAGAATTGGTGATGCAGGTCCTCTTATTTATACACCTGAGGCCCAGTGTCTTAGAACAATGGAATTCTCCTATGGGTTCTTTGCTCATTCAGGTGATGTTGAAGAGGCTAATGTGTTAAAGAGAGCTGATGAATTTAATAGTCAAACTCTATTGATTGAGACTAATAAACACAGTGGTAATCTTCCATTAGAATCATCATTCTTTAGTATTGAAAGTGATAATGATGAGGTTATACTAAGTTCTTTTAAATTAAGTGAAGATAAAACTTCTCTTATAATTAGAGTTTATAATGGTTCTACAAAAACAACTAATGCAACCTTTAGTTTAGCTCAGCAAATCAAAAAGGCTGAGATTGTTAATCTAATAGAGGATAAAATTAGAGATTTGGACTTTGATACTAATACTATTAAAATGGAAATTGGGGCTAAATCAATTGAAACTTTAAAGGTAATGGTTAAGCGAGAAGAATGTTCTAAACCTTTAGATTCAGATATTGAATGTTGGCTAATAGATGATAGAGAGATTATTGATTTATCAGAATATGAGCGATATCCATTAGTTACTGAGGAAGAGGTAAAAAAAGAAGAAGAGCGTGCAAAGGATATGGAGAGTGGACTAGATGATGTGCTTACTAGACGAACATCACTTGAGGCAAAACTTTCTTCTATACTAGCTCATGATAGATTAAATGAGTCTTTAACTCATAGCCTTGGTTATCAATTAAATGAGGCTAGAGTTAAAAGACGAGTACATGATTATATTCAAGATTTAAAATAGAAAGTAATACTTTCTAAAATTAATAAGTGTGGTTCCTAATGGTATATATTATTTATACTGTTAGGACTTTTTTATTCATTAATAAATAAAAATATTTCTACCTTCATATATATAATCATTTTAACTGTGAAAAAATTAAATAAAATTGATTTATAAAATAATTATTGCTTTAGTTTAACTTTACAAAAAATAAGCATAAATTAATAAATGTCATAATTTTGTATATTTATTAGGTAAATAATAATAAATTTACTAAAATTTAGCAAAACTTCTTATTTTTGGGGTATATTAATAAGATATATAACAAGGAGTATTCTGTGATAAAAAGTAAGTTGATTATTAGAATTATAGTAATCCTTGTATTTGCTTGTTTAATAATATTAATTTCAAGTAATAGATTGAAGGGTCAAAGCGCTTTAAAAGATACCACCTCATTTAGAATCTATTATAGAAAAATAGATCTAGCAACATTAAAGGGTATGAAAAATTATGAATTAAATATTGTTGAAGGCTCTTTTTTTGATAGTGATGATGTCTTTTTTCTTCACTCTTATAAATCAAAAGTTGTAGGATATTATTCGGTTATGGAAATTGGAGATTGGGATACAAGTTTAATTGATAAATTAGTTGATGATGATTATTTAAAAATAGATGGGAAAAAGGTTAAAAGCCTTTCCGGAAGCAATTATATAGGTGATATTTCAAGTTCTCATTTCCAAGATGCTCTTATAAAATCAATTGATGAGAGAATTATGAGTAAAAAAATGGATGGAGTTTTCTTAGATACAGTTGATTGGATTGATTATTATAAAGATAATCCCATCTTATATAATAAATTATTAGATGGATATGAAATTTTCCTAAACAAGTTAAAAGACAAATATCCAGCCTTGATAATAATTCAGAATAGGGGCTTTAATAGCTTTGAAAAAGTTAGCTATAAATATATAGATGGACTTCTTTGGGAAAACTTTTCCTCTCCATATTTAAATAATGATTCAGAAAAAATTCAAACACTTGAAAATGTTGCACAGGTTGCTAAAAAAAATAAAGTAGCAGTATTTACTATATCATTTGATAGTGAAAATGATAGTCGGGCACTTTCAAATAGTCTAAATTGGATTCATTTACAGAGTCAAATGGAAAATAGATATTCAAAATGGGATATAAACACCAATTAAAAGGAAGATGAATGAAAAAGAGAAATATTATATTCATATTCACAACAATTGTTTGTTCAATGGTTCTTTTGTCTTGCACAAAATCTATTGATAAGATTAACTCTCCAAATTATGAACCTCTTCAAGATGATAGTTCAGTTTATGAGGGAGAGGATAATACAGATGTTAAAGAATTATATATTACTGTATTAAATCCAAAGGGTAATGGTAAAAAATATAATTATACACTTGAACAAGTTAATAATAATTACGTTGGCGATTTAAATGTGGAAGAACCACTTGTTAGGGTAATTTTCCAAGAGGGAAAAGACCAGGTAATTGGCAAAAGTGATTATGGCTATGGAATGAGTGAATACAATGGCACAATGGAACTTCGTGGACAATCCTCAAGATTAGCTGAACTAAAATCATATAAAATAGAATTAAACAAAAATGCTCCATGGGATGGTTATCAGACTGTAAATCTAAACAAACATCCCTATGATGATGTTAGAATTAGAAATAAATTAAGTTTTGATTTAATTAAAGATATTCCTGATATTACAAGTTTGAAGACACAATTTGTTCATCTATTTGTAAAAGACTATAGTGAGGGAGATTATTCAGCAACTTTTAAGGATTATGGTCTTTATACACAAACTGAGAGAATAGATAGGGATTATCTTGAAAATCATGGATTAGATAGAGCTGGTAATTTATATAAAGTTGAAAACTTTGAATTCTATAGATATGAGGATGAAATTAAATTATCTGATGATATTGATTATAATGAGGATGATTTTGAAGATATATTAGAAATCAAAAATGGTGATGATCATTCTAAATTAATAGAAATGTTAGATGATGTGAATAATGAATATATGCACATTAATACCGTTATTAATAAACACTTTGATAGAAATAATCTTTTGACTTGGCTATCTATCAATATTTTAACAGACAATATTGATACAGCTAGTAGAAACTATTTCCTCTATTCCCCATCTGATAGCGATACTTGGTATTTCCTTCCATGGGATTATGATAAAGGACTTGGAGCCTATTCTGATAGAAGAGGTATGTGGCAAAGAGGTGTATCAAATTATTTTGGTAATGTTCTTATTAGACGATTTTTAGAAAATAGTACAAATTTTCAAGATCTATCAAAAAAAGTTGATGAGATTTATAAAATTATGAATCGAGAAAAAGTTGAAAATCTTGTTGAACAATACGAACCAATTGCACTTGAATACCTATCACGTGAACCTGATAATCTAAATGGATTTGTCGATATTGAAGAGGTAAAAGAAGAATTTGATGAATTACCATCTCAAATCGATAAAAACTATAGAGACTATTATGAAAGTATTCAAAAACCTCTTCCTGTATTCATTGGTACTCCATTTTTATATGGAAACTATATTCAATTTGATTGGTCACCATCCTATGATTTCCAAGGGGATAAAATTTTCTACACACTTGAAATCAGTGATTCTGTAAGTTTTGATAATATAATTATTTCTAAAACAAATATAAGAGATCCTGAACTCATTATTGATAGATTACCAGCAGGTCATTATTTCTGCAGAGTATTCACCGATGATGAAAAGGGAAATAGAATGGGTGCTTTTGATATATATATTGATGCAGAGAATAATATATATGGTTATGGCATGAAAGATTTTTATGTTACTAATTAATTATTGGAGGCCTTTTTGAAATTACGATTTGAACACAAATATCTCATTGAATATGATGATTATCTGAAAATTAAAGATCGTCTTAATAAGGTATTAAAATTAGATGCTAACTCAGTAGGCGGAAAAGGCTATCATATAAGAAGTTTATATTTTGATGATATATATGAGAGTGCCCTTATGGATAAGTCTGCAGGTATATCAAATAGAAAGAAATACAGGATTAGAATATATAATCATTCAGATAAAGTTATAAAGCTTGAGATAAAGAGAAAATATCAAGATTTTACAAATAAGATAAGTACAACCATTAATAAAGATGATTATGGTAAAATCTACCGTGGCGATGTTGCAGATTTTGTGGAACGAGATAATGAGGTAATGAGTGATTATTACTATCAGATTAGAAATAATATATTAAAACCAAAGGTAATTGTTGATTACTATAGAGAGGCTTATGTACTTCCTTATAATCAAATTCGAATTACTTTTGATAGAAATCTATCTGCAGCATCTCCCCAGTATAATATTTTTACAGATGATGTATTTTCTAAACATTTAAGTGATGAATATTCTAGAATAATCGAGATTAAGTATAATAACTTTCTCCCAGATTTTGTTAAAAGAGTTTTTGAACCGTTTTCTATGACTCGGTTATCTGTTTCAAAGTATGTCCTTTGCAGAGAGGAATTAATTAAATAGCGAGGTAATTTATTGTGAATGATTTGGTAAATTTTAAAGATATTATCAAAAATAGTGTAATCCAAACATCTTTTTTAGGAAGCTTTTCAATTAATGATATTGTTTCTGTTCTTTTTGTAACACTAATTGTAAGTATGTTTATGTTTTTGATCTATAAAAGATGTTATAGCGGCAATGTTTATAATCATAGTTTTAATGTTTCATTAGTATTAATGGCATTAATAACATCTGAAATAATCATGACTATTAGTTCAAACCTAATCCTATCATTAGGTATGGTTGGTGCACTTAGTATAGTAAGATTTAGAACTGCTGTTAAGGAGCCACTTGATATTGTATTCATGTTCTGGGCAATTGCCATAGGAATAACAACAGGTGCTAAGTTGTATTCTCTCTCAATTGTAAGTTCTCTTATGATAGGTTTAGTTACAGTCTTATTATTGAGATATAAGAATACAAACAATGTATATCTTCTAATAATTCAATATGAGAACATTTCAAATGATAATTTGCTTAATGAATTGCGTAAATTAAACTATAAAATTAAGTCAAAAACTATTTCTATGGGTTTAATTGAATTAACATTAGAAATTAAATTAATGGGTGCAAAAACAACTTTTGCAGAAGATCTTTCTGCTATTGATGGTGTAAAAAATGTATCAGTTGTAAGTTATAACGGAGACTTTGCTCAATAAAGGTGTATTCTTGATGGAAGAAAAAATAGATTTCAAAAAAATTATTATAAGTATTATTGAAACATTATTTATTAATGCAATAGTTTATTATTTTTTTTATGTAAAACAGGCTAATCAAGAGGTGTATATAAACCTAAATCCACATCCTCTAATTTTTTTATGTGCTTTTATGGGCTTGCGCTATGGTAAAAATATTGGTGGACTAAATTCTTTGATTACTAGTGTAATTTATATTTCAATTTTTGTTGCATTAGGTAATGAATTATCTGAGTTTTTCCAATATTTTTCAGAGTTTAAAAACCCATTAATTTTTGTTTGGATAGCAGTTATTTTAGGTATATTTAGAGATAATTATTTCTATAAATTACATAAAGCTGAATCTGAAAATACTCTACTACAAGAGGAGTATGTAAAATTAGAGAATGATTTTAAGATAATTGATAAAGTTCAAAAAGAGTTAAAGCATCAAATAATAGAATCTAGTGAAAGTATAGTTAGTCTTTATGACATTGCATCAAAATTAGAAACATTTGAGATTGAAGATATATTTACTGAGACAATTGGAGTATTAAAGAAATATTTAAAAGTATCTGCAGCCTCAATTTATTATTTTGATGAGAAAAATAAATTCCTAAGACTTAAAATTTTCTACGGTAAAAATCAATTAAATAATAATTCTTTTCCCATTGATGAATTTCCTTGCTATGAAGAGGCTATAGCCTCAAAAAATGTTGTGAAATGGAAAATAGGTGATAAGGAAAATCAACCAATAATGGTTGCTCCATTAATAAGAGATGATAAAATAATCGCCTTTGTGAATATTGAAAAAATGGATTTTGATGTTTTAAGCGAATATGCATATAGTCTATTTTCCCTTATAACACAATGGGTTAATAAATCTTTAAATAAAGCTAATTATGTTGATGAACTTAGTAATGATAAGTATATAGACAATACAATCTTAGCAATGCCTGATTATTTTAACAAAAGAGTTGCAGTTGAAGAGAGTCGAAAAGCAAAGTTTAATATGGAATATGGTCTACTTAAATTTAAAAATACCTCTTTTAGCCTATATGAATTAAATAGAATAATAAGTACTTCAGTAAGAACTGTTGATGTTGTTGGTTATGATAATGAGTCAAAGATACTATCTATATTAATGCCTGCTACAAAGGAGCATACGCTACATATTATTGAAGAGCGTATTATGAGTAATTTTAACTATAGTATTGAAAAAATTAAATAGGAGAGAGTAGATGAAATATGTAATTTACATTTTTGCAGAAATACTTGATATATTAGCATTTATTTTTCTATTTATGTTTCCCACTCATTTTTATTCTGTATTAATATTTCACACTCTTATGTTTATCATTGGTGTGTATACCTATAAGAAATTTGATAATACAATAAGTGATTTACCTCTATATTTAATTTTACTATTTCCTGTATTTGGATGGGCTTTTATTAGTCTATTCTATTTTAGTAGTACTTATTTTTATAGAGATAATCTTCCACTTAGTGATTATGAGCAAATGCTTGAGGCCGACATTGATATTAATTTAAGAGAAAAAATTAGTTATGAGAATGAAATAAGAACAATGAGTTTTCTTGATTTATTAAATTATATTAGTCCTGAGCAAAAGAAAGAGCTATTAATTAATTCTCAATATGGACTATCTATTAACAATACTGAAATACTTAAAAAAGGTCTTAATGCAAAAGATAAAGAGGTTCAACACTATTCTGCAACATTATTAAACACAAAGGAAAATGATTTTACAAACAAAATTAGTTATTTATCTGAACAATATAATAATAAAAAAAGTCCTCTTGTTTTAGATAATCTCTCACAAGCTTATTTAGATTATATAGAATCTGGTTTAATTGAAGAGGATAGTATGGGAATTTTTATAAAAGAGTACATAGATACTTTATGTAAAAAGATTGAGATTAACCGCTATGATTTAGATACATTAAATGCTTTATTTAAAGCCTATGTTAATGATAATAATTTGAGAAAGGCACAAGATATAAATAATAAAATTAATAAAGAATTTAACAGAGCAGATATTGTTGCACTAAATAGACTATTACTTCTTTATGAAAAAAATAATTATTATGGAGTCTATAATGTTATTACTACTTTAGATCCTGAAATTATTAATTCAAATGAAAAACTAAAAGAGATTAAATCTTTCTATACTAAGGGAGTTATTTAATGGTAATATGCATGATTGCTGAAGGCTCTTATCCTTTTGTTGCAGGAGGGGTTTCAAGTTGGGTTCAACAGATTATTAAAGCTTTTCCTAATGATGATTTTAAAATTGTCTCCATTATGCCAAGCAAAAAAGAAACAATAGAATTTAAATATGAAATTCCTGATAATGTAATTGAAATAAAGACAATTTATCTTGATGACTTTTTGAATATAAAACACAAATCATATCAGAAAAATCCACGTCTTTCAAAAAATGAAAAAAAACAATTAGCAAAATTTATTAGATTTGACCGCAATATAGATTGGAAATTTATCACAACTTTTTTTGCAAATAAAAAAAGAGTTGGAAGTGCTATTGATTTTTTACAAAGTTATAACTTCTGGAGTGAATGCCTTGATTTTTATAACAGTGGATATGAAGATGAAATATTTAACCAATTTTTTTGGACATTGAGAAATATGTTGCTTCCATTGATATATCTTATTCAACAAGATGTTGTTGAAGCTGATATTTATCACTCTGCATCTACAGGTTATTCAGGAATATTAGCAACTGCTTTTTCAATCAATGCAAGTAAACCATATCTATTATCTGAGCATGGTATTTATGCTAGAGAAAGAGAGGAAGAGTTATTAAAGGCTAAGTGGGTAAAAGGCATTTATAAGAAGTTTTGGATTGATTTCTTTTATTCAATCTCAATTGCTTCTTACAAACAAGCAAGTATAGTAACTTCGCTTTTTAACTCTAATAGAGATATACAATTATCTCTTGGCGTTGATAAGAATAAAGCTCTTATAACTCCAAATGGAATTAATTACAAAAGATTAAATATTCAGAGTGTTGAACACGATGGAATTAATATTGGAGCAATACTAAGAGTTGTTCCCATAAAAGATATTATGACTCTTATAAGAGCCTTTAGCATTGTAAGAAGAAAAGAGGAAAATGTAAAATTATATATAATTGGACCGGCTGAAGAAGATGAGTCCTATTATGAACAATGCCTTAATCTTGTAAAACTTTTAGAGCTAGAGGATTCTATTATATTTACAGGCCGTGTTGATATTAAAGATTATCTTGGAATATTGGATATTATGATTTTAACATCCATATCTGAGGGACAACCTCTTGTTATATTAGAAGGGTGGGCCGCTAAAATTCCATTCATTTCAACAGATGTAGGTAGTTGTAGAGATATGCTTAGTGGCGATGAATATGAGGGCGATTGTGGTATAATTACAAAATTAGCATCTCCATCTGATACTGCTAATGCAATAATAAAATTAATTGATGATCCTCAATTGCGACATGAGATGGGAATAAATGGTCAACATAGAGTTGAAAGACTCTATAATGATGATGTTTTAATTGAGAGTTATAGAAAAATTTATGAATCACTTTATAAAAAATAGAAATTATACTGGTATGATTTGCCAGTTTGTAGGAGAAATATAGTATGGCTGGTATTGGATTTGCTCTTAGAAGAATGTTTAAAAATGACTCTTTTACTAAAAGAGGAGTTGCTTATATCTATTCATCTTTTATAGCAGCCGGACCTTGGATTTTAAGTGTTATATCGATCAACTTATTACTCTTTTTCATGGAAGTTATTGATGTATCCTTAAATGAAAGGAATTTATTATCTGCAACTATAGTATATAGTTTTCTATTCTCTCAACTCTTAATAGCTCCATTTCAATTAGTTGTAACAAGATATCTATCTGATAAACTATATATGAGAGAATATACGTATGTAAGACCCTCGTATTTGGGATTTAATCAAATAATATTCTTTATTAGTCTAGTAATCTCAGTAGCATTTTATTTTAATAAACCGTTACCTCTCTATTATAAAATAATGGCAATTTATTTATTTGTAGTTATTTCGATGATTTGGGTAATTATGATCTATCTAAGTGCTGTTAAAAATTATAAATTAATTGTTAAGGCCTATATTATAGGAGCATTTACTACCTTTGCATTAATGACTCTATTAATCAGAGAGCCACTACATTTTGAAAAATTTGAAACAGCTTCTAATTTCTTATTTTCTTATCTAGTTGGAATTAGTATTATATTGTTAATCTTTCTATACAATTTTTTATCAACTTTCTTCTATGGAAATGGATATAAATTTGATTTCCTAAGATATATTAATAAGTATTATACTCTATTCTTCATAGGTTTATTTTATACCGGTGGTATATGGGTTGATAATATTATCATGTGGTATAGTGAGTTATGTATAAGTATTGAAGGCACTTATATATTTGCACCATTTTATGATAATGCTATTTTCCTCTCTTATTTAACAATAATACCATCATTAGTTCTTTTTCTTGTATTTGTAGAAACAGATTTTTATACAAGTTATAAAGAGTATTTTCAAAAAACAAATGAGGCCTCAACTTTTAAGAAGATAAATGCAGCCTATAAGAATATGAGAGGTGTATTGCGATATAATTTATTTCATTCATTTGAGATTCAAGCCCTTATTACAATCACCTTTGTGTTGCTTGCAAAACCAATATTCAGAGCCCTAGATTTAAATTATGTTATAAGAAATATATTCAAAATAACAGCAATTGGTTCTCTTTTTAATATTCTATTTTTTACAATAATACTTGTACTTCTTTATTTTGAATTGAGAAAAAGGGCATTACTAGTTGCAACCTGTTTTTTTGTAAGCAATTTGACTTTTTCACTATATTTTAGAGATAAAGGCATTGAATATGTTGGTTATGGTTTTGCTATATCATCTTTTATTAGTTTCTGTTTAAGTCTAATTTTATACAGAACTTTTATAAAAAAAGTGAACTTCATTACCTTTGCAAGGCAACCAATTTATATTCAAGATGAATCAGGAATTTTTGTAAGATTAAGTAATTATTTAAACAAAAAAGCTGAGGCTAAAAGAATAATTGATTATAAAAAAGCAGAAGAAACTATAGCGCCACCGCTTTAAATAAATAAACCACTTTAATAATCCATTTAGATTTTAAAGTGGTATTCATTTTAGCTATACGCTTTTATATATTGATTAGGGCATTCATATAAGGCCTACATAGAGCTATAATCTTTATTTGTTAAAGTTATATCTTTATCATATGTAATTGTATAAGCCTCTTTAAATAGCTTAAGAGCTAATGCAATGAAAAGATCTATTTCCTTAATCTCTCTAATTTATCAACTGCTAGTTTAGCTGTTATAATTGCTGTTGGTAAGCCTGATGGAGAGAATGTCCAATGACCTATTTGATAAATATCTTTAAATGGAGTTTCAATTGCTTTAGCAATCTTTTTCATTCTATCTTCGGTTGGAGTTTTTTTATTAAAGCTCCATCCTGTAATAGCTCCATCACTATTATTTAATAGTCTTTCTATTGTAAGAGGGCTAGAACTAGAACAGTGAATTATCTCTTTTTTTAATTCCACAAATAGTTTTTTTGATAGCTCCTCTATTACAGCTTTTTCCATGTATCTTTTAAATTTCTCATACAAAGAAATACTTGAAATATACTTAGTTAAATCATAGTCAAAGACAGCACTTACTATCATAGCCGATTTTCCACGTGGTGCTAAATTTTTATCTCGTAAAACAGGAATTGAAATTTCAAAAGTTGTTTTTGATACAAATTCATCAATCCATGAGTATAATATTGACTCCTTATCATTTTTGCTTGCTCTCAATTTTTCAAGTAGAATTTTATGATCCATTTTCATTGTACTAATTCCAACTTTACTTGGTGTATAGAAAGTATGGCAACTACATTTATCTTTATAATAATCAGGACTAAGATTTGTAGTTAAATAGATAGAAAATAGAGAATCATTTCCGTGAGATGATTGTATATTCTTATTCAATTCTTGATATTTTGGTAAATCATAATCATTTGAATTTTCTAAATCAACAATATTATAGAGTGTTTTTAAATCAGCACCCCAGATTAATTTATCAAAGTAAAAACTTTTGTCTCTACTAAATACCTCTTTTGAATCTAATTTTATCTTTAATATTTCTGTACCTTTTATAATTGTTCCACCATTTTGACTTATATATTCTTCAAGTTTATCAATTAGAGTCTTAGTTCCACCTTTAGGGTAGAAATAATCTGCATACAATCTAAAATAGCTTAGTGCAAAGAATGTTGGTGTGTCCTGAAAGAAATGTTGGCTAATCATATCAATTAAAGATTGATTATCACTCAATTCTTTTAAAAAAGAGTTTACAGGTTTATTAAGCCTCTGGATTTTGTTAATTGTCATTTGATATTTAAACATCCATGGAACAATTGTTTTCAATAAATAGCTTTTATCTTTCTTCAAATCAAGAAATAGAGGATTATCAATTCCATATAATACTTCCATGTAGGATGAAATTTTGCCAATGACCTCAACTATTGATTTAACATCACTAATATTGTCTGGAAAAAGTTCACATAGCATTTTTTCATAGTTCTTTAATCCATCCTCTTTATCAACTTCAATCTTAGCATCTTCAATTATTATTGAGACTTTATTTTCTAGAAACTCAATATCTATTCCAAGATCTCGAAGCATGGGATGCAGAGTACCTGAATTCTCTGTTGCCCTTATTCCACTATCTATTAGAAAATCATCTTGGTAAAAGCTTCCAACAAGTCCTCCTAATTTGTCACATTTTTCTATAAGAGTTACACCTCTATTATTCTTAACTAAATAAGCTGCAGCAGTTAGAGATGAGATACCACCTCCAATAATTAAAATATTGTTGTCCATAGAAACCTCAAAATGATTTTTTTTTATTATACACCATTTTAGTGCTATAATAAAATAAATATGTACTGCTATATGTAAGGTAACTAAATATTATAAATTTTATGAAATATAAAAGGACTTAAAAATGCTATATAACTATTTTTTCATTATTATTGGATTAATTGTATTTTTCTATCTTTTTTACAAATTCCCCTTACTTGAGGAGGAGAGTGAAGAAAGAGAAGAAAAAACACCTGAACATTCTATTTCAATCATAATTCCTGTTAGAAATGAAGAATTAAATTTACCAAATATATTAGCTGATCTTAAAAAACAAAATTATAATATACATGAAATAATATGTGTTGATGATGGTTCAACTGATTCAAGTGCAAACATAATTAAAGAAAGTGGTGCTAAATACTTAAATATAGAAACTCTTCCTTCTCACTGGAAAGGAAAAACATGGGCCTGTCAAAATGGTGCCCTTAGTGCAACTGGCGATTTATTACTATTTATTGACTCAGATGTTAGATTCTCCCAATCTGCAGTAAAGCATCTAGTAAATCACTATGACAGGTGCAAAAACCCCATATCTGTTCAACCTTATCATATTGTTACAAAAAAGCATGAATATTTTTCGCTATTTTTTAATTTAATACAAATTTGCGTAACATCCTTAAGCATTTTCCATTCAAAAAAACATGTAGGTTTTTATGGACCTGTTTTATTAATACCGAGAAAACTCTTTATTGATCATGGTGGTTATGAGGCTGTAAAAAACAGTGTTATAGAAGATTTTAATCTTGGTAAATATTATAATAGCATCAATGTTGTGATTGATTTAATCCTTGGTGGAAAAGAAATTAAATTTAGTATGTATCCTACATCAATCTCTCAAGTAATTGAGGGCTGGTCTAAAAACTTTTCAAGCGGAGCAATTTCAATTAAATTCTCACTCTTTGTACTAGTATTTTTTTGGATTGCATATTTAACAGCTCTTCCCATTGAATTAATGAGATCTCTAATACTTAAAAACAGCATTTCAAGTGTGATCTTAATAATTATCTATATAATTAGTGTATTTAAGATTAATAGTAGTATAAAGAAAATTGGCTCTTATCCTCTTTATGTAAGTTGTATATATCCAATCTATCTTTTGGCTTTTCATCTAATATTTTTCTACTCCCTTTTGGGCACTTATGTATTTAAGAGTACAAAATGGAAGGGTAGAAACATGAAAGGAAATTAAATGCCATTAATAAAATTAAATACAACACAATTATTAATTTCCTATTTTATTGTTTGGCCTTTTCTTCAAATAATGATTTCACTTGTTTGTAATAGAATAAGTGATAAACATTTTAGTGATAATTCATTCTTATTAAAAACAAGAAAATGGGAAAAAGAGGGTAGAATTTACAAGAGTGTTTTTAAAATACATAAATGGAAACCAATTCTTCCTGATGGTGCTCGTCTATATAATAATGGATTTGAAAAGAAAAATGTTAAACACTTTGACAGTGCATATTTTGAAAAATTCATTATTGAAACAGGTCGAGCCGAAATTAATCATTGGATTCAAATAATGCCATTTTGGATTTTTATATTATGGAGTCCATCTTATGTAATACTACCAATGTTTTTATACGCTATGATAGTTAATTTCCCATGTATAATAGCACAAAGATATAATCGTCCTAGACTAAGAAGGACATATAAACTGCTTCTAAATAGAGAGATGAGAGAAAAATCACAAGATTAAATAATTATGTTATAATACTAATTATTTAATAATTAAAAGGATAAATTTTGAACAAACATTATAATAAGATATATTTTCAAGGTAGCAAAGAATTAGTTAATAAGAGATATTTTGAAGGTTGGTATTTTAAACAAGTAAATAAGGATCTAAATTATACAATTAGCTTTATTCCCGGAGTTAGCTATAATGATGGGGATTCACACTCCTTTATTCAATGTATAATTTGCAATAAAGATAATGAATTATCATCTCACTATTTTAGATATGAACTATCTGAGTTCTCATATTCCTCATCTCCATTTTCAGTTAAAATTGGGAAATCAAGTTTCTGTGAAAATAAAATTGACATTGATATAGAAGATTCAACCATAAGCGTTATTGGAAAATTAGAATTTGAAGCGCTAGAACCTCTCCCTCATAGTTTTTTAAGACCTAATATCATGGGATTTTTTAGTTACATCCCTAAAATGGAATGTAATCATCATATAATCAGCATGAATCACAGGATAAATGGTAAGTTATTAATAGATCATGAAACACTAGATTTAACAGATGGTTTTGGTTATATGGAGAAGGACTGGGGTAAATCCTTTCCAACTGAATATATATGGCTTCAATGTAATCATTTTAAACAATCAGATATTAGGGTTACTGTATCTGTTGCAACTATTCCCTTTGGACTTTTTTCTTTTAAGGGCTTCTTTTGCTCTTTGTTTGTTGGTGATAAAGAGTATAGATTTGCGACTTATAACAGATCAAAGTTAATATTAAACTCATCAAAGGATGGAAAAGTTGATATAAGTCTAATTAAGGGCAACCTTGAATTAAATATTGTTGGGGTAGTTGATAATACTCAAGTACTTGCCTCTCCTAAAAATGGCATTATGGATCATTCAATAAAAGAAGGTCTTGCCGGCAGAGTCTCAATCTCTTTAAAAAATAGTAAAACAGGTTTGAGTATTAAAAGTAATGGAACTAATGCCGGAATAGAAATAATGATGGATTTTTAAAACAAGTATAATTCTTCTATTTATAAATTTATAAGTAGAAGAATTATATAGGCAATATAAAAACTATTTGATTAAAGTCTTTAATTGCTCCCATTTTCTATCCATATCTTTGATTAGAGCAATTTGGGTTCTAGTTCTATCAATATTGTGATTTTCTCTTTCAATTGAGTAATAAACATCACCTTCAAGATAATCAGTTAAAAATCTTACTGCCATAATTTGAGTAATATTTCTACCAGATTCAATTATTAATTCAACTTCTCTTTCAGTTAAAAAAGACTTAGCAATTGATTGGTATCCCTTTATTAATTCTCTATAGTATTCAACATTACATTTCATGTTTTCAAAATCAAGTGCATCTTCATCAATTGTAGCCGTAGCTGTTCTAATCATATCACCTGTATCAAAAAGAATGGTACCACTCATAACAGTGTCTAAATCGATAACACAAAGGGCCTCAGAGCCATCTTTATTAAATAGGACATTGTTTATCTTTGTATCATTGTGAGTTACTCTAAGTGGTATTTTGCCACTCTTTAATTCATCCCAAATAATATAACCACGTAATTCATTTTCTAATAGAAAATTGATTTCTTCTTGTACTTTTTCAACTCTTGAATGTGAATCTTTTTCAATAGCTTTTTTTAAATTAATATATCTAGATCTCATATTATGAAAATCAGTTATTGTCTCATAAAGAGTTGAACCATCAAAATCTCTTAATTGTTTTTGGAAAGTTGCAACGCCTTCCCCAAGGTGATAAGCCTGTTTAGCTGCAGTTACTTTATTGAATGTGCAAACATCATCAATAAACTTATAGGCTCTCCAATAATCACCATTATCATCAATAAAACATGGTTTATTATCTTTGCTAAAGACAACGGATAAAACTCTTTTATCACTATCTGTTTTATCACTAATCTTTTGTTCTATATGAGTTGTTACTGCAACAATATTCTCCATTACTTTAGGAGGATTCTTAAATGCATTTTTATTTATCTTTTGAATTGTGTATTTTTTTATAACACCATTATAATCAAAGGTTGCAATATAAGTTGAATTAATATGGCCGACTTTGTTGCTTTTTACTTTTACTAAATCACCTTCAACATTAAAATTATATATTATTGTATTTAATTCCATCCTAATCTCCTATAGTGCTATTTATTTAACTAGATTAATCGATGGAATCCTAATTGTATATGTTATATAGTGCAATAAGTTTATACAAAAGAGTTTAAAAGCTTAAGATTTGAGATAATGTGTAAATTCATTTAAATTAAGTTAAAATAATACTTTAATCCAAATGTAAATTCATTGTTTAAACTTTTATAGGTTGAGTTTATAGCAATATCATTTGTTAGGAAATAATTAATAAGAGCCTCTCCATTTCCTTCTAATTTAAATTCATTCTCTGTGAAGAATGTTTCCTCTCCTTTTATTTGTAATAGAAATTTATTAGTAATAAAATAGTTGAGAGAAACTCCAAAACTTGCACTGTAATTAAGATTATTTGATTGGAATTGATTTTTTAAATAAGAAAAAATATAAAGATTCTTTTTTCCAAAGCTATATCCTAAATCAAAATCAATTACTAATGGATATTTATCATCTATTAAAGTATTTTTAGCTTCAAAATTCCATGACATATTTTTTTTAAATCGGCTTAGTCTATTAAGAGATGTAAGTTTAATCCAACTAAATTGCTCAAGTTCAAATTCATCCTTATTAAAAGTTGCACTAACTTTTCCAATTTCAATGGCACCCTGGCTATAATCACTATAGTACTGTTCTCCAATATCAGAGAATAGGGGCCTGAATGTAAGTTTTAATTTGTTCTCTTGATTGTTTGAACTAAGAAAATCTAATTGAATGAATCCTGTATTAGTTGGAATAAAAGTATCAATATCATTTGTAACTATTGGTAAATTTGGAACACTCATATTGATTATATTAATATAATCACTATTGTATTGATTATTGTGATGAAAATTATAGTAGTAATTAGATGATATTAATGAACCAAGTTTTAATCTATATTCACTATCTAGACTTTCTAAATATTCAACTCTATCACTTGTATTCATTAAGTAATTAAATTGATCTTTTTCCTGCTTTGAAAAAGAATAGTACATATTATTTTGATTTTCAGTATAGGATGCATAGACAAGTTTATCCGATAGTAATTTAGATTCTATGAGTTTATTAATTAAATCAGCTGGAGCGTTGATAAATGAGGCAGAAAGATTTATCTCATCTACTTGAGTTAATAAATCATTCAAGCCATCCATACAGTTGTAAAATATAAAACTATAGTCTTGATGAATAAAATAATTATTAGCAATTATGTCTTTAAACTCTTTTTTTTGACTTTCACTTAAATTAATTTTATAGCTTATTATATTTCTATTTTCATTAACTATATATTTGTCATAGAAATTAAAGAAGGGTTGAATTGTATACTTTCCATCAAGTGTACCAAGAATACCTTTTTTGTATATATCAAATTTAGATATATCTTTTGTATTTCCTAAGTAACTTAAAACATAGGAGAATAGGGGATTATCTGCATTATAGAATTCTATGAAAATATGGCCAAAATAGGACATTGGATTGCTAAGATAAGGAGTTGCAAAGCATATCCTTATTTCATCACATTCTAAATAATCATATATTGTATTTTTTTGATTCTCTAAATGAATGAGATTTATTGATTCGAGAAGGTTAATAGGACTTGTTGATTCATCTATAACTTTAATTAAATCTTCTCTATTTGTTGAAAATCCATCAAGATATAATTGCTTTTCTAAACTATTAATCCAATCACCATCACTCATAAAAGCATCATTTTTGAGTTGATGATAGTAGTTTGTAATAAAATAACTAAGATTTGCTGAATCAAAGCTTATCATTTGAGATTCAAAATCTGCTTTTTTTTCATCAGCATTTACAACTGATAAACTAGCAATGGTAATTAATAAAATGATAAGTAGTTTTTTCACATAGATTCCTTAAAATATTTTCAATGTAGATAACAATTAATTTATTTGAAGTTATAAATTAAATATAACTTCAAATAAATATTAGTTAATTATTCAGCATTTTTAGTTAGTGTTACATAGAATGCAGCTGGATCATATTTCCACATTGCACCTGTTTCATAGTCTGTTGTGCTTAAAAAACCAACACCACTTAGTAGAGCAACATTGTTATAAGTTGGGTTTAAAATAGTTATACTATCTTCATATCCAGTTTTGCTAACTTTAATAGTCTTTGATTCTTTAGCCTTAGAAATTGTTCCTACATAAGGAGTATCTCCAACATAAGAGTTATCAATATAAACTTTTGCGCCCTTAACATTACTATCGACTGAGATAGTTTCGCTTGTTCCATCAATGATTGTTGCACAACTTGTGAACATCAAAGCCATTCCTACACATAATAAAATAGTTAGTAATTTCTTCATACTAGCCTCCATATTTTTTTGTTAAATTTAAGAAAAAAAGTAGAAAATATTTGATAATTAATAATATTTTCTAATAATCTAAGAAATCGTAGATTCAAAATGATATAATAATATTAATAAATAATATAAGTATTAATATGTTTCATTTTAATAAATTACTTGTAAACAATGCTTTATGATAATTTAAATTTAACAAAAAGAAAATCAAAAAACATTAATAGTGTTAAAGTAATTTAATTATTCATTGATTTTAGTTAAGTCTACATAGAACGCAGCTGGATCATATTTCCACATTGAACCTGAAACGTAGTCAGTTGTAGTAGAAAATGGTGCAAAATAGAAACCTGATGCATTATAAATTGAAACTGGATTTACTGAAGGATTTATTACTGAAATACTATCTTCATAGCCAGATTTTGTTACTTTGATAGTTTTAGATTCTTTTCCTTTAGTAATAGTTCCTACAAAAGGTGTTTCACCAACAAATGAATTATCAATATAAACTTTTGCACCTTTTACATTACTATCGACTGCAATAGTTTCACTTGTTCCTTCAATGATTGATGCACAACTTGTGAACATTAACGCCATTCCCATACTTAATAAAATAGTTAGTAATTTCTTCATACTAGCCTCCATATATTATGTAAAATTAAATAAGCTAATATAAAAATAGTCAATAAAAATGAATATTATAATTATTTTTATAACTAACCTAATTTGATTAGTTATAAAAATAAAAACTATTTTAAAAAAATTCCTAAAAATCTTGTAAAGTATTACTTGATTGTTATTAAATTAACTGATTTTATTACTTAAAGGGCTAACCTTAATAAAATAAAAAAATTTATTAATTAATCAACTTTTGTTAGAATTACATAAAAAGATGCAGGATCATATTTCCACATAGCACCGTTTAAAAAGTCAGTTGTACTTGATAAACTATATACATCTAAGAAAGAAACTGGATTAAAAGATGAATTTAATGCAGCAGTACTTTCGTAATATCCGTCTTTTACAACCTTGATTGATTTAGCATTTCTGCTTTTTTTAATAGTACCAAGATATGGTGTAGTTCCCACATTTTTATTATTGATATAAACCCTTGCGCCTTTTACATTACTGTCCACTGAAATCAATTCAGTTTTACCATCTATAAAAGTTGCACAACTTGTAAACATCAAAGCCATGCCTACACATAAAAAAATAGTTAGTAATTTCTTCATACTAGCCTCCATATATGAAGAAAATTATATTTTTTTGCTACTAATATAGTCAACTAATTTATAGTATATATACGTTAATTGGAAAATATAAATCTAATAGAAATTGAGTAAAAGATTATAAATATCCCAAATAGGAGAGTTAAAAAAAATGTTAAGAAAATAGAAATTATCAGATTTTCTATAAAGATATGAACATCTTGTAATAGTATTTTATAAATATTAACTAATTAGTATATGAATCAATTGATTTTGAATATTCACTTGGACTCATTCCAACAATTTTTTTGAATTGTCTTGAGAAGTAGTGAATTGTTGAATATCCAAGTTCTTCAGCTATTCCACTAAAGTTAAGATCACCTTTTTGAATTAATAGTTTTGCTCTATTTATCTTAATTCTGTAGTAATATTCCATAACAGACCACCCTGTTTCTTCTTTAAATATCTTTTGAAGTAGTGATTTTCCCATTATTGTATGGGCGCAAATTTGATCAAGATTTAGATTCTGATCAATATTTTCTTCAAGATAGGCTATGATTTTACCAACTCGATTTTGAGTTTCTTTAACATGAATATTAGAATTTGAGTTAATTTTATCATTATCTTTTTGTACTAAAAGATAAATTAAAAATGTCTCAAGAGCACTCTTAATAAGGGAGAGTGAAAAAGGTTTTTCTGTGAGTATTAGTTCTTTAAAAAATGGATCTGAAATATCATTTTTAAAACAATTCTTTGATTCTTCAATAATAGTACTTAGCATATTTTTAGCGCGATTTCCAACATTTAATATTCTATTATTAAAGGCCTCCATAGCCTTATTATTACAAACAAATGAAATTACTACTAAATTAGGTGAAATTCTTCCATTACATTCAACGCTATGAAATTCATTTGGCTTGTGAAAAATGATTTCACCTTGTTTAAGATTCTTTTCAATTCCGCACGAATTTATGCTGACCTCGCCTTTATCAACATATAAAAATTCCCAAAAGTCATGAGACTCACCTTTAAAGGTAAATGTTTTTGGATATTCAAAATAATGAACTGTTATAATTGATTCAACATTTATTGTTGATTCTAGTTTAATAGGTATAAATCCTGAAATATTTTCACTCATGAATTTAATATACTATAGGTTTTGAAATAAATCACTATCAAAATATTTAGACTAAAGCTTTTGTGTAAATTAAATGATATTCTGTATAAACTAATGTTATATAATACCAAAACAAGTATCTATTTTAATATTTTTTGTGTCTTTGCTAATAATTTCTTAGGAATTTTTAGTATTAATCAATACTATAATTAATGCTTATGTTACTTGAATAATTTCCCGATGGTGTATCTTTATCCCCAATAAATGATAAATAGAATTTTGTTATTGTTATATAATCATTATAATAGCGATAGGGAATCACTGTTTCCATATCATAATTAGCATTATCAAGTAAGATTTTATATATTAATACATCTTTAAATGGTGCACTTTTTGGTATTATTATATTAACCTTAGGTGCTGCAATTTTTATTGATTTACCATTTAAAGTAAGATTTTCAAGAGAAACTAATTTATTATTAACAATTCCTCTAAATGCTTCACTTGTAATTTTAGTTTTAATAACTACAATTCTTCCATAATTTACAGGTCCATCAGACTTTAATACAAAATCTTTTGTTTTCATTTCACTTGTATTTGATAAATCAAAATTTACTTCATCACTACCGACTGAAATTTTTGATCCAGATTCAAGAATCATATTATCATAATACCAGGAGATTTTTATTGGAGTTGCAATTTTTGTAGCATTTAATAGAACATTTACAGGAGAAATATCTTCTGCAAAAAGATTCACACTTGATAATAATACAATCAGTGATGATAAAATAATTACTTTATTTTTTATGAAGATTATTTTCCATAATCTTTTTTTAATATCCATAATTTTATTATGGAGTTGAATTATAGCAGTGTCAACAATTAGAGAACTTAAGTAATTGAATAACTCATTTAAAAGTACTTTATTGAAAAATGCCTTTGATAAAGGAGTGTTTTTACTCAATTTTATAATTACTTTTTTATTAATGAACTTTTAATTGCTTAAAGCATAAATAATTAAAAATAATAGTACCAAAATTAAAAAACAATTTCATACGAGTGAATTTTCTACTAACAAATGTAAGCTATTAATCTAATTAACAAGAAAAATAAAGAATATATTTTATTTTGACACTTTAACACTTTTTGTAAAAGTGTTAAAGTTAATTAAAGTAAATGAATATTTATCAAAATTCTTGATAAAAGGATAACAAAATGGAATTTAAAAATTTTGATACTCTTTTTCAATCATTGAAGTCTGTTTCTGATGACTTGGTACAAAGTCTATCAATTCAGAAATTATCAACGTTTGTTGAAGAAGTACAGCAAAGCAAAGTATGGAAACCTCTAAAAATAGGATCCCATACAGCAAAGACTCCTATTGTCCAAGGTGGCATGGGTGTTGGAATATCTCTATCATCTCTAGCATCAGCAGTAGCTAATAGTGGAGGTATAGGTGTTATAGCAGCTAATGGTATTGGCCTATTAGAAAAAGACTATTATCAAGATGGTCTATCTGCAGGTCTTAGAGCCTTCAGAAAAGAAATAAGAAAAGCAAGAGCTCTTAGTTCTGGTTTAATAGGTGTAAACATCATGGTTGCACTAAAAGACTTTCATCAAATGCTTGATGTAGCAATACAGGAAAAAGTTGATGTAGTATTTATGGGTGCAGGCCTACCAATTAAGGATATTCCCGTTAAAAGACTTAGAGAAAACAATATAAGCGTTGCTCCTATTGTAAGTTCTAGTAGAGCAGCTCAATTAATCTTTAAGATGTGGGGTAAATTATATAATGATGTACCTGATGCTGTTGTAGTAGAAGGCCCTATGGCTGGTGGACATTTAGGTTTTTCTGAAGATCAATTAGATAAAGAGGAATTTCAATTAGAATACATTGTACCAAATGTTGTAGAAGCTCTCAAACCATTTGAAGAGAAACACAACAAAAGTATTCCTGTAATAGCTGGTGGTGGAGTTTACACTGGTGCAGATATCAAGAGAATTCTTGATCTTGGTGCAGGAGGCGTTCAAATGGCTACTCGTTTTGTAGCTACCGATGAATGTGATGCTGATCTTAGATTTAAAGAGGCCTATGTTAACTGTAAAAAAGAGGATATTGGCTTAATAAAGAGTCCTGTTGGAATGCCTGGTCGTGCTATAAGAAATCAATTTATTAATGATTGTGAAAGTGGTAAAAGACCTAATTTTAAATGTGCTTGGCAATGCCTTGCAACATGTAAAGCCCAAGATGCAAATTACTGTATTTCTATTGCATTAAATAATGCAAGACAGGGTAATTTAAATAGTGGATATGTATTCTGTGGTGCATCAGCTTATAAAATTGATAAGATTGTAAGTGTTGCCGCTCTAGTTGAAGAGTTAAAGGTTGGATATTTGCTTGAAGCAAATAAGAGTCTTTCAGCTAAATTTGAAAATATGGTTCAAAAGTCAAATAGTCTTTGGTCCAAATATAAAGATTTAGTTTCTGATTCAAGAGAAAAAGAGGCTATATATGAAACGGCTTTGAGAAAACTTCCTTTGATTTCTCATAATAAACTTAGAGAACAATATCAAGCAGCACTAGCAAGTGCTATGAATGTGCAACTTCAAGTTGTTGAGACAGTCTCATCATCATGGAGTCTATTAACAAATATTACAAAAAGTCCAACAATACAGACTAATATCTAATCCTTATTAGATAATCAAATTAGAAGAGAGAAATTATAAGTTAAAAGCTTTGTTTCTCTCTTTATTTTTGTATTTATAAATATATTTTTTTAAATAATAAATAAAATATTTATAAAAAAAATAAAATATTAATTTTTTACTATACCTTATGTTAAGTTAATTTTAGTTGATATAGATTTATCTATATAAACAAGGATTTTTAATTATTATGAAGATAAAAAGTTTAAATTCTTTAAAAATAGGTAGTTAAATTTACTAAACTTTTAATTCTATTGAATTATAAATAATATTTATTTAGTTACCGGTTAAGTAATTAAAAGATTGAGTATTCGTGTAGAGCAATTTAGTGACAGCCATTAAATTTCCTATTAGTTAGTAAAAATAATTCAATCATACAAAATAATTGCTGCTCTACCATCTTCTAATAAGCTATTCTTAATTTAGTAATAATAATTTTCATTTACAATGTAATATAACTAAGTATACTTAAATATAGAAAACATATTTAACTTAGGGAGGAAAGAATATGAGTAAAAAATTATTAGCTATGATGCTAATTAGTGCATTAGTGTTGCCTTTGTTTGCACAAGGTCAGAGTGAAGGGACTCCAAAACAGGAAGAAATTCGTGTAATGCTTGCAAACCATCCATACGGGGATTTATTAAAGGAGAAAATTCCAGAGTTTGAGAAAGCAACAGGTATTAAAGTTAATGTTGAACAATTACAAGAATCTCAATTAACTCAACAATTAACAACTGAATTTGCAACTGGTTCTTCAACTGTTGATGTATTTATGACAAGACCTTTACAAGAGGGCCTTTTATTCATGAAAAATGGTTGGTATTCACCTTTAGAGGACTATGATTTTAGTGATTATCCTCAAAGTACAATTGATATTGGTGCAAAAGATGGTGCTAATTATATAATTCCTCTAGTAACAGAATGGGAAGTACTATATTACAGAAAAGACTTAATGAAAAAAGCTGGTTTAAGTGTTCCTAAAACTCTTGAGGAATTAGAAATGGCTGCAAAGGCTTTAAATAAAGACGGTATTGCTGGTATAGCATCAAGAGGTAAGGGTGCAGCTGGCGTTACTCAAATGTCTAGTTATCTTTACAACTTTGGTGGTAGATATCTTATGAATGGTGAGGCTGTATTTAATACACCAGAAGCTCTTGATGCAATTAGATATTATGGAAGAATAAATTCATTATATGGCCCAACTGGAATTACAAGTATGTCATGGGAAAATATAATGCCTATATTCCAAGCTGGTAAAGTTGCTATGTGGACCGATGCTTCAGTATTCTATGGTACACTAATTAATCCTGAAAAGAGTGTTGTTCCTAAAGAAGATGTTGGTGTTGCAGCATTCCCTGCAGGACCTAAAGCAAATAATCCATTTATCGTTGTATCTTGGGGTATGGCTATCTCAAATAGTTCTAAAAACATGAGTGCTGCAGAGAAATTTATTGAATGGGCAACCTCTGCTGAATTTGCAAAAGAGGGTATGTTAGACAATATTACTATGGCTAGAAATTCTGGATGGAAAGATCCTGATGTATTAAATGTTATGAATCCTGGTCTTGTTGAATCTCAAGCTTCTGCCGCTATGAATGGTTATCCTTATGATAGACCTTATATGAGTAGTGTAGGTGCTGCTAGAGATTTAATTGGTGAGGTTATTATTGAATCTATCAATACAGCCGGTAAATCAAGCAAACTTCAATCTCTTGCAGATACAAAAGTTGATGCTGTAAATAAATTATTACAAGCTGATGATGAATATATGAAATAGATATTAGATTAAGTTGCCAGAATATTTATGTAAATTGCATAGGTATTCTGGCGCATTATTTTTATGGAGATAAAATGAAAAAAGATTTTATTGAACGAAATATCAAGTACATTTTTCCATTGCCTGCAGTAATTTTTGTAGTTGTTTTAATGGTTTTTCCTGTTTGTTATACTTTTTATTTAAGTTTTACAAATTGGAGTCTTACAAGTGGTCGTGGAATTAGCTTTGTTGGTTTTACAAGTTATTTTGAGGTCCTAAAAGAACCTAGGTTTATACAGGCTGTTGGAAGGACTTTATATTTTACTTTTGGTGCAATTTTCTTTGAGGGTTTACTCGGATTAATCATTGCACTTTTATTAAATAAAAGTTTTAAAGGAAAAGGAGCAATTAAAGGTGCTCTATTATTACCACTTGTTGCAACTCCTGTTGCCGTAGGTATTGTGTGGAATTTATTTTATGATCCAAATATTGGAATATTAAATTGGGTATTAACTACATTAAATCTTCCTCAAAATGGTTTTGTAACCGATGCTGCAACTGTAATGCCATCATTAATTTTAGTTGATGTTTGGCAATGGACCCCTATGATTACATTAATAATAATGGCTGGTCTTGCTGGATTATCTAGTGAACCTTTTGAATCTGCAATTGTTGATGGTGCCTCATCTAGTCAAGTTTTATTTAGAATTACATTACCTATGTTAATGCCGACTCTACTAACTGCAATAATATTACGATCAATTGATGCATTAAAGACATATGATATTATTTATGCAATGACAGGTGGTGGCCCAGGATATGCTTCAGAGAATTTAAATATTTTGGCTTTTAAATACAGTTTTGAATATTTTAGAATGGGACAAAGTGCAGTAATGCTAGTATTTCTATTTATTTTGGTTTCACTATTTAGTTTAGGTGTAATGAAAATAAGAACTAGATTTGAATTATAAAGGAGTAAATTATAATGGTAACAAATCATAAAATTAGAAAAATAATTGTACACGCACTTTTATTATTAATAATAATAGTACCTATTATTTTTCCATTCCTTTGGATGTTAATGAGTGCTTTTAAAACTCAAGTAGATATTATAGCATGGCCTCCAAGATTTATATTCTCACCAACTCTAGTTAACTTTGAAAAAGTGTTTGTAGAACAGAATTTTCTTCATTATCTTAAAAACTCTGTAATAGTAGCATTTGCAGCTGTAATTATTTCTTTGATTATTGGATTACCTGCTGCCTATTCAATAGCTAGATTTAAGCAAAAAAGACTAGCTGTATTTATTTTAGTTGCTCGTCTTTTACCTGGAATATCATTTTTAATGCCATGGTATATCGTATTCTCAAGATTACACTTGATGGATAGTTATACAGCATTAATACTTTCCCACATATTAATAGCTCTACCTTTGATTGTTTGGGTAATGTCACCATATTTTGATGCAGTACCAATAGAATTAGAAGAGGCTGCTATGGTTGATGGACTACCACAACAAAAATCATTCTTTCAAATTGTATTGCCACTATCAACACCTGGTATTGTAACAGCTACAACATTAAGTTTTATTTTTAGTTGGAATAACTTTATGTTCTCTCAGGTATTGAGTCAACAAAAAACAAGAACACTTCCAATTGCTGTTTATAACTTTCTCTCATATGTAGAGGTCGATTGGGGTGCTGTTATGGCAGCCGCTGTAGCAATTATGACTCCGGCAATTATTATAACTATGATATTCCAAAAATATGTAGTTCAAGGACTAACATCTGGTGCCGTTAAGGGCTAGTTTTAAGGAGAATAAAATATGAAAATTAAAAAAGTTAATACGTATCTTGTAAGACCTCGTTGGGGTTTTGTAGAAATCTTTTGTGATGATGGCACACAGGGTTGGGGTGAGGCTGTACTTGAGGGGCATGCTGCAACAGTTCTTAGGTGTGTTGAAGAAATGAGTGATTACCTTTTAGATAAGGATCCTGCAAATATTGAAGATATTTGGAATATTTTATATAGAGGTGGATTTTATAGAGGTGGTGGTATTTTAACTAGTGCCATCTCTGGTATTGATCAAGCTCTATGGGATATTAAGGGAAAGGTGTTCAATACTCCTATTTATAATCTTATGGGAGGCTCTGTTAGAGATAAAATACAAGTTTACTCTTGGATTGGCGGTGATAGACCAGATGAAGTGTCTAAGGCTGCTAAAGAAAAACAGGATTTAGGTTTTTCTGCTATTAAAATGAATGCTACAAGTGAATTATCATATATTGATAAAAATAGTAAAATTGATGCTGTATTAGAGCGTGTATCCTCAATTAGAGATGCATGTGGTAAAGATTTTGGAATTGCAATTGATTTTCATGGTAGAGTTCATAAACCAATGGCAAAGGTACTTGCAAAAAAACTTGAAGAATTTGATCCAATGTTTATTGAAGAACCTGTTCTTTGTGAACATATGGAATATTTTAAAGAAATTGCTAACTCTTGTAATGTTCCTATTGCTACCGGAGAGAGATTATATACAAAATATGATTTTAAAAGACTCTTAAATATTGGTGGTATCGATATTATTCAACCTGATGTATCTCATGCAGGAGGTATTACTGAGGTTAAAAAAATTGCATCTATGGCAGAGGCCTATGATGTAGCACTTGCTCCACATTGCCCACTCGGTCCTATTGCTTTGAGTGCTTGTTTGCAAGTTGATGCAACATCATATAATGCTATAATTCAAGAGCAGAGTATTGGTATTCATTATAACAAGGGTAGAAGTGTCCTTGATTATGTAAAAAATCCAGAAGATTTTGTTTTTACAAATGGCTTTGTGAATATGAATAAGAAACCTGGACTTGGAGTGGATGTCAATAAAGAGTTAATAATTGAAGAGAATAAAAATCCACACAATTGGAAAAATCCTCTTTGGAGACATGAAGATGGATCGGTTGCTGAATGGTAATTATAAAAGTCAATTTATGAATTAATTGAAAGTATCTTATTAAAAAACACAAGCTCAACCTTGTGTTTTTTATTGTGAAATAGCTGATAAATAAAAGATAATAGTAATGTTTTACTGGTGTAGGTATTAAATAGTTAAAACAATTTGTATCTCAATAATTAATGTATAGATAATAAATTAATAAAAACTAATTCTCTCTTTATTCATACTTCTTGAATCTAATCTATACTTATTAATAGTGATAGCTTATAATCTATCTGGGAGTTTAGTTATGGAAAAAATATTTCTTGTTACTGGTTCCGATGGGCATTTAGGTTCAACTATTGTTAAACAATTAATTGATAGGGGGGCTAAAGTTAGAGGTTTAAGGATGAGAAACTCTACTTTAAAAACTCCTATAATTGAAGAAGTATACTATGGTGATGTTCGTGATTTTGAAAGTATGAATGAGTTTTTTAATGTTGAGAATGCTGTTGTAATTCATACAGCTGGAATAATTAATATCACAAAAAAGATGAATCAAAGAATTTATGATACTAATGTGAATGGGTGTGAAAATATAATTAAGCACTCAAAAATTATAAAGGCAAGGCTTATCTATGTTAGTAGTGTGCATGCCATTAATTTTGATAACTATATAAGTAAAAATGATGATGAGCCTTATCCTTTCAAAATTGAAGTAGATGAAAAAAAAGATGCTTATTCAAAAACAAAAGCAATTGCTACTAATCTTGTTAGACAGGCCTCAAAAGGTGAGGATAAAATTGATTTTAATATAGTCTATCCTGCAGGAATTATGGGACCAGGAGATTATGGAAATAATATTATAAATCAGGTTATTAAAGAATATTTAAAAAAAAGAATCACAACCTATATAGATGGTGGTTACAATTTAATAGATGTTAGATCTGCAGCAAATGCTATTGTAAGTCTTGCAATGAATGATAATCTCAAAAATAGAGAGTATTTGTTAACAGGAAATTATATAAGCATTAAAGATCTCTTTAATACTCTTTCTGATTTAACTAATATTAAATATCCAAAATTGACACTACCGATATGGCTTCTTAAAGCACTAATTCCATTAACAACTATTTATTTCAGAATTAAGAAAATGACACCTCTCTATTGTAAATATTCATTAGAAACTCTGTCAGAGCGAATTGATTTTAATAATAATGAATCCATAAGAGATTTAAAGCTTAAGATTTTTCCACTTAAGAAAACACTTTTAGATACTATTAATTTTTACAGAGCTAATAAACTATTAAAATAATAACCTCTCAAAATTATTAAATAAAAGTAGGTGATTAGAGTTGATAGATAGCTCAATTATCTCTTTTGAAAAACCTGTTGCAGAAAATAGTCCATAGATTAATTGATTCTCATTAAAAATCTTAGATTTTTCTTTTAGCTGATGATAAATCCTCATATCAACAGCCTTACTTTTAAAAAATTTACATTCTCCTAAAAAAACAACATTATTATTTAAATTTTTGGAAACAATATCAATTTCAATTGAATTATCTTTATTCCAATATGAACCGATTAATGACGTATTCCATATTAATTCTTTATTAACAATGTATTTAAGAAATAATTCTTTACAAATATCTTCAAATATTTTTCCTTGATACTGATAATCAAAAACTATTGAGTAATGCCCTATGGCATTAGCTATATCTATTTCATTATTAGCATTTAAGTATGGATAGATAAAATTAAAATAGAAATTTAGGGAATAATTATTTAAAGAATAAATCTCATCATCCTCATTTATTTTTCTTCCATCTTTTATAGGAATTTCTACTTTAATAATCTCTTTATTAAGTAAGTTATTTAATGTTTCTCTAACAATATTTTCCTTCTTATTAATATTATTTGATATTGCAGTAGCTTTAGTATTTCCAATTCCAATTGAGCTTATAATTGATCGCTCTAGATATGATAAATCACAAAGAAAATCATTTATATAATTAAATATGATACCATTTGTATTAAAGCATTCACCCTTAGCAAATTTATTAATAGAAGAGTATTTATTAGCTATTTCTATAAAGCCTTTATTTCCTCCTGTAATTGAAAATAATCTGACTTTTTTTTTGAATACTTTCTTACCCATGTATTTTGAAGATTCACTAAAATTCATTTCTTTGTTTTTACTAATTATCATAAATACTCCCAATCTTATTTTAATACACTCAAATCAAAATAGTAATAACTCTATATTTATAATTTCTTAGATTTTTGAATTAATTAGTAAAATAATTTTTAGAGACTTAGTCTAAATGTATCTTTATGAGTTACTCTGATGTATAATTTACTACAAATATGATTAATAATTTATTAGTAGGAGGGCTAAAAATTTATGAGTAGATATGTATGTTCTGTTTGTGGCTTCATTTATGATGAAGAATTAGGTTATCCAGAGGGTGGTATTCCACCAAAAACAGCAGCTAAAGACATTCCAACAACTTTTAAATGTCCCATATGTGGTGGTGCAAAAGAAGTTTTTGAAAATCAATCTGATTTATCAGAGGAAAGGGGTAGTATAGCAACTTCTATAAAATCTATTGATGATGAAATTAGTTATACAAATAAAGAATTATCTGCAATTTTTTCTAATCTTTCAAAAGGTTGTGATAAACAATATCTCTTTGAAATGTCAGAGCTATATAATCAATTATCTAAATATTATGAAAATAATGAGATGATAGATAATGAATCTAAATTTGAAGATTTGCAAGAAATGCTTAAAAGTGATATTTCAGATAATTTTGTTAATGCTAAAGAAGTTGCAAGTAAATACAGTGATAGAGGTGCTCTTAGGGCACTTAAATGGTCTGCTCAAGTCTCATCTCTGATTAACAGTTATTTAAAAAAGATTGCTTTAAAATCTCCAGAAATTTTTAAGGATTCAAATATTTATGTTTGTGAGATTTGCGGATTTATACATATTGGAGTTGAAAAACCTCCAATTTGCCCAGTCTGCAAGGTACCAAATATAAAAATGAAACAAATAAAAAGAGGAGCTTAATAATGCATGCAGTAAGAAATATAAGTTTATGTACTAAAGATTGTCTTTGTCTCTTTGTTTGTCCAACAGGAGCAACAGATACTGAAGATGGACAAATAGATGCAAAGAAGTGTATAAGTGGCTGTAGACTCTGTGTTGATGCCTGTGCCTCTCATGCAATTTCTCTAATACCTGAGAAATTTCCACCTCAAATGGAAAAAAATGATGAGATTAAAAATGCTCTTGGAATACTTTCCAAAAGTAAAACAGAACAGGAATCAATTGCTTCTGATATTGAAAGAAATTCAACAGATCCTTTAGCTACTCAATTTGCAAAAGCTGTTTCTATTTCAAATCATATTATGGCTGAGGATTTACTTCGTGAAGCAGGTTTTATGTTACCACAGAGTAGGGAAGTCTTAAATTTATTAAATAAATTAGTAGAATTAAATGATGATAAGGACTTTCCATTAGAATCTGTTACAAAATTGATAAACCAATTAAGTGAAATAAATTATAATGATGAGATTAAAAATATTGATAAATAGTGTACCTATTTATTGATTTAATTTCTGTGATTTTATCAAAATATAATTGAATTTTATTTGATTTTAACTCTAATAATTGTACTAAAAATCTTATTACCTCTTAATTTATAAGTAGGTAATAAGATACTATTATTTATATACTATATAGGATTTTATAAAATAGATTCATATGCTAAATGAATGTTAAATTTGATTGACTATTTAATCTTTATATCAAAGTTAGTTTAATTATTAACTAATTATTATTAGTTAATAAAATCTTTAAATATAGTTCATTTTTCAAATTTTAAATTCTTTTGATTTATTAATTAAATGAAGAATTTTATACTCTCTTTTTTTACTCAGATTATTTTTTATTTTAAATTTTATATTGACAGTTTATATTCTTTTAATTACTGTGAACTCAATCCCGGGGTGCCTAAAGGCTGAGATCAATACTGAAATACCCGTTGAACCTGATCAAAGTAATGTTTGCGAAGGAAGTGATGTAATACTATTAATTTGAAGAATTATAGCTTCAAATAGATAAATTATAGCGTATTGATTAATTATACCTCCAGGATTTGGAGGATTTTTTATGTCTAAAAAACAATATGTTAATTACAGTAGTAGTGTTAGCTGTTCAACTGAAGTTACTAAACAAATTACAGGATGTCGTTTTACGCTCTCTCCGATGAGTGATAACTACATATCAATTATTCTTAATGCATTAAAGAGTGTCGATACTTCAAAAATTTGGAGTAAGTCAGACAAACTTTCAACTGTTTATAGAGGAAAGAGAGTTCATGTTCAGGATGCACTTAAAAGCCTATTTATCCACTCTTATACTGAAGGAATTCATATGAATCTTGAGGCAACTTTCTCAAAAGGTTGTCCTGGAGATACTGAGGGTGAGAGCCTCTTAGATTGTGATGATATTCTAGTTAATGAGCAATCTATTTCTTCTATCAATTTTCCTGTTGAATGTAAAATTGCACTCTATCCTCTAGGAGAAGGTAATTATATGGATGTCATAGCTCATGTTGTAAATAGTGCCATTGATAGAGGCCTTTATAGTGAAACCGCTCATTATTGTACATTCTTAAAAGGCGATGTTCACTCTTTATTTTCATACATAGATTTTGTAAATGAATATTGTGGATCTCATCTTGATCACTATGTATTTGAAGTAACTATGGCTGTGAACCTTCCAGAGTAAAAATATTAATTAATACTTAAATAAAAGTATAATTTAGGAGAGATAAATGATGAATTGGAAATTAAAGGATGTTTTGATGATGGGAATCATCAGTGTTTTATTTGGTGTAATATACCTTTGTTGTACTTTTGCGGGTGGTATTTTGAGTGGAATATTAACTCCTCTTGGCCTATCTGCATTAGGCTATGAACCATTTTATGGTATCTATTTTATGGCAGGAGCCTTTGGTGTTTATGTGATGAGAAAACCTGGAGCGGGTATAATATCTGAAATATTGGCTGCAGTGATTGAGTGTTTATTAGGGAATTATTTTGGACCTATTATTATTTTATCAGGTCTTATACAAGGGATTGGCATTGAATTATTAATTGCTGTTTTCCGTTATAAAAACTTCTCTTATAAAATTATGATTTTATCATCAATAATTTGTTCTGTATTAACACTTGGATATAATATGGTAGTTAGCGGTTATAGTGCTATAGCAGCTCCTGTATTACTGCTTATGTTAGTAGTACGTATTATAAGTGCAATTATCTTTAGTGGTATATTAACTAAATCTTTAAGCGACAATCTTGCAAAGGCAGGTGTACTAAGATCCTATGCCATTGCTAAAGACTTTAATGTGGTAACAGAGTAATTATATGAATACATGTGAGAGTGCTATAGAAATACATGATCTTAGCTTTAGTTATCAAAAAAAATTAATACTAGATAATATCAGATTAGATATTCCTAAAGCTAAAATTTCTTTGTTAATGGGAGCAAGTGGTTGCGGGAAAAGCACTCTCGCATATATAGTATCAGGTCTTTTTAGCGAAGAAGAGGATGCAACCTATAGTGGTGAGATTAAAGTTTTTAATCATGATATTAAATCTATGAGTAATAGTGTTAGAGCTAGATATATTTCAATGATGTTTCAGAATCCTGAACTACAATTTTGCATGGATACGCTTAGAAAAGAAATGAGATTTTGTCTTGAAAATATTGGTGTTGATAGAGACCTTATGGATGAGAAAATTGATTTTGCAGTAAATACTTTATCTCTTAATTATTTACTAGATAGATCTTTGTTTTCACTCTCTGGAGGCGAAAAGCAAAAAGTAGCTCTTTGTTGTCTTTTTGTACTAAAGAGTAAATGTATAATTCTTGATGAACCATTTGCCAATCTTGATAGCCAGGCCTCTAGTAGCTTAATTAATTTATTAGTAAAACTTAGAGATCATCATGGAATAAGTATTCTTGCAATTGATCATCAAATTGATAATTGGATGGGCTCTTTTGATAATTTAATATTACTTGGACAAAATGCAAAAGTCATAGCTTCAAATGTAGATGAAAAATCACTTCTAAAGTATGAGAGTATATTTCATAAAGAGGGAGTTTTTTTCCCAACTAATGCACCTAGTAATGAGAGTGGAAAGAATTATAGTAAATCTAATATTCAAAATACAAATAGTGCAATAGAACTCTCTAATCTTATAATAAGATGTGATGAGGGAAAGAGTGGAAAATCAAAGATACACAAATATAAAAAATCAGTAGGATCCTCTTTATTATCTTTTCCATTTTTTAAGAAAATAGAACATAATTCTGATATTGATTTTCTTCAAGATAATAGTGTTTTAATTCATCAAAGTTCCAAAATAATAATTAAAGAGAATTCAATGACTGCTCTATTAGGAAAAAGTGGATGTGGTAAAACAACACTCTTTTTATCTCTTTTAAAACAACATAAATATAGCGGCAATTTATTATTTGATAAAAGAAATGTAAATGATTTAAAACTCAAATATCTTTGTCAAAACATAGGTATTGTATTTCAAAATCCAATTAATCAATTTGTGACTCAGAATGTATATGATGAGGTTTATTTTAGTCTTAAACTTTGGAATAAAGGTTTAGGTGAAAAGGAATTAAAAAGTAAAAGTCTACAATTGCTTGATGATTATGGATTAGGAGAATATAAGAATTATTCACCATATATGTTAAGTCAGGGTCAGATGAGACGGCTAGCCGTTCTCTCTGTACTATCTGGTAATCAGAGTATTTTATTACTAGATGAACCAACCTATGGTCAGGATAGTAAATCAACTCAGACTATAATGACAAATTTAAAAAGTAAAATAGATAATGATGGTCTAACTGTATTATTTAGTACTCACGATAGAAGACTCTCTTATAATTGGGCCGATCAAATATATGAAATTAAAGATAAGTCATTTGTAAATATTCAAACAAATAATGATGAGGATGTTTCTTATGAAAAGTATTAAAGTTGAAAACTGGAATCCAAGTGTTAAGATGATTAGTATTCTTCTCTTTGTAATAATATTATCATTTCAATATAAGGTATTTGTAAGTCTTGGTGTATTTACACTTACTCTAATTGCTATGGTATTTTTTTCAAATGCTAAGCTTAAATCAATAATAATCTTTTTAACTCCTGCATTTTTTGCAGCCTTTGGCATGTTCATGATGGGTTTATATTATTCAAAAAATGCTAGTATTGTAGACTCTGATATTTCTCAAATATCATCCATACCATATACAGTTAGAGCCGCTATGTCTACAAATTTTAAAACAGCATTACAACTTGGTACAAGAATATTAGCCTATGCTGGACTTGGAATATTTTTTGCACTAACAACTGACCGTGAGTTATTTATAAGTAGTCTAATCCATCAATGTCATTTATCACCTAAATTTGCCTATGGGATACTCTCATCACTTCATCTGGTTCCAAATATTGGTAAAGAATATAAAAATGCTCTATTTGCATTTAGAACAAGAGGAATGAAGGTAAGATTTTTTTCAACAAAGCCTCTGTTTGCAATGCTAGTTAATAGTATTTATTGGTCAGAAAATATAGCTATGGCAATGCATTCAAAGGGCTTTAGTGATAATGGGGATAGAACTTATTATATTAAGACGAAGGTAGAAGTTAGTGATTTAATTTTGTCTTTCTCACTTATTATTTTACTTATAATTGGGATTTATTACTCTCCCTTTTAAAAGATGTGAACTTTTTAACTTAACAGATGTTCTTAATGAAATTTATTTTTATAACATAAAATGAATCTTAACCCTTTTAAAAAAACTCAAAATTTACATAAACTTATCAGATATTTAATACTTTATTTGAATAAAGAATGCCCTATAAGTAATTAAAATTACAAATATCATATTAAATACCTAATTAACTCTTATTTGTTAAGTAGTAAGAAATTAAATATCAAAACATTAACTCCTAACATACTCTATGGTATAATATAGTAGATGATTTTAATCAAATAATTCATTAAATCAAATGGATTAAATTGTTTGTACAATTTTTAAGTTAAATCATCTAAGTATTAAACTAAGTTAGGAGGAATACTATGAGTGCTAATGGTAGATGCCCAGTTACTGGGTTAGGCGGACATTCTGCTGCTAAAGGAACATCTAATGTTGATTGGTGGCCTAATCAATTAAATTTAAAGATTTTACATCAAAATTCTTATCTGATTAATCCCTATGGACCAGATTTTGATTATGCTAAAGAATTTAGTAAACTTGATTTAAAGAGTGTAAAACAAGATTTATTTAATTTAATGAGTGATTCTCAAGACTGGTGGCCAGCAGATTATGGCACCTATGGACCTCTCTTTATTAGAATGGCTTGGCATAGTGCAGGTACCTATAGAATTAGTGATGGTAGAGGTGGTGCAAATTCTGGTAATCAGAGATTTCCACCATTAAATAGTTGGCCTGATAATGTAAATTTAGATAAGGCTAGACGTCTTTTATGGCCAATAAAACAAAAATATGGTAGAGCTCTTTCTTGGGCTGATTTAATGATTTTAGCTGGTAACTGTGCACTTGAATCAATGGGTGCTAAAACAATTGGCTTTGCTGGTGGTAGAGTAGATATATGGGAAAGTGAAGAAGATGTTTATTGGGGTCAAGAAAAAGAATGGCTTCAAAAAGGTCGCTATACAAAAGAAAAGGATTTAGAAAATCCTCTTGCAGCTGTGCAGATGGGATTAATATATGTAAATCCTGAAGGTCCAAACGGTGAACCAATTCCAAAGGATTCTGCCCGTGATATTCGTGAAACTTTTGCAAGAATGGCAATGAATGATGAAGAGACTGTTGCATTAATAGCCGGTGGTCATACATTTGGTAAATGTCATGGAGCAGGAGATCCTAAACATGTTGGCCCTGAACCAGAGGCATCTGATGTAGAGAATCAAGGTCTAGGTTGGTTGAGTACTTTTAAAAGTGGAAAAGGCTCTGATACAATTGGTAGTGGTATAGAAGGTGCTTGGAAACCTAATCCAAATAAATGGGATAATGGATATTTCAAAGTCATGTTTAAGTATGAATGGGAACTTGTAAAAAGCCCAGCCGGTGCTTATATGTGGTTAGCAAAAGATGTTGATGAGGAAGATATGGTAGTTGATGCTCAAATTAAGGGCAAAAAACATCGTCCTATGATGACTACTGCTGATTTAGCATTAAAGTTTGACCCAATTTATGAAAAAATTGCATTAAGATATAAAGAAAATCCTATTGAATTTGCAGATGCTTTTGCAAA
The DNA here is from genome assembly GCA_963678765.2 of Sphaerochaetaceae bacterium. Classification (GTDB taxonomy): domain Bacteria; phylum Spirochaetota; class Spirochaetia; order Sphaerochaetales; family Sphaerochaetaceae; genus Pleomorphochaeta. Next base: position 78,361 of record CAXXVM010000005.1, on the reverse strand, counting down.
AGCTTGGTATAAGCTAACTCATAGAGATACGGGTCCAATTAATAGATACTTAGGTAGTGAAGTTCCTAAAGAAGAATTTATATGGCAAGATCCAGTTCCAAAATGTGATTATACTTTAATTGATTCAAAAGATATTAAGAAATTGAAAGATGTGATTTTATCAACAGATTTAAGTGTAGGCGATCTTGTATCAACAGCGTGGGCCTCTGCCTCTACCTTTAGAGGTTCTGATTTTAGAGGTGGTGCAAACGGTGCTAGAATTAGATTAAAACCACAAGTTGATTGGGAAGTAAATGAACCAAAGAAACTCAAGAGTATTTTAGCAAAGTTAGAGAAAATTCAAGAAGACTTTAACAAAACATGTTCTAAGGGTAAAAAGGTTTCACTCGCTGATTTAATTGTTCTAGGTGGATGTGCTGCAATAGAAAAGGCTGCTCTAAATTTTGGTTTTAAAATTAGTGTTCCATTTAGAGCTGGTAGAACTGATGCAACTCAAGAGAATACTGATATTGAATCATTTGCTGTACTTGAACCAACTTCAGATGGATTTAGAAATTATCTAAAAACTAAATTTAGTGTATCCTCAGAGGAATTGTTAATTGATAAAGCACAACTTCTTCAGTTAACAGCACCACAAATGTGTGTCTTAATCGGTGGTTTACGTGTTCTTGGAAATAATTACAAGGATTCAAAATTAGGTGTATTCACAGATAAAAAAGAGTGCCTAAGTAATGATTTCTTTATAAATCTATTAGATATGCACACAAAGTGGATAAAATCTAAAGATAATGATGAGGAATTCATTGGATTAGATAGAGCTAGTGGTAAGAAACTATGGAGTGCATCAAGAGTTGATCTTGTATTTGGTTCAAATTCACAGCTAAGAGCTCAAGCAGAGGTTTATGCAAGTTCAGATTCAAAAGAAAAATTTGTGAATGACTTTGTTAAGGCTTGGACAAAGGTAATGAACCTAGATCGATTTGATATTGCTAAATAAGGAGACAATAACTGGTAATAATTTAAAACTTATTACCAGTATTTATATATGAAAAAAATACTATTTCTCATACTTGGTTTTATTACTCTAATTTTAGGTATAATTGGTGTATTTTTGCCAGTATTACCAACAACACCTTTTTTATTACTCTCAGCAACTTGTTTCTTGAAAAGTTCTAAGAAGTTGTATTTATGGTTAATCAATCATAAAATTCTTGGACTTTATGTTAAATCCTATATTGAATATAGAGCTATCACAAGTAGAGCGAAAATTATATCGATTTTTACTCTATGGTTATTTATATTAATATCAGTAATATTCTTTTTAGAGATTTTGTGGATGAGAGTTCTTCTACTCTTTATTGCAACTTGTGTAACAATTTATTTATTAAGAATGAAGACACTAACAAAAGAGATGATTATAAATAATGAACTAAATGTAGTAGAGAATTAACCCTTATAAATTGCGGACTTATTAAATTATATATTAATATAGTCCGCATATGATTAATTACCATTTATAATACTTTTGAAATAAATAAGTTCTTTTGTTTTATAGATATTAGAAAATGTGGGTGAGCAAATGGGAGTTGTACAACTCCTTTTTTCTTTCCAATAGGAACCATACTCATGGTTTTGCTTGGTTTATAAGTTTTTAACTTAGCTGATGGATTCTTTATAAGTGAGTTAATATTTTTAGCAGTAATAGTAGCATGTTTTATTGCAAAAGCGCCTAATTTCATTTCAGGAACATCAGTTATATCACCAATTGCAAATATATTATCTGAACCCTTTACTCTAAATGAACTATCAACTTTAATAGAGCCTTTTTCATCTCTAATTATTTCTGGATTATTATTAAGCCAATTGCTATCTATTTTCATTCCCACTGCTTGATAGATTAAATCAGCACTATATGTATTGCCATCAATATCACTCCAAGATCCATTATCTAGAGGTTTTAAGATAGTATTATTAATTACTTTAACTCCCATTGAATCTAAAAGGCTTTCTGCTTTTTTACTCATATTCTCAGATAGAGAACCTAATATTCTGCTTCCACCATTTATAATGATTATTGTCTTATCATTCCAGTGATATGCAATCTCTCCTGCAAATTCTACTCCTACAGTGCCACCTCCAATTATTATAATTGATTTAGCACTATCAATTTTATTTGATTCAAATACTACTTCCTTTTGTCTTTCATTCATATTTATTTCGGCACTTTTAAGATATGGCCATTTTGGAAAATAAGAACCTGTTGCTAATACAAGATAATCAAAATCAATGTTTTTACCATCTTCTAATAAAAGTGTTTTACCTTTTATTCCAACAGCCTTTTGATTTATGTGCTTGATTGTAGGAATTAATTGGGAGTATTTCTTCCTAATAGTAGGGGAGAATTCAAGAGGTTCAACTAATGCACGTAACTGTGCAAATGGGACTTCAAGATATTCTTTAGGTTCAACTAATATTGTTTCAATACTCTGATTTTTAGAAAGAGTAGCACAAAGATTTTTTCCTGCAACACCACCGCCAACAATTACGACTTTTTTCATTTTTTTACATCCTTTTATTTTAAATTATAAAAATATAATGAAAGTAATTACATATAATATTACTTCTCATTACCTTTATTATGGTATGTCCGCTATTTTTCAAAGTCAAGGTAAATTAGCTAATTAGTTAACTATTTATATTGTTATATGATTTAAGATAAATAGCTTTAATATCTAAAAAATACGATTAAAATATTAAATAATTTGGAATAAAATTTTAATTGTTTTTTTATCTGTAAATACTTGAAATATTAGTTTTATCATGTTACTTTACCACTGAAATAAATATTTTTTACTAGATGAAAATGGTAGTGCAAATTAAACAGAAATGTTAATTGTAACGAAAGTTATGTTAATATTGCTGTCTTTTTTTTGTACTTTTTTTTGTCTAAAAAATAAAATTTATTATTCTATAGGAGAGATAATATGCCTACTAATAAAAGAGAAGAAATGGTATTTACAGTTTTAATGTGTTTCACAATGGTTTTAGTTATGACTATTTATAATGAAATAAGGATTTTTGGCTTTACAGATGGAGTTATTGCTAAATCATGGCTTGGTTTTCCACTTGCATACATAGTTGGAATGTTCCTTGATTGGTTCATCGTATCAAAATTTGCACACTTTATGCTTCACAAATTAGTGAAACCAGGTGATAAACCTATTAAGTTTATTTTAACAATATCAATTAGTATGGTAGTTGGTATGGTTACATTTATGTCATTATTTGGTGCTATTTTAGCAGTTGGTCTTTCTCCATTAACTTTTAAAGTTTGGATGATCAACATTCCTTATAATTTTGTAGTGGCACTTCCTTTACAATTATTAATTGCAGGACCACTTGTAAGATTCCTATTCAATAAGATTTTCCCATCAGATTTTGTTGGTGCTAAAGAAATGGCCTAGGCTAATTAGAATTTAACTGATTTTATTATTTATTAATCCACACTATTTATATAGTTGTGGATTTCTATATTTAGACTCAAAATGCTTATATATTTAATATATCTGGATTATAATTGAAATTTTATGATGATTTTATGATTTTGCAAAAAATTGTGATTGTTATTATATTGAGAGAAGTGTAAAATGATTTGATATTAAATTATAATGTTAAATAAATTCTTATCTAATTTTATAATTATATGTTAATTTGGTTTTGTTATAACTAACCAAAGATTATAAAGTATTATTCTGAAATTATGTTTTATGGATAATAAGATTAAAGTGTGGAGAATAATATGAAAGAAGTAGATGTACTATTAGAAAAAGCATTAAAAGAAATGAAATTTGTGGGTAATGAAGATGAATTTAGAGTTAGAGATTTATTTAGCAAAGTTTTTTGGAAGACAATTCCAGCAGCTAGAAAGGTAAAACTTGGTGAAAATTTCTTTCAAGCAATTCTAGATGATTATCCTAATGTATTAACATTAAAAAATCCTGGTGATAAAGTACCTCATAGGTATAAAATATCTGAAAAGAAATAAATAATTCAATGTAAATGATTTAGGGCAGAGATTAATGGATAAATTCATAGGTCTCTGTTTTTATTTTAATTATTTTATTTAACAATTCTAAAATGAAAGAATGTGTAAATTTTTTTTATTAAGAGAAATTATTATAATTAGATTGGTTTTGATATAAAATTAATGAATAAAGTGATGTAATTAACTTAGTTTGGTTAGATATATATTATAATCAATTTTTACAATTTTGATTGACTTTGATTAACAGTGTTGATATATTAATTCCAAGCATTTCCATAGTATTACAAATTTTTATTATAGGGAAGTTTGCTAATAAAAAAAATACTTAATGGAGAATTTATGTTGAATACATTCTTAGTAAGAAGTAAAATCGGTGAAAATAATTTTTTAAACGAATTTCTAGAAAAAAATGAAATTGGTGTAGGCTATAGTAGTATTGGTGATTTAAAGAAAATTTCTAAACCTTATTTAATAGAACAGTTAAAAAAAGATATTGATGCAGAAGATGGAAGAAAGATTAATACAACGCTATCTTTCCTATGGATTTTTTCTAAAGAGATGCAAATTGGTGATTTTGTAATCGTGCCTGATGGAGATCAACTTCATGTTGGCAAAATTACATCAAATTATAGATATGAACTTCCTGATGATGATAGTATTAATTATTATTGTCATAAAAGAAGTGTTGTGTGGTTAGAAAATAAAATAATTCGACACAATTTATCAGATGATTTTAGACAGGCTTTACAAAATAGACGCTCAATTGGACGATTATCATTATTTAGTGAAGAGTTAAAGGTTCGTTTAAAAAATGTAGATATAAAAATTAAATCAACTTCAACTATGAATCTTAGTATAGCCTTAAATGATGAATATAAGATTAAAATAAAGGGATTGCCAAATAAGTTATCAGATGATGAGTATAAACTAATTTGTGCTGAAATCAAAAAATTATATACAACTTTTTAATAAATTTAATTACAACTTAATAATATATTAACAGAGAATAATGATTAATTTCATATTCCCTGTTTTTTATTACTCAATTTTTTTTACTTTTTTCCTAATAGAATTCTTGTAAAATTCTTTAAATATTAGACATATTCATTTTTTTTAACAATACAACTTAACAAAATTGCTATAATAGCATACAACTTTGAAAAAAAGTGAGTGTTTTTTGTATTGTGGTATGAGAAATCTGCACTTAAGATTTGTATATAAAAAAAAGAAGGAGAAAGGAAATGAAAAAAATATTTTCTATTTTATTAATGAGCGCATTTATGTGTTCAACATTATTTGCAAGCGGTACTAAAGAAGCAACTACAGGTGCTGTAGAGACTTGGCCACAAGAACCTATCACAGTTATTTGTCCATGGGCTGTAGGTGGTGTAGCTGATTTAGTTAACAGAAAAGCATCTGTATATGGTCAAGAATTATTAGGTCAGCCTGTATTAGCAACCAATGAATTAGGTGCTGGTGGTAATGTTGCATTAACTAATTTCTTAAAAAACAAACCAAATTCATATAACTTAATTTTTGGTGGTGAAGGTGCTTTCTCTATTGCTCCAAATGTTGATGGTAAAGAAGCTATTATGTTTAATTATGATGATTATGTACCTGTTATGAACATGTATTCTGCAACATTTGTAATGACTGCTGATTCATCATTAAACATAAGTGATTTAGATGGTTTAAAAGCTTATGGTCAAGATCACACTTGTAAAGTAGCTGTTAATGGTATTGCTGGTTCAGAGGCTTTTATTGCTAAAGCTTTATTTAAAGAACTTGGTATTAAATTAACACTAGTTAGCTATAATGGTGCAAACTTAGCATTAGATGCTGTAGCAAAAGGCGAAACTGAATTTGCTATGTCTCACCAATCTCAAGCTAAGGGTGCTGTAGAGGCTGGAACAATCACACCTGTTACTGTATTCAGTGAAAAACCTGTAACTAATGAAGTATTCAAAGATGTTAAAGCAGTTGGTGAATATGGTATTACATCATACTTCCCAAATACTTGTTTCCTATTAGCTAGAAAAGGCACATCTGATGTAGTTATCGAAAAAATCCGTACTGCTTACTTAGAAATCATGCAAAAAGAAGATATGCAAAAATTATTCTCACAGTTAATGATTGAATCATCAACATGGACAGCAGAAGACATGAACAATCACATCGCTCATGTAACTGAAATTGTTCAAAACAACCAATAATTTAAATAAAGATAAAGATGGTTCATTAATGTAACCATCTTTATCTATTAGAAAGAGGAATGAATGAAAAACTTTTTAGATTCAATAGATCTATTTATTGATAATACAGGTAGTAAACTAGAAAAACACAATATGAATGTTCCTATTAATACTGTGGGGGCAATTCTATTTATTATCATATCTCTAGTTTGTCTAAGTCTTGTACCAGGTCAAATTAAGCTGAATACAGATGCAGCGATAACCGCTAGAACTTTTCCAGTATTAATGTTGAGAATAGTTCTAATTTTCTCAGTTGTATTATTATTAAAAGATATTATTTATATCATTAGAAAAAAAGAAATAGAGATTAAAAAAATAAATCTCCTTGTTGAAATTAGAGCTCTTATTATATTAGCAATGCTAATCATATTCTTAGTATTACTTCATCTATCTAGCTTTATTGCTAGTTCAATTGTTTTTGGAATACTAATGCTTTTTTACTTTAGATGCAGAAAAATTTCTAGCTATGTTATTATCTGTGCATCTGCAATATTAATTGGATTTCTTTTCCAATATGTACTTAATGTACGTTTACCATAGGAGATAATAATATGGATTTATTTTTTCAAGGAAGTGCATTATTATTTAATGTTCCAAATTTCATTTATATGAATTTAGGATTATTCTTAGGTGTTATTTTCGGAGCAATTCCAGGCCTAACAGTAATTTTATGTATAGTACTATTTTTACCATTTACATACACACTCGGTGCCGTTGAATCATTTATGTTCCTCCTAGGTATATATTGTTCAGGTTCCTATGGTGGATCTATTTCTGCTATTTTAATTAAAACACCAGGTACTCCTCATGCAGCGGCTACAATGCTTGATGGTTATCCATTAACACAAAAGGGACAAAGTATGAAGGCTTTAAAGATGGCTTTAAATGCTTCTACTTTTGGTGGAATATTCTCAGCTGTTGTACTATTGTTCTTTGCACCTCAAGTTGCAAAGTTTGCACAAATGATGGGAACTCCTGAATACTTCTTAGTATGTGCTTTTGGACTAACAATCATAGCTGGTGTTTCAGGTAATAATCTAATTAAGGGTATTATAGCCGGAGCTTTTGGTCTATTTATATCAACCATTGGTATTGATGCAATGTCAGGTGGTACAAGATTTATATTTAATAATATTAACCTATATTCAGGTATCGCATTAGTTATATCATTAATTGGTTTATTTGCTCTCTCTGAGGTATTAGCAAAAAGCGAAAAGGTTGTTGTTGATACTAAGGTTAATAAAGAAGATTTAAATAAGAATAATTTTAAATTTACAAAACAAGAAAAGAAATCTGTTAGAAGACCTATGATACTATCTGCAATCATTGGTGTTGTAATAGGAATAATTCCAGGAACTGGTGCATCTATGGCAAGTTTCTTTAGTTATGATAGAGCAAGAGCCATGAGTAAACATCCAGAGGAATTTGGTAAAGGATCTCTTGAGGGGATTAGTGCCTGTGAGACTGCAAATAATGCTGTAACAGGTGCAACTTTAATTCCACTTCTAACTATGGGTATTCCTGGAGATGGTTCGGTTGCAATTATGCTAGGTGCTCTTATGATTAATGGCTTAACACCTGGACCAAATCTATTTGTAGATCATGGACCTATTATGTATGCAATTATGATAGGACTTATTTTTGTTAATATTTTCATGTATTTACAAGGAAAAATTTTAACAAAATGGTTTGCTAAGGTTATTTCAGTACCTGTCTATTTATTAACACCAATTATTGTAATGTTCTGTTTTGCAGGAGCTTTCAGTGTAAATTCATCTTTATTTGATATTAAAGTAACACTTGTTTTTGCAGTAATTGCCTATGTTATGAGTAAATTTGGATTTTCAACAATTCCAGTATTATTAGGATTAGTTCTAGGTACATTAACAGAGGAAAACTTTAGAAGATCACTTGTACTAAGTGATGGTAAATGGGACATTTTTGTATCAAGTCCTATATGTATTGCCTTCCTTCTTATGATTGCTATTACTTTATTTTTAATAATTAGAAGTCAATTAAAATCGAATAAAAGAAAAGGAGAGATCAATGAATAAACCAAATATCGTAGTTTATTTTTCAGATCAACAAAGAGCTGATACATTAGGTTGTTATGGACAACCTTTAGATATAAGTCCTAATTTAGATAAACTAGCAAAAGAGGGAACTCTTTTTGAAAATGCTTTTTCACCACAGCCTGTTTGTGGGCCCTGTAGAGCTATATTCCAAACTGGTAAATATGCAACAGATACAGGATGCTTTAGAAATTCTATTGCTCTTCCTCCTGACTCTAAAACTATAGCACATTATCTTGAAGAAAATGGTTATACTACAGCCTATGTGGGTAAATGGCATTTAGCATCTACTGGTGAATTAGAGCAAAAACCTTATCAAGATTATCAAAGTATTGCAGTTCCTCAGGAACTACGTGGTGGCTACACTGGATACTGGAGAGGAAGTGATGTATTAGAATTTACATCCGATGGTTATGGAGGTTATGTATTTGATGAAAATAATAATAAATGTGAATTTAGTGGATATCGTTGTGATTGCATAACAGATTATGCCCTTGATTTCATTAAAGATTATAAAAAGAGTGATCCTTTTATGTTATTCTTATCTCACATTGAACCTCATCATCAAAATGATGCACATCATTATCAAGGTCCACTTGGTAGTGATGAGAAATATAAGAACTTTATATTACCAAAGGATCTTGAAACCCTTGGTGGAGATGCAGCATCTGAATATCCTCAATATTTAGGTCAGTGTAATTCTCTTGATACTAATCTTGGAAGAATTGTGGATGAGTTAAAAGACAAAGGTATTTATGATAATACAATAATTATCTATGTATCAGATCATGGTTCTCACTTTAATACAAGAAATAAAGACTCTCATTTAAATGGCTATGATGATTATAAGAGAACTTGTCATGATTCTGCATTAAAGGTTCCACTAATTATATCAGGTGGTGCATTTAATGGTAATCATGTAGTAAAGCGTCTTGTTAGTACTGAATCACTTGCTAAAACAATTTTATCAATTGCTGATATTGATGTTGGTGATAATATGATTGGAGAAAATCTTCTTGACGAAGTTAATCACATTAATGATAATAAGGCCGATGAAGTCTATGCTCAGATTTCTGAAAGCAGACTTGGTCGATGTATTAGAACAAATAAATACTTATATAGCGTTTATGCTCCACACATTAATGGTGGAGAGAGAGCAAGTGCTTTAGAATATTTAGATGATTATCTTTATGATATGGAAAAAGATCCATTCCAACTTAATAATATTGTAGATGATGAATCTTATTCTTCTATTAAAGAAGAATTAAGAGTTAAATTGATTAATTGGATTAATAAAGTTGAACATATAAGTGTAACAATTAACTAATAAATAAGAGGGAACTAATGTCGAAAAAATTAAAGAAAGATTTAATCTATGATTATTTATTAGTTTATATAGAACAAAATAAATATAATTCAACAAAAAAAGTTCCCTCTGAAAATTATCTTTGCTCAAGATATGGGGTAAGTAGAGAAACTGTTAGAAGTGCAATTAATCAGTTAAAAAATGAAGGTATATTATATTCAATAAAAGGATCTGGAACATTTTTCAAATCTAATGAAATCGAAAATGAGATAATTGATAGCAATTGTAAATATCGTATTGCAACAATTATTCAAGGCCAAGATAAATTTGCAAATGATCAATTTATTAGAGGCTTAAAAGATGAAGTTGAAGATAAAAATATAGAATTACGAATTTTTTATACTGATAATAAATTCTCTCAAGAGAGAGAATGCCTTTTAGCGTGTTCAAAAGGTTTTGATGGAATAATTATTGATGGCGTTAAAGCTAGCTTAATGAATCCAAATCTTGATATTTATCAACATATTGAGCAAAAAGATATTAGATGTATTTTCTATAATAACTATTATCCACAAACTCACTTTCCAAAAATTATCATCGATGATAAAGGCTGTGCTGATTTACTTGTTCATCAAATAGTAGAAGAGGGCCATAGGGATATTGCAGGTATCTTCTATTGTGATAACTATCAAGGAACAGAAAAATATAGGGGTTTTATTCAATCTCTTCAAAAGCACAATATCAGTATTAAAGATGAAAACATCAAATGGCTAATTAGTGATAATATTGATGAAGAAAAAGAATTCCAGAGAATTATTAATAAGTTCTTAGCAACAACAAAAAGTTCTGCCATTATTTGTTGTAATTTCATGATTTTAAAACATATTCAACATAAAATAAAAAATCAAAAAAAACTTGCTTGTTTTGACTATTCAAGAGAAGACTTTGCAAAAGAGAATATCCTATGCTCTCTTAGTCCTTCCTATGAAGTTGGTCGCAAGGTTGGAAAAAATATGGTTAATATGCTAGATGATAATAATTTTAAAATTCATGATTATTCATATATATTTAAACCTATTATTTACTATCCTCAAAAAGAAAAATAAAATAAAAAAAATATCAATTTTGTATTTCACTTGTATACCAACAACATAAATTATAATGTAGATTTGTATTTTAAATATAAAAAACATAATATAAGTTGTTATAGAATTGTAAATCAAAAAACTTGAAGGTAACAAATATTTTTCAAAAACTCTAGTCTGGAGTTTATTAAATTTAATTAAACTTCTCATTTTTTTACATCTTGTATACTCAATTTTACCAAATAATAATTATATTTAGCTGTTGAATAATAGCTAGAATCAAAGATCCAATAGTTATAGTAAAAAATTCATTATTCAATGCAGTGTTATTAATGCTTATAATCATAAAATTATTAATTAATTGATATAATTACTTATACTAGATGTATTTAACTTAATGAGTATATATATATTAAAGACATATTTGTTTTTAAATAGCTGCTATTTTTAGATTAATTATAATGTATTTTTACCAATTTTTGTTTCTAAATTATTATTTAGCTCTTAATTTTGGAACAACTTCTTATTAAAATACACATTCTTTGTAAGTCCAATACTTCTAAGTTAAAGGATCAAATACTAAAAAGTTCTTCTCATAAAAAAATATTATTTTAATATATTTAATTATATGAAAATATCTAATTTTTTAATGTTCAATTAAGTCGATATAAAATAATTGAATAAAATCTTTGACATGTACTAATTCTCATGGTATTCTTTTTGTATACCAAAGGAATACTAATAATTTATATGAGAAAAAAAGATAAAGTTTTAGAAGATATTAAGAAGAAAATAATAACTGGAGAGCTAGCTCCTGGAACATGGATTACAGAGCGAGAAATCGTTGAAATGTATCAAATGTCTAGAACTCCAATTAGAGAAATTCTTTGGACTCTTTCAACTTTAAATTTAATTGAGGTTGTTGGTGAAAGAGGTTATAGAATTAGAAAATATACTATCGAAGATATTATTGAGGTTTTCAATGCTAGAAAAGCTATAGAAGGAGAATGCGCAAGACTAGCTTGTATTTCAACAGACTCAAATTATTCTGAGAGAGTAAACGAACTTAGAGAAAAACTACTAGCTACTAGTGATAGTGATTCTGCAAAGCTGATTGAGATAGGCTCACAAGTCCATCTTTTTATTCAAAAGCAATCAAAAAATAAATATCTACAGGAATTTAATGAGAGAATTTATTTTTTAGAGGCAATAATCCGTAACACTACAAAAAGCTATCAAATTATTGAGAAAAAGTCCAAGAATGGACATTTAGAAATATTGGAAGCATTAGCTAAAAGAGATGGTAATTTATGTTGTGTCGCTATGAGACAACATTTACAAGATACATGTGTATCTATGGTAAAAAATAATTGCATCACCCTTTTAGGTAATGATGATTTTGTTCTACAAAAAGGAGAAAAAGAATGAAAAAAATAGTTTTATTTTTAAGCATTTTATTAATGGGTTCTGCAGTATTTGCGAACGGACAAACTGAAGGCACATATCCAAAAAAGGATATTAAATTTATCAGTGCTGGTAATGCCGGTGGTGGTGCAGATGGTCTTTCTAGAAAAATCACTTCGATTGTTACAGAAGATAAAGGTTGGAACTTTTATATTGTAAATAAAGGTGGTTCCTCTGATGCTAATGGTCCTAGTGAATTAATGAAAGCTCGTGCAGATGGTTATACAATTGGTCAACTTTTATATGGTTCATGTGTTTCTGCTGTATGGAAGAAAGTTTTACCAGGTTATGATCTAGCAGATTTAAGAATATTTGGTATGGTTTCAGCTGAAGCAGATTCATTTGTTGCAAGCAAGAAAAGCGGAATAACTTCTTTTGAAGATTTAATTGCAAAAGCTAAAGCAAATCCAAATACTATTACTGTTGCTGACCAAGGAGCTGGTTCAAGAACTTACATGATTGTTAGACAGGTTCAAGACTTCTATGGTGTAGAATTTAATAATGTATCATACCCAGGTTCTGGTAACATGAGAGAAGCTATCCTTAATAATGAATTAGCAGTTGGTGTTAATAGTTTAGGTGATTTCTCTTCAATTATGGATTCAGGTGATGCAGTTGGTTTAGTTGAATTTAGTGCTAAACAAAACGCAAAATATACTAACGTTCCAACTAGTGGTGCTTTAGGTATGCCAGATAGCATGCAAAGTGGTTCATTCTTTGCTCTAGCAGCACCAAAAGATACTCCAGATGAAATTATTGATGAAGTATCAGCTGCATTTGCAAAAGCAGTACAGAGTGATGAATTCGTTAAATATACATCTCAAATTGGTGTAACTCCAATGTACTTAAATGAAGCAGACACAAATACTTATATCAAGAATATTCAAGATAGAACATTCCCTGCATTAGATTCATTAAAAGCTAAAGGTTTAATCTAATTTAAATTTAATTTAATTGGAAGATATTTATATCTTCCAATTAAATCTAAGGAGAAACAAATTGACAAATAATAGAAAAAATCCTTATTTAACTGCATCAGTCCTTACGCCAATTGGAATTATTGTAATACTTTTATTTTATTATATATCATCATTTGAGCTTGGTGGTATCATCAAAAATGATCTACCATCTTCATCTTTCTTTCCATTTCTTATTTTTGTTTTAGGAATAATAGCAGCATCGGTATTACTAATTGAAGCAATTTTAGAAGTTAAAAAAGATATAAAAGAAAATAAAATAGTTGAACAAGAAATTGATGAGACTAGAGAGAAAAGAGATGAAAATGGAAGAATTATATTAGATCCAAAATATAAACCTTTCTTAATTACACTACTTACAGTCTTATTTATTGTTATGTTCAAATATTTAGGATATGTACTTACAGCACCATTATATATATTTGGTTTCCAAGTAATTTATGATGATAAATTGGAAAAATTTGGTAAAAAAGCAATTGTTGCATTGATAGTTACATTATTAGTTTATGTCCTATATGTAGGTTGTTTTAAAATTTTATTCCCGGAGGTTTGGTCATAATGAATAGTTTATTTGAAATTTTGCAAGGTTTTTCAATTCTTGCAGATCCAAAAGCTTTAATATTTTTAACTTTAGGATTCTTTATAGGAATAATATTTGGATGTCTTCCAGGACTAACTGCAACTCTTGCAATTGTATTACTGATGCCAATGACATATTCAATGCCATTATCTCAAGCATTAGTAATGTGCGCAGGTGTATATATGGCTGGAACTTATTCTGGCTCTATTTCTGCAATTACAATTAATATTCCAGGAGCTCCTGCCTCGATGATGACCAACTTAGAAGGTTATCCAATGATGAGAAGAGGTGAGGGTGCTAGAGCTATAGGAAATGTAACAATTGGTTCTGCAATTGGTGGTACAATTGGTTGTATCTTACTAATTTTAGTTGCTCCTGTAACAATGAAGATTGCTCTTAAGATCCAAACTCCTGGTAAATGTGCATTGATTTTCTTTGCCCTAATAGTTGTTTCTTTGTTAGCAGATAACAAGGCTAAAGGATTAATCGCTTTAGTATTTGGTTGTATGTTATCAACAATTGGAATGGATGTATTAAGTAATAATGCTCGATTTACCTATGGTATTCCAAGCATGCTACAAGGTATTGAATTAACAACAATAATTATTGGAGCTTTTGCATTAAGTGAAATTTTAACACAATCAACTGTAAACAATGCAGAATATGAGAAAAGAGTAAAGAAAGCTAATACTAATCAATTCAAGCGTCGTGATTTCTTTCCAACAAAAGAAGATATTAATATTGTAGGAAAATTTAATTATGTTAAAAGTGCCGTTATTGGTTATGTAATTGGTGTTCTTCCTGGCAGTGGAGCTTCTATGGCAGCATTTGTTTCATATGCTGAATCAAAAAGAAGTTCTAAACATCCTGAGAAATTTGGTAAAGGTTATATTGAAGGCATGGTATGTGCAGAAACTTCAAATAACGCAGTTTGTGGTGGAGCCCTAATTCCTATGTTAGCTTTAGGTATACCTGGAGATGGTGTAACAGCTGTTGTACTTGGTGTATTAATGATATACGGAATAGTTCCTGGACCAACTTTGTTGGCAACACAAATGGGTGATATAGCTCCTATGTTTATAGCATTACTATTATCTGCAGCTATTTTACTTCCTTTATCATTATTTATTTTCGGACCTTATTATATAAAGATCGCAGGAATTCCTCGTTTACCTTTATATAGTTCTATCGGAATTGTTGCAATTCTAGGTGTATATTCATCAACTTTAGATTATTTCCAAATGTTTGTAGCATTAATCATTGGTGTATTAATCTACTTTATGAATAAGCAAAATTATCCAAAAGTACCATTTATCCTTGGAGCGATATTAGGACCACTTTTTGAACTTTATCTTAGAACTGCCTTATCTATTAGTAATGGTAATCCAATGATTTTCTTAACTAGTATCGATAGCGTTATCTTCTTGCTAATTACTTTATTCTTTGCAATCTTCTTACCTCGCGTAAATAAAAAAGCAAAAGATGATGTTTTAGCTGACAAATAAAATTAGAACTAGTTTTATCACAAAAACAAGATGTTATATACATAGCACTTAAAAATATTTAGTAATTATTAAAAATTAGGAGAATAAAATGATTAATAATTTTTCTGGAGTAATACCTCCAGTAGTTACCCCTTTCACACAAGATGGATCTAAAATTTCTGAAGACAATTTTCGCAAAGTAATTAGACATATAGTTGATAATGGTTGTTCTGGTGTTTTCACCGGTGGAAGCCAAGGAGAGTTCTTCTCATTAACTGATAGTGAAAGAATACAAGCTATTGAGATTGCAGTAGATGAAGCAAAAGGTGAATTTCCTGTTCTAGCAGGTACAGCTTGTATTTCAACCAGAAATTCAATAAAGCTTGCAATCGAAGCAGAAAAAAAGGGTGCTGATGCAATTTCAGTAATAAATCCATATTTTATTACATTAAACGATGAAGAAATATATAAACACTTTGAAAGTATTGCAAAATCAGTTCAAATGCCAATGTTCTTATATAATAATCCAGGAAGAACAAATGCTGTAATTCCTTTGAAAGTAGTTCAAAGGCTTGCAAAAATTGATAATATTATTGGAATGAAAGATTCAAGTGGTGATTTAACCTATGTTAACAGTATTCTTACATCAACAGATGATTTCAAAATTTTCTGTGGTAGAGATACTTGTATCTTTAGTGAATTATCTTGTGGTGCAACAGGGGCTGTTGCAGCTACTGCAAATGTAGCTCCTAAATTAGTATCTAGTATCGTAAGAGAATATCATGCTGGAAATCTTAATGAATCTAGAAAGTTACAAGCTCAATTAATTCCATTACGTGATGCTTTCTCTCTAGGAAGTTTCCCAGTTGTAGTTAAAGAGGCTCTTCAATTAATTGGTATTGATGCAGGTCCTGCAAGACTTCCTGTAACACCAATGACTGAAGCTAATAGAGAAATACTTAAGAATGTTTTAATTAAAATGAATCTTATGTAATTATTAAAAGTTTAAACAAATTCTTTAGCATATTTGTTTAAACTTTATAAGAAATTTATTTTCGACTTTAAGGAGTTAAATTTTATGAATTATAAAGAAAATGCTTATAAATTATTAAATGATTGGAAAGGATCTGACTATATCTTTGGTATGGGCGTTCTAGATCAATTAGGTAAAGAGGCAGCTAAATATGGTAATAAAGCTTTAGTTGTATGTAATCAAACCTATATGATGCCAATTTTAGAAAAAGCACTTGTTTATTTAAAAGAAGCAAATGTTGAAATTTGTGGTAATAAAGTTGCACCTGATGCAAAACCTAATGCACCAAGAGAAGATGTTTATAGACTTGTTACCTACATTTTACAATTTAAACCAGATTGTATTGTAGCTATCGGTGGTGGTTCAACAATTGATGCAGCTAAATGTGCAAGTGCACTAGCTACATTAGGTGCTGATGTAACTCCTGAGGTTGATCATTATTTTGGAACTGGTGTTGTAAGTGCTGAACTAAGTGCAACTGGTAAGAAATTAGTACCTGTAATAGCTGTTGAAACATCAGCTTCTTCAGGCGCTCATCTAACAAAGTATTCTAATATTACAGATCCTGTAATTGGACAGAAGAAATTAATAGTAGATGAGGCTGTAGTACCTGCAACTAGTTTATTTGATTATGAGGTAACTAAAAGTATGCCAATCAGTGTAACAATTGATGGTGCTCTTGATGCTATTGCTCATACATTTGAAGTTTATTGTGGAGCAAAGGGTGATAAACTAGCTCTTTGTGAAGATTTAGCTGTAAATGCAATTAGTCTTTGTGCAGAATATGCTCATAAACTAGTTGAAAATCCACAAGACCTTGATGCTAGAGAAGCTATTGGACTTGCAACTGATTTAGGTGGTTATGCAATTATGGTAGGTGGTACAAGTGGTGCTCATCTAACAAGTTTCTCACTAGTTGATTTAGTTGGACACGGAACTGCATGTGGAATAATGAATCCATACTATGCAATTCTATATTCAAAGGCAATTCAACCACAACTAAAGGTAGTTGGAAAGATTTTCAAAGACTTTGGTTATACAGATAGTGATATTGAGAATCTTGAAGGACGTGAACTTGCAGAGGCAGTAGCTTCAGCTATGATTTCATATGCTAAGAGTATTAATGCTCCAACAACACTTGGAGAGTTAAAAGGCTTTAGTGATAAATACATTGATAGAGCATTAAGTGCAGCAAAGGATCCTCAATTGAAGATGAAGCTACAAAATATGCCAACACCAATGAGTCTATCTGATGTAGATGAATATATGGCTCCTCTATTAAGAGCTTCAGTAAATGGAGATTTCTCTCTAATCAAAGAGATGTAATCTTAGATTTTCGGTTATTTTTAATGTGATTGATAAAGTTGCTGATAATATTATTAGCAACTTTATTAATCTTATCTAATAATTATTTAAATTATATAGAATTTAAAAACCTTCTTCAGGTGCAGCAAAATCATCATTGCCTAATAGTGTTATGCAATTATTTTTTACCATAGCTACACAGGTATCTTGCAAATGTTTTCTCATCGCAAGACAACATAAATTACCATCTCTTTTTTCTAAAGCATTTAATATTTCTAAATGTCCTTCTTTAGATTTTTCTTCAATCATTTGAAAACTTTTTGTGGTATTCCTTATAATTGATTCTAGAAAATATATTCTTTCATTAAATTCACTAAGATATTGATTATTTGATTGTTTTTGAATAAATAAATGTACTTGAGAACCAATTTCAATGAGTTTAGAGGTATCATGAATATCTGTAGCAATAAGCAACTCTTTTAATTCTTTTACTCTATCATTATATGATAAATCAGAAGAGATACATGCGAGTCTTGCACATTCTCCCTCTATAGCTTTTCTAGCATTAAATACTTCAATAATATCTTCTATATTATATTTTTTAATTCTGTATCCTCTTTCGCCAACAACTTCTATTAAATTTAAAGTTGATAAATTCCAAAGGATTTCTCTTATAGGTGTCCTAGACATATTGTACATTTCAACAATTTCTCTCTCTGTAATCCATGTACCAGGTGCTATTTCACCAGTTATGATTTTCTTTTTTAAGTCTTCTAATACTATATCTTTTTTCTTCATTTTCATAATTTTATTTTATCTTTCAACATTAATTAATAAGTCTAATTATTATCATTTAATCTTTTAATTTTCTCCTAATTTTATTCAATTTTGTTATTTAAAAAGGTACTTGCAATTTATACAAAATCATACAAATTATATCTACACTTATTATATAAATCAATATAAAACATAAGTCAGAAATAAAAGCAGATAATAAAGGCTATTGTTTTTTCAAATAGATTGAAGACAATAGCCAGACTTTAGTTAAAAAAACTACTCAACGGTAACACTTTTTGCTAAGTTTCTAGGATGATCTGGATCATTACCTCTGTTAACAGAACAGTAGTATGCATAAAGCTGTGTTACAATAACACTTAAAATAGGGGCAATATATGGATCTGTTTTAGGTATTAAGAATACCTCATCAGATACATTATCAAATGCACTATTTCCCTCAAATGTTATTGCTAATGTTTTAGCTCCACGAGCCTTTACTTCTTTGATATTTGAA
Organism: Sphaerochaetaceae bacterium; assembly: GCA_963678765.2. Lineage (GTDB taxonomy): Bacteria > Spirochaetota > Spirochaetia > Sphaerochaetales > Sphaerochaetaceae > Pleomorphochaeta. The sequence continues at coordinate 59,467 of CAXXVM010000005.1, read as the reverse complement.
TCCATTTTATCATATAATGATGGTTGGCAACATGTAGCAACTACAAGTGTCTTATCATCAATTAATGCGATAGGCCCATGTTTTAACTCTCCTGCTGCAAAAGCCTCTGAATGGGTGTAGCTAATTTCTTTAAGTTTTAGAGCTGATTCAAGGCTAATTGCATAATCAGATAGTCTACCAAAATAGAATACTTTGGTTTTATTAAACTGACGAGATGCAAATTTTTGTATTTCCTCTTGTCTGTTTACAACACTCTGAGCTTTCTCTCCCATCTCTTCAAGTTTATTCATTAAGTTTTCTCTAACAACTATATTTTTAGTAAGTGCACAAGTTAATAAATAAACACACATTAATTGTGTAGTAAATGCTTTTGTTGATGCTACAGCTATTTCCGGGCCTGCTTGAGTATACATAACATAATCTGCCTCTCTAGCAACTGTTGAACCAACTACATTAGTAATTGCTATTACTTTTGCACCTTTTTGTTTAATTATTCTCATCGCTTGAAGTGTATCAGCTGTTTCACCTGATTGAGATATCACAATACATAAATCATTTTTATCAATAATTGGATCTCTGTATCTAAATTCAGATGCTACATCAATATCAACTGGGATTCTTGCATAATGTTCGATTGAATATTTTGCAACAACTGCAGCGTGATAGGCTGTTCCACAACCAACAATAACAACATGTTTTGCATCATCTACAATTGAATTTATATCTTGTAAATCAATCTTACCAGCATAAACTCTTGCTTTATAAGTTTGATCTAATACAAATGGTTGTTCACAAATTTCTTTAAGCATAAAATGCTCATACCCATTTTTTTGAGCTGATTGCATATCCCAATCAACATGTGATACAGGAACTTCTACTTCAGCGCCATCTCTATTATATATAGTAACTTCATCAGCTTTAACTCTTGCAATTTGATTGTCTTCTAAATATTGAACTTCTCTTGAATATTCTAAAATAGGGGTAACATCACTAGCAATTAGATTATAATTTTCTCCAAGTCCTATTACTAATGGGCAATCTTTTTTTGCGACTACTATGATATCTGGTTCTTGTTTGCAAACAACTGCTAGAGCATAAGAGCCTTCTAATCGCTTCATGACCTCACTAACGGCTGTTAATAAATCACCGTTGTAGTGGAAATCAATGAGATGAGATATGCACTCTGTATCAGTTTCTGATTTAAATACAACACCATGATTTTCAAGCCAAGTTCTAAGTGTGTTATGGTTTTCAATAATTCCATTATGAACAACTGCAATATCGCCAGAAACATCTGTGTGAGGGTGAGAGTTAATATCACTTGGTTCACCATGAGTTGCCCATCTTGTATGCCCAATTCCTGTTGTTCCTTCTACAGGACTTTTTTCAATTAATTCTTCTAGATTTGATAATCTTCCTTTAGCTTTTCTTACTGCTAATTTATTATCCTTATTATTTGAATCTACTACAGCAATACCAGCAGAATCATATCCTCTGTATTCAAGTTTCTTTAAACAATTTATTAATACATCTTGTGCATTAATATCTTTTTTTTCTTTCTCTATGAATCCAACAATTCCACACATATAGCTCTCCATCTATTAGTATTATCATCCACTTATAAATTTCAATTAAAAATGAATAATTCATTTTATATAAAATTACATTTTTTAACTATAGTTTATATTAAATTTTTATTAAATGTTTACTAACAATAAAAAAAGAATATTAGTATAGAAATTTATAAAAATTTTTTATTATCCTTAACACTGATCTATGATAAAAAAATGCAATATTCAGAATTGAAAATGGATGCTTATTTACTGATTGTACTCAATAATATGAAAATAGTAATTTTAAATTAAATTATTAGTATATTATATTAATTGTAAAGTCATTAAACTTACAATAAAATGATACTTTATTTCAAAATAAATTATTAAACAAATTTATTAATTAGAAATAGGTCACATAGTTTAGTAGATTTTAGAGATATAGTTTGTTATAATAATCACTATTAAGTACACAAGTGCGTTTTAATTTAATTTATTCCAGATAATTTGGATAAAATGGAGCAGAAATGAAATACGAATATAAAACCCTTTCATTTATCAGACACCAAGTTTTTACTGCAGTTAGTAAAATGGCCTTTGAAGACAATTTAGATAATATTTCTAATATTCCATTTGAGATTGTCCCAGGAGATATTAATTCCTATAGGGGTAGTGTTTTTTTAGATAGAGCTATTGTTAGTGAAAGAATAAGACTAGCTATGGGTCTTAATCTTAGAGATAGCGATAAACCTCGTTCAATTTCACAGGGTATTGAAAATGCAAAGATACCATCAAAATATTATGAACCACCTCTAATTAATATTATAAAATTTGCATGTAATGCTTGTCCCGATAATAAATATGAAGTTACTGATATGTGTCGTGGTTGTTTAGCTCATCCATGTGTCGAAGTTTGCCCAAAAGATGCAGTATCGATTATTCGTAATAAAAGTTATATTGATCAAGATAAATGTATTAAATGTGGCCTATGTGCTAAAAACTGTCCATACAATGCTATTATTCATCATGAAAGACCTTGTGCACAAGCATGTGGTATGGATGCAATATCAAGTGATGAACATGGTAGAGCAGATATTGATTATGAACTATGTGTAAGTTGTGGAATGTGTCTTGTTAACTGTCCTTTTGGAGCTATCAGTGATAAGAGCCAAATTTATCAACTAATTCAGTCAATTAATGCTAAAGAAGAAGTAATTGCAATTGTTGCACCATCATACCTTGGTCAATTTGGCCGTAATGTTGGTTTTGAAGACTTTAAGAAGTCCTTAAAAGAAGTTGGTTTCTCAGATGTAGTTGAAGTTGCTATTGGTGCAGATATTTGTACTATTGAAGAGGCAGAAGACTTCTTAGAAAATGTTCCAAAAAATCTTAAATTCATGGGTACCTCATGTTGTCCTTCATGGTCAATGATGGGTAAAAAATTATTCCCTGAATTTACACAAAATATTTCTATGTCATTGACCCCTATGGTATTTACAGCTCGTTTTGTAAGAGAAACTCACAAACATGCTAAAATTGTATTTGTAGGTCCTTGTAGTGCTAAAAAACTTGAAGCTTCAAGAAGAACTGTTAAGAGTGAAGTTGATTTTGTTATTACATATGAAGAGTTATCTGGTATGTTTGAAGCAAAAGAAGTTAAGGTTATAGGTACAGATAATTCTGTAAATGATGAGGCTACTGCAGCTGGTAGAGGTTTTGCCGTAGGTGGAGGCGTTGCTGGAGCTGTTGCTTCCTTAATTGCAAAAGAACATCCTGAAATGGATCCAATCCCTATTAAATCTGCAGCTGGTTTAAAAGAATGTAGAGATATGATGAAAGATGCTAAGAGAGGTAAGTATGATGGTTACCTACTTGAAGGTATGGGTTGTCCTGGAGGTTGTGTAGCCGGAGCTGGTTGTATAGTTAAATCAAATACAGCAGGCGCTCAAGTTAAGAAAGCTGTTAAACAATCAAATCTTAAAGATTCTGACGAGTCTCAATATTCTGATAAAGTTTATTTACTTAAGAATTTTGATAAAAAATAATATTTAAATTTATATTCATTCCCCTCATATTATATTTTGTTTTTGACAAATATTTGTGAGGGGTATTTTTTTATCTAAATAATTATGATAGTTAACTCTAATGTTAAAACAGAACAATAAAGTTATATTTTATGTTTTTCTGGTTATTTTCTATAGCCATAATAAGTTAATTAATTATATTATGCTTAAATAAAATTAGATCCAAGTAAAATTGGATAAAAGGAGTAATTTTTTTGAAATCAAACTTTAATAAGATTATATTAGTATTGGGAGTAACATTGTTTGCAATGTTCTTTGGAGCGGGGAATTTAATATTCCCATCATATCTTGGCTTTGAGTCAAGATCACTTTTCGTGCCGGCATTTCTTGGCTTTTCTGTCACTGCAATTTTACTTCCTATGCTTGGAATTAACGTCATTGTAAAGAGAAAAGGACTTAGAAATCTTGGTAATACTATATCACCTTGGTTTGCATCTCTAATAACTTTTTTAATATATATTACAATTGGACCGCTATTAGCTATTCCTAGAACAAGTAGTGTTTCCTTTGCTATTGCAATTGAGCCTTTTATTGAGAGATCTCATGTACAATTATATATAATATTATATTCAATAATATTTTTCACACTTTCAGCAATAATTGCTTTTAAACCAGATAGATTATCAACGTTTTTAGGAAAAATAACTGCACCATTATTAATAGTGTTAATATTTGTAGTATTTTTTGCAACCATTTTTAATGGTTCTGATGCATCAAGTGCCATTGTTAGTGCAAGATATCAAAGTGGGGCATTTTTTAAAGCCTTTTTAGATGGCTATCAAACTATGGACACCATAGCGGCATTAAATTTTGGTTTAATATTTGTTGTAAATGTTGAATCTAATGGATTTAAAGACTTTGATGAACAAAAAAGGGTAACACTAAAATCTTCAATAATAGCTGGTATTTTACTTGCAGTAATCTATTTAGCTCTAGGTTTAATTGGTATGGTATCTCCATTAAGAGAAGCTAGTAATGGTACAGAAATACTTACCTATGCAGTTCAATCAAATTTTGGACTAGCGGGCATGATAATATTAGCTATAATCTTTGTACTTGCTTGTTTTAATACTTGTACAGCTTTAATAACTTGTTGTAGTAATTATTTCCATTTAATTCTTCCAAACGTATCTTATAAAAAATGGGTAATTGTTTTTGCTCTATCAAGTGCCATAATCTCAAATGCAGGTTTAAATACTATTCTTAAGTTCTCTATCCCAATTCTAAGTGCAATTTATCCTATATCAATATCACTTATTATTATTGGATTATTTAATTTAGATACTAATGCAAAATTCTTCTATGCTAGAAAATTAATGATTATTGTTGTTGCTCTATTTAGTATAGTTCCTATCATTTTAGGTTTCTTTAATAGACAAGATATGTTTAATATTTTCCCATTAAATGGTGTAGGTCTTGCATGGGTAATACCTGGTTTTGTAGCTCTATTTTTTGGATATTTATTCCAAAAAGTTGGTCTTGTAAAAATTAATGACTCAGAATTAAGTAAATAATAACTTATAAAAATATGTTAAGTGTTTGAAAAATATAAATTAAAAACACTTATTACTATATAAATACTAAAAATTAATAATAGTAGAGATATCTTTAGATGTGTTTCTACTATTTTTTTTAATGTTTTTATAATAAAAATATATTGACACGTGTCAATATTAGTGTAAATATAATAAATATAAAAAGGGGTAGGTAATGGCTTCAAGAAAAGATGTTGCAGACTTAGCTGGGGTATCACCTGCTAGTGTTTCTTATTATATAAACAAAAATGGGTATGTTTCAAAAGAAGCAGGATTGAAAATCCAAAGTGCAATTGATAGTTTAAATTATACTCCAAATGCGATTGCAAGATCACTTAGGATAAAAGATTCAAAGCAATTTGTATTCTTTTGTAATGATATTAGAAACCCTTTCTATTCTCAACTTGTCCATAGAGCTACAAAGGTGGCAACTCAAAAAGATTATACAGTATTATTTTCTCCTATTGTTGATAATGGAGAACACATTAAAAAGATGGTTTCATTTCAAATCAGTGGAGTATTTGCTTCAAATAATCATATGAGTGTTAATCAAATAAATGATATTGTAAATAAGAATATTCCAGTTGTAATACTACGTGATATTGATTGGGATACTCTTGATAAGCGTGTTTCACAAATTAAAGTTGATTTTAGTTCAATTATGGATGAAATATTCAATCATCTAAGAGATGGAGGCGCTAGAAATATTTGTTATATATCAAGTTGTACAAGTCTTAGTAAAGATGAGATAGATTCAAAAACTGAGTCATTTATAAAAGCAATGAAGGATACTAAATATTCTATAGTACACAATATAACAGCTACAAAAGAGGCTTATGAGTCTTTTATAAACTGTTATCAAAAAGATAATACCATTGATTCTGTAATCTGTACTAATGATGGTGTTGCACTCGGTGTATTAAAAGCTGCCGAGGAGTTAAATCTGAGTGTTCCAGGAAATCTTAGAATAGTTGGATTTGATAATTCAAGTATCTCTCAATATTCAAATCCCCCAATAACAAGTGTTGATATTAACAGTGATGAAATTGGTAAAATTGCAGTAGATATGCTTTTAGCTAAAGTAAAAGGTGAAGTAGTTGAAGATGTAATAATTAATCCTCACTTAATAATTAGAAAATCTTCAAAAATATCGATTATATAATTATATAAAATGAATTTATTTGTGTTAAACATTGACACGTGTCAATATCAAAATTGATTAATAGTTGAAGATTAATTTTTTAAGATGACTTAAATAAGTAAATAGGATGCACTAGAGAATTCTAAATAGGATAGTGTGTTATTTGAGCTAATATTAATTTTTTAAAATCAGAATTAAAGATACAAAACAATAGGTGGTAAATAAATGATGAATAAAAAGAAAAACATACTTGTGTTTATGAGTGATCAACAAAATGCTGATACAATTTATGAGAGTAGTGCAGCAATAACTCCCAATATTGATAAATTTAGAAAGAGAGCTATTAGGTTTGATAGAGCCTATACAACCTCTCCTCATTGCTGCCCATCACGAGCTGGATTCTTCTCAGGATTATATCCCTCTCAACATAATATCTGGAATAATGTTGAAGTAGATAGTACTTTATCTCGTGAGCTTTATGATGATATAACACTCTTTCCTCAAGTGTTACAAAAGGAAGGTTATTCAACAATATTCTCAGGTAAATGGCATGTTAGTGCAACTGAGGGACCACTTGAAAGAGGTTTTGATAAAGTGCTTAGAGAATATGTTTCTAATTATGGTAGAGGAGAAACTACTAATAAACCAAATACCCATGATTGGGAGGAGGTATATGATGTTAAATCAAAAATTAAATTAGATGATTCAAAAGAGTTCGGCGAAATAGTAAGAAAAGGATATCCAAAATATAAACAATTTGGTAGTGAAGAGAATCCCTTTGGTGATAGCGATAGTGTAAATCTTGTTTGTGAGGATATTAAAAATAGAGAGTGTGATAAGCCATTTTTCTATTATGTTGGTACAACAGGCCCTCATGATCCATATTTTCCTCCACAGCGATTTATAAATCTCTATAAGGATGTTGATATAGAACTACCTGAGAGTTTTGATGATGATATGATGGATAAACCAGCTCTTTATAGAAGAACAAGAGATTGTTTTAAACTAACTAAAGAAGAACACATTGAAAGCATTAAAAGATATTTAGCCTTTATTTCCTATGAAGACTTTCTTTTTGGTCAGGTATTAGAAACATTAGAAGAAAAGGGTATTTTAGATGAAACTTATGTAATGTATTTAACAGACCATGGTGATTATTTAGCTAATCATGGATTATGGGCTAAAGGACTTCCTTGCTTTGATGAGGCCTATAGAATACCTTTATTAATTTCAGGTCCTGGAATCAAGGAAAATAGTAGTTGTGATGAATTAGTTTCAATAATTGATTTAGCACCAACTATTTTAGATTTAGCTTCTATAAAAGTTGAATATAAAATACAAGGCGATTCCTTAACTCCATTTTTGAGCGGAAACAAACCTAATCACTGGAGAAGTGAAATATTTACACAAACAAACGGTAATGAAATATATGGTATTCAAAGAGCTGTTTGGAATAAAAAATGGAAATATGTTTTAAATACATTTGATTATGATGAATTATATGATCTAGAAAATGATCCACATGAAATGAAAAATTTAATAAATGAAAATCATCATGATGTAGTAAAGGATATGTGTAAAAAAATTTGGAAGTTTGCACGTCAAACATCCGATGCATGTACTTGCCCATATATAATGGTTGCTCTTGCTCCCTATGGACCTGGAATACTTTGGGAAGATGAGAAGTGGAATCCAAGTATTATTGCACCGGGTGAGAAAATCAACAATTAAATCATTTACAGAATAGCAATAAATGATTTAGAGCAATAAAAACTCTCTTTTTATTGCTCTAGATTAAGTTCATCAACAACATATAAGTCAAATTCATTTAATTTATCTAAATTGTTATTTGATGCTTTTTTAAGGTTTTTGCTAGTTATATCTAATTCATCTAGTAAACATTTGTAGCTTAATTCTATTAGATAAAATTCTTTTGGTGATGCACTATTTCTAACAGTATTGTAATTATGGTATAATTTTTCGCTGAAATTTTTAATTTTGTTTTTGAAATCCTTAGAATTATTATCCTTTTCTTTAAAGACTGATATTAATTCATTTATGTGCTTTTCAAGTCTTTTTCTATCAACAGGCCTCATTGATTTATGAGATGCAACAAATAGGGTATCTTCTTCATCTTCTAAAGATCTGGTTTGGTACTTGTATTTTACTGAAATAATGAATAAATCAAAATTAGAAACACTGTGAGAATCATCTGTGTGTGGTTCAAACTCTTTAATTCCTACTATTTGTGGACTAATATAATGTATTCCATTGATATAATCCCCAATTTCAGGTTTTTTATCAAGTATTAAAAATTCTTTCGAGTAATAGCTATCATTAAAAAGATTCTTCTCATATAAAACTTTTAGTTTTTTCTCTGGGTCTATTGATATTTGCATATTTTACCTCTATATATTTTAGCTATCATTTAATTATTTTCTTTTTACAACTATATAATAAAATGATTAAAAAAGAAAGAAAAAGATACATAAATTATGACTTTTAGTATTTTAATACAAAATTTATTTATAAAAAACAATAATTATGTATAATATATCACTTTTATTCTATTTATGTACAAAATGAACTAGTAACCTTTTTCATCATAATTTTCGCTAATTAGTTAATTTTTATAATATTAATAAATAAATCCAAATTTAATTTTTACTTTTTTTTATGGCACAACAAAATAATTTAATAAATATACACCAAAAAATTTGTTTCATTTTTAATCTCAAAATGTATAATTTAATTTTTTTTAGCAAATAATTTAAAAAATTAAATTTTATGTCTTTTGAGTTTTATGTAAAAATAGCACATTATTTGGTTTATATTATAAAACTAATATAATTTTAATTTATCAATTTTTTATGTGATTTTATATGATTTTTTTAAATTATAAAATACTTTATTTTAACTTTAATTATTTAACACAATTAAAAATTCTTATCATTATGTACACATTTGATAGAAAAATAATATTTTATTATTCTTAAAATAAATGCCTAAAATTATTTTAGTGACTTCTTATTTAATTGATTGTATAATATCAATCTGTTTAAATATTACAAATTTATGTATAAGATAGTTTTTTTTTAAGTATTTACATAGAATTTTTTAATTAAAAAGATAAATTCAGATTACAATTTTTATACTATTTTCTTTTTATTTATTAGGTGAAATCTAAATAGTATTAAACAAAAATTTTCATTAATAATAAATTAATGCAGGAGTAAAAGTTGTGAAACATTATGATTTAAATGGCAAATGGGAAATGATATATATGCTAAGAGGTGAAATTGGACAAAGTTTTTAATACTCACGAATTCTTGCTAGTTTCTCAACTAAGGATTATTATTCAATTATGGGTAGAAAAAGAAGAACTATTAGTCGAGAATTGAAATTGAAGGTTGCTGTAGAGGCTTTAAAAAATGAAACTACAGTTCAAGAATTAGCTACAAAATACCAAATTACACCTAGTATGGTCTCTAATTGGAAAAAAGGTTTAGAAACTGGTGATTTATCATTACTGGGAGAAGATAAAGAAACTAAAAAACTTAAGGAAGATTTAAAAGCAGCAAAAGAATCAATTGAATTCTTAACAACAGCTTATGGAAAGTCTCAAATTACAATAGAACTTTTAAAAAAAAACTTGAGTTTATAGGTTTTGATCTATGCGAACTTATCGTTCCAAATATTTGTTATACCCAAAATAATAAAGTAATTTATTATACTGTTAAAGAGCAATGTAATCTTTTGGGTATAACAAGAAGTCATTATTATGACTGGGTAAATTATCATAGAGACAGGGAATTAAGAAGAGAAAACCAAAGCAAAATTGATTATAATCAATCTATGATTTTATTAGATTACTGGAATCCTGTTCCTTTTCTGAGATATAGAAAAATATCCTATTTAATGATAAAGGATGGCTATAAATGGGCTTCTGAGTGGCGTATAAGGTATTTAATGCAAAAATTAGGTATTGCAAGTGTTACTATTAAAAATACTTCAAAACCTGGAAAAGGCAAAAATCATGAGAAATATCCATATCTATTAAGAAATAAAGTAATACACTTTGTTAATCAAGTATGGTCAACAGATATTACCTATATAGCCTTACCTCGTGGCTTTGTTTATCTATATGCAATAGTTGATTGGCATAGTAGAAAGATCCTTTCATGGCGTCTTAGTAACACTATGGACGTACATTTTTGTATAGATTGTCTTGAAGATGCTATATTGAGATTTGGTGTACCATCTATTTTTAACAGCGATCAAGGTGCCCAATTTACGAGTAAAGATTTTCTTTCTATTTTAAAGAGAGAACATATCCAAATAAGCATGGACAGTAAGGGACAGGCCTTAGACAACATTTTCATTGAGCGAACTTGGAGGACTTTGAAATATGAGCATATTTTTCTGCATGATTACTCAACTATGACAGAATTAAGAAATGGATTATCATGGTTTATTGGATATTTTAATACTAGAAGACCTCATGAATCATTGGGATACGATACACCTGAAAAAGTTTATTATAATGCTTTTACAGGAATATCTACAAAATAGGGAGAAACTAATTAAATATTCGTGAAATAATAAATTAGTGTCTAGACAAACCTCTCACTATAATATGGTTCTGTTGAAGAGATAGGAATTTTATATAATAAAAAACTCGAAAATTTATTGATTACTAAATCCTTTGATGCAGATGTTCCAACAACTATGTATGAAATATTAGAAAATAACGGAGTAATAGAAAATCCATTTTTTGCGGAGAATGAATCAATTTATAATGAACTATCTAATATTAGTTGCAGCTTTAATAGAAATTTCAATATTTCAAAAACTGATTTAAATGAAGATATTATTTAATTGTGTTTTGAAGGACTTGATACACTTTCAACAGTATATATAAATGAAATACAAGTTGCATCTACTGACAATATGCATAGGAAATATATTTTTTCAATTAAACAATATTTAGAGGAAGGTTTAAATACTATTAGTGTTAAGTTTGAATCTCCTGTAAAAAATATGAATAAAAAATTTGAAAGAAAGCCGATATGGAATTCTGAATACTCAATGAAGGGTCATACTTATCTGAGAAAGTCACATACACAATTTGGGTGGGATTGGGGGCCTCAATTACCTGATATGGGTATTTGGAGACCTGTATACTTAAAATTCTATAGCTTTGCTAAGATTGAAGACTACTACGTTAAACAAAAGCATATTCAAGATGGTAAAAAGGTTAATCTCGATATTGATATAAAATTCTTCAACCAAATAAAAATCTTTTGGCAATAATAAAAATACGTGATGAAAATGATAATATTCTACATACAAATATGGTAGCAGTTAATAATGAAGTTTTAACAACTCATTTTACAATAGATCAACCAAATCTTTGGTGGCCGAATAACCTTGGTAATCAATATTTATATAATGTTTCGATTATACTTAGGCAAGATGAGATACAATTAGATTTAAAGGAGTTCAAAGTTGGACTTAGAACTCTAATTGTAGATAAAAGTCCTCTAGATATTGGAACCAACTTTGCATTTGTAATTAATGGAGTTGAATTTTTTGCAATGGGCGCAAATTTTATTCCTCAAGATGCACTTGTATCAAGAGGTGAAAATAAAGAGAAAATAACTCGACTGTTAGTTGATTGCAAAATGGCAAACTATAATTGTATCAGAGTTTGGGGTGGAGGAACTTATCCAAGTACTCATTTTTATAATGAATGTGATAGACTTGGTCTTGTAGTTTGGCAAGATATGATGTTTGCTTGTGGAATTTATGAAATGAGTGAACAATTTACTAAATCAATTACGAATGAAATTGAATATAATATTAAACGTTTTAGGAATCATACAAGTCTTTGTATGATTTGTGGTAATAATGAAATGGAGGGAGCCTTTGTTAATTCTCAAGAATGGGGAATTGAAAGAACTTCAAAAATGGATAAAGATTATCTTGAGTTATTTGAAAAAATTATTCCTGATATTTTAGAAAAATATAATCCTGAAACTCAATACTGGCCATCATCACCTAGTAGTACAGGAGGTTTCAATAATCCTGATAATGAGGCCGTGGGCGATGTACATTACTGGGGAGTTTTTCATAATAATGAACATTATAAAGAATTTCGAAAACATTATATTCGCTTCGCAAGTGAATATGGTATGGAATCATTGCCAGATATGAAAACAATTAAATAATTTACTCGAACCGAGGATAGGAGGTTTTTATCTTCTGTAATGGATTATCATAATAAAGTTATAAAACCATATGGTGGAAATATTAAAATATTATCTAATATCGCATTAGAATTCAAAATCCCACAAAATTTAGATGAATTATTATACATATCTCAAGTATTCCAAGCAGAAACAATAAAGATTGCAGTAGAACATTTTAGATCAAATAGAGATCGGTGTAAGGGTTCAACTTATTGGCAAGTTAATGATAATTATCCTGTAATTTCTTGGTCTTCAATAGACTATTATGGGCGATGGAAGGCTCTTCATTATGTGGCTAAAAGATTCTATTCACCTGTAATTCTAGCCTCTCATGAAATAGGTTTAGATTGCCAGCTATGCCTTTGTAACGAAACTAAATATACTTTTAATGGTTTAATTAAAGCTGAGATTAGAGACATAAATAGTAATATTATAAAATCATTAGAAAAAGAGGTTAGTGCAAATGCTTTTTCTGCAAAGAATGTTCTAAAGCTTTCCATCTCTGATTTAGTAGATAGAAATGGTGCTGAGGAAAATATTTATATGTCACTTAATATGTATAATCGAAAAGAGAGGGAATATTTTGTATCATACAAACTTTTAGATGATAGAGCGCAAATTATATCTAGCGGTACTCAATTATTTACTCCACACAAATATTTTAAATTCAAAGAAGCAAATATAAGTGCTATTAGAGGTTCTAATGATAGACAATTATTAATAAAAACTAATGTATTTAGCAAATCTATCACGTTAACAACATTGAGTGAGGATGTCCTTTTTGATGATATCTGTTTTGATTTATTGCCTGGCGAAATAAAAGAAATAAATATAGTTAAGGGAATATTTAAATTTGAGGATTTAAAAATTTACTCAGTAAATAATATGTCCTCAATTTCATAGATATTTGCTTATAGCCTTCAAACTTTAAAAAATATAATTACTATATTATTATTTGGGCATATTTTCTTTTAGTATAATGGATATTGGAATTGAGGAAGATGGTACAGTATTCTCTAATCTCATTATTTTAATCCTAAATATTTCTTGCATAGTATTATAGCCTTGCAATTCAGGTTGTTGTGAAATTAATGCTGCGATATTGCCAACTTTTAATTGTTCAACATTTTCATCTAATAAATCAAATCCAACTATACATGGATGATTTTTCATTTTCTTACTTGCAACATATTTAGCTAATTGACCTGTCGCAGAATTAGTCATAAAAATCCCAGCTATATTAGGATATTCCAAAAGTAGTGAATCTACAAATGAGAAAAATAATAAATCAGAACTCTCCTGCCATGTATAATTTAAAACAGTTGCTTCTTTGTCATTGAAATAGTCAATAAAGCCTTGAGCTCGTCGCTGTTGATTATATGCAGTGTTATGCATTTGGAGAGAAATAAAAATATTTTTTCCAGGCTTAAAAAGCTCCATTAATCTTCCGCTACATCTACCGGCTGCATAAGGATCTTGTAAATTTTCTGTAATTGGGGAGGCATTTTTAAGTGGAGAGTCAAAAAAGGCATATTGAATATTATCTAATTGACTTATCAATTGGTATGCTTCACTTTGAACAACTGGAGCTAGTGCTAATACATCAATATTTTTTTCTTTTAATACTAAGCCTTTATTTAATAAATCACCTCGAACCTGTCTATCAAATTCTTCCGTTATAATCTCAACACTAAAAGCAGATATTTCATCAATTGCTTTTTGAACTCCACTATAACATTTATTCCAATACCCTTGTTCTGAATTTAACATAGGAATAAGTAATCCAATCTTTAGTGTTGCTCCAGTTTTAAGATTGCTAGCAATTATGTTTGTCTTATATCCAGATTCTTTTATAATTTGTTCAATTTTTGCTTTTGTTTGAGGAGCTACTCTGCCTCTATTATGTAAAACTCTATCAACAGTTCCTATAGAAACTCCTGCAAGTTTTGCAATCTCTGATATCTTCATAAAATCATCCTAATTGTTTAAGTATTGTTCGCCACTTTTACTAATAATAATAAAATATTATGATATAAGTATATATTAATATTACAAAAATTTAAATAAACTCTCTTTACACTTAACTTTGATTATAAAATAAAGAAAGGATTATAAAGAGAGTATATTTAATTAATTTTGACCATAATAAGAATTCTTACCATGTTTTCTATAATAATGTTTATCAATTATGTAAGAAGGTAGTGTGTTTACACTATCTTGAAGAGGAACCATAAAGAATGCAATTTTTGCAATCTCTTCTAATACAGATGCATTATAAACACTTTTATGAGCATTTTCTCCCCAACAAAATGGACCATGTCCAGATACTAAAACCATAGGATTTTCAAGTGGATCTAATTCATTTGATGGATAGTTTTCTCCACCTAATAAAGGCATAGCTTTTAACTTGTTTTTAAATGTATCTACAATTAAAATTCCAGTATTTCTCTCATAATCATCAACAACACTTTCTCTATCTAGATAAGGTGTACAGGCAATAGGGTAAGGAGTATGGTCTGCATGAGTTGTACCTTGAATTGGAATAGACTTACAAGATTGTGCCCAAGCTGTTGCATAGGGGGAATGAGTGTGTGTGATTCCTCCAATATTTGGAAAGTTTTTGTAAAGGATAAGATGAGTTTGAGTATCTGATGAGGGTACTTTACTTCCCTCAACAATTTTACCTTCTAAATCAACTACAACAATATCATCAACACTTAACTCATCATATTCAACTCCAGATGGTTTTATAGCAAATACACCTTTATTTTTATCAAATGCTGATACATTACCCCAAGTATATATTGCTAAACCTCTCTTTGGAATTTCTAAATTTGCTAAAAAAGCTTCTTGTTTAAGCTCAAAATAATTACTAATCATATAATTTATTTCCAAGCCATTCTATTTAATTTATCGGTGAATCTAAAGTTTTCTACAGTTGTATCTTTTGTGATTGATAATAATTCAATATTATTAATTTCAGAATAATATGTGATATATTCTCTATCAAGGGTGCTACTCATTGCATTATGATGACCACCACCGCTAAGAATCCAACATTCTGTTGATGTATAGAAATCTGGAAGAGGTTTCCAAAGAGCTCTTGCTACTGGTAATTTTTTAAATTTATGTTCAGCCTCAATTATTTCAATATCATTATAAACAAGTCTTAATCTACCTCCAAGATCTATGATGGAAAGTGTAAAACCAGGGCCTTCTTTAGAATCAAAAACCAATCTAGCTGGATCCTCTTTATCACCAATACCTAGTGGATGAACTTCAATTGTTGGTCGATCTTTTGCTATACTTGGACAAACCTCAAGCATATGTGCTCCAAGATTATAAAGCTTTCCTTCCTCTAAATTGTAAGTATAATCTTCCATGAAAGAACATCCACCTTTATCAATTCCTTCTCCCATTAGTTTTAATGTTCTAACCATTGCTGCAGTCTTCCAATCACCTTCACCGGCAAAGCCATAGCCTTTTGACATCAAATGTTGTGCAGCAAGACCTGGCAATTGTTTTAGACCATGCAAATCTTGGAAATTAGTAGTAAAGGCCTCTCCATCATTATCTATCAAGAATTTTTCTATTGCTAATTCCATTTTTGCCTGTTCTCGAATGTGGTCAATTACAGTATCATCTTTTTTTATAATATCATATTTACTTTCATATTCATCCATTAAATCATCAATTTGTTGTTTGCTAATTTGTTTCATTACATCAACTAAATCACCAACGCCATAATAGGGTACATTCCAACCGAGTTTAATATAGGCTTCTACCTTATCACCACAAGTAACACCAACATCTCTCATATTATCGCCAAAGCGAACTATGTTCATACTTCTACCTGCAACACTTGTAGCTGCAGCTCTCATCCATTTGCTCATTTTTGTTTTGAATCTATTGTCTTCCCAATATCCAACAATAACTGATCTAGGAATATCCATTCTTGCACTCATATATCCAAATTCTCTATCTCCATGGGCACTTTGATTTAGATTCATAAAATCCATATCCATAGTATCATAGGGAATTTTTCTATTAAATTGTGTGTTGATTTGTAGCATTGGTTTATTTAAAGCTCTTAGACCGTTAATCCACATTTTAGATGGTGAAAAAGTATGCATCCAACATATAATTCCAGCACAATATGGATCAAGATTAGCTTCCATTATTGTTTTTTCAATGAGAGTAGATGTTACTAATGTTTCTTTTTGAATTAATTTACAAGGCAGTGCTCCACTTTGATTTAATCCATCAACAATAGCTTTAGAATCAAGGGCTACACTCTTAAGTGTATCCTCACCGTACAAAAATTGTGATCCTGTTAAGAACCAGAAGTGATAATCATTTATGTGTTTCATATAAATTCCTTAAATAATATTTGTGTTAACGAACACTCATAGTATTACATGAAGTTATTTATTTTGCAATAAAAAAATTAAATCAATATATTTAATATTTAATTACTTATAGTATAATTATTTATACAATTAAACTGATTATTAATTTATAATAATTCAAATATTTTAAGTAATTTTTCTTTCTTCTGTTGATTTTGTAAACTAATACACATTTTATATAAAATCTGTTAATAATCTTGAAAACACTTCAAATTTGTTAAGAAAAAACTTGCATCTGTAATTTGTAATATGCGTTTTTAACTTCGTAAAATGCAAATTTAAGTAATTATTTAATCTTTTTTCTTGACTTAGGGTATTTTGTATTGGAATATTGTTTGTGTTAACGAACACACTATATAAGTTTATAGTATATTTTATTTCAATATCAAAAAGGAGATGCAAGTATGAAAACACTTTAATTGTGTTAAAAATAGCACTCAAAATGATAAATACTTTGGTATTCGCAAATTGACAAAGTGACTTATCTTCTACTAAACAGAAAATAGTAGGTGCTAGTACGCCTCCTCATATTTCTGAAAGAGGTATTAATGATGGTGTAAATTATGAAAAAGCAACTTAAGGCTTTGGATTATAAGGTTGAAATGTAATATGTTGAGGAAGGAGGTACAAGCTCTGGTATTACAGGTTTTAAACATGATTGTAAAATAAGCCGATTGTTTAGTATTTGCTGCAGTTGTAGGTTGCTCTGCTACAATAATAGGAGAGTTGTTGGTGCATTAATTATGGGAATATTAAATAATGGTATGTCACTTTGTGGAATGTCAACAGATATACAAAAAATTGTAAAAGGCTTTGTTTTATTAGAGCAATAACAATTGATTTAGTATCAAAACAAAATAAGAAATAGAGAATATTATTTATATCTAAGTCCTCCATAGTAAAATTAAATACTGTGGAGTTGTTTTTTTTAGGTAAAATAACAAATAATTTAATTCCTAAATTCGTAGTACATAATGAGTTATAAAAGATATTTTTTATTTTTTGTTATAACTTGCATTAATCTAAATTATTTTGTAGTCTTTCTTAAGTCATGGAGGCCTTAATATTCGTAATAATCGAATATTATGTTCAGTCATCCGAACCAATAAAATACATTATAATTTTGAGGAGTTTCCTATGAATAAAAAAGGAAAAGCCTGCCAAAATAATGGGGTCGGTGACTATTTTGTCAAAGTCCTCAATGGCATGGCACAGGGTTTATTTGCGTCTTTAATAATTGGTCTAATTATTAAACAAATCGGTACATATTTTTCAATTACACTCTTAATACAATTTGGTAAAGTTGCTCAATATTTAACAGGACCGGCAATTGGTGTTGGTGTTGCACTAAGTCTAAAAGCAAGTCCTCTTGGAATATTTTGTTCTTCTGTCGCAGGAGCTATTGGCGCTTCAACATTTATATTAGATCCGAGTGGAAATCTTATAAATGTAGCTATAGGAGAACCTGTTGGGGCACTTTGTGCATCACTTGCAGCTTCTGAGGCTTCTAAATTAGTTGCTGGAAAAACAAAAGTAGATATTATAGTAGTTCCATTTGTTACAATTCTTGTAGGTGGAATTGTTGGAACATTCCTCTCTCCACCAATAGCCTCAATGATGAAGTATCTAGGAATGTTTATAAATCATTTAACAACACTTTATCCATTTTTCATGGGAATATTTATCTCGGTTGTAGTTGGAATTCTATTAACACTTCCTATATCATCTGCGGCAATATGTATCTCTCTTAATCTATCAGGATTAGCAGCAGGTGCTGCAACGGTTGGATGTTGCTCACAAATGGTAGGTTTTGCTTTTTCATCATACAGAGAAAATGGTATTTCTGGTATTATTAGTCAAGGATTTGGAACTAGTATGCTTCAAATCCCAAATATAATACGAAATTGGAAGATTTGGATCCCTCCAACACTTAGTGCAGCAATAATTGGACCTCTATCAACTGTAATCTTTAAGATGGAAAATAATGCGGCCGGAGCGGGTATGGGAAGTAGTGGACTTGTTGGACAATTTAATACATTAGCAACAATGGGCAACTCTGCAATAATTCCTCTCATTCTACTTCATTTTATTTTACCAGCAGTACTTTCTATTGTAATAAGTGAATACATGAGACGTAAGAAATGGATATTATCTGGTGATGCATCACTACTTGTAAGATAAAATAAAGTTAAAAATAAGCAAAACTTGTAATTAATTATATTATCTTTTATTTAAAAAGAATTTTATAAAATTAATCAGTTTTGCTTATTGAATGTTTAGTTAATACACTTATATATTAATTTTTGTATAGTAAAAATTGCTAAAAATATAGGAAAAATTTCTTTTTTAAAAAAAAGTTCTTTTTTTATTGACAAATTATTTCTTTATGATAACCTAACTAAGCATTTAAATATAAATATATCCCGAGTTTTGCAGTTCAGATGAAATAAAACTCCCTATAATTGCTTATGGGAGTTATAATTAAATTAACATTTTTTTACTATTACTTGTGTGGAGTAGTTCATTTTTTTCTTAGTATCCTAATTTCTTAGCCTGACCCATCAATTCTTTTAAATCTGATTGGGAATAAATTTTCTTTCTTAAATTGATTCCAAGGCTATCACCAATTTCACCTAGTAATTTGGAATATCTCACAGTTTTATAATTATTTTCATTTATATGAGTACAAAGAGCATTTGATATACTTTCTTTTATTTGACTCGCACTATATTTATTTTCTAAACGATGTTCCAATATTCTTAATATCAACAATGATAAGAAACAGATTAAGAAATGAGCTTCAATTCTGGTATCTTTTCTAACAAATACAGGTCTTGCATCTAAATCACTTTTTGTTATTCTGAAACTTTCTTCAATTTTCCAAAGTCCTTTATACATTTGAATTATATCGGAATCTGAGACCTCTCTGTTTAATTGATAGAACTCATCATGAGTCCAGCGATGTTTTGCATTAAAAGGTTTATCTCCTACATCAAGTCCAATTACATTAGTCATTATTGCATAATAGCCATCAAGCTTTTCTTCTTCTTTTAAGAGATCCTCATCAAATGAAGTTAAATCATTCCATTGTTCACTATTGATCTCACCTGTTTTTGTGTTATAGCATTCTCTCTTAACAAATTTCATAGCACCTGCTGTTAATATTTTCTGACCATATTTGCCAGCTGCAATATTTTTAGCCTTTTCAATAGATTTAGCTCTATCTTTTTTTGCTTTCTTAGCATATTTCTTGCTATAGAAGATTATCTGTCTTTCATTTATTTCAGAATGACCTTTACCTCTTTGAATAAACTCCTTCATTATCATCTTTCCATTTTCTTCTACTTTTTTCTTAACAACTATATCAAAATTAATACGTCTAGTGGTTATTCTTGATTTACATTTGAAATCATATTCTCCATCTTCAAGTTCTTCACCATCTTTTTTCCATATTTCATAATCATCTTGATTTAATACATAATCCTTAAATTCTTTTGAAGCTTTTCTTATGGAGTAACTAATTACATAGCCTGATTTATTTGTTCTTATCTGTCTTATATTGTTACCAGACATCATTCCTTTGTCTGCAACATAAATCAAATTGTTTATATCTAAATCAAAGCCCAAAGTTTCCATTCCAGGAATCAATGTTCTATTATCATTAGTGTTTCCTTTGAATAATTCATAATTGACAGGTAAGCCTTTTGTATCCATGAACAAACCCATTTGTATAATAGGGTTTGGTCGATGTTCTTTAGATACACCTTTCTTTCTTAATTCATCTTCATCATCTATTTCAAAATAATAATTAGTAACATCATAATAAAGTAAATCAGTGTGTCTATCATAAAGATCTGTGACTCTTTTATTTACATTATTTAATAGCTTAACTTTATTTTCAGCAAAGAAATCTTGTGAACGATACATATCATCCATAGAAAAATTAAACTTTTCAAAGTAGAAATTTCTTCTCTCCCAAGCACCTTTTTTAGAAGATTGATTAATAATCCTATCCACAATTAACATTAGGAAAATCATATTGTGATTATATCTAGCTTTAGTATATCTTCTTCTATTGTTTATGAAGTAATGAATCTCTAATTGATGATATATAGCAGAAATTGCAGCATATCCATAGTTGAATAAGTCATTCTGAAAACCATTAGCATCAAAAGCATTAGATTCACTATCATCATATTCTTCAGAGAGATCATAATTACAACCTAGAAGATAGCTTTGTTTTTTTATCTTATTTTCTTGAGTAATTCTTTTAGCCTCAGCCTTAAAATGTGCAAGAGGATCATCATATTGATCTAAAAAATCTTCAATAAAACCAATTTCCTCAACAATCTCTTGTTTATTCTTATAAGTTTTAACACGACGACCTTTTTCATTTAATTTAAATCCAACTGGAATCCTCTTAGAAATAACATAAACAATCTTTTTTTTCCCGTCTTTGTTTCTTGGTAAAGTAGTAGCAAACATAATATCTCCTAAATTAAATATAACTCATATAACAAATTACGTCAACTCTATACAACTCCATACAATAAAATGTTAAAAATAAATATTTTATAGCAAAAAAAATCCTTACCCCACAAGGAATAAGAAAAATTATAAAGACACAAGGGGTGCCAAACTCGGGAATACACTTATATATTAATTTTTGTATAGTAAAAATTGCTAAAAATATAGGAAAAATTTCTTTTTTAAAAAAAAGTTCTTTTTTTATTGACAAATTATTTCTTTATGATAACCTAACTAAGCATTTAAATATAAATATATGGCTGTGACCAATAAAACGGGCAGGACTAAGTACTAGATAACAGATTTTTTCTCTTTGAAGAAAAATTTGTTCATCAGAAGTAGTTGGTCCTTTTTTTTTGGTAAAAAAGGAATTAGATATGTACAGGATATTAAAAATAATTGGAAATAATTTTGTAAGTGCTACTAATGAAAAAGGTGAAATTGCTGTTTTACAAGGTTTAGGTATAGGCTTTAATCAAAGAAAAGGTTTTATTGTTAAAGACTCTAATATTGAACGTATCTATAGAATGGAAAATGACGTTGAAATTAAAAAATTAACAGAACTAATAAGCAGTATACCCCATGAAGTTGTTTCCTATGTAGCTACTTTGATTGATGATATTCAGCCATATTTTGAAAACAAATTAAGAGCAAATATTTATATTTCATTAACAGACCATATTAGTTTTGCAATTGAAAGATTCAAAACAGACCAACTTTATAACAATGCTATTTTAAATGAAATAAAAATCTTTTATCCAAAGGAATTTAAATTAGGCCTAGAAATGGTTGATAAAATTAATAATCATTTCAAAGTTAGCCTACCAATAGATGAGGCTGGTTTTATAGCTCTACACATTGTTAATGCAGAATTATCAATTAACATGTCTAAAACAGTTCAAATGACTAAGATAATTAATGAGATTATGAATACTATTGAAAATTTTTATCCAAATAAATTTGATCAAGATTCATTTAATACAAGTCGATTAATAACTCATGTTAAATATTTAGCTAGAGGAATATTTACTAATAAACTTAATTCTATAAAACAAGAAGATTTTGAGATTTTCCTAAAAACAAAATATCCATTTGAAAGTAAATGTGTTTTAGAGATTAGAGAAAGACTTGAAAAGATATATAAAAAGCCAATTGATGATGAAGAATTATTAATGCTTGCTATACAAATACATAAGATAAATAGTTAACAAGACAAAATAAATTACTAAGTAGCTCCAGATATTTATTGAAGGAGTAAGGTTTATGCGCTCAAATAAAAATATTATATAAAGAAATATGGGAGAATCATTTAATGAAGGATGAAATTTTTGGAGTTTTGCAACGTATTGGTAGATCATTCATGCTACCAATTGCACTCTTACCAGTTGCAGGATTATTTTTAGGAATAGGGGCTTCTCTAACTAATATTACAACATTGGAAACATATAATCTAATGGGTGTGATGGGACCTGGGACAATTGCATTTGCTATTTTAACAGTAATAAGTCAAGCAGGATCAATTATCTTTGAAAACTTGCCAATATTATTTGCAATGGGTGTTGCAATTGGTATGGCTAAAAAGGAAAAAGCAGTATCTGCTTTGGCCGGAGCTGTTGCATTCTTTATAATGCATGCAACCATTAGTGCAATGATAAGTGTATTTGGTGCACCAGATTTAGATGGTGCTACTACAGTTGTTCTTGGCATAAATTCACTTCAAATGGGTGTTTTTGGTGGTATTATTGTCGGAATGGGAGTTGCTGCATTACATAATAAATATTATAAAATTGAACTTCCTGCCGTACTATCCTTTTTTGGTGGTACTCGATTTGTTCCAATTGTTTCCGCAATAGTTTATCTACTTGTTGGTATTCTTATGTATTTCATCTGGCCTTTTATTCAAATGGGAATTTATGCAATCGGTGGACTTGTAATGAAATCGGGCTATGTCGGCACTTGGATATATGGAGTTATGGAGAGAGCCTTAATTCCTTTTGGACTTCATCATGTATTTTATTTACCTTTCTGGCAAACAGCTATGGGTGGAACCCAAATGATTGGTGGTTCATTAATAGAGGGTGCTCAGAATATTTTCTTTGCTGAACTTGCTCAACCAGATATTGCACACTTTAGTGTTAGTGCAACTAGATTTATGTCCGGTAAATTTCCTCTGATGATTTTTGGACTACCTGCTGCAGCTGCTGCTATGTATCGTTGTGCAAAGGTAGAAAACAGAAAAAAAGTTGAGGGTCTATTAATTTCTGCTGCAATTACTTCAATGCTAACAGGAATAACAGAACCATTAGAATTTACTTTTCTTTTTGTAGCTCCTGGTTTATATATGATTCATTGTGTATTAGCCGGCCTTTCATATATGCTTATGCATATTTTTAAAGTTGCAGTTGGAATGACTTTCTCAGGTGGTTTAATAGATTTATTCCTCTTTGGTATTTTACAAGGAAATGCTAAAACGAACTGGGTTTGGATTATAATAATTGGTCTTATCTATGCAGTAGTATATTATTTTCTCTTTAGCTTTATTATTAAAAAGTTTGATCTAAAAACTCCTGGTAGAGGAGATGAGGAAGAAGTTAAGTTATATACTCGCTCCGATTATAATCAAAAAAAGAGTGGAGATAATAATTCATCAGTAAATCAAGTTGTTGATGCTCTATCTGAGGCCATTGTTATGGGTCTTGGTACAATTGAAAATATTTCAGATTTAGATTGTTGTGCAACAAGACTTCGAATTACAGTATTTGAAACCTCAAAGGTTGATGATGGAATTTTAAAAAGTACAGGTGCCTCGGGTGTTATTCATAGAGGCTCTGGTGTTCAAATTATTTATGGACCTAAAGTTACAGTTATAAAATCAAACTTAGAAGACTATATTGAGGCTGTTAAAAGTGGTGCAATTATTGTTCCTACTGTATTAAAAGAGAGTATCAAAGACGAATCTAGAGTTGATAGTAAAAAAGAGTCAGTCAAAGAGTTGATTTTAACATCACCTATTAAAGGATCTACAATAGCGATTGAAGAAATCAATGATGGTGTATTTTCTGAACATATGTTAGGCGATGGCTTAGCTTTTATTCCAAGTGAAGGAATAGCTTATGCACCTTGTGATTGTGTAATTGACTCAATTACTGATACAAAACATGCAATTAATATGTTGAGTGATAATGGAGCTGAAATACTACTTCACATTGGTCTTGATACCATTCATTTAAAAGGTGAACCTTTTAATGTATTAGTTAAAGAAGGGCAAAAAGTCAAAAGAGGGGATATTCTTATGGAATTTGATATCAATGCAATAAAATCTGCAGGATATTCAATTTACTCCCCATTAATTATTACAAATACAGATGATTTTGATGAAGTAAAAGTTCTCCAAAATGTAGAAGTTGATAATAATACGGATGTTCTTTTAATAAAATAAAAATAGTTAACTAAAAGTAATTTTTTCAGCTAATAAATCTGAAAAGTTAAAATATTAGAAATAAATATAAAATACAAAAAAGTAGTTTATAATATATAGGAGAAAGATATGAAAACATTTACATACGTAATTAAAGATGAGATTGGTATACACGCACGTCCTGCTGGTTTAATAGCAAGTAATGCAAAGAAATATGAGTGCGATGTTAATATTATTTTTAAAGACAAAGAAGTTAAAGCAACTAAAATTATGGCAGTAATGAAACTTGGTGTTAAATGCAATGATTCAATTACATTAACTTTTAATGGAAAAGATGAAGAGGCTTCTTACCAAGCTATATCAAAAATAATTGAAGAAACTTTGTAATAAGGAGAGTGTTTTATGATTACATATGAAGGCAAGTCGGCATACAATGGTATTGCCATAGGGCCGATTCATGTTATTGAGGATCTAGAAGATGGCATTTGCCTTCAATATATTGAAAATGTTTCAGAAGAACTTGAAAGACTTGATGAAGCAGTAAAAAAAACACAAGATCAACTTCAAATTCTTTATGAAAAAGCAGTTAATGAAGTTGGAGAAGATGATGCTGAAATCTTCAATATACATCAAATGATGGTTGAGGATGAAGATTATATTGATAATATTCACACTGCAATAAAAAATAAAAAATGGAATGCAGAGTATGCTGTTTCTCAGGCTGGATTAGAATTTGCTCAAATGTTCAGTGAAATGGATGATGAGTATATGAATGCAAGAAGTACTGATGTACTCGATATATCAAATAGACTTGCAAACATACTTCTTTGTAAAAGTGAAAGCACCTTTATTTTAAAAGAGCCATCAATTATTGTTGCAAATGATTTAACTCCAAGTATTACAATGGAATTTGACAAAACAAAGGTATTAGCCTTTGTTATGAAAAAGGGAAGTCTAAATTCACATACTGCTATTTTAGCACGTATGATGAGTATTCCAGCTTTGGTATCAACAAATTTTGAGCATATGAATGAGTTAGAGGGGAAAAATGCAATTGTTGATTCAGAAAATAATAAATTTTATATTGAACCTGAATCTTCAATAATTGCTGAAGCTAATAAAAAACTTGAATTACAAAATGCTAAAAAGAAAATTGAGAGTCAATATAAGGGAAAAGAATCAATAACTTTAGATGGGAAGAAAATCAATATTTATGGAAATATTGGAAGTGTTGATGATGCTGATAGTGTTTTATTAAATGATGGAGAAGGTATTGGTTTATTTAGATCAGAGTTTTTGTATCTAGGTAGAACTACTAGTCCAACTGAGGAGGAGCAATTTGAAGCCTATAAAACAGTTTTATTAAAAATGAAAGATAAGCCTGTAATAGTTAGAACTCTTGATATTGGAGCTGATAAAAAGGTTGATTATTTTAATTTAGAACATGAAGAAAATCCTGCAATGGGCTATAGAGCTATCAGAATTTGTCTAGATAGACCTGAATTATTTAAAACTCAACTACGTGCTTTGATTAGAGCCTCTGTTTTTGGAAATTTATCAATTATGTATCCAATGATTATTTCAGTGAAAGAAGTTAAAGCCATAAAAGCTATAGTTTCTGAAGTAATTGAAGATTTAAAAGCTAAAGGAATTGATTATAAAATACCACAACAGGGTATTATGATTGAAACTCCGGCTGCAGTATTAATTAGTGATCTTCTTGCAAAAGAAGTTGATTTCTTCAGTATTGGAACTAATGATTTAACTCAATATTTACTTGCAATAGATCGCCAAAATTCTAAGCTTGATAGTATCTGTGATACTCATCATGAGTCAGTACTTCGCTCTATTGAATTAGTATGTAGAAATGCTAAAAAGGAGAATATCTGGGTTGGAATTTGTGGAGAACTAGGTGCCGATATTACTCTTACTGAGAGATTTATTCAAATGGGAATTAGTGAGTTTTCAGTAGCTCCACCATTTATTTTACCAATTAGAAAAAAGGTATGCGAGTGCACTCTAAAATAATTTGTAAATCTATGAGATGGACTTATCATCCATCTCATTTTTATATTAACTATCGATTAAATTAATAGAGGCTAAGTATTTAGATAACTTAACCTCTATGATAATTAATGTATTAGATTATATTCTTTCAGCACTATAACCAAGTTCTTCAAGAGTTTCTAAAACTTCAAGTAGTTGTAATTTATCAACATCAACACTTACTGTTTTATCATCTAAATTGATTTCATTTTTAATATTTGCAGCCTCAAGTGCAGTTGCAATCTTATTCACACAATGTTCACACATCATATCTTTAACTTTTAATTTGACCATTTTATCATCCTTATTTCATTATTTTTTTAAGAGTTATCATTAACTCATCAATTATCTCATCTTCTTTACCATTTTTAATATCATTTACAACACAAGTTTTAATATGATTGGTAAGTAATTCTTTGTTAAATGCATTTAGAGCACTTTGAATTGCAGAAACTTGAGTTAGTATGTCAGTACAATAAACATCATTTTCTACCATTTTCTTTACTCCTCTAACCTGTCCCTCAATTCTATTCAATCTATTTAATAAAGATTTCATTTCAGGAGCATCTCGTTTCTTAGTTTTATTAGAACTAATATTCTGTTCCATATCATTACAACATTTCATGATTTTCTCCTAATCTAGATTTTTAAATCTTAATCTAAGTGCATTAGTTACTACAAATACAGAACTAAGTGACATTGCAAAACTTCCCATCATAGGATTTAATAAGAATCCACCTAGGGCAAATATAAGACCTGCTGCAATAGGTATTCCAATAGAATTATAGAAGAATGCCCAGAATAAATTCTGCTTTATATTTTTAATGGTTAATGAACTTAATCTATAGGTTCTATAAACATCGCTTAATTTAGATCTCATTAATACAACATCAGCACCTTTTATAGCAATATCAGAACCATTTCCAATTGCAAAACCAATATCTGCTTGAGCTAGAGATGGTGCATCATTGATGCCATCGCCAACCATCATTACTGTTTTACCTAATTTTTGATATTTTTCAACAACCATAGCTTTTTCAGTTGGGAGTACATTTGCCTCTATAATATCAATTCCAACTTGATCTGCAATGTTTTTTGCAACATATTCATTATCGCCAGTTAGCATTATTACGTCAAAGCCACTTTTCTTTAACTTTGAAATAGCTGTTTTACTATCATCTTTGATAGTATCAGAAACTGATATTATAGCAACTACTTCCTCTTCAATACTAAAATACATACTAGTATTACCCTTTATAGAGGACTCTTTAATTTTTTCTTTATAAGGGCTTACATCAATATCATATAGGGCCATTAATTTTTCATTACCAATTGCAATCATAGTATTATCTTCTAAGAATGCTATAACACCCTTACCAGATAGATTTTTAGATTTCTTTATAATTAAATCGCCTAAAATATTTTCATCATTCATTTTTTCAACAATTGCTTTACTAAGTGGATGAGCCGATTCTCTTTCAACAGATCCAGCTATTTTTAATAATTCACTCATAGATTTTGATTTATCTAAGATTTCAATATGAGTAACTTTTGGTTTTCCCTCTGTTATTGTTCCTGTTTTATCAAATATAACTACATTTGCCCTGTGAATTAGTTCAAGAGCTTCACCTGTTCTAATAAGGATACCATTTTTAGCACCTAAGCCTGTTCCAACCATAATTGCAGTTGGAGTTGCAAGTCCTAGTGCACAAGGGCATGCTATAACTAATACAGAGGTAAATATATTTAAAACAAAGCTTAAAGGTTGACCACTAAGAGCCCAAATAATTGATGAGATTATTGCAATTGCAATAACTATTGGAACAAAAACTCCTGCAACTTTATCAGCAATTTTTGATATTGGAGCTTTTTTTCCTTGTGCATCTTCAACAAATTTAATTATCTTAGATAGGGCAGTATCTGAACCAACTTTAGTAACTCTCATGTAAATGGAGCCATTATTATTAATACTTCCACCTATAACATTATCATTGATAGTTTTTTCGATAGGAATTGATTCACCTGTTATTAAACTCTCATCAATACTGCTACTACCTTTTATTATAATACCATCAGTTGGTATAGTAGAGCCCTCTTTAACAAGTAATACATCATCAACTTTAATCTGTGATAATGGAAGTTCATTGAATTCACTTTTATCAATGTCACTGACTAAGAGTGCAGTTGGTGGTGTTAAATTTAATAGTTCTTTAATAGCAGACTTTGTCTTTCTTTTACTATTTCGCTCTAGATATTTACCAATTGATATAAATGTTAATACCATGGCAGCAGCATCAAAATATAGTGTATTAGTAACAAGTGGATAATCTTGAATTAGAAAACTTTGACTAACACTGTATATAAATGATGTTGCAACACTTATAGCTACTAAACTATCCATATTAGGATTTAAATGAAATAATGATTTAAAACCATTTATAACATATTTCCTTCCTATATATATAATTGGGATAGCAATTAAAAGTTGTAATAGAGCCCAGTTAAAAGGGTGGCTCATCTTAGAAAAAATATCAAAGAGTGGAAGATTTATCATATGGCCCATGGACACATACATAAGGACTATTGATAAAATGACAGAGATTTTTAAGTTTGTCTTAACTTTTAATTCACTCTTTTCCTCTTCATCAATTTCTTCTTTTTTATTTTCAATACTTCCAGTAATGGAATCTATTCTCTTTATGCCGTATCCAGCTTTTATAACTTTATCTTCAATACTATCTTTATCAACTTTAGTATCATCATATGTTATTGTCATTTTATTAGTTGTTAGGTTAACGCTACTCTCTTCAACGCCATCAAGTTTTCTTGTTACCTTCTCAACTGTTGCACTACATGCAGCACAACTCATGCCTTCAATAATGTATTCTTCTTTAATCATGGAAATCCTCCAAAATATACCCCTATGGGGTATGTATAAACTATAGTAATCTTATAGGAATATGTCAAGATAAATTTGCTAAAAATTATTATTCTTGAATATTATTATAATGCTGCTATACTAACTGAATAGAATAGGAAGTAATTATTATGATAGTTGAAGAGAATTTTATTAAATATTGCAAACAGGTTAGAAAACTTAGTGATTCATCTGCAAAGCATTATTGTGATTCTATTAATAAAATATCAAAAGAATTAAGTAATCTTGGCATATATGATGTAGATCACTTATATGAAATTGATTCATTAAAAAGACTTAAAGACATAAAGACACTATTGTTAAATAATGAACAATTTATCAAATTAAATTCAGATGGTCATAGGATGTATAGTGCTGGATTAAATAGATATTTAGAATTTGCTAGTGGAGATTATATAGAGAGTAATGAACTATTATCTTTGATTGATACTCCTATAGATATAAAGCCAAGTGTAATAATAAATGAGAGGATTGGAGCAAAGAGAGATAGAATTATTGTAAATCAAGTTATGAGAGCTGAAGGTTATATGTGTGAAATAGATAGAGAGCACAAAACATTTATTGCCTCATATTCTGCAAAACCTTATATGGAAGCTCATCATTTAATACCGTTAAATAAACAAAATAGTGTTAGAAAAAGTCTTGATGTCTATGCTAATTTAGTTGTTTTATGTCCAAATTGCCACCGATTATTACATTACGCAACTCTTGATGAGAAGAAAAATACACTACTTAGACTTTTTGATGAGAGAGAGGATAGATTATTTGATTCAGGAATAAAAATGCATAGAAAAGAATTCTTTGAATTACTTGATTATAGAGCCTCGTTTTAATATTTAAATTGTAGAGATTTAACTAAGACAATAAATCCTAGTTAAATCTCATAGTTTTATTATTTTAGTATTAATTTTGTATCATCAATACATAATATTGAGTTTTTTTCATTCCAAAGTACTTTTGGGGCATTTTTATAATAATCTTTTGTATTTCTAGCAGCTCCTACAAGAGATACATAACTTAGTTTTGAATTAGCTTTTATACTACCTTCTAAAACTGGAACAATAGTATCTGTTGCTATATAATTTAAGTTAGGAGTTGGAATTACACTAGTTGCAACTCTATCACCATTTATATCTTCAATCATACTAACATCCCAAGGTAATTCAACTGAAATAGAACCTTTTGCTCTATTAATTTCATTAGGTTTTACTTCAATATCAATATCTTTATAAAGAGATATTGCAAAGCCTCCTTCATAAGTTAATACATCTCTCCTTGTATTAATTCTATGAACTCTAACATGATAATCTTTATAAGGAACTAAATAAGTTAATACCTCAACATCCTTATAAGGGTTCCATCGTGTTAATAAATATTGTTCACACTTTTTAATAACTTCTAGTTCACGTCTAGGTCTAAAATAATCACCATCATCACTAAAATATAACATACTATCACAACCACATTTCTCAAAATCATAATATGAGGAGGAGGCTGAAAAACCATAGTGTACGCTGTAGCAGAATTTTGCATATTTTTCAGCATTATGCATCATGTGATATGGAGGATATTGTCCGCCATTTAGCATAACTACATCATCATCGCTTGTTCTTTGCATAATAATGGATGGAACTTTTAATAATTTAGTTTGCTCTAATGTAGGTAAATCTTCCTCTTTTGCCATCCAAAATGGGTGATCCTCTTTTAGCGCTAATACTAAATAAATCTTCAATCCCCAATATGGAGATCCTGGTGCATTATATTGTTCACCAATAATTAATGATGGATTAACATATCCAATTGTTAAAAAACCATCTCTATCAAAAATTGGTTGCTTAAACCACCATCTTAGATTCTTTAATACAATTGATTTCATTACTCCATAAGGAAGTACTTCTAAATCTGCAAAAGCACAGGCACTAAAGAAACTGATGGCTCCAAATCTATAGGTAAGGGATCTACCATAGGGAACATTTGCTCCCTCATTATTTATATAATGAACATATTGATTAGCAAATAGATGAACTCTCTCTTTAAATCTTTCACATCTCTGAGGATCTTTTTTATATCTAAGTTTGTAATAAATTAATGAATAATATTGC
This sequence comes from Sphaerochaetaceae bacterium, assembly GCA_963678765.2. Taxonomy (GTDB): domain Bacteria; phylum Spirochaetota; class Spirochaetia; order Sphaerochaetales; family Sphaerochaetaceae; genus Pleomorphochaeta. The sequence continues at coordinate 27,463 of CAXXVM010000005.1, read as the reverse complement.
ATTGCCCAAGGATTATAATTATCAAATGGAACTTCATCATGATACCATCCATCGGCTTCATACATATCCTCAATTTCACTTATATCTGATTCCATTAAAGATTCATGAAATTCTTTCCGCCCAAGTTTTTCAAAAGCTAAATTAACAAGTATTCTAAAATAGAGCCAGTTATTATGTGAAAATTCATTCTCATTAACTTGATTTAACCAATCACAAAGATTGTCCTTTTGTTTATCACTAAGGGGATCCCAGTAATACTGAGGAGTTAATATAAGAGATAGGGCAATAGCGGCCATTTCAACTATTCTTTGATCTGAATAGTGAACATCGCCCCAATAAAACTCATGTTCTCTATTCGTTCCATTAATTAGACCTTCAAAGTGTTTATCTTGTCCACTCCAGTTATAACCACCAGCTCTTAGAGGAACAAGTCCCCAAAGTAGACGGCTCCAACCCTCAAGAAGAGTTCCTCTAGGTCCATAGTGAGCCATGGTATTGCCTACAAATAAACCTGTATTTGATGCAACAAGAGCGTCCTCACAAGGATTTAATATATCGATTAGGCTCTGAGCCACATCATCTCTACTCTCAATGGTGTTATGAGTAATAGGTAAATCATATAAAATCATATTTCTCTCTTTTGTTTTATAAAGTAATACGGGAAATAATTATTTCCCGTATATCCATATTTATTTTATTGTTGAATAATGTTTCTGAGTTACATAATATGCCATTTTTTTTGTTTTACGATCTTCAGAAATTAAACCTTTTCTATTAAAGCCTTCCTGATGGATGTTTTGTCGTCTAACAGCTCTGAAATCAATGAATATCCAAGGTGTTGTACCTTTAATAAACTTTGATTTTGAAATTGTTTCAAATTGCTTTCTATATAATTCAGCTTGGAACTCTTCACTCCATAAACTATCTTTTGTACTGTGGTTACCAGCTTTAGCACCTGCACCAAACTCAGTAATAATTACAGGTTTATTTAACTCTGTATTATTTAATATAGTTAATAAATCATTAAAGTTTGGTTCATACCAACCATAGTATTCATTATTACCAATGATATCTAAATAATCCATTAATCTATCTTCTAGTTTTAGCTTTGCTCTATTTACAAGACATGCTGCACTTACAAGACGAGTTGGATCTAATTCTTTTGATAATTTAGCAAGGCCACTCATGAATGTTAATCTATCATCAGTATCAGGATTTTCATTACCAACAGACCATATAATAACACTAGCTCTATTTCTATCTCTAAGAATTAATTCTCTCATTTGATTTTGAGCATCTTTGATTGTAATTGGATTCTTAAAATCAATTGCCCAATATACTGGAATTTCTTCCCAAAGTAATAAACCCATTTCATCAGCAATTTGTGCAAATCTACGAGTATGAGGGTAGTGTGCTAATCTAAAGAAATTACCATTCATTTCTTTTAATAATCTAATTGAATCTCTAATAGTCTCATCATTAGTAGTTTTACCTAATTTGAAATGATCCTCATGAATAGAAACACCCTTTAGATAAATAGATTTCCCGTTTAATATAACATTAATACCTTCAACTCTGATTTCTCTAAATCCAATTTTATCACTAACCATATCGCATTCGATAGTAATACTTGTTTCATATAGTTTTGGATTCTCTACATCCCATAATTCAGGTGTAGATTCAATTATTAACTCACCATAGCCATCAACAATACTTATTTCTTTATTAATACCTAGTTCATCAATTGTTAAAGTTGCAACGCTATTTACCTTTTCATTCAAAGTAATTTCTGCTTTAATTTTATTAAATTTGCTATCAGGAACTAATTGAACACAATAGTCTTTAATAAATAGTTTTGGTAATCTAAGTAGGGCTACATCACGATATAGACCACCATAGTTAAACCAATCAGTATTATCCATTGGAACTCTATAGCTTTCTCTAGAACTATCGATAGCAAATAGAAGTTTATTTTCACCTTCTTTAATAAAATCAGTTACATCGATTGAGAATGGAGTAGATCCACCATCATGTAATGCAATATATTGGTTATTTAAAAATACATAACAGCGGTAGAAGGCACCTTCTAGATGAAGAAATACCTTGTCTTCTTCTCTATTTTTGTATTTAAAAGTTCTATAATACAAACCCATATCACTATAATAAAATAGTTTATCATCCATCATATTCCAACAACTTGGAACATCATGAGTTGGATAGAGTTCAAAATTATAATCTAGTGGTACTTCCATTTTATTTTCAATGTTTTCTTTGATTTCTTTGTACCAGTGAGAGCGTAAACAAGTTTCATATGGATCTACACTAAAGTTGTATTTACCATTTAATGATTCCATTTCTCTTCCATTAATTTGAATGAGAGTAGAATTGTTTGCTAATTTTTTTTCAAACTTAGCTTTATAGCTAGTATCATGAATAGCTATATCAAAATTATCACTTTTGTTTTTCATATTTTTTTATCCTTTTAATCCAGATGAAGCTACACCTTGGATGAAATATCTCTGTCCAAATAGGAATACAATTAACACAGGAATAATAGAAATTAATGCTGCAGCTAATTGTGGTCCCCAATATACATACTGTTCTCTGACAAAATCAGTCATACCTAGAGGAAGTGTTTTTAATTCATCTGATGTTAAATAAATTAAAGGTGTGAAGAAATCATTCCAGAAGAATCTGAAACTAAATATTACTTGTGTAACTAATACTGATTTACTCATAGGAAGTATTAGTGATAAGAATATTGTCCACTCTTTAGCACCATCAATTCTTGCTGCCTCGTTATAGGTTTTAGGAATTGATAACATAAATTGTCTAACTAAGAATGTTCCAAAAGCTGTAAATGCACCGAGTAATACAAGGGCTGCATGTGTATCATACAATCCAATTTTACGGATAATTAAAAACTGTGGAATCATAACAGCCTGGGATGGTATCATCATAGATGCTAGATACATGCCAAATACTATATCACGGCCTTTCCATTCGATCTTTGAAAATACATAAGCACCAGTTGATGCAGTAATTAATTGTACAAGTACAATAGTTAGTGTTAATTTCACACTATTATAAGTATATAGTGGGAATTTATCTAATAACTGTATAAAGTTGTTAGTAGTTGGTTCTTTTGGAATAAATCTAAAGGGAAAATCAAATAAAGCACTCTCATTTTTTAATGAAGAGGATACTGTAATTAACAGTGGTATTAAAACAACTATTGCAAAAAACACTAACACAATGTATTTAGCAATCTCTTTAATATTCTTCTTATTCTTATACGATATCATAATTAACCCACCTCTCTTGTCCTTTACTTTGAAGATATGTAACAAATAAAATAATAATCATTAATATAACCGATTCAGCAGAGGCATATCCAAATCTAAAATATGTAAATGAATTTACATAAATATCAAATGCAATTAGGTTTGTAGATCCAGCTGGACCACCACCTTGTTGTCCACCAGTCATTACATAAATGTAATCAAATGCTTGGAATCCTCTAATAACTGCTATTGTAATTCCATAAAATAGAATAGGGGATAATCCAGGTAATGTTACATGGAAAAATTTGTGTATAAAATTTGCACCATCCATCTCTGCTGCTTCATAAAGGGTTGTTGGTATATTTTGTAATCCACCAATAAATAGAACCATATAGTAACCAAAGTTTTGCCATACACTGACACTGATAATTACATTTAATGCATCTTCTGAGCCAGCTAGCCATTTAGATGGCTCAAGTCCCATATTTACTAATAATTGATTCATCAACCCATTACTTGGTTCAAAAATAAACATAAAAGCAAGTCCTACTGCAACAGATGATAAAATATTTGGAATATAATAAATTGATCTAAATGCAGAACATCCAGCAAATTCTTTTGCTAAAAGCATTGCAAATACCAAACCTAATGCAATTTGCAATAAAACTGTAATTAGCATGTATTTAAAAGTTAGTCCTAATGATTGTACAAAAGCTGTATTTGAAAATGCTACAATATAGTTTTTAAAACCTACAAATTTATAACTTGGACCACCACTGTAATTAGTAAATGATAGAACAAGTGCCATTATCATAGGGAAAAATACAAATATACAAAAGCCTATAAAGCTGGGTAATAAAAAGGATAATATTGTTCCTTTTTCAGACAATGTCTTCTTCTTAGCCATGTCTTAATTCTCCTTCAACATAAATTACCCTCCCTTTCAAAAGGAAGGGCATATTATTATTAATAAGTTGTTTTTACAATTTCTTCACAAGCGGATGTGAATTTCTGCATGAATTCTTCACTTGTTAAATTTCCAAGTAAATAATCTTCTTGTAATTTTGAGAATTCTGTTTCAACTCTTGTACCATACATACTAAAGTTACTTGCTTGACTTGTTTTAGGTTCTAAATAGTATTTAGAGCTAGTTCCTTTAGGAAGATTTTCACTAATAATGCTAATAGCTTTATCACTTGCGTTAGCTGGAAGGATTCCATATTCAGCAGCAATTGCAGCACCCTCAGGGCCACTCATCCAATTAATGAATTCCCAAGCAGCATCCTTTTTCTTAGAATATGATGTTATACTGTTAGCTGTTGATAATCCTGATGTTCTATATTCACTTGCATCAGAAGGCATTCTAGTAACACCAAAGTCTTCATAACTAAAGCCGTTTAATAAACCATCTTCTTCACCAGTTGCCATTTGACCTGGGAACCATTCGCCGATGATTAACATACCTAAATTGCCATCATAGAATTGTTTTGAATAGTGAGTTTTTGTAACTTTCATATCAATTAATTTCCACATAGCACCTGTATCTTCCAATCTTTTTCTCATTTCAAGTTGTTTTAAAACGTTATCAAGATTTCCAATATTACCATCTTTATCAATTAGTTTATCACCCTCTTGGTCAGCCATGAAAAAACCCTGACTACCCCAAATGTAAATTGAAGATCCAATTAATGATGAATCTGCTTCATGAATTGCTTGAGATACTTCTTCAAATTTTTCCCAAGTCCAAGTACCATTTTCTACATATGTATCTGGTGTTGGAATACCTGCTTTTTCAAATACTGCTTTATTATAGTAAGTGAAATAAGCTCCACCTCTCCAAGGTAGTTCAACGATATCACCATCAATTGTTACAGTTGATTTAAAGTTCTCAACAGCTTGGCTACCACCTTCTTGTTCAATGTAAGAATTGAGTGGTTCTAAATATCCATTTGCATATTGATTAAATGCATCTGTTTGTCTTTTCTCCATGAAACAGTCAATGTCAGCTCTACCTGATAATAGTGTTGCAAGCTTAGTCTCATAATCAGCAGATGCTAATATATGACCATCAACTTGTATGTCAGTATGTGTCTTATTGAACTCATCTACCATAGCTTGGTGACATGCATCATTCCATGTATAGAAGCTAACTGTAACAGGGCCATTGTCCTTATTACTCTCTTTCTTTTCATCTGCACCTTGTGCAAATAGTGGTGTAGTTAATGCCATTGCAATAGTTGCAACCATTAATAATTTACCTTTTCTCATATGTCCTCCTTGAGTGAACATTTAAATTTGTTAATGGCTAAGTATTAGAAGCAAATGATAAAAAAAGCAATTTTGAAGAGTCAATAATATTTTTATAAAAGCGAATTTCTATTTTGAAAAACACGATTTTTTTACTTTTTTGTTCATTTTGAATAAAAAATATGTTATATTCTCACCTCAAAGGGGTAGTTTTATGTGGTTTAAGAAGAAATTTTTTGTATTTAAGAATATTGAACAAAAGAGGCTTATTAAGATATTTTTACCAATTTCTTTAGTTTTTTTGATTTTTTTATTCGCTCTTGCTATGTTATTTTCAGCTTCTTTTACAAAAGTTGGGACAAAAATAATTACTCAAAATTATATTTCATCTCTATCTATGATTGGAAAATATTATCAACAGATGAGATTTAATACAGTTCCTATTGCATCAAATCTTTTAGATGATGAAAATATACAAAATTATATATTTGCTCGTAAAAATAAAACTGAGGCAATGATTAAGGCCTTCTATTCTATTGAAAATGTAGTTGCAAGAAACAACTATTTAAATTCAATTTATCTCTATAATGATGAATATGGGTTTTTCTCAAGTGTAAAAGGTAATGAGGGATTTAACAATTTAAACGACTCAACTCTTCTTGATTTTATTAACTCTCATCCCAAAAATAATACATTGTATCAAAGGAATATTTATTCAAATAATGTGGCATCTAAAGATTATTTATCAAGTGGAGATAAAGAGCAAATAATAAATCTTTTTACAATTTGTAATAACTCTTATGATGAAAATGGTAAATTAAAATATGGCATAATTGTTAATCTCGATGAATCAAAGGCAAGGGATTTATTCTTCTCTGATATGGATAACTCTTATGCTAATTTTTATATGTTTAGGAAAGATGGTAATTTTCTATCACATCCAAATCCTGAATTTTATGGTGAGAGTATTACTGATTTCCCTTTGTTTTCTCAAATAAATGATGCAAAAGAAGACTCTGGGAATATGATAATCAGTGATGATGATGGTAATAGTTATTTAGCGTGTTGGATAACTGAGAGTGAAATGAATTGGAGATTAGTATATTTACTTCCAATGAATTTAATACTAAGACCTCTTCAAACACTAAGAAATACACTTTTGGTTATTTTCTTTGCAGTTTTGATTCTTTCCTATGTAGCAATTTATCTAGCATCTAGACGAATGGAGAGATCTCTTAGTAGGAAGGGTAGGCTCATATCATATCTTAATGGTAAAATTGATAATAGTTCATTTGTAATTTACTCTCCACAAACACTCTTTTCTATTGCCTCTATAAAACTAGTTTTGAAAAAAGAAAAGATAATGGATGAGGATCAAATGTATTTATCCCTTAAAGCATTTGATTATATGTCAAATTATTTTAAAAATAATAAGCTTGATGGATTTTTATTAAATATGGAACTTGGAATATATGTCTATGTAATTCCTAAATCGATAAAAAATATTAATTCTCTCCTTCAGAAACTAAAAATTGATATTCATGATGATTTAAATATTGAATTAAATTCAGTTTTTGTTGAGGAACAAGTTAGTTTTGAAGAATTACCTGAAATTAGTAAATCTCTTATCAATGATTTAAAGAACATTTGCCTTGAACAAAGATCTGTTGTAATTCCTTATGAGAAAAAAGTATTAACTGCAAGCTCAGGTGTTGGTTTATTCCAAAGTAGTGATTTAGTAAAAGCTCTTATGGTAAAAAATTCCAAAGCCTATGATATTGAAGTTGATAAAATGATAGAAAGCCTTAAAGTTCAAAATGATTGGGAATTGTTCAAATCACTTAAGGTCTATCTATATTATGCTTTTGAATCAACTTGTACAAAATACTTAAAGCTTAATTCTATGGTATTTCTAGATGAATGGAAAACTCAAATTATTAAAGCCTCTACCTATGATGAATTAAAAGAAGCTCTTTTAAAAATCGATAAACTAATTGAAAGTGCAAATGATAATGAATCAATGCGTCATCAAACTGAATTAATTAATACAATCAAAGAATTTATTGATAAAAATCTTGTTGATGTAAATCTCTCCTCAGCTCAAATTGCAGATGAGTTAAAACTATCTCTTGGTTATGTTAGATCTCAATATAAGAGTATAGAGGGTGAATCTATTAATGATTATATTGGTAGAAAACGTTTATCACTAGCTTGTACACTTTTAATAGAAACTAATAAATCTGTTAATGAAATCAGAGAATCTGTTGGTTTTTCTAATTATTGTTATTTCTGTACTTATTTTAAAAAAATCAAAGGTTGTTCACCATCAAACTATAGAAAACAGATTACCGAGAAAAATATGGTAGAAGATAATAATTAAACTCTATAAAAATATTTAATAAAAAAAACCTTGACAAATACAAGTTGATTGTTAAAATAAAGGAAATATTAGCAAATATTTTTGTTTTGCAATTTTTCTGCAATCGATTGCAGAAATAAATTATATAATTATTTTAGGAATACTTAATGGCAAAATTAGTAAATAGGATGAAAGAGGTTGCACGAAGAGCTAACGTTTCAGTTAGTACAGTTTCTCGAGTATTAGCAAATAAAGAATATGTAAATGAAATTACAAGAGAAAAGGTAATGCGTGCGGCAAAAGAGCTAAACTATAGGCCAAATGCAATGGCTAAGGGTTTAAAACTTGGTCGCTCTAATGCAATTGCACTTATGATTCCTAGCATAGAAAACTTAATTTTCCCAGAAATTGTTAGAGGGGTTGAGGATGTAGCTCGTTCTAGAAATTTTGTATTAACACTTTGTAATACAGATGAAGATTTAGAGACAGAGAAGATTTACATGCAAAAACTTAGCAACATGGGTGTAGATGGTATGGTTATTGCTACTATGAGAGCAGATAGTAATCATCTTAGAAAATTGCATGCAGACAACTTTCCAATTGTACTAACTAGTAGGCATTTTGATAATTCAATTGATGCTGTAGTAATTGATAACTATAGTGCTTCCTTTAAAGCAATCGAATATTTGATTGTTAGAGGTTATAAAAATATAGCTATTGCATTAGGTAATAAGGAATTACCTCTATATAAGGAAAGATTTAGAGGCTATAGAGATGCACTTAGTAAACATAATATTCCATATAACAGTGCGTTAGTAATGAATGAGGTAGATAATACCGATAGTTTTTATCCTCTATGTAAAAATTTACTCTCTCATCACAAGGAAATCGATTGTATATTTGCAACAAATGATATTAGAGCCATCACTTGCATGAGAGCTATTAAAGATTTAGGACTTAATATTCCATCAGATATTGGTGTTATGGGATTTGATGATATTAAAATAAGTTCACTTGTTGAACCGCCTTTGAGTACAACAAATCAACAATTGTATGAAATTGGTTCATGGGCTGCAAAGAGATTAATTGATCAAATACTTTATAAAAAAGAACATGGTGATTTAATGGAGCCAGAGATAAAGGTTTTAGATACAGTATTGATTATAAGAAAATCAACTCTGTAATAGATATATAAAATAATAAGGACATATTAATGAACAAATTTCACTACAAAACTCCAGAACAACTAATTAATCAAATTAAGGCTTTTAATTTGGATATCCCTTATACAGAGAATTTATCTCCACTAGCTAAAGAAGTTAAGATTAATAAATTTATATCACATAACTCATTTGCTATACTTCCTATGGAAGGTTGTGATTCTAATCTTGATGGATCTCCTAGTGAGCTAGTTTATAGAAGGTATAAAAGATTTGCAGAAGGTGGAGCTGGTTTTATTTGGGGAGAGGCTAATGCTGTTGTAGTAGAGGCTAAAGCTAATGAGAGACAGATGATGATAAGTGATGAAAATCTTGATACTTTCAAAGATCTAATTCAGAAAACCAAGCAATGTGGAATGGATAAAAATGGTTTTGAACCAGTTATAATAAGTCAATTAACTCATTCAGGAAGATATAGTCGCCCATTTGGACATAAAGGTGCACCACTTGTACCACAAAGAGATCCTATTCTAGACCCTATTACTGGTGTAACTAGTGATGAGATGGTAGTTAGTGATGAATATCTAGATAGTTTAGTAGCCCACTATGTTCACTCAGCTGTTCTTGCAAAAGAAGCAGGTTATGATGGAATTGATGTTAAAGCTTGCCATAGATATTTACTATCTGAATTACTAGCATCTCATACAAGAGAAGGTAAATATGGTGGTTCTTTTGAAAATAGATCTAGATTAATATTTAATATCATTGAAGAAATTAGAAAAGCCGTTGGTCCTGATTTCATTATTGCATCAAGATTTAATGTATTTGATGCACATCCATACCCTTATGGTTTTGGTTGTTCTAAAGATGATATGTGGAAATTTGATGATAGAGAACCTATACTTCTTGTTAAAGGCATGATAGAGAGAGGTGTTGATTTACTCTCAAACAGTGCTGGTAATCCTTATTATATATATCCACAAGTAACTCGTCCATTTGATAATTCTTCCCTAGGTATTCCTGAACCAGAAGAAGATCAATTAGTATCTATTGATAGATTATTTAAATTTAGTGAAGTTGTACAAAAAGCTGCTGGCGATATTCCAGTTATTGGAAATGGTTATACATATCTTAGATCCTATATTGCAAATGTAGGAGCAGCTAATCTTGATAAAAAAAGAGTTAGTATGATAGGTCTTGGTCGTTGTGCCTTTGCATATCCAGATGCTCCAAATGATGTATTAAAGAATGGTTCTTTAGTTCCATCTAAATGTTGTATTTCTTGTAGTAAGTGTACTCAAATCATGAGAGACCATGGAATGAGTGGTTGTGTAGTAAGAGATAGTGAAATTTATGCTCCTCTTGCAAAACAATATACAAAAGAGAGAATTGAGAGAGAGGGTAAATAATTGAATATAAGTTATAAAAAAGGTTGTGCAATTATAACAGGTAGTAGCCGAGGTATCGGTCTTGCCATTGCTAAACGCTTAGCTATTGATGGCTTTCCTGTAGTAATAATTGCTAGATCTAATGAAGAAAAGTATAAAAAATCCCTAGAATTTTTTAGCAATCACAATTATCCATATCTCTATATCCAAAGTGATATTTCTAAAAAAGAGGATAGAGAGAATATTGTTAATAAATCAGTTGAAAAATTTAAAAAAATAGAGGTTCTTGTTAACAATGCAGGAGTAGCTCCTCTTGAAAGAGTTGATTTATTAGATATGAGTGAAGAATCTTTTGATAGAGTTATGTCAATTAATCTAAAGGCTCCTCTATTTCTATCTCAATTAGTTGCAAAACAAATGATTAAAGATAAAAGAGATGATGAGAGTGCAACAATAATTAATGTTACATCCTGTTCAAGTGAAAGATTGTCTCTTAATAGAGGAGAGTATTGTATTTCAAAGGCAGGAGAGTCAATGATGAGTAAATTATTTGCACTATCACTTGCTGAATATAATATTTTAGTACACGAGGTAAGACCAGGTGTAATTAAAACTGATATGACTAGCGCTGTTTCAGAAAAATATGATGAGCTTATTAAAGATGGACTATTTCCTATAAGACGTTGGGGAACGGTTGAAGACGTTGCTAATGTTGTATCACTTTATTGTAGTGATAAAATGAATTTTAGTACCGGAAATTACATCGATGTTGATGGAGGTCTACACCTTCCTAGGTTGTAGAGAGATTATATGGAAAAACTTTATTATAATGCTATAGTAGTTGGTTCAGGTTGTGCTGGATTAAATGCACTTGATACACTCTCAGAAAAGGGTGTATCTGATATAGCACTAATTAGTGAGGGTATATTTATGGGAACTAGTCGAAATACTGGTTCTGATAAACAGACTTACTATAAACTATCAATAGCTGGATTGGATAAGGATAGTGTTGAAGATCTTGCAAATACTCTTGGTGCCTCAGGTGAAGTAGATAAAGAAATTTGTTATACAGAGGCAGCAAATAGTGTTGCATGTTTTTTAAAACTAGCTGCCCTTGGTGTTAAATTCCCAACTAATAAATATGGTGAATATGTAGGATATCAAACAGACCATGCAGTTGGCAAAAGAGCAACTAGTGCAGGTCCACTTACAAGTCGGGCAATGTGGGAAGCTTTATATAATAAAATATGTGAAAAAAACTTAACTATTTTAGATGGTTATACAGTTGTTAAAATTGTATCTAATGATAATAAGGCAACTGGCATTATAGCTATTAAAGGTGATAAACCTTTTTATATTCAAACTAATTATTTAATCCTTGCTACAGGTGGTCCAAGCGGTATTTATCGAGATAGTGTATATCCTGAGAGCCAAAGAGGGATGAGTTCACTTCCTCTATTAGCGGGTGTAAGTGGAGTTAATTTACATCATTTTCAATATGGAATTGCCTCAACAAAATTTAGATGGAATTTATCTGGAACTTATCAACAAGTTATTCCTAAATATATTTCTATTGATGAGAGAGGATGTGAACGAGAATTTTTATTAGAGAGCGATCTATCTCTAAAGGATATATATACAAATATTTTTTTAAAGGGATATCAATGGCCATTTGATAGTGAAAAGATCAAAGGCTCCTCAATAATTGACTTACTTGTTCATGAGGAAATCTTAAAAAATAGAAGGGTTTATTTAGACTATAGAGAAAATTCTCACTCCTTTAATTTTGAATTATTAGATGATGTTGCCTATCGATATTTAGAGAAATCTAATGCACTAGTATCAACTCCATATGAGAGATTAAAGATTATGAATCCTCTTGCTATAGAACTTTATAAAGACCATGGTATTGATTTATCAAAAGAATTACTTGAAATAAGAGTTTGTGCTCAAAACCATAATGGTGGAATAAAAGTAAATTGTTCTTGGCAAACTTCAATTGATAATTTATTTGTTATAGGAGAGGCTGCAGGTACCTTTGGAGCCTATAGACCTGGAGGTAGTGCATTAAATTCTACTCAAGTTAGCGCTCTTAGAGCTGCAAGTGAAATCTTTGAGAGAGAAATTGATAATAAGGCAAAAAAAACTATTTCTAATTCTATTGTTAATAAAGAATTAAAAGACTTTGAAATTTTGATCAATAAAATTAAACACAATGATTATAAAAAGAGTGCAAAAGAATTACTAAATGAATATCAAGGAAAGATGAGTGACTTTGCATCTTTTAAAAGAGACTATAATAAAATGGTAATTATAAAAGGGGAGATTGATGAAATATTAACTTCCTATTTTGATAATTATAGTGTTAATAAAGACTCTCTTCTCTCAGATATTTTTACAACCTATGACTCTCTCTGTGTAATGAGTTGTGTACTAGATTCTATGATATTTGCTGCAGATAATATTGGCTCCTATGGTGGCTCTATTTGTATTAAAGATAATGAATTAATGGAGCAAAAAGCTATTGATAGAAATAGACAAATTGAGAGTAATTTAAGCTATTCATTCTTTAATAAAATCAATGATTTTAAAAAAGAAGAAGATTGGTTTGAAACTGTTTGGATGGAATACAGAGAAAAATATGATAGAAGTTAATATTTAACTTCTATCATAGATAATTAAATTAAAACAACACTATTGGAGTTATAAAATGAAATTTTTACTTTTTGCCAGAGATAAGGAAATATTAAATATATGTTATGATGAGGAATTCCTAAATGATGGACTATATAAAACTAGAGAACAAATAATAGCTGAAAAAATTGTATATGATGATATTGAGGTAGCCTTTGGTACTTGGGGCGTCCCAAAGTTTAGTGAAGAGGAGATAAAGAAATATTTCCCATCTTTGAAGGCTTTTTTCTATGGGGCTGGAAGTGTTCAATATTTTGCACGTCCGTTTTTAAATTGTGGAGTTAGAGTCTTTAGTTCCTGGTGTGCTAATGCAATTCCTGTTTCTGAATATACTGTATCTCAAATTATATTAGCTAATAAGGGTTATTTCAAATTCCAAAACAAATACAGGGAAGAAGGTTTTGATGTAGCTAGAGAAACCGCTAATCACTTTCCAGGTAATTATAAGACAAAAGTTGGTCTTCTTGGGGCTGGAATGATTGGTAAATTAATTATTAAGTTACTACAAAATTATGATTTAGATCTTATGGTATTTGATCCCTTTATGAGTGATGAGAAAGCAAAGGAATTAGGTGTTATAAAATCAGAGCTTGATACTATTTTCAGTGAATGCCAAACAATATCAAATCATTTAGCAAAGAATGAAAAAACTAATGGATTATTGAATTATTCTCATTTTTCAAAAATGAGGGACTATACAACCTTTATTAATACAGCCCGCGGGTCTATAGTTAATGAGGAGGGTCTTAAAAAAGCTATGAGAGAGAATCCAACGCTTTGTTCAATCTTAGATGTAATAGATCCTGATGAATTTAGAGATAAGAGTGATGATTTATTTAGTGTAGATAATATAATTGTAACTCCACATTCTGCAGGTTCTCAAACAAGAGAGAGAAAAAGACTCGGAAAATTTATGGTTGATGAATATAATGCATGGATTAATAATCAGAGTGTAAAATATGAAGTTCATTTAAAAGATTTAGAGACAATGGCATAGGAGGAAATTTATGATTGGTTTAACATCTATAACTTTTCGAAATAAAAGCATTGATGAAGTTATTGATTTTGCTAAAAAAAGTGGTGCAGAGGCTATTGAATGGGGTTCTGATGTTCATGTTCCTCAGGGAAATATAGAGGCTGCAATAGAGGTAGAGCAAAAATGCAAGAAAGAAGGCATTAGTATCTGCTCCTATGGTTCTTATTATAAACTTGGAGAAAATCAGGACTTCAAACCTTATCTAGATTCTGCAATTGCCTTAAATACATCAAGAATTAGAATCTGGGCAGGTACTAGAGGAAGTGATAAGATTAGTGATAGAGAGAGAGTTCTTCTAATTGAAGAGTGCCAAGAAATTGCTGAAAAAGCAGCTATTTATGAAATAGAACTTTGCTTTGAATATCATAGAAAGACTCTAACTGATAATAAGGATAGTGCATATAAATTAATTCATGAAATTGATAGAGATAATGTATTTCTTTATTGGCAGCCTAATCCAGAAGTTAGTGAAGCTGAAAAGTTAGAAGAAATAGAATTGCTTCGTAAATATATAAAATGTGTTCACTTTTTTAACTGGAGTGGTAAAAATACTCGACACTTAATGAGTGAGGGCCTTGATAGTTGGAGAGAATATATAAAAGCTATTAATAAAGATATTCCATATCTACTAGAGTTTACTCTTGATGATAAAGATGAGAATGGAATTGCTGATATAAAGGCTATGGCAGATCTTATAAAATAAAATATTAGTAATACTAAAAAGGCTTTTACAATTTCCTAAATGAAAGGAAACAGTAAAAGCCATATATTTTTTAATAAATAATCTTATTTATCATCCTCATCTTCACCAAAGAAGTCATCTTCCTCATCATCGTCAAAGAAAACATCTTCTTCATCTTCATCAAAGAATTCATCATCATCCTCTTCAAAGAAATCATCATCATCTTCGTCTTTATCAAAGAAGTCATCTTCATCAAAATCATCATAGAAATCTGCATTTCTTCTAAATTTATAATCTGATTTAGATTCGTTTTCAAAATCATCGTTGTAATATCTTTTACTCATTTTTTTACCCTATAATAATAGTTGTTTAATTACTCTAAGTTATGTAGCTGAATATCCTATTAATCAAATTCTACATCTTATAATTGAAGTAATTAACATCAAATTCACAAATACTGTGAATATCAAATATCCATTAGAAATAATTCAATTATTTTATTTTTATAGATTAAATCTAATGCCAAAAACCAGGATTTAACTTTGTTAATTGTTGTTGTTGTTATTTAAATTTGGAATATATTAATTACAATTTAATACCATAAGCAACTCCTTAGACTTAGGATAATAAAATTCATATCATGGATTAAAAGTAGAGGGGAATTGATTTGATTTCTATCATCACGTACTCCAAATTAGAGAGAGAAGATATTGATGCAAATTAAAAAACCGACATACAATAATAAATAATAGAACTCAAGGTAAGAGATAAAAAATGGAGTGATTTTCCTTTAAATCGACTGTTTATTTCTTACTTACGTGAATATTATATCCGCCAATTAAATCTGTCAAGAAAAATTATTCAATATTTTTAAAATAAATTTTTTAGCAAATATTTTATTAGTTTAATTGTTTATGTTGTAAGTAATTAAAATAGGAAAAATTATTTTGATTGTTTTTTTGAATTGAATTTTTTAGCATTTAAAATGGAGTATATAAAAATTAATATTGAAAAATAATTTAACTTTATTTCCAGTAAGAATTAAAAATTTTTTTAATGTATTTTTTACTCATTTTATTTCCAAATCAATTAGACCAATAATAAAAAAATACGATTGGTCTATTAGAAAAATACACTCAAAAAAATATTATATTAATTTTATATTCTAGTTTTTTAAAACTAAATATTATCTATAAATCAAGAGATCCAAGTGAATAATTAATATCGATAACTGTTAATAAAAGCCCAGATTCACTTTCAATATCTAAATCTATTGATTTTACTTTCCCAATTATGCTATTAACTGCTGCTCTATCTGCTATTATTGAAATTACTCTACAAAAAGATTCCTCTAAGCCTCCCCAAAAAGATGCAAATAGAGGTAATTTGTGCAGATAACGAGAAGCACTTTCACACTCATATACTACAAGAGATATATTGTCTTCAGAACTCAAAGTTTGAATTAAATCATCAAAGTATTTTTCTTTTTGAACTATAATTGTAATATCTGATTTTTCACTACTTTTTATAATTTTTTCTAAGATATTAATTTGAGATGTAAATATATCAAGAATCATATCAGAGTCTTGGGCTCTCATTAATAAATTTGCTGTAGCCTTAACACTTACAGCTTTTGCAATTGATGATAAAATTTGTATGTGTTTATTTTTCATTGATTCAGGACCAATAATAAAAATAAATAATTGAGTATCTTTATTACCAGTAGAATTAAAATCAACTAGAGATTTTGTTCTAATTAATCCAACAACAAAATCCTCAAGCTCTTTAAAGCTACAATGAGGTAGTGCAATTTGATTTGCAAGACATGTAGATGATATGCTCTCTCGCTCCATTAGCTTATCAAATATATTCTCTTCAGATTGATTTGCTAATAGGGGAGATTTAGATGCTATTTCAGCTATTTGAGTGAGTACTTCTTTCTTATTTTTTGCCATTGAATCAATTACTATACAATTAGTATTTAGGTTTTGCCATGTTCTCATATTCATCCTCCAAAAAAATTCTTATTATTTCATTAGTATTTCTTTCTTCAATTAATGCAGATACTATTTTATCATTATTTGCAACTTTTACCAGTTTTGAGAGTAGTTTTAAATGCGAGATTTCATTATTTACAAGAATCAAGAAAAAGACATAGGTTAATGAGCTACTATAATCATTATAAAAGGTACCTTCTTTACATACGCCTATAATAATAGGGGGAAAACCTTCTTGATTATCAGAAATATCTCTAATATGAGGAAATGCAACCTTATCTCCTATTGTAGTGGGACTAATTCTCTCTCTATTAATAATACTTTCTTCTAAATTACTTGTATCATCTATTATATGATTATCTCTTAAAGGTTTAGTTAATTGATTGATTATTTCTTTAGTCGTTCCTCTTTGTAGGTCACAAACAATCATAGAACTATCTAAAATTCTTGAAAGTGGAATGAGATCTGCATCCTGGGTTTCAAGTAAGGATGCAAAGGATCTTTTATTTTGTATGGGCTTAACTTTCTCATTTAACCAATAATCTATTGAGCTTTTTTTAAATCTCCACTGTCCCGCCAGTTTTATAGCTGGTATTTCTTCTCTTTTAATCATTCTAGTTACTGTTTTAGTTGCAATTTTTAAATATTCTGCAACTTCACTCAAGCTCATTATTTCATCTTGCATTTTTATAAGTGTCCTCTTTTGTCCTCTTTTGTCCTATATAAGTAACTATATGTATGTTTAGAACTAATTTCAATAAGCCACATCTAATATTTAAATACTTTCATTAAAATAAAAATAATATTTGTAAATACTGAATTTTACCTAAAAAATGCATTATTTTATAATAAAATAACTGAATATTCACATTTTTTATTCATTAATATGCAAAAAATTCAATAATTATACATTTGTGTTTAAATGCTCCAAAAAGATTTTTAGTTGTTGATTAGTTTAAAATATGGTAAAATGAAGACAAAAACTCTAAATAGGAAACATTAGTGCATATTTATAATAACGATGTCTTAGATGTAGCTATCAAAGAATTTAACTATATCATCGATATAAATTTAAACAAAAAAAGGATCGATAGGTTATTCTCCAATATACCACAAGTATCAGATTATCTAACCTATGAAACTTTTTTATTAACATTTGGGGAGAATGTTCCTCTTGTTGACAAACCTAAATCTAGAATATTTATTAATCATATAACTTCAGCTTTGAGAACAAAAGATTTCAGATCATTTGTTGCTGAAATGAGATTTATCAACTTCTTAAGTATAAATAGATTTGATTGGTCTTCTATTAAGGTAAACTTTGTTGAAGAAGATGGTGATATGCACGCACATATTGTATCTCGTGATATCACAGATGAGAAAGAGAATGAAATCCAGGTCATCAAATCAGCACAAAAAGATGCACTGACAGATCTTTATAACAGAAATGCATTTAAAACAATTGCTACTAATTTATTAGTTAGTTTAGGAAATACTGGTGATAAATGTGCTTTCTTCTTTTTGGATATTGATAATTTCAAAAAAGTTAATGATATTTTTGGACACTTAGTAGGAGATAAAATTCTTATTGAAGTTTCAACTTTATTAACTAAAATATTAAATAATGAATCAATTATATGCAGATATGGTGGTGATGAGTTCATTGCACTAATTCCTCATATCAAAGATATTGAAAATATAGAGAGTTTGGCTACATCTCTGTGTAGCAGTATTAAAACATTAAACACATCATTAGAGAGTGATTCGTTCTATGGAATTTCATGTAGTGTGGGTGTCTCAATCTCACCAGATCACTCTACATCTCTTGATGAGCTTACAAGATATGCTGATTTAGCTCTTTACAAGGCAAAAGCTTCTGGAAAAAACCAATTTGCTATTTATGATTCAAATAAAGATTATATGAATATTACCTATAGTGAGATTAAACAAGATAATAAAATTGTTAATCACTATGCACTTCTAGATAAAGTTCTATTAAATTCAGACTCAGGTATATTAATAACCGACTCAATTGATTATAGAGTTCTATTTGCAAATAAAAGTTTCTGCTATATTTTTAAAATACCCGAAAAAGATATTTATAGTTCAAAGATACCTTGTTATACATTAATTTATGGATTATCTGAACCTTGTAAAAATTGTGGATTATATAGAGATGCACCAGATGGAAATATTACTATAGTAGAAAGAAATGGTAGAAAATATACTCGTCAAACTAAAAAAGTTGAAGTTGCAGGTCGCTTTGTTTTTATAAGTTATTATAATTCTGTTATAACTGAGAATGAATTATCTCATATAACGGCCACTAACCGATATATAAGCCAAGAAAATTTACTTTAATTATTATTTTACAAACTAATGTATAGTAAATAAACAGATATTGTTTTAATATTCTACCTAGGTCTAGGAGGACATATGTTAAAAGATGTTGGATTGGGATTATTAATTCCATTTGTAGGAACCACTTTAGGTGCCTTTATGGTTTATTTTGTTAGGGGAGCAATCAATACAAAGATTGAAAAAATTCTTTTAGGATTTGCATCTGGTGTTATGATTGCAGCTTCAGTTTGGTCACTTTTAATACCTGCTATAGGAATGGCTGAGGAGACAAACAGATCTGGTTGGATTGTATGTTCAATTGGATTCTTATTAGGTATTCTATTTCTATTAGCTTTAGATAGACTAATTCCTCACTTACACGAAGGTGCAACTACACCTGAGGGACCACCAAGTCATATAAAGAGAACTACAATGTTAATGCTTGCAGTTACTCTTCATAATATACCTGAAGGTATGGCTGTTGGTATTGTTTTTGCTGGTGTTTTAAATCAAAGCAGTTTAATTACAATGTCTGGAGCATTTGTACTTGCAATGGGCATTGCAATTCAGAACTTCCCAGAAGGTGCAATTATATCAATGCCTTTACATGTAGCTGGAAAATCAAAGAATAAATCATTCTTAATGGGAACTCTATCAGGTGCTGTAGAACCAATAGCCGGAATAATTACAATATTAATTTCATCATTAATACTTTCAGTTCTTCCATATCTACTTGCATTTGCAGCTGGTGCTATGATTTACGTTGTTGTTGAAGATTTAGTTCCTCAAGCACAAACAGGCTCTCATACAGACAGTGCTACAGTAGCTCTTGCTATTGGTTTTGTTATTATGATGTCAATGGATGTTGCTCTAGGTTAATATCCTAAAGATTCATTAACAATTATAACCTTAATGCGATTTACATTTCTTTGGTGACCGATTATAGTCGAAAAGCTACAAATACTATTTGGGCAAGACTCTGCGTTAACACTCATCAAATGTAAATCGTCGCATTTTCCACCATTTACACAAATTCCACTGTTATTACAGTGAGTACCAACACCTAATCTCATTGTATTTGCAGGAGCAGCAATATTCTTAACTCTTACAATTGCATCACGAAGAGATGGTACTATCTTGTTTCTTCCTGCAATTATTATAACCTGCTTAGGACCATATGTTATTGCAGCAACTCTATTACCGTTTCCATCAACTTCATAAATTTCACCATGTTCTGTTATTGCATTTGCACTTGCAAAATAGGTATCACTTAAAAAAGATTGTCTATAAATGTCATTAACTTCATCTCGAGTTAAGCCCTCTTTATCACGGTCTAATAAAGTGTAGTTACCATTTTTAATAAATTCAAAAAAACCAACTTCTTTTAGGGTTTCGCTTCCACCAAATGAAATTACTTCTTCCTCTTTGATTAAAGATTCTACAAGAGGTAAAACATCTTTAACACTTTCAACATAATAGGCATCCATATTATTCTTTTTTAAATTCTTAATTGTTTTCTCAATATGAAGTTGTCCACATCGATCTAAATATTCATTCATTACGTATCTCCTTAAAATTATCCTTTATATTATATAATAAATGACTAATAAATTAAACATATATTTTTATTACAAATATATTATAAATCAATTCAATTTAGAGCACTAAAAATTATTGCAAATACTTTAATATAATGATAATCTCAGTATTCAAGGAGATTAGATGAATAATTTAAAGCAAAAATTAGAAGAAAGTGCCGCGTACATTAAAAGTAAAATAGGCTCCTCAAATATAGATATAGCAATTATTTTAGGCAGTGGTCTTGGTGGTTTATCTGATAGAATTGAGAGTCCAATTTTTATAGATTATAAAGACATTCCAAATTTTCCAATATCAACAGCTCCTGGACATAAGGGTAGACTTGTTGTAGGTAATTTAAGTGGTAAAAGAGTTGTATGCATGCAGGGAAGATTTCATTTTTATGAAGGCTATGATATGGCAACAATTGTTTTTCCCCTTCAAGTTTTTAAGATTTTAAATGTTAATAATCTCATTTTAACAAATGCCTCTGGTGGAGTTAATACTAGCTTTAAAGTAGGGGATTTAATGTTAATAAGTGATCATATTAAATTAGCAGGTGATAATCCTTTAAGAGGAATTAATCCAGAATTTTTAGGTCCAAGATTCTTTGATATGAGTTATACATATAATAGAGAATTGATAAAATTAACAAAAGATATAGCAAGTGAACTTGATATAGATATAAAAGAGGGTGTTTATCAATATTTTACAGGTCCTTCTTTTGAAACTCCTGCTGAAATAAGATTAGCTAGGATTGTTGGTGCCGATGCAATTGGCATGTCTACAGTACCTGAGGCTATTGCTGCCGCTCATATGGGTATGAAGCTAATTGGCATAAGTTGTGTAACAAATATGGCATCAGGCATATTAGATCAAGCTCTAACTTCTGAAGAAGTAATTGAAACAGGAAATAAAGTTAAGCATAAATTTGAAGCTTTAGTTTCTACCTTAATTCAAAGGTGGAATTAGATGGATGATAAAGAAGTTGAAAAGATTATAGAGAAATTCAATCTTTCTCCACTTGAGGGTGAGGGTGGATATTTTGTTTTAAATAAAGAACTTAACTATTCAAATGAATTTAGCCATATATACTATCTAATAAGTGAGCAAAGTTTCTCACACCTTCACAAACTAACTTCAAAGGAAATATGGAGTTGTGTTGCAGGAGATGTAGCTGAACAATTATTAATAAAAGAAAATGGTGACTACACTCTTAATAATCTCTCGCATGATGGATTTAAAAGCAGTATATCCTCAGTTATAGACAAAAATGTATGGCAGGCAACTAGATTAGTTAAGGGTGGTAAATGGGCATTATTTACCATTACAGTAGTTCCTCCATACAAGGATGAAATATATACTGAGGCAACCTCTCAAATACTAAATGAATTTCCTCATATTCCACATCTGAGTGAATTTATAAATTAATCATCACTCTCTGCTGCAATATTATCAAGTGCAAATGGTGTTGTTTGATATACAAAGTAATTTAGCCAATTTGAAAATAATAAATTAGCATGACCTCTCCATGATAGGAGAGGTTCTTTAGTATCATCATCATGGGGAAAATAATTTTTAGGTACATCAATTTCAAGGCCTTGATTTTTATCTCTTAGGTATTCACTCTTTAGTGTATCTCTATCATATTCACTATGGCCTGTTACAAATATTTGTCTACCACCTTTTGATTTTACAATATAAATACCAGATTCTTTTCCTTCTGCAAGTATCTTTAAATTATCTATTTTTTCAATATCACTTTTTAAAAAAGTTGTATGTCGTGATTGAGGGGCATTGAAGATTGGATCAAAACCCCTTAGTAACATAGATTTTTCATCAATAACTTCTTGTGGATATATTCCAAATAGTTTTTTATCAAGTAACTTTTTTTTAATTCCATAATGATAATATAGACCAGCTTGAGCTCCCCAACAAATGTGCATTGTTGAGTGCACATTTTTCTTAGACCACTTCATTAATTTACAGATTTCATCCCAATATTCAACGCTATCAAAATCTAATTGTTCTACAGGTGCACCTGTTATAATCATGCCATCATAATAATTATCTTTTATTTCATCAAAAGTTTTATAAAATGATATCATGTGCTCTGCACTTGTATTTTTAGATTCATAGCTGCTCATTTGGACTAAATCAAGCTCCACTTGCAAGGGAGTATTCCCAAGCAGGCGAGAAAACTGAGTTTCTGTATTAATTTTAGTTGGCATTAGATTTACAAGAGCAATTTTCAATGGACGAATATCTTGAGAGTAAGCTCTTCCTTCATCCATTGTAAATATATTCTCATTTTCTAATACTGCTTTTGCTGGTAAATTAGATGGAATTTTTATTGGCATTGTTTATAGCTCTTCTCAATTGCTTGGGATAAATCATCAATTATATCATCGATATCTTCAATTCCTACACTTAATCTTATAAATCCTGGTGAAATACCTGCAGCCTTTAGCTGCTCATCAGTTAACTGTCTATGAGTGGTTGAGGCAGGGTGTAATACAGATGTTCTTGCATCTGCTACATGAACAACAAGTGCCGCTAATTTTAGAGAATCCATAAATAGTGTTGCAGTATCACGTCCTCCCTTAATTGAGAAAGATACAACACCACTACACATACCATCTTTTAAATATTTTTGTGCTAATGGATAATATTTAGAACTCTTTAGTCCTGGATAGTTAACAGATTCAATGCAATCTTGTTTTTCTAAAAATTGAGCTACTTTTAAAGCATTTTCACTATGACGAACAATTCTTAGATGAAGTGTTTCAAGTCCTAGATTTACAAGAAATGATGTCATTGGTTGTGGGGTTGATCCCATATCTCTCATTAACTGTGTTCTTGCCTTTGTAATATAGGCAGCTTTGCCAAAGGCCTTTGTATAGATTAATCCATGATAAGATTCATCTGGGGTAGTCAATTCAGGATATTTATCACCTTTAGTCCAATCAAAATTACCAGAGTCTACAATTACACCACCAACAACTGATGCATGGCCATCCATATATTTTGTAGTTGAATGGGTAACTATATCAACTCCATATTCAAATGGTCTACAAAGAATAGGTGTGGCAAATGTATTATCTACAATGATTGGAACATTATGGGAGTGTGCAATTTCAACATATTTTTCAAAATCAAAAATTTCTAATGATGGATTTGCAATAGTTTCACCAAATACAAGTCTAGTTCTATCATCAAATTTTGAATCTATTTCTTCATCACTCATCTCAGAAGTTATAAAACGAGCTTCAATACCCATTTGCTTTAGTGTAACTGCAAATAAGTTAACAGTTCCTCCATATATGTTTATGGATGCAATAATATTATCACCTGCACTACATATATTTAATACAGAAATTAATGATGCAGCTTGGCCTGAACTAGTACACATAGCTCCAATTCCGCCCTCAAGGTCTGCAATTTTATCTTCTACTGCGGCAACTGTAGGATTTGATATTCTAGTATACATATGGCCCGCTTTTGATAAATCAAATAAATCAGCTAAATCCTCACTACTATCATATTTGTATGTGGTGCTCTGATATATTGGAAGTATACGTGGTTCACCGTTTTTTGGTTTATACCCACTTTGAATACATTTTGTTGCTATTTTATAAGAACTCATAAAGGATCTCCTGTTAATTTTTATTTATAAAAAAATAACACTTTATGGTATATTATACAATGATGTTATTGTATAATTTATGTATTAATATGTAATATGATGAATACTAATAAAGTAATTGTTATATTTAGCTCCTTAATAGACTAACTTTCTAGAGAATCTATAAAAGATGATATAACTTTATTATATTTTTCCTTATTTGAAATAAGACTTTGAGCGTGCTCAGCCCCGTCAAAATATACTAAATCACATTTAGAACTACAACATTCATATAGATCTTTAGCCATGTAGGGTGGTGTAAATGTATCACTATCCCCATGAATAAATAATATTGGAATTTGTGTATTAGCTACAACTTTTCTAGCATCTAAATCTCGCCATTTTTGGTTATACTTTAAATCAGCCATTATTACTGATAGATAAAATATGATTGATGGAATGCCTCGTCTATTCATCTGGAATTTTAACTCATCAATTGTATTGCTATAACTACAATCTGAAATTACAAATTTTATTTCAGGTTTATACTTTAATACCATTAATGATGTGAAGGCTCCTAGTGATTCTCCATGAAGAGCAATTACACAGTTGTTTCCCATTTTTAATTTAAATAAGTGAATCAACTCATTAAGATCAGATGATTCACTTAACCCCATTCCAATAAGAGTTCTCTCATTAGCACCATGAGCTCTTAAATCATAGATATACACATTATAATCGCATTTCTTAAATACATTGATATACTTAATAGATCCATATCTATTATACCTAAAACCATGGGTTACAATTACAAATTTATTAGAGGCGGGATTATTCCAAATAATGCTACCGTGTATTAAATATCCATCATTTAGGATAAAGTTTAATTCCTCTTTATTCATTGAATCAAAACCATCCCAAGAGCCATTATCTTTTTCAATTTTCTCAGTTTCTTCAAAAGATCTTGGTGGAGAAAATAAAACCTTGCGGGAAATACCATCTCCTATAATCATCAAGAGTACAATTATTAGAAGTAATGTTAGTAGTATATAATACATGGCGACTCCAATTTAAAACCTTGAGACAATTTATTTAAAAATATTTTCCTCTGTTTTAAATAAAGTCTATGTCTCAGAATTATATCAGTCAAGGAAATATATTAAAATTTACTTTTGAATGTTAAACCTAACTAATCTGCTATTAGTTAAATAGCGACTTTACATAAAAGAAAAACTATTGTAATATTTAAATAAATTATTATTTATATTAGTAGTAATATCAAATATAAATCTTTGTAGAATAAATATTTATTTGTATGTTATCATTATTTTTAGTAATTTAGTTAACTAATTTTACAATCAGAATTTAAATTATGTGTGTTATAATAGATATTAGTACATTATTCGGGGGTCACATATCAATATTAGAATTCATTACAAAGCTCTAGAGAAATTTAATTCCATTGAGGGCAGTGCTAAAGATGCTCTATCAACTATGTTAAATAACTGTAATAACGATGTTTGGTTTAATAAACACAAACACCAAGTTCATCAAAGTGATTTGTTTTATATCAAACGTGGGGATGCAACAGAGGAAAGGTTAGGTGGTTTTATAGATGAAGATAATAATTTTAACATTGCTTTAATTTATAAAGATCACAAATTCTACAATGATGATATTATTCACCATCATATCTGTGATTTTCCTCTTGATGAATTTAGAGATTATAAGAGTCCTAAGAAAAAGATTTCTACAAGGGCTAAAAATAAGCTACAGATAAAAGAATTAAGGCAAAAGGTTATTAACCTAGAAGCGTCTTTAAAAGAAAAAGATGATAAAATTAAACAATTGAGAAAAGAATTGGATTCCTATGAATCTAATGAAATTTTAAAGGAAAAAGTAATTCAATTAGAAAAAGAGAATAAGAAACTCAAATATGGATGTAAACATAATCATAAAAAGTAGAAGAGAATTTCTACTTTTTATTCATTTGTATTTATGTCCATAAAATTTGTAATATTTTTATCACTCTTATTCTTCTTTAAAACCCAATTGAGAACTGATTTACCATTTTTAGGGAAGATTATACATATTGAGATAAAATAAGAAAGTGTTATTACAGCCCAAGTTAAAACAAGATTTAGAAAAGGATTTAGTGGTAGTATATTTCCAATAAAATATGTAAGAGCAGAACTAAGTGCTAGTACAGCTAAGTTCTTTAGATAGTCTATCCAATAAGATAGAGATGATTTATTAAAGCCATGTTTGTGAACCATATAAGGTTCAATCCATGTGCTTGTAGCCAATTCGCTTATAATAATAGCACTAAAAATACCCTTAGCACCAAATTTATTACCAAGTAGTATTGCCAGTGCTAAACTAATTCCTGTTTGTAAAAATGGTTTTAATCGATCTTGATAGAATATTCCATAGCTGCTCTCATATATACTTACAATTAATCTTTTATAAAAGAAATACATTGTTAGTGATATTAATAGAGTAGTTGTGTAGTCAAATGTTTCAGCTTTTGGATAAAAGAAATGAAAGAATGGTAATAATAATGATATCAAAAGGGCTACCATGTATCCAAAAGAAAGAGAGTAAACATGGTTTATTTTTAAAAACCACTCATAGGCTTTTTCTTTTGTCTCAGTAGTACATAAATTACCAATACTGCTTTCAAAGGATTTTTGCATGAAAGCCATTCCTGTTGCAATTCCTAATATTACTAGTTGATAATTTGTAAATATTCCTAATGTAGATGCGCCTAGAAGATAGCTAAGTAGTATACATTCAATACTCATTGTAATACTGAAGCCCATTTTATGGAAAATAAGTACACGTGTTTCTTTTTGAATTGTATCTAAAGTTTCTTTGGGTAATTTTTTAAATGTCTTGGTTTTTCCTTTGAGATATGGGAATAGGGATTCTGATCTAAATTTAACAAAAACAAATTTAATTCCATTTGAGAGTGCAAACATTAGTGCATATAGATAGAAGTTTTGAGTTAAAACAAGTACTATTATTTGAGATAATAATTGTACTATTTGAGCTGTTGATATATAGAATGTAG
>CAXXVM010000004.1:0-378456 GCA_963678765.2 Sphaerochaetaceae bacterium | reverse complement strand
ACTTTGTGTTCCACAATCTATACCAGCAATTATTGCCATAGCTGCCTCCTTACTTGATATATTAAATATAAAGCGAAAAAAGTTAAAAAAACATAGACAAAATTGTAAAAACATATGTATTATTGATATATGGATATCAAAGATGCAGTATATGTTCTTCAACTTCATGAAGAAGAGGCTTTAGTTCATCATCAAAGACTTCACAAACATAGTGATGACTGTTTTGAACTACACTTTTTCTTAGAAGGTAGTGGAAAATTAAAAATAGGAAATATAACCTATACTATAGGAAAGGGATCACTCTTTATAATAGATGGTAAAGTAGATCATAAAATTACAGCCGATAAAGACAGTGCCATCACTTATTATGCTATACTAATGCAATATGATAGTAATGATGCTCCTATTATCAACTCGCTATCTGATAAAGGACTTTTTAAAACAGATACAAAACAAAGATTTTTATTTGAAGAGATAAAGGATAAAGGTATTTCAAAAAATAAAACACTTAGACTTTCGGCCTGCTATCAACTTCTTGGATTTTTATATGCGCTTGATTTCAATTATAAAGGGAATAATAACAATATAGAAAAAAATGAATCCACAAATATGGCATTAGCAAAAGCCACTAATTATATGGAGCGACATATTTTTGACTCTATATTATTAGATGATGTTGCAAGCTATGTAAGATTAGATAGTTCCTACTTAGTTAGATTATTTTCAGCCTCATTTCATACTCCTCCTATGAAATTCTATTTTAATCTAAAGATTGATGCAGCAAAAACACTGCTTGCTACAAGTACTCTTTCTATTAAAGAAATCGCAGCAAAGCTTAGTTTTTGTAATGAATTCTATTTTTCTAAGCGTTTTAAAGAGGTTGTAGGAGAAGCACCATCAAAATATCGAAAAACACACCTTCAATTACTTGGTGGAAAGAAGATAGATGCATAGTGATTACTTGCTAATTAATGATAGATGAGTTATAATGAAAATAATTAGGAACAAAATTATCCCGAGCATCGCGCTTGCTGTTGCTCGGGTTTTGTTTACTATAATTTTTTTGCGTAATTTATAAATTATAATTCGTATTCATAATAGACTGTTTTATTACATTTTTGTAATTAAGCATAATTAGTCATGGATTTTAGTTTTTGGAGGAAATAGATGGATATTCAAGAATTAGTAAAGATGTTAAGTGAAGAAAAGTGCTCAGTTGCACAACTTCAGGCTTATGATATTTCTTATTTTACTGAATGGGATAATAAAATTAAGACTATTGGTAGTGAAGACTTAATCGAAGCTAAACAAGTATGTGATGATTTCTTTGAAGAACACAAAAATAGTGTAATTGCACGTTATGTATCAGGAATGATTACATTATTTACACGCCCTCAAGAAGATAATATTGCATTTCTTGATTTGATTTCTTCTTTTACTCAAGTCAACCAATGGGAATTAGTAGAATATCTTTGTCAGAAAATATTAGGTGTTAAAGAAAGTAAACCTGCATTAAGATTACTTGCATCTTGCTATGAAGCACTTGGTAAAGAAAAAGAGAAATATGAAGTTTGGGAAAGAATAATCAAAGTAGATTACTCAGAAACAGACATTCTAAGACAATTAGCAGATTATAAATTCAGTCTCTCTGAAACTAGTAATGCAGATAAAGAATTGGCAATAACCTATTATAAGAAGTTATTAAACAGATTAATGACTAAAAATGATGCTGGTCAAATTAAAGAATGTTTCCCAATTCTAGTAAGTTTAATTTCTGATGACTTTGGATACTTAGTTGGAGTTTGTGAAAGAGTGGCAACTCATGTTGGAAATGCATATGCTGTTGCACTATTAAATGTTCTAGCTGATAATTTCAATGATAATATTGATGAGTTAATTACAATTAATAAAAAGATTCTTGAATATTCACAAGATAATCTTGCAGCTCGTAACAGTTTAGTTCAATGTTTCAAAATAAAATACAAAGATCATGGAAGACTTGAAACTTGCTTAACCCATAGTAAAATAGCTGACAAAAATTTCAAACTTGTATTACATGCAATTGAAGATTTTGAAACAAACATAGCTTTTGACAAAGGAACATTCGTATTCCAAAAGAGTACAGGAAGAATTGGTAGAATTAGTTCAATCAGTGATGATGAAGTATTAATTGACTTTGCAGGACAAGGTAAAAAGAGTGAAGGTTCATCAATGTCAACAGATATGGCATTTAAGAGCTTAGATGCACTTCCAAAATCACATATTTGGGTTTTAAAAAGTGCAGTTCCTCATAATAAACTCAAGGCAAAAGTTCAAAAAGATATTGCTTGGGCACTTAGAATATTAATGGGTAGTCACAACAATCAGAGTTCTATTAAAGAAATGAAAGCTGAGTTAGTTCCTTCACTACTTTCTGCAAGAGAGTGGACTGCATGGAACAATGCTGCAAAGAAAGAATTAATGAGTAATCCTTTATTTGGTGTTTCTGTATCTGAAACTGATACTTTTACACTTCGTAGCACACCAATTACTTTTGAAGAAAAACAACTAAATATATTTAAGAGTGAAAAATTATTCTATGATAAAATTAAATGTATTAGAGAATTCATACTTAATAAGGGTGATGTTGAATCAGATTCATTCTTAGAAATGGTTGAATACTTTGCTGCAAATATTACAAATAAAGATGGTACTCCAAAATCAATTTCTTATGTTAGTGATACTCTTGTAAGTAGCTACTTAATACTTGAAGATTTATATGAAAATTATAAAATGAATTTCATTAAATTACCTGAAGGTATGCCATTTGAATCAATCTACGAGCACATTGATGATAAAGTAGAGTGTTTCAGAGCTATTAAAGACCCAGAAATTAAAAAACTATTTATTGATAGAATTGTTGATTGTGATGATATTTGGGAAAAAACTCTACTAGATTTATATCCTTATTATCTAACATCATATATTCCTGATACTTTTAGATCTAATAAGAAAGCAGAAAGCTTTAGTAAGATTTTCAAAAGAAGTATTTCAAAATATAAAGATGAAAACAATGTTTTCTTATATCTTTATAAAACATATGATGTACCAGTTTGGGAAAAAAATGGTGTTTTAGCAGATCAACTAATTTTCACAGGCTTATTACTTCTTGATTACACATTAAAATGTATTGAGAATAAAAAAGCAGTTACTGAGAACAGAAAAAATGTAAAAATATTAATTGAAAAATTATTTACTAATAAGACAATCTACAATTACATAAAATCTGGCGATGAAAACACTGCAAAGAAAATTTGGTCACTTGTTGCTGATTTACCTTTAAGCCATGTTGATACAGGTAAAAAGATTGAAGTTAGACACCAAATCAATGAATTGTACCCTAACTTTAACTTTGATGATCAAGTTGATAAGAATGCAGATAACTTCATTCCAACAGGCCTATTCTGTCTACAATCAAGTTTAGATGCAAAGAAAGATGAACTTTATAATTTACAAACAGTTCTTCTTCCTGAAGTAACTAAAGAAATTGGTGAAGCTCGTGAATTAGGAGATCTAAAAGAGAACTCTGAATACATTTATGGTAAAGAAAGACAAAGAATGCTAAATAGCCAACTTGTTAATCTAAATGATGAGATTGAAAGATCATCAGTTGTTAGACCAGAGGATGTTGATGATAGTGAAATTGGATTTGGTACTCGTGTAACACTTTTTGATAACAAAAAGAAAGCTGAAGTTGTTTATACAATAATGGGTGTTTGGGAAGCTGATCCTTCTAAGAACATTATTAATATGTTAGCACCTCTTGGCTACAATCTTCTAAAACGTAAAGTTGGAGAAGAAGTAAAATTCAAAGTTAATGATTTACAATTTGACTTTAATATTTTAAAGATTGAAAAAGCTATTTAATTAGAATTTTAATCTAAACATACAATCCCATTGATAAGGTATAAAACCATATCAATGGGATTTTTTTCACCAAATGACATATCTTTAATATTCATTACATACATTCAAATAATTGTTATAACATCTATAAATTGGCGCAAAAAAAACTTTACAAATATAATATCATATTACATAAGTACCAAACAAATGAACAATATTAGTACACAAATAGGAACAGGTTGTATAAAAAATTTCTTAATAATTGATATAATATAATTTATTAAAAAATAATTAATTTTTTAATAGCTAAATAATATTCAATAAATGCTTACTAGATAGTAAATTGATTATATATAGTGTAATTACTTCTAACTATTTATATTTATCAGTGTTGACATAAGTTACAATTAGGAATATATTATGAACATAAACAAAGAACCTTATTAATTAAGGAAAAGGAAAAACAAATGAATACAAAAAAAATATTTACCTCTCTAGCTATAGTAGCTTTTGCTATTACTTCAACATTTGCAGCTACTGGAACTTTTAATAACTCCAATGTTTCAGGTACATCAGGTGATTCTAAAGATATTAAACTTTTATCTGACATTCCAGCAGAAGACGTTTCTATAACTCTAAAATATGCTGCATCTGAATTAACTGATGATATTACAGGTTTTGATATTTCACAAACTCAATCTACACAAGTTTTTACAATCCATTTCTCTAGTAGATTAAATACGACTCAAGACTTTAGTATCACAATTGCACCTGGAGAATTTATGGGTACTGTTGATAATGAAGATGCAGGCTCTAGTGTAACACCTTATATCATTAATGCTAGATCTGATAGTGCTGCACCTTCTCCAGCAGTAGGAACATATACAACATTTGATTCATTAACTGCTACATTTACAACTGCACTTTACCCTGGTTTAAACTCAGATATTTCTGGCGCTAATTTTAAATTAAAATGGGACGGAAATGCAAGTGTACCATCAGGTACATGGACTAGTACTAATGTAATTACTGTTTCAGCAATATAAAATAAATAGTTAATTATACTTAAAGAAACAATCCGAGATTTTACTCTTGGATTGTTTTTATTATTTTAGATTAAATTTTCTATTCAATAAAAGCGTTATTAAGTTTGTTTAGTACTATCAATGGTCGATAATATTGATTTTAAAATTTCAATCTCATCATCAAAATCTTCTTCTACTTTATCACAAGTTAGAGTAACTATTTTTTTACCAACTAACTGTTCAATACATTCTAAATCATCACTAGATAACTGTTCTAAATTTAATGCTATATTAAGATTGCAAATTGCTACTTTTTGTAGTGTATTAAATCTAATGTTTTTAAATTTCATAAGTCACTCCCCCTTATATATTAATTATAAACTTAATAATTAATAATACAAGATGGTAATACATGCCTAACTTATCAAATATTAAACTTCTACAATTAAAAAGCCATGAGGAAGAAGATAATTATGAGTTTTATTAAAACTATAATTTCTTCCTTCAATCATTCTTAAAAATTCACCTTCAATATTATGAGAATCATCTCCTTGATTTAAATAAACTCTTATACTTTTATTATTCAAAGTTCTTTCATACACAAAAAAAGAATTTTCAAGAGTTATAACTTTTAATGTTCCATCAAAAAGAATATCAGAATATTCATTCCTTATTTTTGATAAATTCTTAACTATTACCAAAAGATCTTCATTTGTAATATGTAAATCATTAATATAAAAATATGGTCTTAGTTGTGAATCATCATCATTGTTTTTAACACCCTCAGCACCCCATTCATCACCATTATATAGTGATACAATTCCAGGTAGTGTATATAAAATAGCATAAGCAAGATATAAATTTTCTTTATTACCAATTTTAGAGGAAAGTCTATCTACATCATGATTATCGACAAAGTTATATAGTTTATAACCAACTCCATCTTCAAACTGCCTTTTCATTGTATGAGCTAATTCAAAATAATTTTCGCTTTTATGAGAATTGTATAAAGCTTGATGTAATTCATAATCAGTTACACTATCAAATAAAGAGGGACCAACGAACTTTGAATAATCCCCATGAATAACTTCACCTAAGATAAAGAAATCATTGCTATAACCTTTTACGAGGCTATTAATCTTCTTTATAAATGAAAGAGGTAAACTATAGGCTACATCAAATCTAAGGCCATCAATATGAAATGTATCAATCCAAAATCTAATAACATTTAGTAGATATTCAACAACCTCATCACATTCATGATTTAACAATACAAGTGAATCTACACCTTCCCAACCATCGTAGCAAAGGCCGTCGTTAAAACTATTATTTTTATTAAGATCAACATTTTTAAACCAGTTTTTATACCTAGAATTTTCTCTATTTTCTAACAAATCTTTAAAAGCAAAGAAATCTCTTCCAACATGATTAAAAACACAATCAAGAACTACTTTTATACCAGCATTATGATAATGCTGAACCAAATTTATTAAAGTGTTATTATCACCAAGTCGTTTATCAACCTTATAATAATCACTAGTATCATAGCCATGCGATAAACTTTCAAAAAGCGGAGATAAATATATTGCATTTACATTTAAATCTTTTAGATGGTCACTCCACAATTCTAATTCGCTAAGACTATATGCACCGTGTGCATAAGCTAATGGGTAAAACTGATAAAAATTTGCTCTTTCAAACCATTTCATATAATATGACTCCTTGTATTTGTACAACTTTAAGTTATACATTATGAATTTATTCCAAATTGGAATTGATGAAGTAAAGAATATAATGAGGAATCTTTATCACTCAACTCTCCATTTCTATTTAAATAATCTATTAGCATAGCTAAATAACTATAACTAAATTGCTCTTCTCTATTGTTCATATTTCCGTTTTGTACTTTAGATGCAACAAATAAATTTAAAACAATATGGTATATTTTTGATAGATAAATACTAGCAACTTTACAGTCTTCACTATCCTTACTTGAAAGTGAATAAGTAAATAAAAGATGATACAATCTTGGATTCTCTAAATACGAAGTTGAAATTGCAAATGTCAATTTCTGTAATGAGTAAGTAAAATCCCCATTGTAAGAAGAGACTTCTTCAAATTTTTTAAGGTCATTGGTTAAATGAATTTCAAATATAGCCTTAAAGAGACCTATTTTTGACCCATAATAATGATAAAGAGTTGGTTTACTTAAACCAGCCTCATCAACTATTTCCTGTATCCCAACACTTTGATAACCTCTATCATTAAACAAAGTAAGTGCTATATCAATTAATTTTTCTTTATTGTCCATATAAGTACTATACCGATTGGTATAGTACTAGTCAATATACCATTCGGTATATAAATAAAAATATTAATATTTATTTGGCTTTGCGTTTTATGAAATTAAATATTGGTATCTTAGCTACTGAATACAATAAAAGAACTATGGAGCCACATATCAAACCAATCAAAGAATAAATACCAAAATTTTTTAGTGTTGATCCTGAAACAAACCATGCAGGATTACTAAAATAGTATATAAGAAGTAAAGTAAGTAAAGGAATGTTTACCACTAAAGTTTTAAACAAGGTTTTTAAAATATGTTTAAAATCAATATTTTCTCTCAATTTGACAAGATAAATTAGAAGAGAAATTGAAAATGAAATATTGTTGGCAATTGCCAGTGATTTTATTCCCACATTAGTTTTTACTAAAATAAATGATATAGCAGCATCCAAAATTGCCTGAATTATACTTACATAAAGTGTCAACTTTACCTTTTCAATAGCAATTGAAGCTCTAATCATCAATCCATTAATTCCTATAATAGTTAAACCAAATAGAAGATGGAATAATACTGAGGCAGTTAATAATGTATCAGCATAGGTAAATTTACCATTTTGAAGCATTACGGCAACAGTTTCTCTACTTAATACCATCAATATAATAGAGGATGGAATGAATAGATAGAACATACCATCAATTGCGAAGGACAAACTATCCTTAAACCCTTCCATATTATCCTTAGAAAAATGTTGTGATAACTGTGGAAAAGAAACGGTGGCAATTCCTGTAAATATTATTCCATAAGGTGTTGAAAAGAAAATCATAGAATTTGAAAATGCAGTTGCAGAGCCAACACTTAGTGTTGTAGATAAATAAGCTGAAAATTGCTGTGATGCAAGAATAGCTAAATTTGATATTATGACTTGAGCCCAAACTTTTAACACCTTTTGAAATTCTAAATCATTAAAAAGAGGTGAAAAATTTATTCTATACTTCAATTTTATAACAAAAATTAAAGTAAATATAAATTGGGAAAAAGATCCTAGTAATACACCATAAGCCATGGAATTAGCACCAAGGCTATCACTGAAAAAATAAACACTAAATATCAGTATGATTGAGAAAAATAAAGGAGCAATTCCATATATAAGAAATCTTTTATCTACTTGAAGAACAGATGCTAATACATTAGACAGTGAAATTAATGCTAAGAAGCCAATAAAATATGGAAATATTTGCCCGCCTAAAGCAGTCCCCTCTTCTCCAAAATCACTAATAAATGAAAATATTTGAGTTCCAAAAGCTATAAAAACAATTATTAAAATTGCAAATAGAATAAGTTGAAAACTAAGCATCAAACTTAATAGTTTAGATCGATGCTTTTTGTCATCAGTTTTAGTCAAGAATGGTATAAAAGAGGTATTCATTGCACCTTCGGCAAACAACTTTCTCAAGTTGTTTGGAAGGTAATATGCAGTATTAATAACATCCGCTATTAAGCTTGCACCAAAGGCAGTTGTAATAACACGTGCCTTTACTATCCCAAGTAGGCGAGATAATAAGGTACAAAGCATTAATATAAATGAATGTTTATTATTTTCCTTTTGAATAGAATCTTTCAAGGTAATCCTTCTTAAATTGAGCAAATCTATCTTCCTTGATAGCCTCTCTAATTCTTTCCATAAAGTTATATAAATAAGTTAAATTATGTTCTGTAGCCATCATACCACCGAGCATTTCACCAGTTTTAACCATGTGATGCATATATCCGCGTGAGTATTTTTGACAAGCTGTACACTGACAACCCTCTTGTAGTGGATTATGATCAAATTTATGTATTGCTTTTTTAAGTGTAACAACTCCATCATCTGTGAAGACAGCACCATTTCTTGCCATACGAGTTGCAAGAACACAATCAAATAAGTCAATTCCGTTTTCAACAGCTGCTAATATATAATCAGGAGATCCTATTCCCATTACATAACGAGGTTTGCTATCATCAACAAACTCTGTTGTGTGAGCTAGATAATCATAAAAAGCTGATTTTTCTTCTCCAACTGATAAACCACCAATAGCAATTCCTGGGAAATCGAGTGATGAAATATATTCTGCACTTTCTTTTCTTAAATCCTTATAGAAGTTACCTTGAACAATACCAAACATATTGCCCTTAAAGCCTTCTAAATGTTCACCATATTCTCTAGCCTCTTTTGCCCATGCATGAGTTGTATTCATCGCCTCTTTTGCAGCTTTGTATGGAATTTCAGGAGGAGTACATACATCTAATACCATACAGATATCAGAACCAATACTCTTTTGAATATCAATTACTTTTTTAGGAGTAAATACATGTTTAGAACCATCGATGTGTGATTTAAAATGTACTCCACCTTCATTAATTTTTCTAAGATCAGATAAAGAGAATACCTGAAAACCACCACTATCTGTTAAAATATTGCCTTTCCAGTTTGAGAAGTTATGTAGACCGCCAAAGCTATCTAAAACTTCAACACCAGGTCTCAAATATAGATGATAGGTATTACCCAAAATAAGATTGTACCCAATCTTTTTAACATTGTCATGATAAATACCTTTTACGGTACCATTAGTTCCTACTGGCATAAAAGCAGGGGTATTTACAACACCATGGTCTAATGTTACTGTCCCAAGACGTGCATTAGAGGTGGCATCTTGATGTAGCTTAGTATAAAGTTGTTTCAAAATATTATCCTTGTATATATTATTTACTTGTATTTTTTGATTATATTATTAGTAGTGTGTTCTTACAATACTTAGTATAAATTATTAATTACTATTTCTACTACTTAAATTAGTTAGTAGTGTAAATAGCACTACTGTTATGTAGGGAATTAATACTGAATATATAGGTTCTATTACACCTTGTCTACTCATTATTTGAAATAGCATTTTTGAGACATAATAAACTACTGCAACAATTATTGAATTAAAGATTGCAAATAAGAATACATTCTTCTTATTTCTGTAATTAATGCTAACTGCAATACTAATCATTATAAAAGCAGTGAATGAATTAAATAGTCTATCATAAAATTCTGTAGCATTAGTGTACCAAGAAATCTTATCATACTTCTTTTGTTGTTTTAAATAATTTATGGCACTATTTAGTTGTAATGTGTTTATATCATTTGAGAGGTTTCGAAATAGATTTGGATCTAAATTAATTTCTTTTTGTTCAAACTTAATTTTATTACTTTGTTCAATTTTTTCATTATTACCAACAACACTACTTATAGTTGCATCCTCAAAAACCCAATCACCATTTTCCTCATTCCAAGTTGCCTCAGGTGCATCTACTCTATATAGAACTTTATTATTGCTATCTTGCTTTACAAGAATCACAGATATTAGTTTTTTTTGAGCTTCTTTATAATAGGAGGAATAAATCACATAATTTGATTCACTATCTCTCATTGTAATATTTGAATTATTTAGATCATTTGATTCTTTATTAAATAATTCTTTTTGAAGCGATGCCCTATCAACCTTTGCATTTAGACTTAAACCTTCATTAAATACAAAAAAGAATAGACTAAAAAATAAGCCGAGGATAATAATTGGAGAGATTACTCTTTTATATGATATTCCCCCACTTAATAATGAAATCATCTCATTATTTGCATAAAGTTGTGATAAAAAGAATGTAACAGAAAATAGTATGGTTGGTGGTAAAACAAGCATCGTAGCCTCAGGTGCATACAGTAGCGTTACCTCAAGAATCTTAATCAAAGCAACATCATTTTTTATATAGGAATCAATATTAGCAAATAGATCTACAGATAAAACTAACAATACACACATAAATAGTGTTGTAAGAAATACTTTAATAACTGAGTTGAGAATATATTTATCTAAAATTTTCATTAATTTCTCCAAACTTTAATTAATATTAATGAGATAATAAAAATAATTAGATTAGGTAGCCACATTAGAAACAGTGGATTAGTTGGAAAAGTGAAAATTTTTAATTGCGCAAAAAAGAGCATATACCAATACAGCACAGCTATAAACATACTGATTCCAAATCCGACCAATTTTCCATGCTTAAATTTCAAGAAGGATAAAGGGAAAGTCATGAAAACTAAAAAGAAACATGCAGCACTTAGTGCCATCTTTTTATTCAACTCAGCTCTATAATATTGTAGATAAAAATCAATGGGACGGCTTTTAGAATTATATAAATCATAATAATTATTATTGACACCATTCAAGTTAACAAACTCCCCTTTTATTACAGAATCATTAGCCTTTGCAAGTGCAACTTTAGTTTGATTATTAGAATCAATCCAATTTTGAGTACTTTCTTTTAAATGTTTTTTACTTGTTGTGATTTTAGTAATCAAATCTACAGTAGAAAGATTTGAAGGAGCTGTAGTTGTAAGGGTTGGAACTTGAGAGGAAAAATCAAGATAGAACATCACTTTTGAACCATCAGCAATGCTCCAGTTATTACTATTATTCTTATTTGTTGTAATTACATTTGGATCTATTAATTCTAGAGAGTAAATATAATTAGAAATATCTACAAGTTTTAAAATTCCTCTCTTTGCTGTTATAATCTGAGATTCACCCTGAGTCTTAGTATCAAATAAAACGATATCTTCAATATCTGAACCATCTACTCTACCATTAGAGATTACTATACTACCAAATGTTGTACTAGAATTACTATCTAATTCTATTGAAGGCATTTTTGTTAAAAGTGTTCTATATAATTGTTGATACTTAATTGCGCTATAGGGTAAAAGAATATCTGCAACTATAAAAGTTGTTGCACTCAACAATATTGATATCATAATTATAGATGCATAGATTCGTTTCATTGACACACCTAGCGATCTAAGAGCCAATATTTCATTGCTACTTGATAAATCACTAATAATCATTGAAGCACCACTTAATGATGCAAAGGGGAAGGTGTATAAAAGAAATTGAGGTATGGCTAGTACAACTATTTGTATCATAGATTGAAAATCTACATTACTTAATAAAACTTTTCTGGCTAAGAGTAAAATTTGATTAACAAAGAAAATAAAGAAGAAAAAAATAAAAGCCACACAAAAAGATAAAAAATATTGAGATGCAATATATTTATATAATATGTGATGACTTTTATTTGTTTTTAGAGATAGCAAATCTAAACTCCAGTTGAACCAAATCCCCCATCTCCTCTTTCTGTATCTAAGAGTGAGAGTACTTCCTCAAATTTAACACTAACTACAGGAGCAATAACTACTTGAGCTATTCTGTCTTTATCATTTATGACAAAGTCTTCTTTACCATGGTTTATCAAAATAATTTTGACTTCCCCACGATAATCTGCATCGATAGTTCCCGGTGAATTTAAAACAGTTACACCATACTTGGCAGCTAAACCTGATCTTGGTCTAATTTGAGCTTCAAAGCCTTCTGGTATTGCCATTTTTATTCCTGTGGGAATCATTGCATACTCACCCGCTTTCAAAACAAACGGCTCTGAAAGCCGAGCCGAAATATCGGCTCCAGCACTCAAAGCTGTCTTTTGTGCAGGAAGAGAGACATTCTCTTCCTTAACAATTTTTACAACTGGTAATTGCATTATTTATTATCGTGAGCAGGTTTTCTTGAAGGTTTTTCAACTTTACCTTGTTCAATTAATGCATCAACATAAGATAAATTTAATCTACCTTGTCTGTCGATTTCCATTAACTTAATAGGAATTTCTTGACCAACTTTCAATACATCTTCTACATTATTAACACGTTTAATGTCTAATTTAGAAATATGACAAAGACCTTCTTTACCAGGTAAGATTTCAATAAATGCACCAAAGTCCATAATCTTCTTAACTGTACCATTATAAATATGGCCTACTTCAGGTTCTTCAATAATCTGTTTAACTAATTCTTTAGCAGCTTTTGCACTTGCATTGTTTTTACCGTAGATAGTAATTGTACCATCATCACTGATATTAACTTCAGCACCAGTTTGAGCAGCAATACCTTTAATAGTCTTACCACCTGTACCAATAACAGCACCAATTTTATCTTCTGCAACCTTCATTGATAGAATAGCAGGAGCATTTTCATTGATTTCTTTTCTTGGTGTTTCAATAGATTCTTTCATTATCTTTAAGATATGAAGTCTACCTGCTTTTGCCTGACTTAAAGCTTTACTCATAATTTCAGGTGTTACACCAGCAATTTTAATATCCATTTGGAAAGCTGTAATACCATCTTCTGTACCAGTTACTTTAAAGTCCATATCACCTAAGTGATCTTCTTCACCTAAGATATCAGATAGAACTACATAGTTAGCATAGTCTGCACCACTTGTAATAAGACCCATAGCAATACCTGCAACAGGTTTCTTAATAGGTACACCAGCATCCATTAATGATAAACAACCACCACAAACACTAGCCATTGATGAGGAACCATTAGATTCCATAATATCAGATACAACACGAATTGTGTATGGGAATTCTTCTTCTGTAGGTAATACAGCAGTAAGAGCTCTAAGTGCTAAGTGACCATGACCGATTTCACGTCTACCTGTAGATAATCTACCACATTCACCAACTGAGTAAGGAGGGAAATTATAGTGTAACATGAATGATGAGAATTTCTTATCACCGTCAATATTATCTAACATCTGAGCATCAGATTTTGTACCTAAAGTAGTAGTTGCTAAAGATTGAGTTTCACCTCTTGTAAATAAAGCACTACCGTGAGTTTTTGGAAGTAATCCAACTTCACATGTAATAGGTCTAATATCAGTAACACTACGTCCATCAGTTCTAACACCATCATTTAAGATTGAACCTCTTAAGATTGTGTATTCTAATTCTTCATATAGGTTAGCCATTTGTGCAGGTCTTTTTGGATCTTCAGCAATTAAATCAGCAAATTTTTCATTAACTGTTTCATGTGCTTCAGCTAAAGCTGCATAGCGTTCCATTTTACCTTTAACAAAAGAAGCTTCTTTTACTAATGGTGTTGCAAATGCTCTTACAGGTTCTAACCAAGATAAATCAATTTCTTGTTTAAATACAGGAAGTTTTTCTTTACCAGCTAATTTTTTAAGTTCTAATTGTGCATTACAAATATCTTTAATAACAGGATGTGCTAGAGCAATAGCTTCTAACATATCTTCTTCAGATACTTCTTTTGCTCCACCTTCAACCATTGTGATACCAACTAAAGTACCAGCTACAACGATTTCAAGTTCAGCTTCTTCCATCTGTTGGAAAGTTGGGTTAACAATATATTCACCATTAACTTTAGCCATTCTAACAGCAGCAATAGGACCATCAAATGGAATGTCACTAATAGTAACAGCAGCACTAGCTGCATTAATTGCAATAATATCTGGAGTGTGAATCATATCAGAAGAAACAACTGTTGGTACAATCTGAATTTCACGACCAAAAGCTTTATCAAATAAAGGTCTCATAGGTCTATCAATAAGACGGCTAACTAAAACTTCTTTATCTTTAGCTCTTCCTTCTCTTTTTAAATATCCACCAGGTATTTTACCTGCTGCATAATACTTTTCATTATATTCAACTTGTAGTGGAACATAATCTAAAGGTTCTGTTGGTTCATGACCACAACATGCAGTTGCAATTACAGCACTACCTTCATAATGAGCATAAACTGCGCCGCTAGTTTGCTTTGCAATTTTTCCAGTTTCAAACACGAGCTCTGCATCACCGATGCGAACGCTTGC
This sequence comes from Sphaerochaetaceae bacterium, assembly GCA_963678765.2. Classification (GTDB taxonomy): domain Bacteria; phylum Spirochaetota; class Spirochaetia; order Sphaerochaetales; family Sphaerochaetaceae; genus Pleomorphochaeta. The sequence goes on along the minus strand of CAXXVM010000004.1, from coordinate 363,508 downwards.
TTTTTTGGTTTCAAACATTTCTTATTCCTTATTCTTTTCAATTCTTTCTAATAGTTCTTTTTATTTCTTTTGAAACTAGCCCTATTTATATTGATTTCATTATCTATTATTTTTAATAATATTTCAATGATTAGTTACTCTTAAGTTAATACTTACTAAACAAAACATAAAATATAATAATTTTATATTCAGATATTCAATATATTTCATTGAAGATTATGTTATTTTAACACACAAATTACACTCTTTTCAACAAACTTAATTCACTAAAATTAAATGTATACATAAACTTTTTATTCAAAAAAAAACCCGTCCCAATTAAGGAAACGAGCTTTCTTTTAGTTTTACAAACTATTTTCTTAGACCTAGTTCAGCAATTAATGCTCTGTAACCATCTAAATCATTATTCTTTAAATAACGAAGAAGACGTCTTCTTTGACCAACCATTTGTAATAAACCACGACGTGAAGCGTGATCTTTTGGGTTAGCTCTGAAGTGATCTTGTAAATCATTAATACGAGCTGTTAATAGTGCTACTTGAACTTGAGTACTACCTGTGTTTGCATCTGAACCACCGAACTTAGCGATGATATCGTTTTTTGCTTCTTTTGTTAGCATAAACTTAACCTTTTTTCCGAGTCATGCTCAGAAATCTATTTTTTTTGAAAGATGTAGGAATTGGAGAAACCCTCAAGACATCACCATTAATACTAATAGTAGTCATCAAATTATCTTCATTCCAATAACCCTCATAAACTCCTTCTTTAGGAACAAGTTGTTGAAGATCATCCTTCTTTATTAATAACTCGCCACCGAAAGATTGGGAAGGTGTTAACCCCAAATCCAGCTGATACGAATTACCGAGCAAACTTTGGACAACATCCAAAGAGCCCTTGATGATTAATTCTCTCAAAATAGAACTGCTAATTACCTCACCACTTGCACTAAGTACAGGTGTTGCGATAACAACCTTAGAATCTTTTCGAAATCGGTTCATGATTTTTTCTAATTCTCTTGGACCCGCTTGAGCCTTATGAGAACCAAGTCTAAAATCTTCCCCTACAATTAATTTTTTCAAATTCAACTTAGTGTATAAAAGTGAAATAAACTCATCAGCACTAAGATTACGTATTTCAGGAGAAAAGTCAATAATTATCTGAAGTTTAAACCCCATTTTTTCAAACAAATCAAATCTTTGCTCTAATGAATTAAGAGCTTTAACTTTTTTTTGTCTTCCAACTGACATTTTTGGATTTTTATCAAATGTCATAATAACAGGATAATCAGAATCACTAATACATTCTTCGAATATCTTTTTATGTCCTAAATGGACACCGTCAAATACTCCAATACAAAGAGATGAACTCTTTTCTATTTTAGATTTGTCTTTAATCCATTTACTAAATATGACTGTTTCCATGATATACTCTATATTTATCGATCAAACTTAGGATGAATCTGAGATATTATACTATCTACTTTTCCATCTAATCTAAGAGAGACTACAACGCGAAGTACATTATCACTACTATAGATTGCTCCATATCTAGCATCGGGTACTTCTCGAATTATTTTCAAGTCTTTTTTATCAGGTCTTCTTCCATTGGCTAAGTAAAATAATTGATCGTCTTCTATTTCAAAAATTGACACATTATCCATTCTAGCAATTAATTCATCCGTCTTTTCACACATTTTTAACAAATCTGCTTGGCTATCAGCTTTAACGGCTTCTTCAATTTTAAAAGGACCTACTTCAGTTCTCTCAAGAGCTACTAAATGGCCTCGACTATTACATTCTAATGCAAGGTCCCTTGCAATCGAGCGAATATATGTACCTTTTGATACTTTTATTGAACAAATTAAATCTCTTCCGTCAAAACTTATAATTTTAAAATCATAAATATTAATAGGTCTTTTTTCCATTTCTATTTCTTTACCAGAACGAGCCATTTGATAGGCTCTTTTACCATTTACATGGATAGCTGAATAAATTGGAGGAGCTTGTAAAACTCTACCTAGAAATTTTTCGGAAATTACTTTTTCAATAGTTTCAAGAGATGGAATATCTGCACTGGCAATCACATCCCCTTCAGGATCTAGTGTTTCAGTTTCTTCGCCAAAGCGAATTGTTGCAATATATCTCTTATCAAGATTTGAAAAAAGGACATTTAACTTTGTCATAGAACCAGTTAGAACAATCATAAGGCCATGGGCAAACTTATCAAGCGTACCCGTATGACCGACTTTCTTATCAATACTATGTTTGATGGCACCAAGTGATCTAAAACTAGTTACACCACTTGGTTTATCAATCAATAAAATATGCGAATTATTCCCCATCTTTTACCAACGAATCAATTAAATCATTAATCTTTTGAGCTTCCTCATAAGAAGTGTCAGGGCGGAAAGTAAGTTTTGGAGTATTTCTAGTTCCTAAGAACTTACCAATTCTTCCCTGAATATATGGAGCAGCCTTTTGAAGGCCGTCCACACTTTTTAAAAGAGCAGCATCATCTAGAAAAGAGGAAATAAATACAGTTGCATAAGCATTATCATGAGAAAGGGAAACTTTACTAACACTGCACAAAGTGCTAACATTAGGATTTTTAATTTCACCTTTTACAATAAGTGTACTTATAGCTTCGGATAATTTTGACTCGATTCTTTGTTGACTAAATTTACTCATTTTATTTACTACCTTGATCTAGTTTTCTTGCTATTTTTTCAGTTTCAATAATTTCAAGTACATCACCAGCTCTTAAGTCCTGGAAGTTCTCAAGTCCGATACCACATTCATAACCCATGGTTACTTCCTTAGCATCATCTTTGAATCTCTTTAAGGATGTAAGTTTTATTAGGCTCTTACTTAATTGTATAGAATCTCTAATAACTCTTACTAAGCTATTTCTCTTAACTTTACCGGATGTAACATAACAACCAGCAATTGTACCAATACGTGGTACTTTGAAAGTATCTCTAACTTCAACTGATCCAATTTCAACTTCTTTAAGAATTGGAGATAACATACCTTCCATTGCAGAGGTAACATCATCAACAACATCATAAATAACGTTGTATTTTCTAACTTCAACTTTCTCAGCTTCTGCTAATGCTAAAGCTCTTGGTGTAGGTCTAACATTAAATCCGATAACAAGAGCATCTGAAGCAGATGCAAGAGTAATATCTGATTCAATGATTGCACCAGCACTTGATCTAATAACATTAAGTCTAATCTCAGGAGTTGAAAGTTTCTCAAGAGTACTCTGAAGAGCTTCAACAGAACCTTGAACATCACCTTTAATGATAACGTTGAATGACTGTATTTCACCTTCTTGAACTTTTTCAAATAGTGTATCAAGTGTAAACTTGTTATTACTATGAGCACCTTGTCTTTCTAACTCTTGTCTCTTAGCACCAACTTGTCTAGCTTGTTTTTCATCTTCTGTAACTTGGAAAGGATCACCTGCTGATGGGATATTAGATAAACCAATAATTTCTACTGGAGTTGCAGGTCCTGCAATTTCAATCTTATTTCCCTTATCATCAAACATAGCTCTTACACGACCTGGATAAATACCAGCTACATAATAATCACCTTGTCTAATTGTACCCTTTTCGATAAGAACAGATGCTACTGTACCTCTACCTTGGTCAATTCTTGATTCAATAACTTTACCTTCAGCTCTAACATCAGGATTAGCTTTTAATTCAAGTATTTCAGTTTGTAATAAAATTGTATCTAATAATTCATCAATACCTTGTTTCTTAAGTGCTGAAATCTGACAGTATAAAGTTGAACCACCCCAATCTTCTGGCATTAAACCAAGATCAGATAATTGTTGCATTACTCTTTCAGGATTAGCATCAGGTAAATCACATTTATTAACAGCTACAATAATAGGTACACCAGCTGCCTTAGCATGGTCTACAGCTTCTCTTGTTTGAGGCATAACACCATCATTTGCTGCAACTACTAATACAACGATATCAGTAATTTGAGCACCACGAGAACGCATCATTGTGAATGCTTCGTGACCTGGAGTATCTAAGAATACAATATCACCTTTATCTTTAAAGTTAACTTTGTATGCACCAATGTGCTGTGTAATACCACCAAATTCGCCACCAACAACATCAGTTGATCTAATTGCATCTAATAATTTAGTTTTACCATGGTCAACGTGACCCATGATTGTAACGATAGGTGCTCTAGGAACCATATCATCTTCATTATCTTCTTCACTTTCAATGATTGTTTCATCATATAGAGATACAAGATTAACTTTACAGTTATATTCTTCAGCAATAATAGCAGCTGTATCATGGTCAATCATCTGGTTAATTGTAACCATCATGCCCATAGCAAATAGTTTTGCAATAATATCATTTGCCTTTAAATTCATTTTTTTAGCAAGATCTGCAACTGTGATGGATTCCATCATATCAATTGATTTAGGTACTGCTGCAAGAGCTGCTGCTGCCTGTTCTCTCTTCTTCTGTAGTTGGAATTCTTTTTCTTGAGAAGCATCACGACGTTGATAAGATGAATTAGATCTTCTCTTATTAAATGTCTTTTTGTTACTCTTTCCAGTATCCATTGTAGGTGCAGAATTATTACCACCAGGTCTGTTGTTATTAAATCCACCAGGTCTGTTGTTGTTAAATCCACCAGGTCTGTTGTTGTTAAATCCACCAGGTCTGTTGTTATTGAATCCACCAGGTCTGTTATTGTTATAACCACCAGGTCTACCTGTGTTTCCACCAGGTCTGTTATTGTTATAACCACCAGGTCTGTTATTATTATAGCCACCGCCACCATTATTTGGACGATTGTATCCACCTGTACCAGGAGTACTTGGGCGATTATATCCACCAGTATTAGGACGGTTGTATCCACCTTGGTTATTACCTTGGTATCCACCACTTGGACGATTGTATCCACCTTGGTTATTGCCTTGGTATCCACCACCACTTGGACGATTGTATCCACCTTGGTTGTTACCTTGGTATCCACCACCGTTAGGACGGTTATATCCACCCTGAGGTGCTGCACCATCACGGTTATTACCTTGATATCCACCACTACGGTTATTTCTGTTAAAATTGTTGCGGTTATTAGGTCTTCCGCCAACAGGTTTACCACCTACTGTACCTGCTACTCTAGGTCCTACAGAAGGAACCTTAGATTCAGTTACACCATTAGGATTTTTACTCTGCCATTCAGCATGTGCTTTAGCAGTCTGACCTTGGTTTGGTACTGGAGGTAATTCATTTGATCTAATAATAACTGGACCTGTATGCAATGGAGATTGTCCTTTTGCAAAAGTATGTCCTTTTAATTTTGTAGATACATGTAAAGTCTTCTTTCTAGGCTCAGTTGTAGTTTTTGCAGCAGTTGTTGATGTTTTTTTAACACCTGATACACTTTCAGATGCTGTTTTTCCAGCAGTACTTTGCGCAGTTGTTGTTTTTGGTTGTGGTTTAACTTTTACCACTCTCTTTTTTACAACAACAACTTTTTTCTTTTCGATTTTTGGTGTAACAACAGAATCAACAGGTTCTTTCTTTATCTCATCGACATTTTCTGTTTTCTTTGCGTTGCCTACACGTTTAATTAAAGTTGCTTTTTTTTCACTCATATATATTTGCTTATTCCTCACTCTCTTCAACTGTCTCAAATGCTAAACCTGTTCCGCAATTTGGACATTCACTCATATCAACTGTTATTGGATGGCCACAACTTGGACATACATACTCAGCCTCTTCATCTTCATTCTCTTCTACAATATCAACATACTGTAAAATCACTTCTTTTAAAGCGGTCTTATCTTCGTCTGTTAGATCACCAAAAGCAGCAATATCATCGTCAGTTAAATTTACATATTCTTCAACTGTATAAACATCATGGAACTGAAGTTTTTTAACAATGTTTGTGTCAATTGGTAATTCTGCTAATTCGATTTCATCCTCAGCAATACCACTCTCTCTTGCAGGTTCAACAACTTGTTCATTTACTGGATTCTCACCTTCTGCTGCAACAAATAATTCATCAGTTGGCATTTCAGCTTCAGGATTTTCATTGAAGAAAGCTTCTGCTCTATCCCTTGCATCAGTTGGGATATTCATAGCTTGGAATTCAGCTGGTGTTTTAACATCAATATTCCAGTCACAAAGTTTCTTTGCTAATTTAACATTTAGACCACCACGACCGATTGCAAGTGATAATTGAGATTCATCAACAATTGCAATTGCTCTATATGTTAGTCTATCAGTAACAACAACATCAATAACTTGTGCAGGAGATAATGCATTAATTATAAAATTAACAGGATTTGGATCAAAATTTAATACATCAATCTTTTCACCTTCAATTTCTTTTATAACGGTTTGAATTCTGATACCTCTTAGTCCTACTAGAGAACCAACTGGATCAATTTCTGCATTATTTGATTTAACAGCTACCTTTGTTCTATAACCAGCTTCTCTTGCAATTCTTGCAATTTCAACTTGGCCTTGACCAATTTCAGGTACTTCTAATTCAAAAAGTTGTCTAACAAGTTCAGGAGAAGTTCTAGATAAAATAACTCTAACACCTCTATCACCCTTTTCAACTTTTTCTACAAAACATTTAATTTTATCATCTTGATTATAACTCTCACGAGGAGATTGTAATCTTGCAGGAAGAATACCTTCAGTAGAACCAATATTTACAAAAATATCGCCTCTTACTTGACGGTTAAAGTAACCATTAATGATTGCTCCTTCCTTAGATTTAAATTCACTGTAAATAGCATCTTTTTGAATGTCACGGAAACTCTGATGAGCTTTTTGTTTTGCACTCTGAACGCTAATTCTGTCGAATTCTTTATTAATATCTAATGGAATAAGAATAACATCACCAATTTCAGCTTCATCATTGTAAACTTTAGCTTCATCAAGTGGAATTTCTGTTAGTTCATTATAATAATTATCTTCATCAACAACCATCTTTTTACATGATAAATCAATGCTTGTTAAATCATCGCTAATTGTTACAATAGCATTCTCATCACTACCATATTTTCTTTTATATGCTGCTTTTAGAATGTCTTCTACTGTCGCAACTACTAAATCTTGTGAGATACCACTTTCAACCATTTGTACAATGGAATCGCCTATACTACTTGGCATGTTTACTCTCCTCCCAAATATATTCTAATTTAGCTTTTTGAATTGTTTCAAATTTTATTACTAAGTCATTATCTAATTGTTTATTATTTTCATCTAATACAGATGTTAAACAAACACTATCGTCATTTACATTTTTAATTATACCAGATACCCATGCACCGATTAATAAATCATATACTCTCACTCTTTTACCAACAAAAAGGGTAAATTCATAAGCATCTCTGATTTTTCTCTGTAATCCTGGAGTTGATACCTCAAGATTCAAATCAGTTTCGGGAGCCAATTTTAATTCCATACGTGTTTTTATCAATTTAAATACACGAGCGGTTTCAATTACTCCGACCTCTTCTTCTTTCATTTTTATAATTGCAGTAACTTTGCATTCATATGGATTTTCACTATGATCTAAATCAACAAGTACAATACCCATTGAATCAAGAAGTGGTTCAAATTCCTCAAATAGAGGATCTAAAGTAATACATTTCTTCATAAAATATTTTTCCTATGTTTTACAATAAAAAGGAGACCTGCATTTTTGCGGTCCCCCAAAAATCTAATATTCAACTATCAATAGTGTAGAGAGAGTATCACTCTTTGTCAATACTATTGAGACTCTCTCTCATCGATTTCATCCTTTAATTTTTGCAAAAATACCATTGTTTGCAAAGGAGTTGTTACAGATAAATCAAATTCCTTTAATTCTCTTAAAATTGAATTATAGTCAATACTATTATCTTCTTCTTCATTTTCTAATTCTTCAAGTTGACTCATAGAAAATAAATCCATATCCATATTTCCAATTGTATATTCACCAAAGTGTCTCTTTTGAAATTTATTAGCTTCTTTAATAATTTCTTTAGGTACACCTGCAAGTTTTGCTACATGAAGACCATAGGATGAGTTTGCAACTCCATCTACTACTTTACGAACAAATATTATATCTTTGCCTTTCTCTTCGACACTAAGAGTCATTAATCGTACACCACTAACATCTAGCATTGTTAATTCATGATAGTGAGTAGCAAAGAGTGTTTTAGCTCTGAGAGAAATCAAATGTTTCATAAAGGAATGAGCAAGGCTCATTCCATCTTGAGTACTTGTGCCTCTACCAATTTCATCCATAATTACAAAGGATCTTTGAGTTGCAGTTCTAAGTATATGGGAAGCCTCTTGCATTTCAACCATAAAAGTTGACTCACCCTTAGCAATATTATCACTCGCTCCGACTCTACAAAAGAGTTTGTCACACAAAGATAATTTACAACTACTAGCTGGAACAAAACATCCAATTTGAGCTAATAATATTATCAAAGCTGATTGTCTAAGATATGTAGATTTACCTGCCATATTAGGACCTGTTATCAAACAGAATCTTTTACCTTTTTGACTCAATTCCAAATCATTTGGAACAAAAAGTCCTAAACCTTGTTGCTTCTCAACAACAGGATGACGTCCATCTTTAACTTCAATTGAATCTGTTTCACAAAATTCAGGTCTACAATAATTCATGTTTTCAGAAATAGTTGCAAAACTTTGCAATACATCAATTCTACTTAGTGCCTTTGATAGAGCTAAAAGTGATTCTGAAATAGATTTTGCTCTCTCGACAATCTCATTATAGACAAACTTTTCACGTCTTTCACTGTTGATACTGCTTTTTAGAATTTTAGTTTCAATTTCAGATAATTCATCATTAGTAAATCTTTCAGCATTTACTAATGTTTGCTTTCTATAAAAAGTAGAAGGAACTTTATCTATATGAGTTTTTCTGATTTCAAGATAGTGTCCTAGTATTTTGTTATTTCCAAGCTTTATTTGAGGAATTCCTGTCTCTTCTTTAACTTTTTCAACAAATGCATTAAGCAATTTGTTCCCATCATGAACAACAGACCTTAATTCATCTAATTCCTTATCATAACCATCTTTGATTACACAGCCTTCTTGAAATGGACCTAAACTTTCTTCTTTTATAGCTTTTTGAATAATATCAACTAAAGATAAAATTTCATTCATAGTATTGTCTTCAATACTATTATAATTTTCAATCTTTAATTCAACATTCTTATCACTCTCTTTATCATTAACTAGAGCACTATATCTTTCCCAATCCCCTGAAACAATATTAACAAAAGCATTTGCAGTTCTTGAAATTGATAACAAATCACTTGGTTTATTTCGGTTCATAGTAATACGCGTAGTTAAACGAGTCATATCTAAAACATTTCTTAACTCATTTCTAACACGTTCTCTCTCTTCTCTATTTTCTTTAAAATAGCTAACCCAATCTAATCTATTATTCAAAATTGATTCATCTACAAGAGGATAGCTTAACCATTTCTTTAATAATCGAGCTCCACCACTTGTGATACTTTGATCTATTGTTGAAAAAAGAGTATTAGATTGTCCGCCATCTTGAGTATTGTTTAATATCTCAAGGCTCTTACGAGTTGAGGCGTCAATCTTTAAATAAGAATTATCTGATTCAATTGTATATGATGTTATCTGAGATAATGAACTTTTTGCACTATCTTTAATATATTTTAACAGAGCACCAGCTGCTCCTAAACATTTATTTTTATCTTCAATTGAAAACATTCTAAGATTTTGTACTTCTAGATGTGAAGTTAATAGTTTAAAACCTTTCTTTATTGAATAATCATTTGAAGGTAATTTGGTAACCATAATCTGGGTTTCATCTAGAATAGCAGCATAATCTCGATGCACAAAATAATCATCTTCATTGACTAATATCTCTTTTGCTCTTAATTGTGTTAAGAAACTAGATAATTGTTGAAAAGATGAATCCTTTTCAAATGTTTTTAGAGAGAATTCACCACTTGTTATATCACTAAAGGCAACATGAGTTTCTTTTATTGAATAACTAATTGATAATATATAACTACTTTCTTTTGAATCAAGAAAATCATCTTCAACTACAGTTGCAGGACTAATTATTTGAACAACTTCTCTGTTTACAAGTTTTTTTGTCTTACTTGGGTCTTCAGTTTGCTCACAAATTGCAATTTTTTTTCCCTCATCAAGTAAACGTTTTATATATGCTGTTGAGGCATGATATGGGATACCACACATAGGAGTTTTACCTCTATGTGTTAATGTTAGATTTAATAATCTAGATACTTCAATAGCATCATCATCAAACATCTCATAAAAGTCGCCGAGACGATAGAATAATACTTTATCCATATTTTCTGCTTTTATCTTATTATATTGAACCATCATAGGTGTTAATACTTCTTTTGCCATGGGCTAACTATAGCAAAAAGTTAAATAAATATAAAGATGAAATATTAATCTAAAACATTAAAAATCGTAGTTAAAAAAAATAAGAGTTAAAGCTATAAAATAAACAATTCTCTGCTTTCATATTTCATTAAATATAAAAGAGAGAATTGCAATTAAATTATAATTTTATAACTTAGAAAAGGTTTGTTGAAATTGATAGCACTAGGTTCAAGCCATTTAATATTCCATCACCGAAATTAAATATACTTGCCTCATCCCATACAAAACCAGCACCATCACTATTTAAGATTGTTGCATCCTTAACTAGATAAAGACCTAGAGGGAATCCTGAAATCTTAATTTTTAGACCAGTACCTGCTGCAAAATACCAATCAAGTGTATTATCTGTGAAAGGATTTAAATCAGATGAAATACCTGTAGCAGATATAAAGTTGTCCCATGATAATAAGCCATCAACAAGAGAATATTCTAGAGCCAATTTATTATCAAATACAAATGATTGGTTTTGAACTAGATCATGACCTAGGGCAATTGTTGTACCATCAATATAAAGCATTTCACTAGCAGTTGCTCCATCATTTGCATTAATCCATTTCCATGTTCCATCATCTAATTGGTATTGTGGTAACATAAGAGATAAACTTGTTGAATAACTACCAACTACAGTCTTTTTCTTATCCTCTTTGTTTACCCACTGTATTACTGGTGTGTATGCTGCAAAAGATGTTACAGATTTAATATATTGGGATATACCACCTAAAACACCACCTGCATAAGTAAAGTTTTGAGATACATAATAACCACGAGTAGTACCAGATTTTAAATCACGTCCATCCCAAGTTACACCAACATTATATTTATTTGAGAAACACCAACTCTGACCATATCTATATAATAAATAATCAAAGGGGTCCGTTGTTCCATCAAAATAGGCCTTGTTAATAGAGAACTCTAAACCTGTTGATAATATTAAATTTCCTGGATTAAATTTAAATGTATAACCAGTATTATAGCCTGCTGAGAAGGTTGTAATTGAATAAGACATTAAATAACTTGAATCAGGATCTGCAAAATCAGCAGCCTCATATGCCTCATAAGAGTTATAACCTGCAGGATATGCCTCTTCATCTTCATCTTTATTTGTATAGAAGGTACCACTACTACCAACTGCTAATGCATCATCTACACTCTTATGTTGTGCAGATATTGAAAAAGTATTTGACCATGGGATTTCTCCAAAATATTCATCAGTGTATGAGATACTAGCTTTCTGTGTTGTAGGAGAAAGTGTTGTTGAGAAAGATAAATCATTACCTGTTCCAAAAAGGTTTCTCTCTGTTAAAACAAGAAGTCCTGAAATTGGGAAGTCTGTTGTTGATCCTCCAAAGGTTGCACCAAATTGTATATCACGTTGTCCACCCTGAGCTAAATCAATAACAATGTTACATTCACCTTCAGTTTGAAGAGGAACAACATTAAATTTTAAATCAGTAGTAACTAGTTGAGTATTTTGAATATTCTGTAGTGATTTTAATAAAGCAGCTTTTGAGAAATAATCTCCAGCCTTAACTGTCATTTCTCTTTCAAATACTCTACTATCTGTTTTTTCAAGACCATTGAAAATAATTTCATTAATCTTAAATCTTGTTCCTTCAGTTAATACAAAATTAAATGATATTGTATTATTTTCTTGGTCAACGGATTGTTGTGGTAAGAATTTTAGATTTATATAACCTTGGTTATAATATAAATCTGTAATTTTACTAATGGAAGCTTCAAAACTAGTTGCATTAAAGATATCGCCACTTTCTAAATTGAAAGAGGAAAGTATATCTGAATCAGAGAATACAGTATTACCGGTTACACTTAATGTACCAACTTTCCATACCTGGCCTTCAACAATTTCATATATTAATTTAACATTTTGAACGTTTCCTGAAGTACTTAATACCTCTTGTTTAGGTTCACTTATGTTTGAATTAATATATCCTCTCTCAGAATAAAATGTTTTTAAGTTTTTAATATCTTTTGCTACACTAGTTGGAGAGTAATAACCATTATTAAAGAAAGATTTTGTTTTAGAAGAAATTTGTTTTTTCAAAACATCTTTACTAAATGAATCATTACCACTGAAGCTAATTTCAGAAACAATTATCTGAGAGCCTTCTCTAATATTAAATTCAATATTAACAGTGTTATCTTCATCATTTGGAACAAGTGTTGGAGTTACGATACAATTAGAATAACCTCTATCTGCATAAGATTTTTGAATTTTAATCTTTGCAAGAGCCATCTCTGTACCTTCATAGAATGAGTTAAGAATTAATCCGCTATCATTTAATAGTGTTGAATCATTTAATTTTGAATTGCCTTCAAAGCTAACATCTTTCAACATTTGTTTTTCAAAGAATGTAAAAGACAATATTAATTTTTTGCTATCTTTTGGGTCTTTTTTTGCTTCAGGATAAAAATATGAGACGCCATCGGTTGCATATAACTTAGCCTGAATTTCATTTGATAAATCCTCACTATAAATTTTATTTCTGTATTGGAATAAAATATTATCAATTGTTGTTTCTGAAACATTTTGTAAGCCATAAGTCTCAAAATTTGAGATTTTTGCACCTTCATACCATGGGCTATCTGCTGCAAATAAGCTTGTTGTCAAAAATAATGTTAAAAGCATTGCCACCATTACTCTTTTCTTCATAAAGACTCCTAAAATTCTATTTATATATATTAATTAACGTAAATAAATTGTTTTTGTTACACTTAAGCCGATAGTATCTAAAATATCTATAATTGACAACTGTTGAGGATTCGTAAAGATTGAGAATTTAGCCAATGGAGTGTCAATATCATAGGTAACCTCAAAATCTAATGTTAAATCAGATGCAAGGAAACTTGCTTGATTTGAGTTCTTTTCAGCTAATAAATTAATTATTAATTGTAGATAAGAATCATTTGAAATGTATTTACCCATATAGATTGAAGTATTATCTAAATACCTTGCTAAAGGTGAATAACTTATACTGCTATCATCAACCGAAAGTGTGTCTAATAATAGGTTCTCAACAATATTACTATTTAGTGAAAAAATGTCCAGATTAAGAGTGTTTGCAATAGTCTGGTTTAGAGATCCAACACCACCTGTATTTATGTATCCAAGAGTGGAGAAAACACTAGTTGCAGCTGATGCTAGATTACTTACTTGTATTGACCCATCACTACTTGTTCCTGTAACACTCTGGCCTAAAATTGACATTATTTCAGTTTTGGTTTTTGCAGGAGAACTAGAGAAAACCGGATTTAAATTATCGATTGAAGAATTATTTAATAAAAGATTAATATCAACATCATTTCCATCACTATCATATTCTTTTAAAGTTGCATTTAGTGATAATAAAAGCTTCAATCTTTCAGTCGAAATATCTTGTCCAAAAGTAATAGATCCTGAATTAATGAAGAAATTCTTTTGGAAATAGAATAACTCACCTTGGGCTATGGAAACCTTACCCTCAGCACTAGTTGTATTTGCTTTATTATCAATATCTAATCCAAAGTTTTGATCCTTTGTTAATGTAGCTTTTAAAATAGGATTATCAACTGTTGGATAGAAAACAGTTACATTAGATCCTGTTTGGAGTTCAATTTTTGAACTAAAGTTTTTTGAACTTGAAATCCAAGAAGGAAGTGGATCAATTTCACCCTTAATCGTTGCATCTTTTACAATTAAGCCACCATCAATGTAGCTCCAATTGTCATCAAAGGTATATATTAAATTACCCTTTACATAACCCTCTGATGATATTTTATTACCAATCATTGGGAAGAATCCATATACATAATCATTAATATCTAAATCAAAACTAATAGAAAAAGGACTACCTTTAATATAGTTAATGTTAATATCAACTAAGCCTTTTGATATGGTATTAGTTTCAGAATTATATACATCAAAGGATGCATTTCTTACAATAATATCATTTCCAAATGCATTAAGTGAAGCATTATGAAGAGTCACCTCTTGGTTTTTTAACCAGAGTAATTTTGTATTGGCTCTATCAATATTAAGTGTACCATAGAACTTTGGATTTACATTTGCAGATGAGATTAATACATCACCTGTTAAGGCTCCTCCATATATTTTCATTGTATTTATGTATAACGATTTTGATAATAAATTAAGTGGAAAATACAAGTTATTTATTATTAAATTATGCTCATTATTACTATAATCATATTCAGCACTAAGTCCTATTCCAAAATTTTTATCTATATTAATTTTTAGATCTTTATTTACTAAATCAACTATGCCATTAAGATTTTTTCCATCAAATTTAACCATCAAATCTTCAACTTTAAAATCACTATCAATCATTGAAAATTCGGTGTTATCTTGAACGGTATCAGGCCATAGTTTTTCAAAATCTTTAGTATCTTTGAACAGATCAATATTGTCTAATTTTACATTACCATAAACACCATTAAAGGTATCTAAATATATACCCTTTTCATCTATTAATTCTTTAACTTTATTGAATAATTTTTTTAAATCAAGCTTAGAATTTTCATCAATAACACTGTTATAATATTGTTCTTTTATATTTTCATAGAAGGTGTCAAAATTAAGATTTAGAGACAAATCAGCACTTGAATTTTGATTTGTGTTTTTTGAGTGTTTTAGATAAGAAATACTTGAATCATAGTCAAATTCTTTCTTATTTGCATCAAAATTAATTGTCGCATCACTTATTTTCAAATCTCCAGATTTTAGATTTAAAGAAGAAAGTGAGAACAAATTTTTCTCAACTGAAATATTGGATGTGAGCGATAGATTTGTTGATGATACAACATTAATAATGCTATTAGTTGTTGCATTTGTACCTATTCCATTAATATCAATAAAAGGAATTAAAGAGAGTGTTTTCCATAAGAAATTACCGGTCAATCTATTACTCTCCTTAACTGATACTTCTTCTCTTTGGGTAGTTAAACTTTTATCATATAAATTTATAGTACCTCTAAAGCTACTTATATCATCTTCATTATTATCACCAACCAGTCTGAAATTAAAAATTAAATCACTGTCTAATTGAAGAAGCGGCGCAAAGTTAACATTTGAAACATCAACAAATATATGATTAGAGAATCCATCATTTGAAGCAACAACATCAATATTTTGCTCTCTTCCATCACCAAAACTCAGAATCATTGAATAAGGATTTAACAAATAATCATCCATCTTTTCTTCTTTTTTAAAAGAAAAGTCTCCAAGATAATTAGTATTATTATTTATGTTAGTGCTTAAATTATTTTTAAATGTAATGTCAGAGAAAAGAACTTCATTTGAGTTTATTTTTGCATCAAATCCAAATATAATTTTACCCTCATTATAGTTAATTAAAAAATCTTTTGCATCAAATTCCCAATCTCCAATATCACTTGCATTATAACTAAGTGCACCAGCTAGGTATGAGTTATCTAAAGTTGTACTAAATAGGTTATCAAATACAAGAGAGGCTTTAATACTTTTACCAATATTTAGCTTAAAATCTAAGCCTTTATCACTAAAAGCACTAATATTATAATTATCTCTATTTACATTAACTGTTACAGGGAAACTATCATTTGCAATGTCTAATTTTGTAGTTAAATTAATATCACTATCATCTAGTTGATTTATCATTCCAGAGAATGAAAAACTCTCTATACTTGGTATTAATATTTTAAATCCAAATTTATCATTTTCGGGATAAATTGATGTAGTAAATAATTTAGTTCCATTTTTAATTGAACTAACAGCAAAATTCATATTTGATAAATTTGTGCTTGCATTATAGTCACCACTACCAGAGAGTCGATAACCAAATGATGCGATACTAAATTTACTAAAATCAATTGTAGATTCATTTAGTTCACTAGAAAGAGATAGACCTATGTTAATTGGGGTTGTACCAAATACAAGATCATTTAATACAAGTGAAGAATCTACATCGCCATTGACTTTTAAGAAGGAACTATCTGAATAATTACCACTAAAATTTAGGGAACCATTTACAGTTGTATTATCTGATACATAAGTCGCAAATAAAGGTACAAAATTATTTACATAGTATGAAATTAAAGATGGTTTAAAATCATTGAATTCTACATTACCCTCTAGATTAGCATCTTTAATGCCTTTCCTAGAACTAGCAATTATAGCAGATTTTATACTATCCCCCATATCTATATGGCCTTCAAGCATTTTAAGTTTGTCATTTTCAAGAGAAATGGGACCTTGATATGCCAAAGTAACATTTAATTCATCATTGATTTTAGTCAAAGAAATATCTTCTAGATTAAGAGTTGCTGTTATTTGATTAAAGCTATCTTCAAATAGAACAGAGGAATTAATATTTGCTGAAAAATCATTATCAATGGATTTGATATACCCAAATACTTGAGAAGAAACATTAGTTTCTACTTCTTGATAGGATTGTTTTAAATTTTCAATATTTAACTTTGAAAAATCTAAAGAGCCATCATCTTGCAAATAAAGGGTTGAATAGACATCAGATGTTAGAGATGTAACAAAATTACTAATATTAATTGTATTACTATCTTTAATTAGAATGGCGCTATCAAGTTTTATTACAACATCTGAAGGTAATATAGAATCGGAGTTTAATGAAACAAATAAATTGCTAAAATCTAATTCTCCAATTCTCTCATCCCTTACATAATTCTTCTCACCACTCAAGAGTTCTATAGCAAGACTATTGTTTACATAGGAAGCATTTAAATCAATTTTGAGGGAATCAAAAGTTGAATTTTCCATGTTAATATTTACGTTATCAAATGAGTTATAGATTGAGAAATCCTTGAAATTTGAGTCAATCTTTGAATTACCCTCACTAATATTAAAATAAACATCATTATATAGGGCATGCAATTTATTATACTTTAAAGTTGCCCTCTCAAGATCTAAAAGAGAATAAGATATAATAAAAGCATCACTACTAAGACTTATTTGTTCACTATTAAATGCTAGATTATCACAGTTAATATTTATGTTTGTTTTTTCAAAATCAATTGTGGCATAATCAGTTTTTAGATCAATTTGATTATTTGATAAACTTAATTTTGTGACTTCGGCTTGAATTTTGTTCAAATAAGAATCACTTGAAATACTTAGTTTAAAGTCCTTAAACTGAGTATTTGCTTTAATATTGTTATCATCATAATCGATACTACCTTTTTTAATTGATAAATCGATAGAAGAATTTTTTAAAATTTCAGGTAAAAAAGGAGAAACATTAATTGCTCCATTGTCTTTGATTTGTTGTCTAAACAAATCTAAGTCAAAAGGATTATCAACTTTTATTGGCTCACTAATATCATCATTTGAAATCCTAGAGAATGTATTATCTCTTATTTTTAAGCCCTTAACACCTTTTGTAACATCATAAAACTCTTTAGTATAATTAATTTCAATCAAATCGGCACTTAATAATAAATTCTCATGACTTTTAAAGACAATTAACTTAAAATAATCAAAAACAGAGTGTCTTAATTCTACATTTTCTAGTTTAAGAAATGTTTTATCACCTTTCTTTATTTCTACAGAATCTATTTTTTGATATGAAAGAAATGACTTATTAATATTATTAATCTGTATTGAATAATCAGAAGGTAATTCTAAATTTTCGACTAAGGCATTAGCTACAGCTTCTACAGGAGTTTTTGCATTTAGATATTTTATTCCTATAAAGGAAATCATAAAAAGTGAAGCTACTATTATCATTATTGTTATAATCGTATTTTTTGTACTATGATACTTCACTTAGAACTCCTAACTTATTTAAATATTATTATAGTACGGATAAAATATTTTTTCATTAATTATCTTGAAAAAAATCTAAATAAAAAGCAATATTAAACGAATAATAAAAAAAGGTTGTTATACATGATTAATACATTGAAAAATTTCATTGTCCTCGAAGGACTAGACGGGGCCGGAACCACTACTCAATTAAAAAAGTTGAAAGCTGAGCTTGAGAGAATTGGATATAATATTTATATGACAAATGAACCAACTTCTCAACCAATCGGAAAGCTCGTTAGATCCGTTCTCAGTGGAGATTTTAAAACAACTCCTCTTGCCTTAGCAACACTTTATAGTGCAGATAGAGAAGATCATATAAACAATAGTGAATACGGAATAATTAAACAAATCAATGATAATAAAATTGTAATCAGTGATAGATATTTTTACTCTTCTCTTGCATATCAAGGTGTTAACTGTGACTTTAATAAAGTTGTTGAATTAAACAAAGATTTTCCTCATCCTCAAATTTTAATTTATATTGAAACTCCAGTAGAAGTTTGTATTTCTAGAATCGAAAGTCGAGGAGAAAAAAAAGAAATATTTGAAAAAAGAGAATTCTTGACTCAGGTAAATGATAATTATAATAAAGTTATACAAAACCTTCCATCAGATGTAAATCTAGTTAAAATTGATGGAACTCTTAGCATTGAAGAAATTACAGCAATAATGAGTGAAAAAGTCATAGCTATACTAAACAAATAAATTAGCAAATTTCTTTATATAAAAGATAATGGATTAAATATTAGAACTATATGGTTTTTATATCTAATCCATATTTATTTTTCTGAAATTATATATAAAAATTTTATTAAATTCAAAAGCTAAAGTATTAAGAATAATAATAAAAATAAGTCAATAATACTTTTAATTTTACATAATTATTATTACTATAAAAATTATGATAGAATATAAATTAGAAAAAGAAGAAACCTTAGAAGGTGCCCTAAAACGTTTAAAAGAGATAACAGAATTACTTAGATCTGAAGATGGATGTCCTTGGGATAAAAAGCAGAATGCAAAAAACTTTGCAATCTATTTAATTGATGAAACATATGAATATATTGATGCAATAAATAACAGTGATAAAGAGAATATGAATGAGGAACTTGGTGATATAATTACTAATCTTCTCATGATTGTGAATATCCACCAAGAGAGTCCTGATTTAGATGCAATTAAAACTATTAATGAAGAGTGTGAAAAGCTTGTTAGAAGACATCCTCATGTATTTACAAACGATGTTAATGCAGCAAACAGTGATGAAGTTCTTGATATTTGGAATAAGGTTAAAGTTGAAGTTGAAGGAAGAGTTGCAAATAAAGATAATTTCTTTGACAAAGTACCTAAATCACTTCCAGAAATTGGAAAAGCATATGAGAGTCAAAAACTTGCAAAAAAGGAAGGATTTGATTGGATTTACAAACAGGACGTAATTGATAAAATTTGTGAAGAACTTGATGAACTAATTGAGGCAGATACTGCTCTTGATAGAAGTCAAGATGAAGTTGAAGATGAACTTGGAGATTTACTATTTGCAGTTATTAACTATTCAAGATTTGTAAAGGTTGACCCAACTGTTGCATTAAGAAGAGCTACTAATAAATTCCAAAGTAGATTCAGTGAATTGAAAAATATATGTGATGAGAGAAACATTCAAATTGACCCAAATAATGCAAAAGAGTTAGATGTAATTTGGGAAGAAGTTAAAGAAAATCAAAATAAATAGTATTATATATTAACTTTTTATGCCCTATTGATAATATTCATAGGGCATTTTTATACTAATTTGATTCTTTATTATATAACCTGGGCAGGAATTCTAATATCAATATCCTTTGATAATTGTTCATAGTATTCACTGTAATAATTAAATTGTTTAATATTATTTATTGATTCAAAAATTAAAGAAGTATAATAGGCAGCTTTTGCTCTAAATTCCAAATTGATTTTTTCATTATCAACGATACTATTTAATACACTTAAAAAACTAGAATTAAGATTGTTATAGCTATAACTCATATCTAAAAGCTCTTCAGCCTTTTCAAATTCATCATTTGAACACAACTCTATTATACTCTGAGAAACAAGTGTTGAAGAGTTATCAAAAGCTAATATTTTCAATTTTGTAATTTCGAAATTATCTAATGAATACAAATAGTTATTTAATACATCATTAGCTTCTTCTTTATTTCCATTTCTATACAGAGATATATACTTTATTTTATATTGTTCAAGTGTAAGGGACTCACCACTTTGTTCTAATTTGTTAATTAACTCTAAAGATTTATCAACATCACCATTATAAAAATATAGAGAAATTAATGGGGTTAAAATAATATTGTTATTTAAGCTACTAGCAATTTTATAAGACTCAAAGGCCTTATCTCTTTCGCCAAGGGCTAAATAAGCATTTGCTTTCATAACAAAAGTATTATAATTAACATATTTTTTAGGAATTTTATTTAGTGTATTAATTGATTGAGTATAGTTTTTACTTTCATAAGCTGTTGCCGCACTTCTCTCATATATTTTTGAACAAGAAGTTAAAAATAAAAAAAGAAGGCACAATGAAAAACAATAAAGTTTTCTCACCATGAACCTCCTCAAATATAATAAAAAAAAAGGTAATCAATAAGCCGAGTTTTGTATAACGACGATCATCTATCTACTAATAGCATTACTGCTATTCTCTAGCATTCTACCCGTAAGATAAGGACGGACAGCCCACTTACTGCTTGAACTTGCTCCAGACGAGGTTTACCATGCCACAAAGTGTTACCACTTGCGCGGTGAGCTCTTACCTCACCATTTCACCCTTACCTAATTTCTTAGGCGGTTTATTTTCTGCTGCACTGTCTATAACATTACTGCTTCCGGACGTTATCCGGCGTCTTTGTCCTGTGGAGCCCGGACTTTCCTCATACAGAAAAAACTGCACGCGATCATCTAGATTACCTAATATATTAAACTGTTTTTAGAAATCATCCAAATCAAATTCATCATCATCTGTGAAGCTAGATAATCCACCTTCTTCGATAGTAATTGAACTTGTATCTGCAAGAGCCTTATCCTCATAGAATAGTACTCTTGAACAATAAGGACAGAATTCAATTTCTTTTTCTGATCTTACATCATTTACAAACTGAGCTGGTAATAATGTATTACAACCACAACAAACATTGTCATGAATTGGAACAATACCAGAACCAATTTTGTTCTTTACAATTGTTGAGAACTTTTTAAATAATTCTTCAGAAATGCCATCTTCACTCATGCTTAATTCGCATTGGTGATTTAATGTCTGTAATTCTTGTTCTTTAACTGCAAGAATTTCTTCTAATTTTGAACCCTCAGCGTTAACTTCGGCTTCATCATTTTTCATTTCTTCTTCTTTTATTGCTAATTCTGCTTTTTTGTCAACTAATAATTTTTCTTTAGCATATAACTGCTTCAATAAACTTTGTTCACGAATTTGAGAATCACTAATTTCTTTTTCAAGAGCTTCAAACTCTCTCTGAGTAGAAATCAATTCCATCTTTTTCTGACTGGATTCATGTGTGATAACAGCGTTATCATAATCAAAACGAAGAGTTTTAGCATCTTTATCCAATGTTTGTATTTCAACGTACAATTCATTGTACTCAGATTTGATTATATTAAGCTTCTCCTGTTTCTGTTTTAATTCTTGAGGAAGAGATTTAATCTCACTCTCAACACGGAATTTAGCCTTTAGACTATTCTGAAGCTTGGTCAACTTTGTGAATACTTCTTTTTGCATCACTTTCTCCTGGAACTTTGTTATCTTTAAACACTTAAACGTACATTCATGTGTTATGTTACTGAATTATTTTAGTCTTTCAACTACTAAGGCACAACAAGATTAGAAAATAACATATTTTTTATACTTATTCAATAATGTAAACATTGCGTATTATAATATAGCCTAAAAACTATGGGCATTATAATACAAAAAATTAACGACTTACAAGGAAGAATTTATAAATAATAAATATTTTTTTCCTATTATGGCTTCTTACTATACAAATATCCTATTTTTCCATCTAAAAAGACAGAATAATAGAATATTTCTCTTTCTTTTAAGAATTAATAAAATCTTTTAATTGCTTAGCTCTCTTAGGATGTCTTAATCTTCTTAGAGCTTTTGCCTCAATTTGTCTAATTCTTTCTCTTGTTACCCCAAAATAAAGACCAACTTCTTCAAGTGTTAATGAATAACCACCATCTAAACCAAAACGCATCTTAAGAACTTCTTGTTCTCTAGGTGGCAATGTATGAAGTACATCTTGTAGTTGTTCTTGTAACAAGCTATAAGCTGTTTGAGTTGCTGGATTCTCAACATCTTTATCTTCAATAAAATCAGATAATAAAGAATCTTCTTCTTCACCAACAGGAGTTTCAAGAGAAATTGGTTCACGGGCAACATTTTTAACAGCCTTAACTTTTTTCTCATCCCAACCTAGGCGATCTGCAATTTCTTTATCACTTGGATCTCTTCCTAAAGATTGCATTAACAATCTTGATTCTCTAACAACTTTATTAATTTGTTCGATCATATGTACAGGAACACGAATAGTTCTAGCCTGGTCACTAATTGATCTAGTGATAGCTTGTCTAATCCACCAAGTAGCATAGGTACTAAATTTATAACCCTTTCGGTATTCAAATTTTTCTACAGCTTTAATTAAACCAATGTTACCTTCTTGAACTAAATCAAAGAAATGTAGGCCACGGTTTGTATACTTTTTAGCAATTGATACAACAAGACGTAAGTTTGCGCGAATCAAACGATCCTTTGCAGTTTTCATCATTTTTCTACCGCGTTTGATTTCAACAGCTTTTGATAAAATTTCAACTCTTGTTGCTTCAAATGTATATTCAATTGACTTAAGAGTTTTTTCAGTTTGTTGGAAAGTTGATATAAGCTCTTTAATTTCATAAGAGTTCATATTCAATTTTTTCTCGATGTTAGCACTTTTTGATCTTGTAGCTAAATCTCTACCCAACTGTCTTAAATCTTTTGTTGAAGTTATGTGTAACTTATTTTCTAAAGACTGAAGTGATTCCATTTCAGCAATAATTGTATGTTCTGCTAATACATAACGTTCAGTAAATGCGGTTAATTCTTCAGGTTGTAAAATAACTTTATTTAACTGATTTAATAAAACTTTACGCTCTTTTAATAAAGCTTTATCATTTAAGAATTCATTACCTGTTAATAATAATTTATTTTTATGTTCACTATAGTTTTTAATATTGCTTTTTATTGGAGCAAGTTGTTCTCTGTAATATTGATTATATCTTTTTTGTTCACTTAAAAGATCTTTCAATTCTTTTTGAGAGAATTCCATTTCAGATTCATCAACTTTAGTCTCTAATTTATTTTGGATATCTACAAAGAATGAAATTAAAATACCACTATCACGAATAACCTCGCCAATGATTTTATTTCCTTCTTCCATTTCCTTAGAAAGAATTACTTCTTCTTCCGCTGATAATAAATTTTCTCGTCCGATTTCTCTAAGATATAATCGAATTGGATCATCAACATCACCTTTAGTGTTAGTTAGAACCCCAGATGACTTTTTATCTACCTTTACTGTTGAATTGTCAAAGTTATTAACATCAATGACTTTTTCAGAAGAACCAACAGTTTCCTCTTCTCCTGAGAATTCCATTCTGAGAGAAGGATCTAATTCAATCTCATCCTCATCCTCATCATCCTCATCATCCTCATCTTCGTCCTCTTCATCATCATCATCTTCTGGATTTGTTTTAAGAGTTTTCCCAGCAGGTTCATCCAAAACACTTAATATATCATCATCTTCTGCATCTTCATCATCGTCATCTATTAACGCATCATCATCAACAGGTTCATCTCCAGCTCCAATGATTGCATCTTCATCAGGATCTTCTTCAATTCCATCTAAGATGTCAATTAATACTTCATTACCAGTATTTGCTAACACTGAAAGAGCATCCTTATCATTACTATCATCTAAGATAGAATCATCTTCTATAATATCCACAGATTTTTTAACAGATATTTTTTTTGATTTTGCAGCAACTTTAACTTTCACAATATCAGCTCCATCATCACTAGCTTTATTAAAAAGTAAATTCTCTGTTAGAAGTGTTTTGTCAAGCATTCTTTATCCTTATTAACTAATTGCCTTCACCAAGACTTTCTCTTAGTAAAGCGACGTTTTTGTCTAATTCCATTTTTTCTTTCATAAGTTGTTTTATATTATCTTCATTTCCTGAAGACAAAGTTAACTTAAAAAGTTTCTCACATTTCTCTTTTTCTTTTTCTAAAGTTCTTATTCTAATTCTAGTAACCAGTTCATTAATCATGTTTTGGCAGTTTCCTTGTTTAAAATCATCCATCAAATAGGATGATGAAACGTCTGCCACTAATTGTGGATTATGAATCAAAAGTAAGAAATAATCATCACCGCACATATCATCGCTAGAGCGTGAATAATCTTCTAAAATATTGTATAAAGAAATAGCCTCCTCATCTTCTAAGTCTTCTATTAATACTTGCTTTCGCAAGAGTGGGTACAAATCCCTATTATTGACTATCAACAATAATAATGTCAAATCTATATTTAACCTACCTTGAGTTAGAGGTTTAATATCAGTTTGCTTAACTGGAGCCTGAAAATTATTATTAGTCGGAGCTTTATAATCTTTATAGTATTGATTTTCAACACTTTTACTGCTCACATCTAATATATTTGAGAGACTCTTTAATAAGGAATCTTTTTCTATTTCTGACTGAGTTGCATCTAAATATGGCTTAAGAAATGAGAAAATGTCATCTTTACCCTTAGGGTTCTGTATATCATATAATGAAGTGGCCTTTTTTACAAGATAATCAAAACCAGATTCTTCATATGAACTCTGTTTTTTTAATTCTTTTTCACCTTTTTTCATTAATAATTCAGAGGGATCGTTACAATCAATTAAATTTATAACATAATTTTGTAATCCATTTTCTTGCAAAAGAATCAAAGCTTTAATTGTTGCTTTAACTCCAGCCTCATCATTATCAAATAAAACAGATACTTTCTCACAATATCTTGAGAGAAGTCGAACCTGTTCAGAGGTAAATGCAGTACCCAAAGGAGCCAGGGCATTTGTCATACCGGCTTGGTGTAATGCAACAACGTCAAAATTTCCTTCACAAATAATTGCACTCTTACTCTCTTTTAAAGAGGGAAGAGCTTCATAAATACCAAAAAGATTACGCTTTTTAGAATAAATAATTGTTTCAGGAGAGTTACGATACTTTGCTTTTGAATAACCACCTAAATCACGTCCTGAAAAAGCAATCGTTTTATTATCCCATGTTCTAACAGGAAATACTAAACGATTTGAAAACAATGAGCCCAAACTTTCTGTTGAATTATTGAAACTATTATTTCTACTAAAGAATAGTCCACTACCCTCTAGAACCTCATCTGAAAATTCATTTGTAGATTTAATTCTCTTATAAAAATAATCACTCTGAGGAGGAAGATATCCAAGAGAGAACTTTTTTATCATATCAAGACTTACATGTCTATCTGCTAAATATTTTCTAGCTTGTGAGGCTTGAGAAGATTTTAAAAGATAAGAGTTCATAAATTTTCTAGATCTGTCATAAAGTGAATAAAGTTGAGAAGACATAATTCCACGTTGTTTATCTTGTTCACTTTCAATACCAATAGGAACTCCAACTTCTTCAGCTATTTTTTTAATAGATTCATAATAAGTTAAATTATCCATTAAAGTAACAAACTTAAATATGTCTCCACCAACGCCACAACCAAAACAGTGAAAATACTGTTTATCATCATGAATATACATTGAAGGAGTATCCTCTTTATGGAAAGGACAACAACAAACATAATCAGATCCATTTTTATGTTTTACTGTTGCATAACGTGAAATGTAATCTGACAAATAAATTTTATTTTTAATATTTGAAATCGTATCTTGGGATATCCTTGCCACGTACTCTCCTACTTCATAATTATTATAGGGATAAAGTCCTTCATTGATTGAAGCTTTTTCTCAATTTCACCTTTTTTAATCTTTTTTGAGCCTTTTCCTATACCGGGACAAGAGAGGCTCTCAGTTTTCCATGATGATTCAGATTCAACTATAGCCGGCCAAAATGGATAAGTTCTGCATTGTAAAGGTCTTGCACCATAACATGAGCAACCTTTTTGTGTGAGAAAAATACAATCATAATTCTCTTTTTCTAACAAGCTTATTCTATATCCAAAACCTAGATCTACTTTTCTGCAATATTTTTCGATAAATTCATTCTGAGAAATTTGAAAATGTGAGGATAAATTATCTAAATCTTCCTGACTTAAGAACACATATCCTGGTTCTACACTGCAGCAATAATTGCAACCTTGGCATTCAAAAGATAATCCCTTTTTATAAATGTTACCCATTTTACCTCACTCTATAAATACAACAAGGTCTTCTCAGTTAGAGAAGACCTAAATGTTTGGGGAGAGAAGGATTCGAACCTTCGAAGGCGTAGCCAACAGATTTACAGTCTGGCCCCTTTGACCGCTCGGGAACCTCCCCGTTAAATACATATAGGAATTTATCTATAATCAACATTTAAGTCAACCCACTTTTTATAAAAAAGCTATATTTAATGAAAAAATCATCATATTTTTCCTTTTCTTCTAAATTTCAAGCTTTTATAAGGAAAAATATATTACAATTTATTA
This sequence comes from Sphaerochaetaceae bacterium, assembly GCA_963678765.2. GTDB lineage: Bacteria > Spirochaetota > Spirochaetia > Sphaerochaetales > Sphaerochaetaceae > Pleomorphochaeta. The sequence goes on along the minus strand of CAXXVM010000004.1, from coordinate 336,442 downwards.
GTATAATATCAATTAAATGTGAATCTTACTAGATTATTAAGGCTAATCTGCTAAAAAAAATTAATAATAATATATTATAACTAAAACTTATTCATTTTTTTATCATACTGTATTGACACAAATTATTAGCTTGTACTATATTTCACTCATACGCCACCTTAGCTCAGCTGGCCAGAGCACGTGATTTGTAATCTCGGGGTCGTCAGTTCGAATCTGACAGGTGGCTCATTTAAAGCTTTCATTAATTTGAAAGCTTTTTTTATTCCCAATTAACCTTTACAATTCCGGCTCTTGATACTTTTCTGAGTGTTTTAACTTTGTAGTCCATTTTATCTCATTGCTGGTTATATATTTTAAAAAATAAACATTCTTTACTTCTATTAAATCATTCATATAATCATTTATAATAAATATAAAATTTATTTCTAATAACAAAAACTTCTAAAATAGAGATTATTTTTGTTGATCAACATATTTTCAATTAATTTTTATTTTTAATTTAAAGTATTTTTTAAAGCTAATTTTTTATTGTAAAAAGACTTATTTTAATCAGTCATTTATAGGCAAATATCTTTTAAAAAAATTTAAAAAACTAGTTGACAGGATATAGCACAATTACTATACTACGCTACGTTATTTGGGTTAACGGAAATGAAGTTAATACATAATAAATGCCACCTTAGCTCAGTTGGCCAGAGCACGTGATTTGTAATCTCGGGGTCGTCAGTTCGAATCTGACAGGTGGCTCACTTTATTATCTAACTTTATTCAACTAACTTTATAAAATGCCACCTTAGCTCAGTTGGCCAGAGCACGTGATTTGTAATCTCGGGGTCGTCAGTTCGAATCTGACAGGTGGCTCACTTTTGTACTAGTTAACCTTTATTTCCAAATATATGCCACCTTAGCTCAGTTGGCCAGAGCACGTGATTTGTAATCTCGGGGTCGTCAGTTCGAATCTGACAGGTGGCTCATTTAAGCTTTCATTAATTTGGAAGCTTTTTTTATGCCTTTTGGCTCACTCATTCAATAATAATAATCGCTAAAAAATAAAAAAACCCAACATTACATTGGGCTTGTTAAATAATTATATTATTTAGTTAATAAAATCAGGTCTAAGATTGGCAGCTCGTCTAAGATAGACAGGTTTTAATGTACCAACACTTGATTTAAATACAATTAAAACTCTTACAACTTTTTCCATCATACCATTGATTTCTGGCTCTTGTGAGCAGAAAAGAGGAATATCTGTTGCATAGCCGCTAGCTCTTAATGCTGCAGCAGGATTTCTTGATCTTAAATCAGATGTCTGAGAAAACATTATGTATAACATATCTTTCTCTTCAATTCTATTTTCCTGTAGTAAAGTTTCAAAAAGCTCAAGTATTGCCTGATCTAAGGCTTCCTTAGTATCTACGTCTACAGTTGTAGCGCCTCTAAGTGCCACAGTATTACTTACATTTCTCATTACTTTTATATTCTCCTCAAAATTTGTGATAATTAATTATTTTTTCATAATATTGTTATACTATTACCTGCTAATTCATAAACCATAGAGAAAGTAACATCAACCCCTATTATTAAAGCAACTCTAAAAATATTACCAATAAAATGTTTTACAGGAAATATTCTATCTCTAATTAATAGAGATATACAAAAAATAAATATCCAGACCCCAAAGACTAGAGTCAAAAATATAAATAATTTTAATACTTCTGATAAAACAGCACAGTATTGATTAGAAGTTTCAAAGCTTAAACAAGCAATGTAAAATAATAAAATTGAGATTGTTGAAAAAACAAGGTACCAATGTACCCTATTTCCCATCTCTAAGACTCTTCGCGATCTTAGCATAGTAATTCGTCCTTTACCAATGATTTTCCCTAGGATTTAAAAACACAGTATACACATAACCTTTTACACTTGTTACTAAAAGATTTCCTTTTGTAACTTCATTTGATAGCGACATTTTATCAGTAGCAATTTCAAAATTATCTAAAGGCCATTTAAGTTCCTTAGAACTAATTATTGCACTATCATTTAGTGAGGATGGGATAAAACTAACTGTTTCACCTTTTGATGTTTCAAATCTGCGTTTATCCTTAACTAAATACATTGCCTCTCTCCTTGTTAGCCAACAAATAGGAGCACCATATTTTTCAAATAAAGACCAAATATTTAATAGATGATCCATCCGACCCTCTCCACCACCGATTAGGACATAATCAATATATCCTTTCTCTTTAACTAAAGAGATGGCTAATTCTGTATCTGAATAATCTTTATCCTTTGGATATTGCATTACTTCAACATTATTTAATAGTGAGTGATCTTTAATTGAATCAAAATCACCAATTGCTACATCACACTTAAGTCCAAGTATTTCTGCAACATCTAGTCCACTATCTGCTGCAACAATAAAGGTATTATCAAGGGGGATTGTATCGGGTATAAAGAGAGGAGCATTTCCTCCAGTAATTATTATAGCTAATTTCAAAATAATAACTCCATAAAAAAAAGGTTGCGAAAATCCTAAATCTAGGTTAATCTTATGCAACAAACCACAACAAATAAAAGGATCATAAAATGTCAAACGCAAAAGAACGATTGAGTAAACTTGCTCTAAATCCAGCAGATATCATGTTACCAAAAAAAGGCATCGACCTCAATAAATGGGCAGTTGTCGCATGTGACCAGTATACATCAAATAGAGCATATTGGGAAAGAGTAAAATCATATATTGGAAGTTATCCTAGCACTCTTCCACTTATTTTCCCAGAAGTATACCTAGAAGATGGTAATAGCGATGAAATTATCAGTAATATCAACAAAACAATGAAAAGCTATGTAGATAATGATATTTTTGATACTTATTCATCTTGTTTCTTTTTGGTAAAAAGAACAGTTGGAGGAAAATCACGTTTAGGTCTTATGGCTACACTTGATTTAGAATGTTATGATTTTAGTGTTGATTCTACATCTTTGATTAGAGCAACTGAGGGAACAATTCTATCTCGTATTCCACCTAGAAAAGCAATTCGCGAAAATGCACCACTAGAACTTCCACACATCATGGTTCTTATTGATGATAAAGAAAAAACATTAATTGAACCTTTTGCTAAATCTCTATCAAAACTCAAGAAAGTATATGATACAGAGTTAATGGAAAATGGTGGAGAAATTCAAGGTTATCTAATTAATAGAGATGAGGATTTAGTATCTATTGCTGCAGCACTTGAAGGCCTCTATAATAAATTAGATCCATCAAACCCTCTATTATTTGCAATGGGAGATGGTAACCACTCTTTAGCAACAGCAAAAAGTTGTTGGGAAGATATCAAAAATAATCTAAGTGAAGAAGAAAAACTAACTCACCCAGCTCGTTTTGCACTAGTTGAAATTGAAAACATACATGATGATGGATTAGAATTTGAACCAATTCACCGTGTTCTATTTAATTTAACTAAAAATGATTTTGAAAAACTATTAATTAAGCACTGTAGTTCTTTTACAGCAACACAATTAGATAACAAAGAAACTCTTAAAAAATCTATTGAAGAAGTAGATGGCCAAACATTTGGTTTTGCAACTAAAGATGATGGAATTCTTTTATACAAGATTGAAGATCCAGAGGGATCAATTGCAGCTGGAACTATACAATTAATTTTAGATGAAATGGTCGAAAACAATATCGGTTCTCTTGATTATATTCATGGTTTTGATGAAACAATCGAGCTTGGAACTCAAGATAACAATATTGCAATATTAATGCCAGAAGTATCAAAATCAACTTTCTTTGATGCAATTATAAAAGATAAAGCACTTCCTAGAAAAACTTTCTCTATGGGAGAGGCAAATGAAAAGAGATACTATTTAGAAGCACGCTCTCTTAATAAATAATTAAAACAGCTAAATTCTAAATCAAAAAGAGGTGAATCATTTCTATAATGACCACCTCTTTTTTATTATTTAATTTATGCAACATCTACTAAAAATTATAGCTAAAGATTTATAAACATTTAGCCAATTTTATAAGATTATAGTTAATTTAATTTGTTGCAATTAAATTATAATCTCTAGAACCAAGACCTATTTTTTCACCATAACTAACACTTGCTTCCCAGCGAGTTGATGGATGAGCCATATGGAACTTATCATCAGAGTGAGTACTACAATTAACACCAATAGAACTTGTAGGCACACTTGGAGCTTTATTAACTAAATCAGCACATGCTTGATCTAGAGCTATTGGATCAAAACTAGCTAAGAAACCTACATCAGGAACTATTGCAAGACCATTTTCACCATGACAATCACAATCTGGAGATACATCAATTACTAAAGAAATGTGGAAATTTGGTCTACCCTCTATTACTGCAGAAGTATACTCTGCAATTTTTTCATTTAGATCATCATTTGCAGCATCCCATCTAGGTTTAATTGCGTTTTGAGGACAAACGGCAATACAGCGGCCACAGCCAACACATTTATCATTGTTAATTCTATATTTCTTATTTTCAAGTTTAGTTGGAGCTGCATGAGCACAAATTTTTAAACATGATCCACAGCCAATACAATCTTCCTCAGTAATGATAGGTTTACCACTAGCGTGCATCTGCATCTTACCAGCTCTAGAGCCACAGCCCATACCAATATTCTTAAGAGCACCGCCAAAACCTGTTGATTCATGACCTTTAAAGTGTGTTAATGAAATTATAATATCAGCATCCATAATTGCTCTACCTATAGCTGCGGTTTCAAAATGTTTACCATTTTTAACAGGAACTAATACTTCATCACTTCCCTTTAAACCATCAGCAATAATAGTCTGACATCCTGTTGTATATAAATTGAAGCCATTTAGATTAGCACTATCTAAATGGTCTAGTGCATTTTTTCTGCCACCTACATAGAGTGTATTACAGTCAGTGATAAAAGGTTTTCCACCCAAAGATTTTATTTCATCAGCTAAAACTTTAACGTAGTTCGCTCTTAGAAAAGAAAGATTACCAGGTTCTCCAAAGTGCATTTTAATAGCAACATACTTATTATTAAAATCAATCTTATCCATTCCAGCTTTTTTAATTAACTGTTTTAATATATCAAGACGACTTGGACCCTGTGCAATTGGAAGTTTAGCAAAATAAACATCTGATTTTGTCATATAAATAACTCCTTATTTTTATTACGTTATTACATAATACTAGTAATTGATAAAAATAAAAAGAGTAAATATAAATATGAAAAATAAATATAAATAAAAATTAGTATATAATCTTAATTTTTTGTTTTTTATTTATTGACTTTTTAACTAAAGCAGAAGCATCATATTTTCCTTCTCTAATAATTGAATAAGGTGTTGAAGTTGCATTAATAAGTGTTGATGGAATAGTACCCTGTAAATTAGAATCTACAACAAATGCTGTAACTCTGTCTTTATAGGTTATAATAATATCCATTATGTTTGTTAAAGATTGATAACCTGATTCATTTACACTTGTAGAATAAATAGGAGAACCTAGAGATTCCATTATTGCCTGTAAGAAAGGATCAGATGGTACTCTAATTGCAAGTGTTCCACCTTTTTTACTATTTAAAATAGCTGTAAGCGGTGCTGGCCAAACATCACTAATTATCTTTGGTACATCGCATAACTCTTTTGCTTGTTCAAGGGTGGCTAAAACTAAAAAAGGTTTTCCCTCATCTCTCTTTTTTAACTCTCTGATTTTTTGTTCAGCAGGTCCTACTTTCGCACATAAACCATAAATGGTATCACAGGGGAGAACAATGACAGTATCATCTTTTAATAACTGTAATGTTCTTTCAAAAGTTTTCTGATCTTGTTGGTATAAAACCTCAGATGTCTCTTCTTTCATCATAAGCCTCTTTGTTAATATTAGTTCTAGTATTTTTTAATGATATTACAGAAAAAATGATTGTTATTACAAGACCTATCATAATAGATAAAATAAAAATAAATGCATTAGTTTTATTATTTTTAGTAACTTTAAGCTCTTTAGTTTGCTTTTGCATTATAGATTGTGAATTAACTGCATTTTTATTGACATTTTTATCGTTTAGAAAAGTTACTTTATCACCTTCATTGACATAACCAAGTTCTAGTGCATTATCAAGAACAAAATTACCATTTTCAAGGTTTTTTTTATATTTTTCTAAACTTATTACATCACTTTCAAGTTTTTCAATTTCTATATTTTGAGCCTCAATTTGAGCTTTTAACTCCTTATAACGTTGTAAACCGTAGGGAGAAAGAAAAGTAAAGAGAGAAATATATGCAATTAATGAAGTAATTAGGAATAAATGTAAATATTTCGTTGTCATAAGTTAGTTCACCTTGTATAATAATATAAGTATAGTGATACTTAAATAAAATTGCAAACAACCTGCGGAGGTTAAAAGATGGCTAAAGAATCTGGATACACAAAAAATATATTTTTTTCATTAATTATTTCAGTATTAATTTTACTCGGAATAGGATTCCTGTCTGTTAAGTATTTAATACCAATTTATGATTTAGAATCTCAAGATATATATAAATTCATGATTTATTTACTACCTATTATTATTGGTATTACTTTTATAGAAATCGGATCAATGATTTCAAGCAAGGATAAAGACAAAAAAGATACATATGATCAGTTACCTGTTAACAGTTATGATGCTCCTTTCTATTCACAATTAGATGATGATCCAATGATTAATAAAATTAGCAAAACTGATACTACTTTCACACCTGTTGTTGAAAGTTCAAATGATAGTATTAATAATACAGAATTTGCTACATTACACCAAAGTGTTGCTTATCCATCAGATTTACCAGATGATTTACAAAAGCAATTATTATCACTAGATATTGAACAAGCATCAGAGGCAATAGACTTTTTACATAGTGGAAAAACATTATACGAATCAAATATTGACCCAGATTTAACAAAACAATTATTGAGTTTAAGTGAAAAAGATGCACACAAATTACTATACTGGTTATCAGAAGATGCAATTTTAGTTAATCCTGATTCTATAGTAACAGAAGAGAGTCAAACACCTTCTCATTTATCTAAAGATGTGCAAGAAAAACTTCTAGAATTAGATAATGAAGAAGCAAATAAAGCTCTATACTGGTTATCTCAAGATGCTGTATTAGTTGATTCTAATTCTATTGAACCTGAGAATGAAAAGGCTGTGGAACTTCCTTTTGATGAAGAGACAAGCCAAGCTATATTACACTTTAGTAAAGAAGATGCTCATAAAGCTGTAGATTATATTTCTAAGGGAATTGTAGAAGAAGCAATACCTCAAAAGTATGCAGGAGAGTTTGATAGTTCATTTGAAACAGTTCTTAAAAATGAAATTAGTTCTGCAAAAGAATTAGGATATGATATTTCACTAGTACTCATTAATGCAGATGGAACTGAAGATAAGGCTCAAATTGATTTATTGCTAGCAAACGTAAATGCATCTTGCTATAGCTTTGAAAATGAAGATGGAAGTATTAATTTAATATTCCCACTCTACACACAATCAGAGACAGAGGCAATGTTAGATAAAATCTTTAATACTATATATCATAAATTTAAATATGGTATTTCATCTCTAGATGAAAGATTTGATATTGAAATTCAAGAATTCTTAAATGAATCTTTAAATAATTTTAATTCAAAATAATATCAATATATTAAAAATATAAGAGAGTGAAGCTTAAAATGTTTCTACTCTCTTTTTTTACATAAAAAATATTAAATCTTCAAATTATTTGTAAAAAGATTTTGCTAATCAAATATTAAATCTACACTCACAATATAAAAAAAGAGCCTAAACTATGTTACAAATTAACAATAGTAAAAGCTCTTTTTTAACTATAAGGAATATGTTTTAGATTTCCATATTCATAGCACGTCTAACTTCATCAAGAGTCTCAATAGCCATCTGACGAGCACTTTTTATACCATCATTTAAAACTGATGCGATATAATCAGGAGCTTTCTCTAATTCAGCTCTCTTAGCCCTAAGAGGTCTTAATTCTTCATTTAAAGCCTCTGTTAATGTTTTCTTTAATAAACCTGCACCACCATCACCAATTCTATCTGCAATAGCCTCAGGCTCTTCATGAGTACAAAGAGAAATTAGAGATAATAAATTTGCTACCTCTGGTCTATTTTCAGGATCAAAGGTTATAATTCTTGTAGAATCAGTTTTAGCTTTTTTAATTAACTTTGCAGTCTCATCTTCAGTTGAAGATAAATAGATTGCATTATTTCTACTCTTACTCATTTTCTGAACACCATCTAAACCTACAATACTTGGAGTCTTACTTAGTAATGCTACAGGTTCTGGGAATATTGGATTTTTCTTAGAAAATTTATCATTAAATCTACGAGCAATATTTCTAGTCATTTCAAGGTGAGGAAGTTGATCCTTACCAACAGGAACTACATCACCTTTACAGAATAAAATATCGCAAGCTTGGTGAATTGGATATGTATACATACCTGCATTTACACTCTTTAATCCTGCAGCTTGAATTTCTTCTTTAACTGTTGGGTTACGTGATAATTCAGCATTAGATACTAAAGTAAGAAAAGGAAGCATTAATTGGTTTGCTTCCGGTATGTAACTATGAGGGAATATAATTACATCATCAGAAGGTTCTATACCTGCAGCAATATAATCAATAACTAATTGTTTTGTATTTTGTGAAATTTTATCAAATGCATCATGGTCAGTTAAAACTTGGTAATCAGCAATTAAGATACATGTTGGAACACCCATCTTTGATAATTTAACACGGTTTTGAAGAGAACCAAAATAATGACCAATATGAAGCTTTCCAGTTGGTCTATCTCCAGTTAAAACTCTATGTTTCTTTGGGTTGTTTATTATATCTGCTTCAAGTTTTTTACTTTTCTCTAATGCAACTTCATATGTGTCCATTAATCAATCTCCTACAATTCATATATTTAGTATTATTTATTTCAACTATGTTAACTTCTTATTTACATTCTTACAAGTAGAAACATAAATAAGAAATACTAACTTCTTACTATTATTCTCTCAAATCTTGGTTTAAAAGATTTTTCTTTTGTAATTATTACATTACCATCATCATTTGGTATTTCAAATATCATTCTATCTTTTGTTAAAATAGTATCTGGGAATATCTTTCTAGCTTGAGCTTTAAGTGCTCTTAATTCAAAATCGCTATACCTTGGACTATAATGCACTAGACCAAAGGTTTTAACATCAGCATCTCTTGCAATTGTTGCAGCTTGAGTTACAGTCATGTGTTTCTTATCTCTAGCTGTCTCCTCAAGGCCTGCTTCAAACATTCCCTCACAAAGTAGCAAATCACTCTTAGCAACTTTAGGAGCTATTGATGTAAGGTATTGAGTATCAGTTACATAACTAAAAATTCTACCTCGTCTTGGTTCGCCCATAACCATATCAGGTGTAATAATTTCACCTTTATCATTTTTTACATTATTGCCTTTTTGTAGACGACCAAAATCTGGTCCCATCTTAATACCTAATTCAATAGCTTTATCTGGATGGAATTCTCCTGGTCTAGATTTTTCTTTAAAAATATACCCTACACAAGGTTTTGTATGATCTAATTTAATGGCTTCAACTGTATAATCTTTTTCATCTATAATAATACCTTCTTTAACTTCAACAAAGATAATCTCATAATTAATATACATATCAAGGATTTTTCTTGAGCTCTCAATATATTGTTCAAGTTTCTTTGGACCATATATATAAAGGGGTTCATCTCTATCTACTTGAGCAGATAACATTAAAATACCAGGTAAACCTGTTACATGATCTGCATGCATATGTGAAATAAAAATACGATTAATTTTTTTCCATTTTAGATTCAGTTGTTTTAGAGAAACTTGAGTGCCTTCTCCACAATCAAAGAGAAATAATTCCCCTTCTCGTCTTAGCATTGCGCTAGTTAAATATCTTCCTGGAAGTGGCATCATGCCACTTGTTCCTAATACAAAAACTTCAAAATTCATAATTAGTATTATAAAGTAAAAGAGAGTGCATAAGCAATAAAGAAAACTACAATTCTTCCTATTAAAACTGTACTCTCATCTATAAAATGAATCAAATTTATAAAAATATTTAATTTAAATAGCTTTAATCACTCTTTTAAAAATATAAAACAAAAAATAATGCAATATTATTAATATATATCCAGTTATAAATGCAATTTTTAATGGACAAATTAATTATATAGAATCATTAAATACGGATTATTAAAAACTAAATCTTTAGAATTTATTATCGTAGATTTTGTAATAATAATTAGAAAAAGATTTGTTAAGTACACTTATGATAATATTCATTCCTAGGAAATAATGAATACATAAACATTTATAAAATAGTCACAATTTGTGTTAAATCAATTCAACTTGAAATAAAAATTGAAATTCGAAAATCACCAAAAAAAATTTAAATTCAAAAAAATAAATTTTCAGAGCTTTCAAATATATAGAAAATAACTAAAATACATTTTTGATTATTTTTTGTTTAATCAAACGTATCAAATTTTGTATATTTCGCAAATAATATTATTCACCTTTTCTCTATTATGGTTTTAATTATTAACTGATAAAGGAATTAATTAAAATATTCATTTTTAATATTATCACTAATATGTTTACTAAATAACAACTACTTTAAAATTTAATTAATATTGTTATTTTCAAAAAGCTCATAATTGTTTAACTTTGATTATTTTTTTTTCATCATTGACTAATTCAACATACTTATTTTATAATTGTTAAGTCGATTTATCTAAACTTGTTTTTACTTTAATTAAACACATCTGCACTTTATTTAAATTTATCTGCACTTTTTAACTTCTTAATTGGTAATCATGCAAGCTTTTAAAGAGACATAAAAAAAATTCTACGGAGGATAGATGATAGAGTATAAACACGTCTATAAATCTTTTAAAAATAGCACTACAAATGTTATTCATGACCTAAATTTTAAGGTCAATGATGGTGAACTCATCGTGCTTGTTGGAGAATCTGGTTGTGGTAAAACTACAACAATGCAAATGCTTAATCGTCTTATTGAACCATCTAAGGGTACTATTGAAATTAATGGTACAGACATTAGCACTATAGATCCAATCAAGCTAAGAAGAGAAATTGGCTATGTAATTCAAAATACAGGATTATTTCCACATTGGACTATTGCAGAAAATGTAGCTACATTGCTTACGCTACAAGATATTCCTGAAGAAGAAGTAACTGAAAAAGTCAAAGAATACATGGATCTAGTTAATCTTGATTATGAACAGTATGCCCACAGATATCCAAATCAATTATCAGGTGGACAACAACAAAGAGTTGGTGTTGCAAGAGCATTAATCAATGAGCCTGACTTAATTCTTATGGATGAACCATTTTCTGCTTTGGACCCAATTACTAGAGAACAATTACAAGATGAATTACTAAGACTTCATGAAGAACTAAATAAAACAATTATCTTTGTTACCCATGATATTGATGAAGCTATTAAACTTGGTGATAGAATTGCTGTAATGCAACATGGTAAAATTGCACAATTAGATAGTGCTGAAGAAATTCTAAAAAATCCAGCAAATGAATTTGTTGAGAAATTTGTTGGTTCAAACAGACTTTGGAAAACTCCAGATATGTTAACAGCTCTTGATGTAATGAATGATGATTTTACTGTAATTAGAGCAGATCGTTCTACTGCACAAGCAATTGAGCTAATGAAAGAACACAAGACTTTAGTATTATGTGTTGTTGATAAAGTTAAAGGAGATCACTTTAAACTCCTAGGCTTAATTGGCGCAAACCGTCTTTATAGAGTTGAAAATAGTAGTCTAAAAATGAGAGACATTATGAAGAAAGACTTTACAGCCTTCCCTCCTGATATGAGTCTTGCAGAAATAATGAGTATTCGAGAGAGCAAAGAATTAATGTTTAGTCCTGTAATTGATGAAAATGAACATTTGATTGGAGTAATTACAAACACATCAATTCTTAATGTATTAAGTCAAATCATGCCAGGAAAAGAGGATTATTAATGTTTGAATTCATGCTAACACACGGACCAGAAATTCTAAAAAATACAACTCAACATATAACACTATCACTATCTTCAGTTTTATTAGCTTGTTTAGTTGGTATTCCTTTAGGATTCTTTATTGTAGGTCGTAAAAGATTATCAAGTATCGTTTTAGGAATTGCAAATATTATACAAACAATTCCTTCCCTTGCAATGTTTGCATTTGCACTTCCTTTATTTGGAATTGGTATCAAACCTGCAATCTTTGCATTATTTTTATATGCACTACTCCCAATTTTAAAAAATACACTTTTAGGTATAAGATCAGTTGATCCTGCAATTATTAAAGCAGCTAAGGGTATGGGTATGTCTAAAACCCAGATAATGTTTATGGTTGAAGTTCCACTATCTATTTCAATTATTATGGGTGGTATTAGAATTGCAACTGTTACAAGCATAGGTGTTACAACAATTGCCACACTTATTGCAGCTGGAGGATTAGGTGACTTCATCTATCAAGGTTTAAGTACATATAATCAACCAATGATTTTAACTGGTGCTATTTTATCAGCATTACTTGCATTAATTGCGGACTTCTTCCTAGGTAGACTTGAAAAAAGACTAACTTCTAATGGTTTAGTTGAAGGCTCATCTTCAAAAGGCAAGAAGAAAAAGCACACCAAACGTAATTTGATTATCATAATTGCTATCTTAGTAATTGGTTTAGGGACACTAATAGGACTAAATCAGAAGAAAAAAAATACTATAACAATTGTAAATAAAAACTATACTGAACAAAGATTAATGGGACATGTAATTAGCCAGTATCTTGAAGGCAAAGGATTTGATACAGAGGTTAAAGAACTTGGTGGAACTATGCTATGCTTCAATGCTATTAAATCTGGTGATGCTGATATGTATAGCGAATACACAGGTACTCTTTATACAGCGATGTTTAACCATAAAAATGTTGTAAGTGCTGAAGAAACATATGAAATTGTAAAAAGAGAGAGTGAGGAACAATTTGGTATTACCTTATTAGATCCTTACGGATTTAATAATACCTATGCTCTATCAGTAACTCAAGAAACTGCTGACAAGTATAACTTAAAAACAATTTCTGATTTAGAATCTCATGCTTCAGAGCTTTTAGTTGGTGGTGATTCTGAATTTGCGGTTAGAGAAAGTGATGGATTACCTGCAGTTCAGAAGAAGTACGGTTTTACTTTCAAAGGCTATAAGAGTATGGATCAAGGTTTAACTTACCAAGCACTAGTAAATGGAGATTTTGATGTTAGTTCATCCTATGCAACTGATGGAAGAATTGCTAAATTCAACTTAGTTCTTCTTGAAGATGATAAGAGCGTATTCCCTCCATACTTCTGCACACCTCTAATGACTACTGAATTTGCTCAATCGCATCCTAAAGTAGTTGAAGAATTAGAAAAACTTAAAAATATTTGGACAAATGAAGATTTGCAAAAATATAATCTAATGATTGATGAAGGTAAAAAAGTATCAGATGTAGCAACTTTAATGCTAAATGATAAAAATTTATTATAAAATCTATAAAATATTATAGGTTATATTAACTAACTTGGAGACCCTTAAAAAGGTCTCCATTTTATATTTATATCCTGTTTTAAGAAGGAAGTGAATCAAGAATTACTTTTGTTAATACATCTTTATCAATTGGTTTACTAAGATGTCCATTCATGCCTGCATCAAGAGACAATCTAACATCTTCCACATAGGCGTTTGCAGATAAGGCAATAATTGGTATATTTTTATTGAATTTTCTTATGGCTTTTGATGCTTCAATTCCATTCATTTTTGGCATTCTAATATCCATCAAGATAATATCATAATAATTTTCTTTAGCATATTTCACAGCCTCTTTACCATTGTTTGCAACAGAAACTATTAATTTCTTAGACTCCAAAATCTTCTTAGCAATCTTTACATTAATTTCTACATCTTCAACTAATAATACTTTCTTATTAATCAATCGACACTCATCATAATATTTTGTAGTTTTTTTTACGCTTTCTACCTCTTTTTCTGAAAAAGGTACTAATTGTAATCTAATAATAAATTTAGTTCCTTCCCCAATATTTGAGATACATCGAATTGAGCCACCATTAATATCAATAATATTTTTTACAATTGATAGACCTAAACCAGTTCCCTCTTCAGATCTGCTTAATTCATTCTGTTCTTTTGAAAAAGGTTCAAACATATAGTCTTGGAATTCTTTGCTCATTCCAACACCATTATCGCTTATAATATATTCAAGATAAGAAACATCATCTACATATATCATTCTTGAAGATAAAGTGACAAGCCCGTTAACTCGCGTATATTTAATTGAATTATGTAGTAAATTTACAAGAATTTGATTGACTCGATGTTTATCTAATTTTACATAAACATCGTCTTTGATTTCTTCATATAATCGAACAGTAATATTTTTTGATTTTGATTTGATTTCTACAATATTTAATACCGATTTATTTAATTCAGTAATTAAAAAGACTTCCCTATTGAGAGCAATTATTCCACTATTTAATTTTTGAACATCTAAGATGTCATTCATAATAGATAATAAATATTCAGATGAAGAGAAAATTTGCTTAAAATATTCTTTTGAAAAAGACTCCTGAGTTTCCTCAATCCCAAATTTAGCCTCACTCATAATTGCCCCTAATGGAGTTCTCATATCATGCGACATTCTTTGTAAGAATTTGGTTTGTGCCTTATTCTCATCCTCAAGAATCTTTTTCTTTTCTTGTTCTAAACTTACAATGTCAGTAACTTCGGATACAACTGTATATAGGATATTATCTTTTTTATCTCTGAAAGAGTTAAACTTTTTATATGCAAATTTTCCCTCACATTTTACTAAAACAGTTGAAGAATAAAAGGTTGATTTTTTTACTGTATCAATCAATGATTGGCAATCTAATAGACGATATTTCCCATAAACTGAAATAATATTATTCTCAACCTGCGCTTCATATTCTTCATAGGTTAATTCATTATAACCATATTCAAAATGTGCAAAATTAAAATCAGAGGCAAAGAGTATTACTTTGCTCTGCAATTCATCAATTTTTAAAACGAAATCATTTTTTACTTGCACTATAGATTCAAGCATACTTCGAACTTCAAAATATTCACTTTGTGTATTTAGATTTAATGATTTTCTTGATGTAAGAGATCTTATTTGATCTTCTGTACTTTGAAAAGTAATCATTGCAACTCTATATTTAGACTCTAAATCTAATATATAACCTTGGGCAGAAATCCACATATAAGAATTAGTTTCTTGGTTAAAGTTCCTATAGCTAAGACTAAAATCATTGAACTTACCAAGTATAAAATTATTAACCTCAGTTTTAACCCTTTCTTGATCATCAGGGTGAACTTTATTTTTTATATCAAATTGAACATCAGCAATACTATTAACTCCTTCTAGATGAAAGAGTTTATCAACACCTTTACTTAGGAGAATTGTTCTTATCTCATTATCATCTATCAGATAAAAGATAGTAGGAAGTGGTAAATTCTCATAAATCTTTAATTCTGTTTTGCTAAATATTTCTTCAATTGGTATCATTTATTATTGTTGCCTTAATTTACATAATTTTGATTATTATAACATTGCAAAAATAATGCGTAAAGCTTAAAGATATCTAGTTTACTAAAATCATAGATTTTCATCCATAATATATCCAATTTAGTAATAATAATTGCGAAATTTTAATTTAACTTTGTTTAATAAATGTTTTGCTCTATTATTATAAAATAATTAACTAAATATATTTAAATATAATATTATAGCTTAGATTCATATAGTTATTCACTATAAAGTAGATTTAGTGGTTCTATTTTATTAGCTCTTCTGAGAGCTAAAAATACACTGATAAAAGATATTCCAAGTAAAGACAATACAATTATAGCTAATTTTTTAAATGGAATTTTTATAGTGAAACTTAATAAATACCAACTTAGGGAAGGAATACTTTGTAAAGATAATTCTCTTAAAACAAAAGGAAAAACATAGGACAATAATATTCCCAATACCATGCCTGTAATAATTGCCATTACTGTAATTAATTCAATTGCAACAAAATACACAAATCTTATCTTTTTAGATTGCAGGCCAAGCAATTTTTCAATTGCAATATCCCTATGAGATGAACCAATTAGATCAGAGGCTACTGAAGATACGAAAAAGCCACTTAAAAGAGCTATTGCTATAAAGACTAGTAAAAGAGTTTGAGTGCTTACAATAAGATTTCTATACAAGGAGTATTCAATATCATACCAAGCATTTGCTTCAATTCCATCATCTCTAATTATTTCAATAGCACTAGATGTTTCTACTCCAGCTTTAAGAATAACTTCTTTATGTTCATTCACATTATCTCCATAAATTTTAGAGATTAAGGATTTTGTTGTGAAAACAAGATATTGGTCTAATTCTTTATACCCAGAGTCATAGATTCCTTTGACAAAACATAATTTAGGAAAAATTCTTGATTCACCATTATCTGAAACAAGAGCCATTTTCTCCCCTATCTTGATACCAAGTTCATCGCTTAAACTCTTTGAGATATAAATATTATCTAGGGTACTTATTTCATCTGTTTTATCAAGAGTAATTACATTTTTTCTCACGCCCTCGAAATATGAATCATCAACACCTTTTAAGATGCAAATCTGTGTATTTTCTTTTCCATAGGCAAGAGCACTAGCCCTATAAACATCACTAGTTTCTTCTATAAAATCATATGAACTTAGATCAACATCCACTGAAGTCTCAATATTTCCAGAACCTAATAGTGCATAACGAGAAATAATACCATCTCTCATACTATCTACAAAGATTTGTGATAATACAAGGAGCATAATCACTAATGAAATCAATATAAATTGATTTCGTAATTTCTTTTTATGTGAAGAAAATAATATCTTTTTCAGTAGAAGCTTATACAGATATCTATTCATTAGTTTAACTCATCTTTTTCAGGCTCTTCAATTTTACCAAAAGTTAATACATATTTTTTATCACATTTATCTGCAAAATTGTTATTATGAGTAACAAGTATTAATGTTGTCTCTTCTTTTTTAACTAGTGATAATAATAGATCTTCTATAAACTGAGCATTTTTCTCATCAAGAGAACCTGTTGGTTCATCTGCAAATATAATACTAGGAGATGTTGAAAGAGCTCTAGCTATGGCAATTCTCTGTTTCTCACCACCTGATAACTGTTGAACTTTATGCTGAGATCTATCTTTTAGTCCTACTAAATCAATCAACTCTTTTGCTCGTTTTTCTGCTTTATTTTTTGAGATTTTATTGATTAACAAAGGCATCATTATATTCTCAAGAGCTGTAAAATCTTCTAATAATAAACTATTTTGAAATATAAAGCCAAGTTTATTGTTTCTCAGATTACATAATTCTTTTTCACTCATTTTAAAAATCTCAACACCTTCAATTTTCACACTTCCTGAAGTTGGTTTAAGAAGAGATGCAGCTATCTGTAAAAGTGTACTCTTTCCACATCCACTTTTTCCAACAATTGAAACTGATAAGCCTTTTTCTACGCTAAAATTAAGATCAGATAATATTTCTAATTTCTTCTTTGATGGTAGTGGAAAACTTTTTGATAATTCACTTATTTCTAAAATTTTATTCATTGATTAATATCTCCATTCCATCGTCTTTTAATAGGGTTTTTGAGCCATTATAGCTTATTATATAAGTTATAATTAATATAGGTATAGCAATTGCAAGAATGCTTGATATTGAAAAATTTAATGCAAGAGGAATTGAGAAAACGGCAACACTACCTCTTGTAATAGTATTTAATAGAGCAATCATATCAGATCCATTTAGGAGGAATAATATTGATAAAAGCGAGCCAATTATTACTCCTGATGATACAATAATTAAAGCTTGTGATATAAACACACTCATTATATCTTTTTTTGACATTCCCATAACTCTTAATATGGCAATTTCTTTTCTCTTTAAACTCAATAAGTTTTTAGATGAAGAGCTAAGATGGACTAATACAATAATACTCATTAGAGATAGCGTTAGATACATAAGCGATTGTTCTAATTTCATTGCCGCATATAGACTTTGATTTTGATCTTTCCAGCTACTAACTGTTCCCTTATCTGCAACAATTGAAGATAATTTATCAACATCTCCATAAACAGCTAATTTAGTTGGTGTATTTGGGGCCATTTTTAATAATTGGTCTCTATCCATAAAGAAATAGGCATTGTTAAAATCTGATACTGGTGTAGAATAAATTCCTGAAATATATGAATTAGTGCTCATTGATACAATTGGAACAGTATTACCTTTTTTTAATATAACAAGTTTAATTTCTTGATTTACATGTAGATAGGAAGTAACAGCATTTTTATATGAAATACTGATACCTTTATCAAATAAATTTCCTGAAACTGATTCATATGGGAGTGAATCAGAATTTTCACTATCAAAAGCTCTTATGGTTGCAAAAATAGGAGAACTTGAGGAGGTACTAATAATAGATGGAACTTCGCAGAATTTATAAACTTTATAATCATTTTGACGTAGAGTTTGATATAGTTGATCAACATTGTCATTACTAACATCAATAATCGCATCATAGCTTTGATACTCTCTGATGGTTTTAAATCTTTGGTCTTGAAGACCAACCATGAAAGAAATTACAACATTTAAAGCAAATACACAAAAAATAATTCCTATACTTATTCTTATACTTGATCTTCTATGGCGATTTTGATTTGAAAAGGCATATCGCATCGCAAGTACTCTTATCATATAATTCCTCTATTCATATACTATATCAAGTATTTTTTTATCATCTAAGGCATAAGTAATACTACAATATAAACTTCCGTCTTTGTATAGCTTTTCAACTCTTTGGCCTTTCAGATTATATATACTACTACTTATTAAAACATCATTCTCATATATTTCAATTTTAGATATTTTACCTTTGTTATAGTAGTTAATTGTACTTTTTTTTGTAAAAATATCATATTCTAAATCATCTCTAGATTTAATATTTTCAACTAAAATTTCCTTTTCTAATTCCCAATCACCATCATAGACTATCTCTAAGGTTGATACTAATACTTGATTTTCATCAAACAGTTCTTTTTTATATAAAAAGCCTTCACTATTATAATATTCTTTTGTCTCTTTATTATTTTTAGTACTACTTATTATTATAGAACCATCTTCAAGAGCTTCAGTTTTACTCAACAATAATTGTTGTTCACCTTCAAATACTTGAGAACTCATTAATGTTCCATGAACATCAATTTCTCTAAAATTATCATTTTCAGATATCAAGAGAGAATTAATTTCTCCTGTCCTAAACATTG
This sequence comes from Sphaerochaetaceae bacterium, assembly GCA_963678765.2. GTDB lineage: Bacteria > Spirochaetota > Spirochaetia > Sphaerochaetales > Sphaerochaetaceae > Pleomorphochaeta. Next base: position 316,943 of record CAXXVM010000004.1, on the reverse strand, counting down.
AATAGCTACTATCATCACCTATTTGGCGTAAAATTGCACTAAGGGTATTACCGGCATAATAAAATCTAGTAAATTCAATTAGCTTATTATTCTTTTTAACAGCTTTTGATATTAATCTTGTATCTTGATAGGTATTAGTGATTGTTATATCACCACAAACAGACTTTATAAGTAAATTATCTTTGTACGTTTTAATACATGATTCATTATTTTCTGTTGTTGAGACAACTTTATAATTATCATCTATTTTTGCAATAGTACTTTGAATTAGCTTATTGTCTAAAAACAAAGAAGTAGTACTACCTTCTTCAGATTCTAGTACTACTAACTTATATTTACTACTACCATCATAGCTACCTAACCTCTGTGAAAGAGCATTTGAATTATATTCAATACTTTTTGCACATAGAGATAAAGAAATAAAAGCTATAATAATTGTAAGTAAATTTTTCTTCATAATTAAGTTTCTTTATTTATTAGATAATCCAACTAAAGCATCTAAGAACTCTTCCTTATCAAAGGCCTTGATATCACCATAATGTTCACCAACACCAACATAGGAAATCGGAATATTTAATTTATCGCCAATTTGAATTAAAGCACCACCTTTTGCAGCACTATCGTATTTTGATAGAATTAAGCCATCTAGACCTATTGCATCATTAAATAACTGAGCTTGTGAATAACCATTTTGTCCAGTAGTACTATCTATTACTAAGAACTTCTTATAATTCTTTTCACTTATTCCTCTTGATTTAATAACTTTATCAATTTTCTTAAGCTCTCTTAAAAGATTTTCTTTATTATGCATTCTACCAGCGGTATCAGCTAAAATAATATTTTCACCCTTAGCTTGAGCACTTGTAATTGCATCATATATAACTGCACCAGGATCTGAACCATTATTTTGTTTAACAATTCTAACACCTAATCTATCTGCATGTAATTCTAATTGATCAATAGCTGCTGCTCTAAATGTATCAGCTGCCGCAAGAAGTACTTTATGATTCTCACTCTTTAATTCATATGCAAGCTTTGCAATAGAAGTTGTTTTACCAACACCATTAACACCCAATACTAAAAAAATTGATAATTCATCTTTAGGAATTTCAGGAGTATATTCTTGAATTTTTCCCTCTAATAATCTTTTAACAATCTTTTGTAAAGCCTCTTCATTCTCTGGCTTTTCAACCTTTGCAATAGCTCTTAGTTGATCTGAGATATCCATAGCAATACTTGCTCCAAGATCACCTTCAACTAATATATCTTCTAAGTCCTCATAAAAAGAATCATCTAATTTTTTTGTTGATTTAAACAAATTCTTTAATTTAGCGCCAAATTTCTTAAACATAATGTCTCCTGAATTTCTATTTTGTGGCTAGTTTTATATATGAAACTAACTCGTATACGATGTCTAATTGTGCAAGAATTAACATTCCGTCACTTATATTATCAATAAATGGTGAAATAGTTGAATTACCGTATATATTATTAATGGTTTTTATACTTATGAATGTTGCACATCCTAAAATATAATTCAATAGACCTTGATAAAAATCACTTTGTTTTTTTTCAAAAATGTTTGCACTATCCATCCATGAAGGATTTAATTCAAAGGCCTTATATTCTGCCTCACTATTCAATGTAAATAGGAGACTACTAAAGTTATCTTTCTTGAGAAGAACAACGGAGGGGATTGTTGGAGTATCTAAAACAAGTGAATTATTAACTCCAAAGCTTTTACCATCGATAACCCAATCTACATTACCCACATTACTATAAAGAGAATATGATTTTCTACTTATTTCATCACTAACTTTAGAAATAGTTTTTATAGTACTTTTATCACTTATAACTTTAAGCACATAATCTGTAATACTATTACCACTTATAAGTAGGTAATGAACACCACTCTCTAATAGGAGATAAGTTGATGTATTAGATAGTGTAATACAATCTTTGTCTCTAATTGCAGATGTATCAAAATCTATGATTATATCAGAATCTTCAATGCTCTCATTTCTTTTTTCAAGAACTTTTAATTCATTTATTATTTTTTCACTCTTAATTTCTTTGATAGATATATTAATTTTATCTATATTGTTTTTTACAATTGATAAATTTTTAAAATAATAATTTGTTAAACTTAAAAGAATTGATGGAGTAAGTGATAATAAAGAATCATTTACAATAATCCTATCATATATTAAAAATCTATCATTTGTTGACAAATCTTTAGAATAAATTTTCAAATTTTTTAAATCATTTATCTTATCGACTTCTACAAATATTATTTCATTAACATTGTTCTCTCTTTCAAAGATAGGGGTATAAATATCACCAAAATTAGATAAAAGAAAACAACTAACATAATCATCAAAAATTTTAACATTGATAGAATTTTCATCCCCTTCCCCCTTATTTAAGTTTGTTGGATACTCAATTTCAGGAAAAGCTTCATTTTCAGTATTACTTATTGAATTGTTTAAAAATATTGTTTTAGATTCTTTATCTATTTTTATTTTTAATTCATTAATCTTCTTATCAAGAGAAGTACTATCATATGTTGAATAATTGTTATTTATTTTTTCAACATAGTATGAACTCAATAACTCTTTATCATTTAATAAATTTTGATTGTATTGGTTTAACAAATAAGAATATTTCTGATCATCATTTAAACTAAAAATATTTATCAAATAGTTATTAAAAATACTTAAAATTTCATTGCAAGCATTTAAATTAATATCAGAAATAGATTTCTCAGAAATAGAGTTTGTAAGAGCTAATATTGAATTATCATCAATATTAAGCTCATCATTAGAGAGTTGAATTAGTGGAACAATAGCTATTGTATAATTATCAGATGCATAGATATTAATACCCAAAATGATAAGTAATACTAAGCTAATGATTTTTTTCATAACAACTCTCTATTCCTCTATTATTCTTCTTGTAACCATTGAAGATAAGATTGTAGAAATCCATCAATATCTCCATCCATTACGGAGTTAACATTTCCAACTTGAAAATTAGTTCTATGATCTTTAACCATTGTATATGGTTGAAAAACATAAGATCTGATTTGAGATCCCCATGTTATTTCTTTTTTAGCAATAGCTGTAGATTGATGTTCTTTTTCTCTCTGTTCCTCATAATATTCATACAATTTAGAACGTAAAACTTTAAAAGCTACTTCTTTGTTCATATGTTGAGATCTCTCATTTTGACATTGAACAACAATACCTGTTGCATAGTGAGTAATTCTTACAGCACTGTCAGTTTTATTAACATGCTGTCCACCGGCTCCACCTGCTCTGTATGTATCTAATCGATAATCATCACTCTTTATTTCAATTTCAATATTATCATCCATAACAGGTGATGCATAAACACTTGCAAATGAAGTATGACGTCTTTTTTGCGAATCAAAAGGACTAATTCTAACAAGTCTGTGAACACCAGCCTCGCCTTTTAGATAGCCAAATGCATGAGGACCTGATATTTGGATTGTTGCACTCTTTAAACCGAGTCCATCTTCCTGTATATCAAGAATTGAAGATTTATAATTATTTTTTTCACACCATCTCAAATACATTCTCAATAGCATAGATGCCCAATCACTTGCATCATCGCCACCAGAACCTGAATGAATAGTCAAGAATAAATCATTATCATCAAATTTACCATTTAGAAGCGTACTGATTTTTAGAGGTTCAAAAGCTTTTGCAAGTTCATTTATCTGCTCAACAATATCAGAAGAAACATCTTCACTATCATCTTCATACAATTCAATGAATTCTTTTATATCTTTAATTTGGTTAATGATTTCAAGCCAAGGTTCATATTGTTCTTTTAAACTATTTAATTTATTAAAAACACTTTGAGTATCATTGCCACCATCCCAAAAAGATGGAGAGGCACACTCTTTTTCTAAGTTATCTATTTGCTCTTTAATTTTAGAGGCTTCAAAGACGCCCCCAAACTTTCTCAGATTCACTACAAATATTATCAAATATTGCTTTGTTTTCAATATACATAAAAATTGCTCCTAATTAATTATTAACGTCTTTCAATTCTAAGTTTAATTGATAAATCAACAAATTCTCCAGCCTTCAAACTGTAATTCCAAGTTGGTGCAAAGAATGAAAATTGATATAATTTTTCACTTCCAAGTGTAGTATTTCTTTGTAAGAATACATTCTTAGATAAAAGTGAAAAAGAATTAGGTGAAGAAATAGTAATTCTAGCCTTATTCATTTTATCTGTAACCTTAAAGACTTTTACATTATCTACTACATTCATATTTTCATCTAGGTTACAAGAAGCATCATCTATACTAAATAGTAATGAGTTATCATTAAATGGGAAAAATGTGAGTGGAATCTCTACACCAGCTTTAAAATCGATATCTTTTGAACTAGTATTTTCAATTCGTTGATAAAATTCAATTTCATTTGAACTTAATTTATAGTGTCTACTAAATTTAAGATCAGAGGCACTACAATCACTACAGATTAAACCAAATTCAGTGTATTTCTTATCAAGGGTTTCTAATTCATATGTTTTTTCAAAATCTTTGTTATCTCTCATTTTATATTGAGACATATCATAAGAACTATCTAAAAGAATTGAATTAAATACTTTGAGTTTCTTTCCAGGTACAACTAAATCGACATCCTTAAAAAAGGGTCCTTTGGGGATAATTGCATCGGCAAAATTACACTCAGCTGGATAATATTTTAACTCTAAAAGACTACCACCCTTTGAATCAATGATGGTATTCAATGTTCTACCACTACTCATAACCTCATCTAGTCCATCTTTATCAACGTCTAATACATAGGGATAGGAGAAAGTATCAATTGAGTTTAATATCTTTTCAATTTTTATCAAATATTTCCATAGATTTGCTCTAACTTCTCCTCTCAAAAGAGAAACGTTAGCATCACAGATATATGGTGCACCACAGTGGATTTTAGGAATAAGTTTTAAAATTTGCTTTTTAATATCGCGATCTTTTTTATAATGTCTTGCAATATCATTTACACTCAATAATCTATTATACAAGTAACTTAGACCAAAATCTTTAGAAAGCACTTCTTGAATTGATTCATCACTAGTTAAAAGTGAATCAAAACCATACCAACCCTTATCAAGGTAGTTTATTGGTAAAGGTTTATTTTTATATTCATCATCAATCAAATCATCAAGAGATGACAAATTGTCACTGAATAGCAAATCAAGTAAAATCTTAATTTCCTCATTGCTAATTCCGCCTTGAAGAAGTTGATTTAAATTAATCATTGCTAAGTGATTCTTACCATCAGTATTTGCATCTTTTACGATTTTATATAATGCATTAAAATCAATATCTGATTGAGAATATGCCATAATCGCTTTTGAAATAGAAGCATCTGGAGGAAGTATAACAATACTCTTACCAAGTTCTTGCATTCTAAAAGGACTATTTAGATTATTTTCAATGTTAGGGCTCTGGCAAGAGACAATAACATTTTCAATCTTACTAAGATTGAGGGAACTGATTAGAGATGGATCCCAAATCTCACCATAACACCAGAAGGTTTTAGCAAGCATTTTATATTTCTTACTAATTATGGTTGTTGCTTTTTCTATTTGCGCAACTCTGTCAGCCTGAGGCACAAGGGGTAATATAGCTTGATAATAACTTCCAGTTAATATTTCTAACTTATTTAGCTTAACTAAATTTTTAATTAGCATATTAACTTCTTTGTGGTTATTATCAAGCCATTCTATCATACTACCTGTCATATAAAGTTGCATTGAAGCCTTATCTCTATTATAAACTTCTGTTAAAAAAGGTTTAAGAGAATCATTTAGAGCTCGTTCATAAACTCTATTAGGACTTCCGTGAGGAATCTGACTATAACATCCAACAATATATGACATGTACTAATTTTGCTCCTTAGCGACGGGTGATAATACACTTAGATGGGCAAGCTTCTGCCGCATCTGCAATCTGAGAATGAGGTTTGTCATTATCAAAAGTAGATAGGAAATTATCAACAGTACAGCCAGATTCTGGGAATTTTTTCTCACAAATCTTGCAGCCGATACATCCAACACTACATTCTTTTCTAACCTTACCACCATTTTCGTGATTGTTACATGCTACTACGTATTCGCTATCATCATCAACTAGTTTTATTACATTATGTGGACAAATATCGACACATTTGCCACAAGATATACATTTTTCACGGTCTACAACGATATCGCCTTTATCATCTTTTGAAATAGCTTCAACAGGGCAAACTCTGATACAAGATCCAAGATGCATACAACCTTCTTTACATGTGCTATCACCATCAAATAATATTGCTGCTGCATTACAATCGCTAACGCCTTGATAATCAAAATCTTTATTAGTTACATCACAATTTCCTCTACAGAAAACATATGCAACCTTTTTCTTAGTGCTAACTTCAACACTTTGACCAAGAATTTCACCAATTTTTGTTGCAACAGCTGGTCCACCAACTGTACATAGATTTAAAGCAATACCATCTTCAGTTGCCATAGCCTCTGCATATGCGCTACAACCTGCATACCCACAACTACCACAGTTAACTCCAGGTAAAACAACCTCTAATTCTTCTTGCTTTTCATTTTTCTCAACTGCAAGTTTTTTTGCAGCATAAGCTAAGCCTATGCCCAACAAAACACCCATTACAGTAATTATTATAAATGCCATTAATATATTCATTATTTATTCCTAGACTAAATGTAAGTTTGTAAGCAATGATTTATCAAATGCCATGAATGCTAAAGACATAAGAGCTGCAGAAATAAATGCAATAGGAACGCCTTTAAAACTCTTTCTTACAGGAGATAAATCAAGTTTTTCACGAATGTTACTCATTAATACAATTGCAAGAGTAAAACCAATTCCTGCAGCAAGACCTGCAAAAAATGATTGTAAACAAGTATAACCTTCATCGATGTTGATAATTGCAATACCTAATACTGCACAGTTTGTTGTGATTAATGGAAGATAGATACCAAGAGCTTTGTATAAAGGTGGTGATATTTTTCTAACTACTAATTCAACTACTTGAACTAAAGCTGCAATTACCAAAATAAATGCAACAGTTCTTAAATATGCAAGATTAAATGGAGCTAGTAAGAAAGCATAAATTGCCCATGTTACAACAGATGCTACTGATGTAACAAATGTTACTGCCATACCCATACCAAGAGCACTCTCACTATTCTTTGAAACACCAATAAAAGGACACATTCCAAGGAATTGTACTAATATAAAGTTGCTAATAAATATATATGTTATTAATATTGCTACGTAACTCATTAGTTATTCTCCTTTTTTGCACTGTTTGCTGCTTTGTTCTTTTTGTAATTTAAGAATGCAATAATACATCCCATAACAAGAAGTGCACCAGGTGCTAAAGTCATTACTCTAATTGGATTTGCTTCAATAAATGGAATATGTATAATACCATCCCATCCACCTAGAGCAAATAATGTAATTGTTCCAGATCCTAAGATTTCTCTAATTGCTGCAATAATTAATAGAGCAATTGTGAAACCAAGACCCATACCAATTCCATCTAGAGCACTATCTGCAACAGTATTTTTATTAGCAAATGCTTCAGCACGTCCTAAAATAATACAGTTAACAACAATCAAAGGTAGATATACACCAAGAGATGTATAAACACTAGGAACATATGCATGTAAAATCATTTCAATAATTGTTACAAAAGATGAAATGATAACAATGTATGAAGGAATTCTTACATCATCAGGAATAACATTTCGTAGCAAACTTATCATAATATTTGAAAGTGTTAATACAAACAAAACACTAAATCCCATACCAATAGCATTTGATACCATTGTTGTAACACCTAAGGTTGGACAAAGGCCTAAAAGTAATACAAATACAGGGTTCTCTTTAAAAAGACCTTTTACTAATTCTTTTTTGTTAGCCATTATTTTGCCTCCAAAGTTTTGATGTACTCGCCACCATTAAATAAAGCTTTACCAACAGCTGCAAATGTAATAGATGCACCACTAATTGCTGCACTATCTTCGCTACTTAACTCAGTTTTCTTTGTAGGAATAGGATCTTTATCAATATATTTTGTCATATATCCATCATTTTCACTTTTCTTACCAAGTCCTGGAGTTTCACTATTTTTAACTACTTTAGCCTCTAATACTTTTCCAGATAAATCATAGGATGCTACAATACTAATTTGACCACCGTATCCATTTTCTGATAACTCAAGGATATAACCTTGTAATTCATCATTTTCTGTTAAAGGAATATAATAAGGGCTAACATCACTATCGCTAGTAACTTTCTCACCCATTTCATATCCATGATTAACAGCTTCTAATGCATCTAGAGTCTGTTGTTTCTCATAGGCTGTTATAACAGGAGCTGTAACACTATTTAGAGAAGATAAGATTAATGCTGCAACTGCACAAATAGTTGCTAAAATCATAGAAGTTTTTAAATAACCTTTCATTATTTAGCCCCCTTAGCTTTTTTAACAGCACCAAATTTAGTTGGTACAACATATCTATCAATTGTAGGAACAACAATATTCATTAAGATAATTGCTAAAGATACAGCTTCTGGTAGAGATCCAAAATATCTAATTAAGAAAGTAAAGAATCCACAACCAAGACCATAGATAATTTGACCTTTTGTAGTAATTGGAGAACTAACCATATCAGTTGCCATAAATATAGCACCTAAGAATAATCCACCACTAAAAATTTGTGTTAAAATTTCGCCAGAAGCAAAACCTAAATTTGCTCTATAACCTGCAAATAACCAAGTTAAAATTGCAAAACAACCAATGAAAGTAACAGGTGTATGCCATGAGATAATTTTTTTAGCAATAAGGTAGATACCACCTAATAATAGTAAGAATGCTGATACCTCACCAATACAACCACTAATATTTCCGAAGAATGCATCAATTGCATAAGGAGAAATACCTGTTGAAGAGGCAATGTTTTGAGCAAAATTGGTAGTTGGATAGCCACCATTACTTAATATTGAAGTAGCATTTAAATTTAATGCACCACCACTGATACTTGTTTTTACAAAACCAAGAGGAGTTGCACTACCAACTGCATCTACAGTTGCTAAAGTTCTAGGTACAGCATAGTTACTCATAAGGGATGTGAAACTAAAGAATACAAATACACGTCCACCTAATGCTGGGTTTAACCAGTTTTGGCCAAGACCACCGAATAACCATTTTACAATACCAATTGCAAATGCACTTGCAATAATTGCTACTAGTAAAGGTACTAATGGACTCATATTCATTCCAACAAGTAAACCTGTTAAAAAAGCTGATCCATCTGATAAAGTACTATTTTTTAAACCTTTTTTTCCATCAATTAATCCAAGCAAATATTCAGTTAAACAAGAAGCTGCTATAGATACTACTAGAACAAGTAATGCTCTAAGTCCAAACACATAAACACCCCAAAGTGATGCAGGCGCTAATGCAATGCTTACATTCCACATTATTGAAGCTGTGTTATTTTTTGAATGAAAATGAGGTGAAGAACTAACTACTCTCATTATTTTTTTCTCCTTGCCATTTTCTTACCATATTTAAAGGTATGTACTAGAGGAATATGAGCTGGACAAACAAATGCACAACTACCACATTCTTTACAATCCATTAAAGAGAATTTATTAAGAGCAACATCAAAGTTACTAACATTAATATTTCTATATAACATTGTAGGCATTAATCCAATTGGACATGCTTGTACACATTTACCACATGAAATACATGCAGTTTGTGGTGCCTTATTTTCAATTTTAATTGAAATAACGCCACTTGTACCTTTTTGGATTGGAGTGTCTAAATCATGAAAAGCAAAACCCATCATAGGTCCACCAGAAACAATTTTATCTGGTTCATCTTTAAATCCACCACAGAAATCAATTAACTCACCAATCTTTGTACCAACTGGAGCTAAAACATTCTTAGGTTCTTTAATGCATTCGCCTGTAACAGCGACTACTCTTTCGATTAAAGGTTTGTTCTTTGCACAAGCTTCATATACAGCGAAACAAGTTCCAACATTAGAAACAACGGCTCCGATATCTAAAGGGAGTTTTCCTGAAGGGATTTCTCTTTTAATTGTTGCACTTAACAATTGTTTTTCATCACCCTGAGGATATTTCATTTTTAAAGGTTGAACCTGGATTGGATATCCTGAGGCTTTAATTACATCTCTAAGATGTGCTACAGCATCCATCTTATTCATTTCGATTCCGACGATAATCTTCTTAGCACCAATGACCCTTGCTATAATCATGATACCTTCGACAACGCCCTCTGCTCTTTCAAGCATAGTTCGATGATCACTTGTAAGATATGGTTCACATTCAACACCATTAATTACAAGATATTCAGCAGTTTTACCTTTTGGAATAGAAAATTTAACATGAGCGGGGAAAGTAGCTCCACCCATACCAACAATACCAAGATCTTTTATAGTAGCTAAAAGCTCTTCTTTGGTTTTGTTTTTCCATTCTGTTGTATTAAAATCTACTTCAGGTGCTTCCTGATCGACTTCAATAACATAGGCATCACAACAAACACTATTTGAAAGAGTTACTTTCTTAATAGCTTTAATTGTTCCATTTACCGGTGAGTGAACTTCAGCACTTATGAAACTTGCAGCAGTTCCAATCTTTTCACCCTTAACAACTTTGTCTCCCTTAGCTTTTAGGGCCTTTGCAGGTGCTCCTAAATGTTGAGAGAGACTAACGATTACTTCCTTTGGAGTCGGTAATATTTCTATAGCTTTTTTACAGCTTAGATATTTTCGATCCTCAGGGTGTACACCGCCTCGTTTAAACGTAAGAACGTCATTTGGCATTGTACTTACTCCTTAATACATTCCAGTTACACAATATTTGTGAAATTGTTTTAATAATATCTATTTTTTTGTATCAAAAAAAACAAATTATAGATATAATAATACACATGAACCGTATATTCAAGTATGCATTTTGGAAAATAAAAGGAACAAAAGTCTTTGCGCTAGTTGGTAAAAGTGGAACAGGAAAAAGCTTTAGATCAAAAATGGTTGCACAAGAGCATAGTATAGATTTAATTATAGATGATGGACTATTAATCAAGGGTGATAAAATGTTAGCAGGTAGAAGCGCAAAACAGGACCCCTCCTTTATTGCGGCCGTACGAACTGCAGTATTTGACAATGAAGAACATCAAAAATCGGTTATGAATGCACTTCAAAAGGAAAGATATCACAGAATTTTAATTATCGGAACAAGTGAAAAAATGGTTCGAAAAATTGCAACTAGATTATCACTTCCCCAACCAGAGAAGATATTTCACATAGAAGATATTGCCACAAAAGATGAGATAGATACGGCTATGAGAGTGCGATTTACAGAGGGTAAACATGTTATACCTGTACCCTCTATTGAAATAACTAGAACATCACCAAAAATTGTTTTAGATTCTATGAAAGTACTCTTTCATCCCCATAAAATTTTGCCATGGAAAAGAACACAAGTTTTTGAAAAAACGATAGTAAGACCTGACTTTACTAGATTTTCTAAAGCCATAATAAGTGATGCTGCATTAACTCAAATGGTAGTTCATTGTCTTGATGAATTTGACCAATCAATTAGAGTAATTTCTTTAACTTCAAAGGTTTATGATAATGGATATTCTCTATCTATTAAACTCAGAATTCCAACATCTCATATGATGAAAACATCTATTAGTGAACTACAGGAATATATTTCTGAATCACTTGAAAAATACGGTAGTATTTTCATAGCAAATGTTGCCATCGATATGGAAGAGTGGAACTAATTTAGAGTCAAAACAAAGATATTATAATTAGAAAATTAAACATACTTGTTATATAATTTTGGATTTATATTTTTGATAACTTCTCTTTTAAACAAAACATTTTCTTCTCAATAGTTGCTATGTTTTTTAAACTCATCATCAGATTTACAACTTAGATAATCTAATCCGCAATACTCACTATATTAAGTCTTAAAGGTAAGACAGAATACATTACAATCCATGAATATTGCTACATAACATGGTGGAATTGTATCTAATAATTTATTGTTCTTACTCTATTCCCTATCAATATTATATATATCTTTCATCAGTCTAATAGCATCCTGATTAATTTGAGTTTTTAGTGCAGTTCTAGCACTATAACTATCAAAAGCATCTGTTGTAAGGGTGTAGCCTAATGCTTCAGCAATCTTAGATCTACAAGTATTATGAACACAAATAAATGCAACTTTAGTTTTTTTTGTGCTATTTAATTTTACTTTATAAATTTTTTTTTCAAAATTCCATCTGTCATTTGGATTATCGCCGAAAATATGTAGCGCTCTTCTTCACATTTATGCATGCAATCGTGACAACTTTCATTACACTCATTACTTTTTAAAATAAAGGAAAGGCCTCTACTCTTATTTTATGACAGAAACATCTTTTGTACAAACATTTTTGCATTCAAATCAACCACTACAAATATCTTCATTAATTAGCAGATACCATGTGTACTCATATCATTTCCTTCAATAATATATTTATTATAGTTAAAGAATAAAAAAAATAGGTAATCCATCATTATTATTAAACTGAATTAACAAATTTTCAACATATTCTTAGATTTTAGACAAAAAAATAAGATGATAGCGATTTACACTACCATCCTTAACTTATTTACTCTCCACTTTATTTGGGGGATGAGTTTTTCTTTTTTTAGGAGCTGTTTTGATTACTGTTTGGCCTTCAAAACTTTGGTTTTTCTTTTTAGCACCACGCTTAGGAGTTCTTTTGTTGTATGGTTTCTTTTTACCATTACCTCTATAGCGGGTATCTCCCATTTTTCTAACAGGCTTAGTATGTCTAATACAGCCTCGTGGTACATTGTAACCCTTTGAACCTAAAAGATGTGCACAACACACTTCTACTTCATAGTTACTAGGAGTCATTGGTGAGATCAAAATTTTAACTTGTCTAAAAGTTTCTTTAAATCTCTGTCTAGCTGTCATTTCTTCATCAGTAAATAGAATGATATCACGAACTAGATATTGTAACATATCAGATTTTAGAACCTCAGGTCCCTCATCTCTTTTGTAAGCCATTACCTTTTCATCTAAAATTTCTAGACTTCTATTAACTTTAGAATCTTTACAGTAAACACTAAAACAAGGCAATAAATAAACTAGTAATCTATATTTATCTAAGCTATGTATAATATCTTTACTATGACCTGATGCAAGTATCTTATTAACCTCTTCAGTTAATCTACTTGTAGATACAGAGCCAAGTTCTGTAGCATTAGCTTTTATTGATCTTCTAATATTCCAATTTAGTTTAAATCCTGTTGATATACTATATTTAATAGCTCTTATCATTCTTACAGGGTCTTCTTTAAAAGAATACTTTAAATCGATAATTGAAGAAATTTTCTTCTTCTTGAAATCCTTCATAGAATCATTAAAATCGAGTACTTGATTGTTTATTGCATCATAGTAAAGAGCGTTTATAGAAAAGTCTCTTCGCTTTGCATCTTGTTCAACAGTTCCAAAGATATTGTTGCTATTAACATCACTAGCATCTTCACCGGACCTAAAGGTTGAAACTTCAATAATTTTCTCACCATATTCTAGGTGAACTAATTTGAATCTTTTACCAATAATCCTTGAATTCCAAAACAACTTATGTATTTGTCTAGGAGAAGCACTTGTAGTTAAATCAAAATCTTTTGGAATATTGCCGAGCATTAAATCTCTAACAGCACCACCAACTATATAAACTTCGGCTCCAATAGAGTTAAGTTTTCTAATAGCTTTTAAGGCATCATTATCAATTTTTGTAGTATCAATTTTATGTTCGTTCTGTGTATAAATCTTAGCAACGGGAACTGTGTTTCCCGCTTGATCTTGTTTGTAACGAATCAGCATCAATATTTCTCATTAATATTTATTTTGTTTTATTACACCTTATTGTTAAGATGCATAATAATCTTTATAATGCATTTGTACATCAATAATCAAATAAATTCAACAGGAGCCTTATATGTCCGTTAAAAAAGTAAATAAAACGAAGATAATTGAGCCTAAAATTTTAAAAGGTTTTAGAGATTCTCTTCCAAATCAAGAAATCCCTAAAAGAAAAATTATTAACAAACTTGAACAGTTATTTACCACGCATGGGTTTGTAGCGATTGATACACCTGCATTAGAATACACAGAAGTACTACTTGGTAAAGGTGGTGGTGAAACAGATAAACAGATTTTCCACTTCCAAGATAACGGTGGCCGTGAAGTAGCACTTAGATTCGATTTAACAGTTCCATTTGCAAGATTCCTTGCAGCACATTATAATGAATTAGCATTACCATTTAAAAGATATCACATTAATAAAGTTTGGAGAGGCGAAAAACCTCAGAAAGGTAGATTTAGAGAATTCTATCAATGTGATTTTGATATTGTTGGAGTTGATAATGCTGAGGCAGATTTTGAAATCCTTTCAATGATGAATACATCATTTAATAAATTAGGTATTGAGAATTACACTTTCTGTGTAGCTCACCGTGGTTTATTTAATGCCTTTTTAACTCATCTTGAAGTTATTGATGAAAGCGTAGAAATTCTTAGAACAGTTGATAAGCTAAGAAAAATTGGAGAAGAAGAAGTTAAGAAACTTCTCATCGATATTACTAAAAGTGAAGAAAAAGCTATTGCTATACTTAGCTATATCACAAAAGTAGAAGGTGAAGGATTCTTAGAAACTCTTGATAGATTATCAAATCTAGCAGGCGGAGAAATTGAACATACTACTCGCATGAAGAGTATTTACAATTATCTTGTATCAGAAAAAATAGAAAAGCACTTTACATTTGATCCATCAATTACAAGAGGATTAGATTATTATACAGGAATTGTTTATGAAACATTCTTAGATGATTTACCATCATTTGGTTCTGTTTGTAGTGGTGGTAGATATAATAATCTAGCATCTCTTTATACCAAACAAGAATTACCTGGTGTTGGTAGTTCAATCGGTTTAGATAGACTATTAAGTGCATTAGAAGAATTAGACAATAGTGTTATTGGTAAATCATCATACAGTGATGTAGTAGTTTTCAATGAAAACAATGCTACATATGCATATGGTAATAAAATTGCAAGTGCACTTCGAGAAGAAGATTTAAGAGTAGATCACTACTTACTAAAAAAGAAATTAAATCAACAATTTAAATATGCAGAAACAAACCAGATTCCTTTTGGTATAATAATCAGAGATAGTGATGAAACAGATTCTACACTTACCCTGAAGAATTTAAATACAAGAGAGAGTTTTGAGAAAATCAGTATAGCTGAAGCTGCAAAATTAATTAAACAAGGACTATAATGAAAGACATGACGCATCTGCCGGTTTACCAAAACCGACAGCAAATTTTAGATGCACTTAGAGAAAACCAAGTTATTGTTGTCGAGAGCCCAACGGGCTCCGGCAAAACAACTCAAATACCAGTAATTTTACATGAAGCTGGTTATGATGAGGAATTAACCATTGGTATAACTCAACCACGTCGTATTGCTACCCTATCTGTTTGTGAGTTTATGAAGAGCCAACTTGAAGATCAAGATGGTAGTTTTGTTGCATACAAAATGAGATTCAATGATACAACTTCTCCAGCCACCCATATAAAGGTTATGACTGACGGAATTCTATTAATGGAATTAAAAGCAGATCCTCTATTATCAAATTACTCAGTAATGTTAGTTGATGAGGCACATGAGAGAAGTTTAAATATCGATTTTATTATTGGTATGCTTAAGGAAGTATTAAAAAGTCGACCTGACTTTAAAGTAATTATTTCATCAGCAACCATTAATACAAAAAAATTCTCAGCTTTTTTTGATAGCTGTCCAATCATCAGTATTAGTGCAAAAGTATGGCCTGTAGATGTTTTTTACAGACCTGTTAACATTAGTAATCTTGATGCAAGAAACAATGAAATTTGTAATATTGTTAAGGAGAGAATGGATGCCCACTCAGGTGACATTCTAATATTCTTACCAGGTGAATTTGATATTAAAAATGCAGTAGATGCATTAATTGAAATGGATAAAAACAGAGATTTAATTATTTATCCACTTTATGGTAGATTAAGTAAAGAAGAACAAGAATCTGTATTTAATGATACCCCAGAGGGCAAAACTAAGGTTGTAGTTTCAACAAATATTGCAGAAACATCAATCACAATTGATGGAATTACAACAGTAATTGATTCAGGTGTTGCCAAAATGAACTTCTACAACCAAAAAAGTTTTACAAGTTCACTTGTTCCTCTTCCAATATCAAAATCATCGTGTGCTCAGAGAAAAGGACGTGCTGGTAGAACACAAAGTGGTGTCTGCTACCGTCTTTACAGTGAGAAAAGTTTTAAATCAAGATTTATGTATTCAACTGAAGAAATCTTAAGAACTGATTTATCTGAAGTTATATTACGTATGAGTGATTTAGGTTTATATGATTGGGAACATTTTGATTTCTTAACAAAACCAAAGACTGAAGCAATTATAAGTGCTGAACAAACTCTTAACTTTATAGGAGCAATTGATTCAGATAGACACTTAACAAAGATTGGTGAAATGATGGTTAAATTTCCCCTACTTCCTCGTCACGCTCGTGTTGTAGTAGAGGCTATAATTAACTACCCATCCGTTATTAATGAAGTAATTATTGCTATATCTTTCTTATCTGCAAAATCACCTTTTATTCTTCCTCCGGGTCAAGAAAATGAGGCAAGAGCTGCACAAAAGAAATTTAATAATTCAAAGTATGGTGATTTTGTTAGCTACCTTAGTATATTTGAACAATATACTAAAATTGAAAAGATTAAAGACCAACAGAATTACTGTAAGAAAAATTTTATGGACCACCAGAGTATACAAGAAATTGTTCACGTTAATGAACAACTCTCTGATATTGTAGGTGAAATTGGAATACCACTAACAGGTGGTGGTTCAATTCATGATTATATTTGTTGTATTGCTAGTGGATTAAAACAAAATATTTGTGTTAAAGAATTTGGATTTATGTATAATTCTCTTGCAGCTAAAGAGATATTCATACATCCAGGTTCAGCTGATTTCAGAAATCTTCCAAAATACATAGTAGCTGGTGAATTAGTTGAAACTTCAAGATTATTTGCTCGTTCTGTTAGTCCAATAGCTAGAGAGTGGTTAGATGACATTGAAGAAGGTCTAGCTTCTAGACTAGATGCTATTGAAAGTGGCTCGAGTCGTAGAGGTCAATCTAATAAAGATGATAGAAAGAAACGTAGAAGAGAAGAGAGATCTGAGAGAGTTAATAAAGCAATAGAAATTAAATCTAATAGTAAGAGTGCTGGTAGTGTAACTATTTATAATAAGACATATCCATTATTTGCTATGACTAAAAGATCTAAGGTTGCAACCATTCCTTATGAAGATTTAATGTATCTTAAAAAGGCTGATAATATGGCTCAAAGAAGAGCTCAAAATACTCCTGTTAGAATTTTATTTAATGGTAGATATATCCAAAGCGGATCTAAACTCTATTCAATATTACATATGGCTGGAAAGTTAAGCATCAGAGAAGCTATTATACCACCAGGCGTTTATGGAGAGAGAGATTATAAAGATTTAGTTGACAAACTAAGATACATTTCTAAAATCACTCCATACAGAAATGATAGTTATTACTTTATTAAGTTAGATATCACTAAAAATGATGATTATACATTCAGTGCTACAAAAGATTATTTTAAGGCATTAGATGATTCACTATATGCTCTTTGGCAATTAATTGCAGATTTAGAAGAAGCCAATATGAGTGAAGAACTTAAGAGAACCAAGGCAATTTACAATAGTCTTCTAAAGATTATTGATGCTTAAAGGTTAAAGTAAAACAGTACAAAAAAGGAGGCATCTGCCTCCTTTTTAAGAATTTAAAATAAGAAATAATATAATTTTCGATTGTTCGGTTATTTTAAAAATTATATTTATTCTCTTTTATTTAATTTTCAGTAGTTTCATCCACTACATGATTCCCATTTTTATCAGGCTTGTTTGTTGTAGGAAACTTAATAGAAGAATAATCAACACTTACAACTAAAGTTGTATCATATTTACTGACACCACTTATAACTATATCGGCATCAGTTTGCTGAGCTGGTAATATTACTATTTCAGAAGATGTAAAACTATTCCCTTCATCAGTATAATTATCTCCACCATCTTGATCTTCATACACTGTAATTGTAAGTTTATATAGGCCAACACTTAAACCACTAATTACATCATGACCATCGTCTGTAACAATATATGAATCACCATTGATTTCTGAACCTAGTCTTTCAACCGTACAGGTATCCACTACAGTATTATCTGTATCAGTTAATTCAATTACAAACTTATAGTTAGTGTCAGGAATCAAATCATCTTCTGTAGTTATTGTATAATCAAAAGAACCAGAAGTTAAATCTTCTTGCATAATTTTCATATCTAAATAGTTAACACCAGCTGTTAAAGACTCAGTTTGATTGCCATTAGTACCTGTGTGAGCAATAAGATCATCAGTATCATCAGTATCATCAGTATCATCAGTATCAACTACTCCAGCTATATCATATGCATATAGATCAAATTCCCAATCCCCTAGAGATAACTTTGAAACATCTCCTGAGGAAAAAGTAGTACCATCAGTTGATGTAATAAAAATGCTATCATATACATCAGAACTTCCACTAGCTAAAACAACTTCAGTTGCATCTGTTGGCATTGTTACTGCCACTTCGCTAGCAGTTCTTCTACCAACAATTATGTAAGATTTAGCAAGTTCTGCAAAAGAACTTTCAGAATCTGGCCAGTAACTATATACATCTGTTTGATCTGAACCATTATTAGTAACACCTTTTGAAACAAAACGTGAACCCATAGCTACATCTAATGTAGCATAATTTTGATTATTATCATTTACTAAATTATTGCTGCAAGAACTCAATAATAAAGCTAAAGTTAGTAAAATGCTAATTGTAAAATTTTTCTTTTTCATAATTTTCCCTTTATGATTTAATGTTAAGTATAAAATTTATAATTAACATAAATTAATAAAATTTTGTTATTAACCGAACGGGATGAATTATTACCATAAAAAGGGATTATTAGTCAAACAAATATAAAATAATAAAAAGAAAGCATTTTTGGCATATGACTTAGTCTTTGGGGTATTTATTCGATTAAATGCGTATAAGTATTAACTTTAACTATAAAATTACGTTTTTAGAAAAAAGTTATATATATAAACAATACCTATTTTTGCTTTTGTATTGGGGGTTTTGTCATATGAAAATTTAAAATATTTGTATATTAATAATTAATCATAATTATTTTACTGTTTCTTAAATGAGTTCTTCTAGAAAAAGTAATCTATGATAACTTATAAAAATCAACTATTATTAATAAATTTAGCAATCAAGAAGAAAAATAAATTGATCATAATTGAAATTTTTTATATACATAATTTATTTTTTTATTTACTGTATGTTACAATAATAACAATTTATATTTTTCATTATACTTAACATAAATAGCATTTAAAAACGATAAGTAACTCCTATAAAATTGATTCAAAAAGTGCTTCTTTAGTATTTATAAGTGTAAATCTCTATATCTAAAGATAGGCATTAAAACTATTTTTTAAATTCGTTTCTTTAGATTTAATCTAAATATTCAAAATCTTAGAAAGTTTATTTTATAGTATTATATATATTATATAACTTTCTTTACTTTATTTGGCAATTCATTACATATGCAAATGAAGTAAATCTTAATTTATTAAAATTTAAAGAGAATTAAATAGTATGAATTTATAAGATTTATTGTTAACAGGACCACTATAAGTAAATTGATTTGAAAAGATTAGCACAAAATATTTTTGTAAAAAAAACTACTTAAAAATTAATTCAAGTAGTCTATATAGAATTTATTGGGATAAAAGATGTTTTAATAACTGTCTACATCCCATCAATACATCATTATAGGTTTCTTCAAAATTTCCTGTGTACCAGGGATCTGCAATATCTCTATCTAGATTAGCGTAATTTAATAACAATTTGATTTTTGGATAATCTTCTTTATTTATTATTCTTTTCAAATTTATAATATTATTTTTATCCATACAAATTAAATGAGTTGCCCAACTAGCACTTTTACTCGTTATTCGTATTGCACTATGAGGATAAATAGGAATATTATTAGCTCTTAATATATCTACGGTTCCTCTATGAATAGGATTTCCTATCTCTTCTCTTGATGTAGCACTAGAACTTATCTCAAAGAGATGTTCAACCTTAGCTTTTTTAACCAAATCAATCATAATTAATTCTGCCATGGTAGATCTACAGATATTTCCATGGCATATAAAGTTTATTCTATTCATATTTATTTGACGTTTGGATTACTTAGTACAACACGCATTATGATATCATTTGGAACAGGTGTTAATACATAATTTCCTTGCCCCTTCATTAATACAAATTGTACAATTCCATTAACTTTCTTTTTATCTTTTGAAATATAATTAATAAAATCTAACCAATCTCCTCGTCCAATTTTATAATCAATATCATATTTATAAGATGATAAGAGTTTTTTACAAGAATCAACATAAGAATGTGGAGTCAATCCCATATAATAGCCGGCATCAAGTGCACAAGCACAGCCCCATGCAACACCCTCTCCATGGGAGAATTTACTAAATCTACCACTAGATTCAAGTGCATGGCCAAAGGTATGCCCAAGATTTAGAGCTTGTCTAATTCCAAGCTTTTCTTCAGGGTCTTGTTCGATATAGCTTTTTTTAACTTCAAGACTAAGTTTTAATAGTGTAAGAAGAGTTTTAGGCTCTCTTTCTAAAATCTGAGATTTTCTTGAAATCAATAGCTTATAAAGGACTTCATCTTGGGATAAAATTGCATGTTTTAGCACCTCTGCAAGGCCATTGTGATATTCTCTTTCATTAAGGCTCTTAAGCGTAGCTGGACATATTAATACGTCCTCAGCTGGATAGAAAGAACCTACTAAGTTTTTACCACCCATGAAATCAAATCCGGCTTTACCACCTATTGTTGCATCAACCATACAAAGAAGAGAAGTTGGAACTAATGCAAGTTTACATCCTCTCATATAAATTGAGGCAGCAAAAGCTGCTAAATCGCAGACTACACCACCACCAAAACCAATAATATAATCATCTCTTCCAAGACCTTCTTGTACTGCAGTTCTTAAAATCTTCTCTACAGAACTCAAATTTTTAGAAAATTCACCCGGTTCTAATATAATATTATTTTGAGGTAGCCTTTTGAATAAATTTGCTGTATTAGAATCTGCAACAATTAAGGCTCTACTGCCATATTCACCTAACTTTTCAGAAAGGTGAGCTAAATCTTCTAAAAAAGATACTGTTGTTGTTTTTCCGCCAGAAAGCGTTACTATCATTTGTTCACTCATGTTTAATATAATAACTTAGAATTTACATTTTGCCTATATTTATTCATTTTTTATTTACATTGAATGTTTAATTACAGGTTTTCTTCAATGTTTAAACTTCTTTTTTACTCTAAAGGCACAATTATTGAATAATTTAAATTGAGTTTTAAATATACTAGAATATATAGGTAAATAAAATTCATCAAATATTACCATTTTAACCACTAGATATTGTTTTTTGGCTTGAAAATAATACTCAATTAAACCATTATATCGCTATGGAATATTATTTAGATAATGCTGCAACAACAAAAATCAGCGAGAATGCCATTAAGGCATATATAGATACTGCGACAACTTACTTTGCAAACCCTTCAGCAACTTATAAAGCAGGAATAGAATCAAAAAATAAACTTGAAGAAACAAGAGATAAAATAGCAAATATATTAGAAGTTTCTCCAGCAAATATTTATTTTACATCAGGTGGAAGTGAATCAAATTCAATCATTCTCAGTTCTCTATTATGGAACAACAGACCAGGTGAAATAATCATAAGTAAAATTGAACATGCTTCTAATATCGAATTCGCAAGAATCCTAAAAGAAAAAGGTTGGAGTGTTAAATATATAGATGCTCCACAAGGATTTGTTGATCCTGCAAAACTAGAATCTATGATGAATGATAGAGTAAGAATGGTTTGTATCCAATATGTTAACAATGTAATTGGATCTGTTCAAAATATTGAAGAACTTGTTAATGTAGTTAGAAATAAAGAAAAAGAGTATAAGAGAAAAATACACTTCCACAGTGATACTGTTCAAGCCCTTGGTAAAATACCATTCAGTTTAACTGATCTTGATGTAGATAGTGCATCCTTCTCAGCTCACAAATTCCATGGCCCAAGAGGTATTGGAATGCTTTATTCAAGACTTGTTAATCTTCAGCCACTTTCAAAGGCAGGTGGACAAGAAAGAGGCGTACGTGGTGGAACTGAGAATCTACCAGCCATTGTAGCTATGGCCGTTGCTCTAGAAGAACAAATAAAAAAAACTACAGAAAGACCAAATTATTTTGATAAAGTTTGTTCTCTAAACACATATATGAGAGAAAATCTTCACACTCCTATATTCTCCCCTAGTGAAAACTATAGTCCATTTATCTTATCTATAACTGTAGCACCTTTCCATCAGAGGTATTTACAAGAATGCTCAATGACAAAGGTTTTTACGTCTCTTCAGGCTCAGCATGTAGTAATAATGTTAAAGCAAAGGGAGAGGGAGTATTAAAGGCAATGAAATTCTCAAGTGAAGCTGCTAAAGGTAGTATAAGAATATCACTTTGTGATAAAACTACTGAAGAAGAAATAAAAGAAGTAGTAAAAGAAATTAACAATTTATATGATAGTATTGTAAGGTAGGAAATAATGGGAACTAGATTGTACTTAGTAAGACTTGGCGAAATATCCTTAAAAGGATTAAACCGACCATTCTTTGAAAAAAAATTAAAGAATAACATAAAAACAAAGCTTAGACCTTATCATAATAAGGTAAGTAAACAAAAAGGTCGTTTGTTTTTTGAAGTCGATGATGAATGTAGCCGTGAGCAATGCGATTTAGCATTCTCAACAACCTTCGGTGTTGTTGGTTATACAGAGGCTGTCCGTGTAAAAAAGAACATGGATGATATTAAAGAGTGTGTTAGAGAAGTATTAAAGACTTCAACATTCACAAATGAGGGAACTTTTAAAGTTGATACAAGAAGAGCTGATAAAAAGTTCCCACTATCATCATATGAGGTTTCTTGTGAACTAGCTGATGTGGTTACAGAGAGTTATCCTGATTTAGGTGTTTCATTAAAAAACCCAACTCACACTCTGTATATTGAAATTAGAAATAGTGTTTATATTTATACAACAATGAAAGGTGGTCCAAATGGTCTACCTGTTTCAACAGCTGGTAAAGGAATGCTACTACTATCAGGTGGTATAGATAGTCCTGTTGCGGGTTATAAGATGGCAAGTAGAGGAATGAAACTTGAATGTATTTATTTCCACGCTTATCCTTATACAAGTGATATGGCCCTTGAAAAAGTTAAGATGTTAGCATCTAAAATTTCACCATACCTTCAAGGTACTAGATTACATGTAGTTGGTTTTACCGAACAACAGTTATGGATTAAAAGCCATTGTAACATTGATGAAACAACACTTATGTTCAGAGCTTGTATGATGAAAGTGGCTACAAAGATTGCACACAAAAATGAAGGTACTGCTTTAGTAACAGGTGAAGCATTATCTCAAGTTGCATCACAAACACTTGATTCTATGGCTTTTACAAACTCAACTACTGATATGTTAATCATTAGACCTCTTGTTGGAATGAATAAAGAAGAGATTATGAAAACAGCAGTTAATATTGATACATATGAAACATCAATATTACCATATGAAGATTGTTGTGTTATTTTCTCACCAAAACATCCTCTAACAAGACCTGATGTTGCTACAGAAAATGCTCACTATGAAGAGATGGGAATTGATGCTCTATTAGATAAAGCAGTTGATGAGTGTGTAACTTATGATTTCTATGCAACTGGTAAAGAAAGACTTTATAGTGCAGAAGAAAAAGCTGAAAAAGAGGCTATAAACTCTTTATAGTTTTATCTTAACAAAAATGAGGCAAAAATCTTTTTTAGGTTTTTGCCTCATTTTTTGTATTAAATTATTTTCTACTTATCTTACTTGGATCTATTTCTCTATATAATCCAGTTTTAGTAAAATGATACTCTCCCTTAAAATTTGAAAAACTTTCAATTGGATTTACATATTTTAGATTAATTTTAGCATATACTTCACGACTAATATCAATTGAATAAACATAGGAATCATAGGTAGTACCTAGAGACTCATCTATTTTTTGAGTATAAGAGGATATTATTACATTTGTTATTTTGGGACTAATATTAAAACTTATACCTGCAAAAAATAGAGCAAGAGATGTAGCTGTGCTTAGATAGTTTAATCTAATATCCTTTTTACTAAGATTTTTCTTTTTATATTTACCGCTAGCTAATAATTGTATGATAGTTGTAGGCAGGTCCTCTATTTCCGGCAAATCAAGTGATAAATAAACAAAATTATTTTCAACTTCAAAATCTACATCAAAATCAAATGGTAATCTAATGTTCCCAAAAACATCCTCAAGCCCTTTTTCTATCACAGATTTTTCACCATTAACTATCTTTAGATATGAATCTCTTGCTTTTATTGCACTATCAAAGGTTGTTTTCTCAAATTCAATTTTTCTCTTTTCCTCATCTGCTTCCCATTGTGATTTAATATTAGCTAATTTATTAGCAACATATTCTCGCTTTCTTTTTTTAAATGTCCAGATAGGATGAGTGTTTACAACTTTATTAGATGATGCCTCACATCGCTTTAGAGCTGCAGAATTATCAAACACTCTATATTCATATGATGGTGGATTCTTTATTAAAAACTCTAATTCATTTAGATGATTTATAAAATCATCTTCATTCAAAAGAGGAGGAGTTTCTTTGTGAATATTTGTTATTCTATTAATTAAATCTAGGCTCTCTTTTACTTTTTGATTTGCAACTCTCTCAAGCAAATCTTTATATTCTTTAGATCTAGTTATTTTATTGATTAAATTCCTATTTGTAATCTCGACACCATTTTCATCAGAAATCTTTATTGTAGCATCATCATCAAAGCTTATATTAAATTCTCTTAACTCGCTCTTTCTCTGGGTGTTATAGGTCCTCTTTTTTTGAGCACTACTCTTTTTAGTAGAAGAGTGTGCACCCCCTATTCTCTTTCTATCATAAATACCAGTAGATGGTATTCCTGTATTCAAGAAAGTGCCTTTACTCGAGTGATTAATAGATAATCCAGGAATTCCAAACGTTGTACTTATTCCTGATTTTGATAGATTTACATATACACCTTTGCAAATACGAATTCTCTTTCTATAGCGCATAAATTGTTACCTCAAATTAAATATTTAAATATATTAAAACAAAATAAAGATTTATGCAAATTATTAGTTATATAATAAAACTAATCTACATCTATTTCACCAAGAATAAATGATAAGCTAAATCTATCATTAGCTGTATTTTCTAAAAGAGAATAGCTTAATTTTACTCCTAATCCAAAGGATCCTGATAACAGAGATGTTGAATTGAGAGCTTTTACTAAATAAGCTTTCAAATATATGTCTTTTTTTTCTTTTGAAATGCTATCTAAATTATAATTATAGTCCCCTATCTCATTAAATCCTGCAACAAGGCAAAATCTATTTGCATAAAATGGTAATATAAAATTATAGGCTTTTTGAATTTCTCTTGAATAAAGCATAGTCGAAATATCAAAATCGTAGGTTATAACATCATCATATGGTTTATAAGCTACAAAGGATGTAAAATTAGTAGCACTACTACTAGAATAATAATTATCAAGTTGAGGAATTAAATATGGTAGTCCAAAATTAAAAATTGAATAGACATTATATAAATCACTATTTCCATAGGTTTTACTATTTGTAAAATAATAATTATTATAACCTAATCCAAATTCATATGATAATATTGCAAGAGGATTTTTACCCTCTCGCTTACTATAGCTATAAGAGCCATAAATTGATGACTTATATATATTATGATGTTCATCAACATTATCAGTATTTTTATTCTTAAATTCAAAACCTGTTTTAAATAAAAATTCATTATTATTTCTCAAATCATAGGTAAAAGAATTTGTTAGGCTTAGAGTCAACATATAATTATCTTCATTTGATGTATTATAATATTTTATAAAATATGGATTAAATTCAATACTATGTTCTCGTATATTTTTAGTTAGACTTGAATCAATACTTACGGATTTTATTCCATCGCTAAACTCTATTTCTGGTAAAATATTAAGCCCATATATTTGAAGAGGATCTTCAATTCTATAATTAAAACCAAGTGAATATGTTGAAGAATTATTTGAATCATAAGTAGCTGTTAAGAATGGTATAAAAATCTTATCATCAAATATGAAATCAAGAGTTTTATAATCTCTCTCACCATCTATTTTTATACTAGTTGCTCTCTCACTATCACCATAAGAGATACTACTCTCTAAGAATATTTTATTAAATTCAACATCATTAATATTTAATGTAGATAATTTACTTCTTTTATAAAACTTAGATATAAATACAACAGTAGACTCATCAATCATAGTTGGAGAATATACTCCACCAAGTATATTTGAGTTCATGTATTTCATTTCACCTGTAGCTAAATTTAAAAGTGTTAAACGAGGAAGTTCACCATCTCTAGTGCTAGATAATATAGCTATATTATTAAACACATTAAGACCATTTATAGAGACATTAGAACCAAATCTATACATAGTTCTCTTATCATCTTCTAAGACTGATATATAATTTGAATCACCTATTCTAGAACTAAAAATAAGCGAGGATGATGACAATACAATGTTTTGAACAGCTTCTCCTTCTTTAAGGTTAAAATACTTTATCAGTGTAAGAGAGTCCTTATCAAGCCACTCTAGTCTTTGTAATTCACCACTATTTCTAAGTCCAACGATAGTATTTTTATCAATAATATTTGCCAATCTAAAATTACTAATATCTAGTTCATATGAAGAATCTTTATCTACTACTCTTGTATATGTAGTTGGTTGGGAGGAATTATCATAGTTAGTAAAAATAAGAGTATCTTCATTAGAACAAATTTCTCCTAGAGGAGCATAGGATGAACTATATTTATTAACACTCAAATCATCAGGATTTACTTTTAGTGTACTTTTACTAAAATAATCTCCTACAAAAGTATAATCACCGCTTCCTACAATATATTTAGGATAAAAATCGTCAATAGTTTTAATTTCTATTGAATTATTAATTTCCAATTTATCAATTGATAAAATAAATTTTTTCCACATTTCCTCTATTGGAATTGGATATACTTTTTTAAAGGGATGTGATGGAAAAAATAGTAAAGCATTCCATTTAGAGTTTAATTTAAGATACTCGTTAAATTTTTCAATTCCAAAATTATCAATTAAATATTGATAGAAAAATGATCCAAATAAATAATAATTACCATTTGTAGCAATATCAGATTGTCCTTGAACATCATAGTAGGTAGGAAATTCACCTTCTGCTCTTACTTCGTATAATAGAGCCTTATAAAGTGGATTATTTAATCTTCCTTGATTATCAATGCTTTCAAAATAAACACTTAATCCCTCTTTCTGAAATACTGTCAGAAATACATTCGCAGGTGAGAATATATTACCAAAGGTTGAGCTTACAAAACTATCATCACTTAGGCTAAGAGCATGAGTTAACTCATGCTTAAATACATTTAGCATGTAATGTTCATCAAAGTAATTAAAATAATTATTGGTTGCAATTGTATCGAATATAACTATTTCTGATGGAAAAGATTTGTAAAAAGAGTTGAACATTTGAATATCAGAGGTTACTACAACATTGAATTTCTTTCCTTTAGAAAAGTCAAAGAGTTCACAAATATCATCATAAATAGCTTCACAATTTTCATAAATCTCATTAGCTAATATACTGCTTTGATCTTTATAAATAATATCAAAATGATTGGTTGAAACTACTTTAATATCTCTCTCATTGTTAAATAAACTAGTATTAGTATATGCAAAAATATTAGTTGAAAAAAATATGAGTGAAAATATAACTAAGAATATCTTTTTTTTCAAAAAATTAACCCCTTGGAACTACTAAAAATTATTAAAATAAAAAAATAAGAAATGCTTTAATTATCTAAATTAAAAAAGTTTAATAGATGATTCTTATTATACTCTAATTGAGAAGAGTTGTTTAGAGAAGACATTTCTCCTGGAAAATTTGTAAGGATTCCATCAACTCTCAAGTTCTGATATTTATAAAATAAGTCAACATCATTAACAGTCCATACAAAAATTTCCTTATCTTGATTGTGAACTTTATCAACTGTAGTCTTATTTACAAAACTTTGTTCTATGTTATAAATATCAACATCATCATATTTATCCCAGTTACCAAAGGTCATTGCTAAAAAGTAAACTGTATCTCTAAATGGATTATTTTTCTTAACTTCTGATAGAACTTCATCATCAAGACTACCCACCATAAATCGTGGATAGAACCTTATAATAGGCTCAAGTAAATCAGCCATTTCTATTCCATCACCATCACTTTGTTTTATTTCAATAATGAGTTTAACATCAGAATTAATTAATGGTAACAAATCTTTAAGCAGCATAATTTTACCTGTTTTGCTTAGATCATTATTATGAATTGTAATATCTTTAATCTCATCATAAGTTAATTCTTTAATATCTTTATTTATACCCGCTAATCGAGAGAGAGATTCATCATGGAATATGACTAATTTCTTATCCTTTGTCATGCGAATATCTAATTCGATCATATTAGCACCATCATTTTGTGCTCTTAAAAAAGCTTCTTTGGTATTCTCAAGTTCATCTTCACTAGCTCCTCTATGGGCTACTATACTTATAGAGGGAAGAGTGTCTTGATAAACAAAGAATACACCTGTTGTTGCCAATAGAACTGAAGCACTTATTACTATAATAATTTTAGCGAAAAAGGGAACAGCTCTAAATCTATCCTCTACATATTCTATTTCAGGAAGTTCTTCATAGGTATAAAATATTTCTCCGAGTTGATAAATTGCATAAACACTTGTAACAATTTGAAAGACAACAAGCATTAACAATCTTATAAGTGAGAATAAAGTTGTGAATATTCTAAAGATTATACCTTTAGAAAATATTGTACAAATACCATAAAATGCATATTGCAGTGCAACTCTTAATATCGTAATAACAATTGCTAATATTATTATTTTAAAAAAGGATATTAAAATTGCTTTTTTATTATTTGATACAAGATATTTACTACAACTCATTGCCTCTTTATATTTAAATTTCTTTGTATACATATAAAAGAATAAGAAAAGGCTATTCCATGCATAGAGTAATAAATATAAATTAATGGGGATAAAAGGAATTAATAAATTGGGATTTTCCCTCAATGAATCAATTACAAAGTGAGGGACGCTAATATCCTTTATTATGGGGTTTTTGTAAACTAAACTTACATAGGGTAAAACAAAGGCAATAAATAAGAATAATTTCACATTTCTTATCTTAATTATACCTTTGCTATTTTTATAAGTTGTTACAATGAATGAATATAATTCAACTTTCCTATCTTGCTTTGAAGAGGTATAAAACACAATTAAAGCATTAAAATAGAAAAGCGTTATAATAGCCATTATAAATAGTATTATAAGGGCTATTATTAGGGCTAGAGGATTTCTAAGATATGTAAAGAAATATTCTTGGGTAAGATTATTAATACCACAAGATAAAATACTCAATTTAAAAAGCCACTTTAAAAATGGAGATACAATTGAATAAATAATTAAGCTAAATATAATCTGAAATATGACTAAGCTTTTAATATTTCTATACATGAACCGTATCATGAAATTAGTCCTTTTCTACCCATTTTTTTAGAAACACTGAAGTTGATCTATTCATCTCATTCATAAATGATGATGTATGTTTTTTAGTATAGTAACAATCAGCCATTGTGGCACCTTCATATGGAACTCTATTAGTCTTTACTAGGTGATTAAGAGGTTTACTCCAGGCCTCATCTAATTCTTCTTTACTTCGTCTTTTATAAGAATCAACCATAAATATTGAATCAAGAGAGCATCTCTCGAGTAATTTTTTCTCTTTATTATCTTTTTTATAGCCCATAATCAACATAGCAGCTGGCACTGCATGAGGTGGTAGTTCTAATAAGCTCTGAACTCTTTCATAATTTTCAATGATATCACCAATATAACATGAACCAATATTGAGAGAATCAGCTGCAACTACAGCACTCTGAGCTGCAATAATTGCATCTTGCATTGCTAGATGAAAGTCTCCTAAACCTAAAGCTCTATCTGGTATTCTTGAGTTTTGAGCACACTTACTATAGTTAAAATAATCAATGTGTTTTTGCATATCTGCTAAGAAAACCATAACAAGAGGAGCTGTTGCAATCATGGGTTGGTTATCACAAAGAACAGATAACTCATCTTTCTTATAAGAATCTTCTACAATTATAACACTATAGAAACTCATATTTCCTGCAGTAGGTGCTCTAAGTATTGATTTCTTAATAAGAGTTAAATCTTCATCACTAATAGCTCTTTTATCATAAGCTCTTACAGTTCGTCTATTTAGTAATTGTTTTATTACTTCATTCATACAAATTCCTCCAATTTTTCTTGATAATCTAATTAGGTAATTTTAGCACAATACCAAGAATTGCGCCAACTAATATCCAGATAATCGGGTGAATCTTATTAAACTTATGATACAAAACAAAGATTGCTAGAAATATAATTGATTCAACCACTCTAATTTTAGAGCCATTGAATAAACTTAATATAAAAATATTACTAACTGCAAAAGTTATAAGAGCAAGAACAGTTGGTCTAAGTCCATAAAAACTATCTTTTACATACCATTTTTGATCAAAATGACTTAAGAATTTTGAAATAATTATTACAATTATTACACTAGGACTAACAAGACCAACAGTAGCAATTAATCCACCGAATAATCCTATTACATGGAACCCTGTATAGGTCGCCATATTTACGCCCATGGGTCCTGGGGTTGATTGTGATATTGCAATCATATTTGCAATATCAGCATTTGTAATCCAAGTTGGAAAGTTTATAGTTAACTCATACAAGAATGGGATTGTTGCTAAGCCACCACCAAGTGCAAATAATCCAATTTTAAAGAATTCCCAATAAAGTGTTAAATAAATCATTACTTATCCACCTCATTAGTTTTTACTCTATCAGACTTATTTAAAATATTACTTGATAATAGTCCTACTGCAATACCTATTATTACTACAAGTATAACTGAAAGGTGAAATACAAAAAGAGAGATTAATATGAGTATAAAAATTGATAGGCTCATTTTATCAATAATACTTTTTCTAGAAAGTTTTATAATTGAATTTAGTATAAGAGCACAAACTGCTACTCTAATTCCACTAAAGGCCCTATCAACATAAATATTGTCACTAAATGAAGTTAATAGAACAGCTATAGCGGTTATGATAATCAAAGATGGGAATATTATTCCAAGAGTTGCTGCAATAGCACCTTTTATCCCCCTCTCTTTATAACCAATAAATGTTGATACATTTACAGCTATAATACCTGGTGTACATTGAGAGAGTGAATAATAATCTAATATCTGTGTATCACTAGCCCATTTATTCTTTGCAACAACCTCTCTCTCTAAAAAAGGCAACATTGCATAACCACCGCCAAATGTTATAGCGCCGATTGATGCAAATGTATAAAACAACTTAAAAAGAGATGCTTTATTATCTTTATTATTCATATTCTAAATTTATCTCAATTTATCCATTTCAAGACCAACTAAAGTATCACATCTTTCATTTAATTCAATTCCAGCATGACCTTTAACCCATTGATATTTAACAGGTAATTGGCTATTAAGGCTATCTAATTCAACCCATAATTCTTTATTTTTAACAGGTTTTTTAGCGGCAGTTTTCCAACCGTTTTTTTTCCAGTTATTTACCCAAGAGGTGATACCATTTTTAACATATTGACTATCTGTATTGATAGTTATGGATTCACATCCTGTTACTAAACAAGCTTTTAGAGCATTAATTACAGCAGTTAATTCCATTTTATTATTAGTTGTAAATTCACTTCCACCACTTTGTTCTGTAATAAAATTATTATCAGCACTCATAACAAAAGCCCAACCACCAACACCAGGATTACCACTACAACCACCATCGGTGAAAATAACAATATCTTTATAGCTCATATTAATCTCTAACTCCAGTTTTCTTAATTACATGATAACCAAATTGAGTTCTAACAGGATCACTAATTCTACCATTTGACAATTTCTTTACAGCTCTTTCAAAAGTAGGAACCATCTGTCCACTCTCAAACCAACCTAAATCACCACCCTTAGATCTTGATGGGCATTGTGAATATTTTCTTGCAAGAGTTGCAAATGATGAACCATTTTGTGCTTCTTTTGCAATTTTTTCTGCAAGAGATTTTTCTTTTACTAATATATGTGAAGCTTTAAATTCCATAATTAAATTCCTTTTTCTTTTAAGCGCGCTAGATTTAATAAATCCCTATAATATTGTCTCTCAATTTGAGAGTGAGCAACACTAAATAAGGAGAGAGCATCTAATAAACTAGACTTAAGGATATTTACATCCTCTTTACTTAATTTATCTGAACTCGTAAATTCCATTTCTAAGAACCATCCTAAAGGTTTAATTTCCAATAGTTCAACATGAAGTGGAAGTTTATATTTATCTAACATAAACGAATAACCAGTTTTTTCTTTAAACAAGGTTTCTTTATAACCAAGAGATCTAAAAAGAGTAAGAGATGTTTCAAAATATTGAGATCCACATTCTATTTCAATCTCATTATTTTCCTCTATTTCGCCCTGTAGTTCTTTATTTTTAAGTGTTATTAATACTGACTCTTTAAGATTCTCTCTATCAGAACCTTTTCTCTCAAGTCTACACCTAAGTGGAGGCTTATCTATTTCTTTAGTAAAATAGACATCTTTTTTCTCTTGAAAACACTCTTGAGAAATTCCAAGAGTGTTTCTAATAATAGAGAGAGTTTTATCAACATCAACAATATGTGCTTTTAATTCTATCTCAGCAGCCATATTTTATTCTTTCCAAGGGAAAATCATACCCTTTAATGTTCTCTCACCAACAGCTTCTCTCTCATCATATAGAATATCATCCCAAGGTAGGTTTTTCATAGAATCAGTTCCATTTTCCTCTAGATAATTAATTCTTAATAATAATAGTTTAAAAGCATCCATATTAGCTAACATAATACCACTTCCGTTAAATAATAAGCCAGCTGTTACAAAGGTAAGAGCTATTTGGATAAGATTAAAGAATAATAAGAATATAGAAGTTCCTAAATTACCAATAGACATTATAAAACATTTTTTAAGTGTCTTTAGAGGTCTATCACCTGTAAAATTAACCATTAAGGGTAGGAAAAATTGCATAGCTATCATGAAAGTAAATAAAACCCAACACAATAGAATTGATATTACAAGACCAATAATATTACCCATTGAATAATAAAAAGGAATAACTAATAATCCTAAGAATGTCATGAAGATATTAATTCCAAACAGTGCTAAACCATGTCTCCAGAATAATCTCAAACCATCTTTATAACTCTCAAATCCTTCCCTTTTATAATTACTATAGGCAAAGGTTGTTTTTGCTACACCAATATTGTGAAAAGATAGAGCCATAATTGCAATCAACATAATCAAATAATTAATAGATTGAATGCCAACATATTGTCCTAAATCTACAAAGAAGAGAACAAACACAACAATGAAACCTAAATTTGAAGCAACTAGCCCAATTAGGTTATCCCAAGCATCAAAGAATGCTTTTTTAATAAAAAATCCGATCATCTGTTTTCCTATAATTTAGTTAATAAAAAAGTCCAGTATATTCATACCTGTAGAACTCTGTTTTTTATACAATTCTGTATAGCCACAATTAGAACATGAAATTGTAACAAATTTCTTGTTCTGTACATCAAACATTTTTGCAAAGTTACCACCGGTTGCTTGCAAAGTATCACTTTCGTAATGCTCACATCCACACTTAGGGCATATATATTTAATTTTCTCAGACATAATAACCTTCCTTATTAATTTATTTTGATAATATAAAGTAACATATTAGAATTAAATATACAATTATCACATTCACCCTGCTACCTAAAATTAAAATTCAGATATTCAAAAAAACTTCACAATAAATTATTCTTAAAACAAATTTATTATATTAATATATGCTCCAAATTAAAAATATTTTTAGGAAAAGAGAAAATAAAAAGAAACTGCTTAAAATATATTTATTTAGTAACAATTATGTAGTTATTAAGTAAACTTTTATTTGCTATACTTTAATTATAGTGATAACATAATGGAATGAAAATTCTACCAAAAGTTCTTAAATATATAATAAGTGTACTCATTATATTAGCACTCATCATATTAGCATATGTAATATATGTTATATCTCAATATTCAAGAATTCCTGATAATCAAAATCTAGAGATAATACATAATACAAATGCAATTGAAAGCAGTCTGAATTATGATACTTTCTATAGTGCAACCACATACAATATTGGCTTTGGTGCCTATACCCATGATTTTAGCTTTTTTATGGATAGTGGGGTTATGAAAGATGGAACTAAGGTAGCTGGAAAATATGGTAGAGCATTCTCATTAGAAGACGTAAATACAAATACAGATGGTGCTATTGAGACTATCAAAAAATTAAATCCAACTTTTGCCCTTTTCCAAGAAGTAGATACAAATAGTGATAGATCATTTCATGTTGACCAAGTAGAGAAAATTGGAAAGGCCTTTAACGATATGGCCTATAATTATGCAGTAAATTATCACTCTCCTTACCTAGCCCTACCACTGAATAATCCTCATGGCTTTGCAAATGCAGGCATAATGACACTATCAAAATATAGTATTGATAAGGCAATTAGAAAGACATATCCCCTATCTGATGTATTTCCTCAAAAATATCTTGATTTAGATAGATGTTTCTCAGTCACATATATCAGTGTAGAAGGTTCAAAAAAATTATCACTAATTAACTCACACATGAGTGCCTATGATAAAGGTGGATTGGTTAGAGCAAAACAATTAATATTGCTTAATGAGTATATGAGAGAAGAATATGACAGGGGTAACTATGTTATTGTAGGTGGTGATTTCAATCATGCTTTAGGTAAAGATGTTATAGATAATTTTGAATCAGAACAAGAAATTCCAGAATGGGTAAATCTTTTAACAAATGAGGATTTAGATCCATCTATGAGTATATGTGCAGCAGAAAATGAAACAGAGGTAGCAACATGCAGATCTACTGATATTCCTTATACAAAAGGTGTAAATTATTCAACTGTAGTTGATGGTTTTATAATATCAGATAACATTGAGGCATATGCAACAAATATTGATAATAATTACATATACAGCGATCACCAACCTGTATTACTTAAATTTAAGCTTAAAAAGTAAATAGAATAATAAATTTAGAATTTAATCCTTTTAAAACCTTAAGAAAAAAGATTAGTTGTATTATTAAATTGATTTAATTATCATTTCGATATAAAATGCAAACATAAATAAAAAAGTATAAACTTATACATTACCACTTAGGAGTAAAAATTATGAAAAAAATCTTATTAGCTGTTTTATCTATAGCTATGTTATTCAGTCTAAATTCATGTAGATCATTTAATGAGGGTGAAACAGTTGCAAAGGTAGAAGAAGTAAAATCTATTTATCCAGATTGGTTTTTAACTCTACCAACAGATGATACATATGTATATTGCGCTGGTTATGGAGAAGCAAGTAATGTTCAAACAGCTATAAAAAGAGCAGAATCTAATGCAAAAACTCAGTTGGCTGAACAAATTTCTACAAGTGTAAAAGAAGTTGTTAAAAACTACATAAATGATGCAGGTGAAGGTGCTGATAGACAAAATATTGATGCATTTGAAGCATTTGCCATTCAGACAACCCAGGCTAACTTAGTTGGAGTACAAAGAGAAAAGATTAAGATACTTGATAATGGTGCAGTTGTAGTACTTAGCAAAATGCCAAAAACTAATTTAGAGCAGGCTTTTGCATCTATATCTAATGAAGCAAAAAAAGAATTTGTTCAAAATGATGCTGCAATGGTAGCAAATGATAAGATGGCAGAAGCTTTTGATAATTTATTATCAAACGGAATTATCTAATATTTAAAAGATATTAAACCAATATTGAAGCCTTGTTATTTTTATAATATAGGCTTCAAATTTTTTAGGGACCTCATGAAAAAAATATTAATTGTAATTTTATTAATAAGCTCACTTTTTAGTAGTTGTAAAACAATAAAAAAAGACTCACCTATTGATAATCAAAGTATAAATGAAATTGAAGATCTAGTTTCAAGTGTTGATTTAACCTCCTCTAATATATTTGTTGGAATCAGCAACATGATGCCAAGTACACAAACTATGAGAAAGCAATCCTTGTTGAATGCACTTAAGCAGGATTTATTAAATGACTATGTAGTTATTAGTACAAGAGATATTTATCTGAGTGAAAATAACGGATATGATTTTTATAAAACAATGCAAGTTGTAGGTTATAGTGATAAAACCATTCAAGAAAAATTTAACAAGATAGAAATAATAGATGAGCTATACAATCAACGAAATGGTAGCGTCATATTAATCAAAGATAACAGCAAAGAAGATAAGAAAATATATAACGTTGAATATGATGATAGTGGAAAGCCAAAATGGCTTAATACAAAGATTGAAATTGAGGGCTATTATGTAGGAAAAGGTATTAGTGATAGTGAATTTACAATACCTAAAAAAGTTGAATCTGCAACATATGAGTGTTTTATTAATATTTATAAAAATAGTGGATTTGCAAATGATATTGTAATATCTGATAATTTTGGAAATGATAATAGTTTCCGAGACGAATCATTTATTGCAGGCACTGCAAAATTAAAAGGCTTTAAGATAATAGATTATTATTATGATAAAATTAGTGGAGAATATCATTGTCTTGGAGTTATAAAAAAAGGATAAAGGAGTATTTTGTGAGAAAGATTAATAAATTTCTAATTGTTTCACTACTATCAATTAGTGTCTTTAGTGGTTGTAAAAGCACATCACCATATTTAAGTAAAATGGGAATGTATACAGAAGATGGCAAACCATCATGGACAGTGGTAACACCATTAAGCAATGATCGCTTCTACGGAGTCGGTTCAGCTCAATTATCTACTAGAGCTAATAGTAAAAACAGAGCTGAGTCATTTGCTAGAACTGAGATTGCAAGGCAAATATCAATTATATGCAACTCCTCTTTAATTGATTACTATAATGAGGCCGGAATCGATGGAAATGGAGAGGCTCTAGACGTATTAGATAATTTTAGTATTCAAGTTACTAATATCACACTTAGAAATGTAATTATAGAAAACAATTATTTTGACGAAGGAAGTAACACATATTGGGCAATAGCATCTTTTGATAAGGACAATCTAAAAGAAGCTTACAAATCTGAGGCTGAAAATATAAAGAGAAAATCTGAAGAGTATAAAATTCGTCTTGAAAAAGAAAAAATGGAAATTCAAGAGAAATTAAATAATTCAAAAGAAGAAGATATAATTAATTTATTAACAAAAAATTTGAATCAAAAGGATATTGAATTGAAAAAAGCTCAAGAAGAAATTGACTCTCTTAAAATTGATAAGATGCTAAGTTCATATGATAAAGTAATTAGTTTATTAAATAACACTTCAAATTAGCTTTACACATAAAAAATATGCTTTTATTGAGTAAAACATCTATTAAATTAGATAAATCTCAATAGGAGCATTATTTTATCAAGAGCCTTTATTAATTTAATAAGAATTTAAAACTTTGGATTTAGGATAAAAAAAACGTCTAATTTTACAATTAAACGTCTAAAATATAGCGGCGAAGGGACTCGGACCCCTGACAAAACGGATATGAGCCGTTTGCTCTACCAACTGAGCTACGCCGCCAAGTGATATATGTATATCAATAAAAAAAACTTGTTTTTTTTTATTTCCGTAAGAAAATAAAAATTAGCGGCGAAGGGACTCGGACCCCTGACAAAACGGATATGAGCCGTTTGCTCTACCAACTGAGCTACGCCGCCAAGTTTGTACTAATGTTGTTAGCACGTTCGTTAATCTATTAAATATTGATGTTTTCGTCAATAGCATTTTATTAAAAAATAAATTATTTTTTGTAAATTATTAGCATATATATTAAAAATTCACTTTATTCTTGTCACTAAACAAAATTCAAGGTATTATTTAATTATACAGTTATGAAAAAAACACCCAAAACTAGAAAATTCTATGATCTTCCATTAGAAATATTATTAGTTCTCCTATCAGCACTAATATATTCTTTTGCCTTTCCCTCATTTATAAGTGATAAAGGCTATCCTATTTTTGCAACTTTTGGATTAATTCCATTAATTTTTGCAATTAATAGAACAAAATTTAAATTCACTCCTATATTAGCAATAACATGGGGAGTATCTTTTTTATCCATTTTCAATTATTGGCTAACTACATTCCATCCTTATGCAATCTTAATTGCACCAACACTAAGATCAATACAGTTAATTATACTTTTACCTATTTTTAAATTAGGCTACAGTCTTCCTAAAAAACATAAAGTACTTTTTCAAGCATCACTATATACTCTATATACTTTTATTATGCAAAGAGGATTCTTGGCATATCCATATGGAAACCTATCCTCTGCATTTGCAACATGGTTACCTTTAATTCAAATTGTTTCTATTGCAGGAACTTGGGCTGTCTCCTTTATTATGATAATACCTCAAATTTTTGTTGCAAATTATTTAGTAGAGAGAAAAAGCTATGCATTCTTTGATTTCTTGAGCGATAAAGCTACATACATTATGATGTATATTATTCTTATGATTATTAACCTAGTATTTGGAATTTATACAATTCAATATTATGAAAGAATTAAACCATCTTCTTATAAAAAAATAGCTGCGGTTCAACACAATAGTGATACATGGATTGGTGGCTATAGCCAATATAAGAAAAACTTTGAAACAATGAGAGACTTAACTAATGAGGCAATGAGTGAATATCCTGATATGGTAATGTGGAGTGAAACAGCTTTTGTACCATCAGTTGCTTGGCATACAGAATATCCATCAAATAGACTCACAAGCAAATTAGTTTCAGATTTTGTAGAGTTTGGTAAATCACTTCCAGTTCCACTTGTTACAGGCAATCCTGAAGGAGTCTTAAAAGAAGGAGCTACAGAGGCATTTGATGAAGATGGTAATTGGAATAGAGAAGATTACAATTCAGTAATATTATTTAGTAATGGTAAATTAATTGATTCCTATAGAAAACAACATTTAGTTCCATTTACAGAATATTTCCCATATGGTGATACCTTCCCTCGTTTCAATCAATTTTTAATTAGCAATGATTTCCATTGGTGGTTACCAGGAGCTCAATCAAAAGTATTTGATTATAATAACATAAAATTCTCTACTGCAATTTGCTTTGAAGATATCTTTGATGATATTAGTCGTCAATTTGTAAAAGATGGTGCATCTTTGCTTCTTAATCTTTCAAATGATAGCTGGTCAAAAGCAGTTTCAGCTGAAGAACAACATCTTAATCTAGGCATATTTAGATCCATTGAAAACAGAAGAAGTACTGTAAGATCAACCAATAGTGGAATTACGGCACTTGTATTGCCAACTGGTGAAGTTGTGGATCCAATTGAACCCTTTAGTGCAGATTATCACATTTATAAAGCTCCTATTTATACAAAAGAAGACTTTGGTCTTACATTCTACAATAGATTTGGAAATTATCTTATCTATCTATTCTTTATAATTGATATACCTTACCTGCTATATAGATTAATAAAGGCAATAAGAGAAAAGATTGAAACAAACAAAAAGCTAAGAGGTGATGGTTACTATCATAAAAACTCTCAATTATTACTCTAATTTTAAAAACAGAATTAACTTTTTGACAATTTAATTCTTCACTCATATTATTCCCTATAAAAGTTTACGATACATTTGTAACTTATAGTACTACTTAATATTCAATGATTTCACTGGTCGTTTGAAATAAAAAATGTTATATTAAGCTATAGTAAAAAATCAAATATAAGGATGATACAAATGAAGGATTTAGTAAATAATTACAGAGCATTCCTCGACAATGGTAAAACAGAGAGAGAATGTATAAATCAAATTGTTATTGCAGCAGAAAAAGCTGGTTATAAAGATGTAACAAAACTTAGTACTAAGATTAAAGCTGGAGATAAAGTTTATTTTAACCACATGGGTAAAACAATTGCTTTATACCATATTGGAACAGAAAATATTGAAAATGGTATGAATATCTTAGGAGCACATATCGACTCCCCTCGCCTAGATGTAAAACCAGTACCACTATACGAATCAGATGGGCTTGTTTATCTTGATACTCACTATTATGGTGGTATCAAAAAATATCAATGGGTAACTCTACCTCTTGCAATTCACGGTGTTGTAATTAAGAAAGACGGAACTAAATTAGACATAGTGATTGGTGAAGATGAAAATGAAGTATCTCTATCAATTAGTGATATTCTACCTCACCTAGGACAAGAACAAGCTAAAAAAACAATGGCTGATGCAATTAAAGGAGAGGCTTTAGATATTCTAATTGGCCTTGCTCCAAAAGCTGACAAAAATGAAAAAGACGAAAGTAAAAAAGTATCAGGCAAAGACCTTCTTATTAAATTAATTAACGAAAAATATGGCTTTGAAGAAGATGATTTCTTATCAGCTGAATTAGAAGTAGTTCCTGCAGGTAAATCAAGAATTTCAGGTTTAGATGCTTCAATGATTTTAGGTTATGGCCATGATGATAGATCTTGTGCATATACATCATTAATAGCACTACTTGAATCAACAGAAACTCCTGAGAGAACATCACTATGTCTATTAGCTGATAAAGAGGAAATTGGTTCTGTTGGTGCAACGGGTATGAATTCTAATTTCCTTGAGAATGCAACTAGTGAAGTTATTGATGCATTATGTGGATTTACTGAATTAAAACTTAAGAGAGCACTTAGAAATTCAAAGATGTTATCATCTGATGTATCAGCTGCTTTTGATCCTCTAAACCCTGAATTATTTGATAAAAAGAATGCAGCTCAATTAAACTATGGTATTGCATTTAACAAATACACAGGTTCTCGTGGTAAATCAGGCTCAAATGATGCAAATCCAGAATTCATAGCACAGATTAGAAATATGTTAGATAATAAAAATATTAGTTACCAATTTGCAGAACTTGGTAAAGTAGATCAAGGTGGTGGTGGTACTATTGCTTACATGTGTGCAAAATATGGCATGGATGTTATCGATAGTGGTGTTCCTGTTTTATCAATGCATGCTCCTTGGGAGACTATTGCAGTTTATGATTTAGAATGCGCACTTTCAACTTATAAAGAATTCTTAAAAATTAAATAGTTTTTAAGATTAATGCAAGAGAGATAATTATCTCTCTTGCAATTAAGGGCTAAGGGTATTAAATGAAAAAAATAATCATCTTGTTTGGTGTAATAGTACTCACAGTGCAAACTATTTTTGGAACTGCTTACTATCAAAGCAAACTAACTGATAAAGAATACACTCTTTATAACCAAATAGCCTCATCTTTGTTAAATGAAGATGTGATTGTTGAAATTAGCCCAAATTATACCCAAAAACAAATTCGTGAAATTTCGAATTGTGTTTTTAAAGATTACCCTCAACTCTTTTATGTAGACCAAGGATATACCTATAGATGGCTAGAAAATTCATATGGTCAAATAACATCAGCTCAAATGGAATTTAGTCTGAAACAATATGATAAAAACTTAAAATTAGTTAGATTAGATGTTGAAGAACAAGTCAATAAAAAAGTTGAAGTATTAAAAAAACTAGACTCTCCATATCAACAAATTAAAACCCTTTATAAATATTTTGCATTGACTAAAAACTACGACATTTCTCTAATAGATGATCAAAGTGCTTATTCTGTACTAATAAAAAACAAAGGTGTTTGTGCATCATATGCAAGATCTTTTCAATACATTATGAGAGAACTTGATATACCTTGCCTATTTGTGACAGGTTCATTAGATGGTGTAGCTCATGCTTGGAATATGGTTAAAATAGATGGTGAATGGTACCATATTGATGTTACAAATGGTAACAGTGGCTATGATGATTATTGTAGTTATGATTTTTTTCTTCTTCCAACATTTTTGATGGAAAAAAGTGTAGTTATAGATGAGGATGTAAATCTACCTATAGCTAATAGTGATAAATTTAACTATTTCAAAAATAATTCTCTCTATTTTACATCTTTTGATAAAAATAAAATTAATAATCGAATTAAGGTTGCACTAGGATTAAAAGAGAATGGCATCACTTTTAGTTTTAGTAATAAGAACATATTATTAGAGACTAAAGAATATTTAATTGATGAACAAAATATATACGACATTATAAATAATAATAGCATAACCTATACAATTAATGATAAAAGAAATCTACTTACAATTCATTTTTAAACTACCATTATTCTATCTTTAATCAATTTAACATACATTCTCTACCATTATTACTAAAAATCTAATAAATTCTCTGCATAATATATGTGGAAGTTTTCAATTTCTTGATGTATAATTAAGTTTAACTAATTTGTTCCATTTTTTTTAATTTGACCTTTTAAATAAAGAGGAACAAAAAAGCTTAAAAGGAAACTCATGAAAACATTACACTCAGAAGGATATAGCCAAAACAGAGAATTATCATGGTTAAGATTTAACCAAAGAGTACTAGAGGAAGGCATGGATGAAACTGTACCTTTGCTAGAACGATTGAAATTTATTTCAATTTTCAATAGTAATCTCGATGAATTCTTTATGATCAGAGTTGGCTCTCTTTTTGATATGATGGAATACAACGACCAAGCAATCGATAGTAAATCAGGCATGAGTACAAAAGAACAATTAGTTGCAATTTATGATACTGTTGCTCAACTTTACAAACAAAAAGAAGAAGCATATTTTGAAGTTGCAAGCCAATTAAGATTGCACCATATTGAAAATGTTGAATATAAAAATTTAACAAAAAAAGAAGAAGAATTTGTAAAGAAATATTATCAAAATACTATCTTCCCAATATTATCACCTCAAATTGTAGACTCTCATCATCCATTTCCTCACCTAAGTAATAAAACACTTCATATAGGTGCAATGCTCAACAATAAAGAGAATGAACTATTTTCTGTTATTGCAATTCCATCTGCCCTACCTGCAAAATTATTTCTAAAAGATAGTGAGGGTATTAGAGGTATTTCTATAGAAAATATTATACTTCATTACTACGATGAAATTTTTTCAATGTATAAAGTCAAAGATAAAGTTATCTTTAGAGTTACAAGAAATGGCGATATAAGTATTGATGATGAAGCCTTTGAAATTGAAAATGACTTTAGAAAGAAAATGAAAAAACTCCTTCAAAGAAGAAAACATCTAGCAGCTGTTAGATTAGAACTTTCCCATGAAGTAAAAGGCTCACTAGTTGATTTCTTAAAGGAAAAACTTGCTTTAACAGATAGACAAATATTTGTAACATCTGCTCCAATGGATTTAAAATTTGTATTTGGATTTGCAGATAAATTACCAACTGAGGCAGCAAAGAGGACTCTTTGCTATACTCCATTCTCGCCTCAAAAATGTAATAGGATATCACTTGATAAATCTATAATTGAGCAAATTAGAAATAAAGATTTATTACTCTCCTTTCCATTTGAAAGTATGGATCCCTATTTAAAACTAATTAAAGAGGCCGCAGATTCTCCTAAAGTAGTATCAATTAAAATAACAATATACCGTCTTGCAAACCAAGCAAAGCTAGTTGAATATCTCTGCTATGCTGCAGAAAATGGTAAAGAA
The DNA here is from genome assembly GCA_963678765.2 of Sphaerochaetaceae bacterium. Taxonomy (GTDB): domain Bacteria; phylum Spirochaetota; class Spirochaetia; order Sphaerochaetales; family Sphaerochaetaceae; genus Pleomorphochaeta. The sequence continues at coordinate 272,536 of CAXXVM010000004.1, read as the reverse complement.
GTTGTTGCTTTAATCGAATTGAGAGCTAGATTTGATGAACAAAATAATATTGACTGGTCTCAACGACTTGAGAGTTCTGGATGTAAAGTATCTTATGGATTTGAAGGATTTAAAGTCCACTCAAAAATAACCCTTATTACTTTTCAAGATAGAGGAGTTACCTCTTATATCACTCAAGTTGGTACAGGTAACTTTAATGAAGTAACTGCTAAATTATATACCGATCTATCTTTTATTACTGCAAAACAAGAAATAGGAACTGATACTAATCTTTTCTTTAAAAACATGGCAATTGGAAATTTAAATGGTATTTATAAGAAACTATTAATTGCACCTAATGGATTAAAACCTATTATCATGAATTTAATTGATCGAGAAATTGCAAAGGGAGAAAAAGGATCTATTATAATTAAAATCAACTCTATAACTGATGTTGATATAATTGAAAGATTAAAACTTGCCTCATGCAATAATGTTAAAATAAAAATGATTGTTAGAGGAATCTGTTGCTTAGTCCCAGGAGTTCCAAATAAAACTGAAAATATTGAAATCAGATCAATTGTAGGAAGATATCTTGAACACTCGAGAATTTATTGTTTTGGTAGTGGCTCAGATGAATTAATATATATTTCATCAGCAGACTTTATGACTCGTAATACTGAAAGACGAGTGGAAATTGCTTGTCCTATAAGTGATGTTGATGTTAAAAAACAACTTCATCATGTATTAGATTTATGTCTTAGTGACAATGTTAAATCAAGAATTCTCATGAATAACGGAGAATATAAAAAAGTTGCTATTAAAAAAGAGCGAATTGATGAGCAGAAGAGGTTCATGAAAGAAGCCATTGAAAATGCAAAGAAACCAGTTATTGTTAATATAACTCCGGAGAAAAAGAAAGGATTTATTCATTGGGTCTCTCAAATATTTTCATAAAAGCTAGACTACAAGTCTCTAGGAAATCCTAGAGGCTTGAACTATATTTTAATGCTATTAAAGTTTTATTTTTACTCTCATATATAAAACTTATGTATTCTCCACTCTCCATTCTTATAACTAGTTCATCTTCAACATCTCCCATTTTAGGGGAAATGAAATAATATTTTTCAGTTATAGGAAGTATTGATAATAAAGTTTTGCTATAACTTTTACTAAAACCATTTCGTTGAGTTGGACTTACATAATTCTCTAACCAATTACTATTATATTCTTCACCTAAAGATTTACTCATTTCAATCATAAGTGGACTCATTACATCAGATTGAATTAATCCTAGTTCATTATCACTAGCCTCGAGAATATCTAAGCCATCATAGCTAATTGTATATGGCGAGCTAAAGATAGATAATGTAGTTATACTGAGTAATAATGCAAATAAGCCTATTTTCTTCATATAAACAAAGATATATCAAAAAGTTGGTGAATTCAATAGACAGAAAAACTAATACTCATTATAAATTAACAAATAACTAAGGAATCAAAATGAATCAAAACGATAGAAATAAAATAATAATTCATCTCGATAAAGACTTTAACTTAACACTAAGAGATCCACTTTGGAAAGATATAAAATTATCATCATCTCTTATGAAAGTGTATAAGTCAAAAGAGGTTCAAAAACTATCAAGAATAAAACAACTTGGGCCAACTTGGTTAATTTATCCAGGAGCTGTTCATACTAGACTTATTCATAGTTTAGGGGTTTATCACCTTTCTCATAAAATAATTATTTCACTATTAACTCGGGGTGCTCCTCTATCTCTAGATAGAGAAGGAATTGATGATTTTTTATGTGCATCTCTCCTACATGATATTGGACATTTCCCATATGCTCACTCATTAAAGGAACTTCCTTTAACAGACCATGAGGAACTTGCTACATTAACAATACTGGGAGACAGCGATTTAAATAAGATTCTTGTAAGTGAGAATTTTAACCCAACCCGTATTTCTGAAATTCTTGATACTAAGATTGAGACTCATGATAAGCAAACTATTTTCTTCAGGTCCCTTTTATCAGGCGCACTTGATCCTGATAAACTTGATTACCTAAATAGAGATGCACTCTATTCAGGAGTAACATATGGTATTCAAGATAGCTCTTATATCATATCTCATTTAAGTGTGAAAGATGGTAAATCAGCACTGTTATCAAAAGCTGAATTATCTGTTGAACATTTATTATTTGCAAAATATCAAATGTATAAAACAGTTTATTGGCATGAAATCACTAGATGTGCTACGGCAATGATAAAAAAAGCTTTGTTAGATGCACTTGAGAAATCGATAATATGCCCATCTGATTTGTATAACAATGATGATTATACATTTGAGAGCTTAGCTGATAAACATCCTGAAGAATTAAACAATGTAATTAGAGTTAGAAATAATGATTTACTTGTAACAAGATATCAAAAATCTTTTGATGAAGATAATAAATTTGATAGTTATTGTAAACCTTTAATACAGAGAACTAATATGGAGAGGCAACTCTATAGTGCCTTATCAAGAAATCATCCCACTCTTAGAGAGGATGAGGTAATTATTGATATACCTGAACCAATTTCTTTTGAATCAGATATATTACTTGTTTTCCCAGATGATAGTGCAGTTCCATTTAAAGATTATAATGAACTATTTACGAAAGAAGTTAGAGCTAATTTTATTAAGACTCTTAGAAAAACAAGAATTTTCACAATTGAGGAGATTAGTTGTGGAGAAATTAATGAGGCAATAAAGAATGTCAGATACTAAAATACCATACCAAGAATTAATCGACGGAACTATACCGCCGTGGATTAGACGATTTATTAAACAAACGGGTAAAACAATCAACAAGTTTGAAATGATTAAAGATAATGAAACAGTTATATTAGGTATAAGTGGAGGTAAAGATTCACTTGCTCTTGCACTAGCTCTTTCATTAAGACGCAAATGGCTTCCAATTAATTATAACTTAAAAGGAATTATGATTAACTGGGCAGAACACCCTATTAGTGAAGAGGCTAAAGTTGAACTTCATGAATTCTTTGATAAATTAGATATCGAATTATTAATTGTTGATGAACCACAGTATTCAACATCATTTAAGGGAGAATTTAACTGTTACCTTTGTTCAAGAAATAGAAGACGTGTTATTTTCAATTATGCTAGAGATAATCATATCGCACTAATTGCATTGGGTCATCATTTAGATGATCTTGTTGAAACAACTTTGATTAACACTTGTTTTAGAGGTAATTTTTCTACAATGCAGCCAATACAAGAATTTTTCTCTGGTGCAATACATATTATAAGACCTATGATTGAAGTTAGGGAATCTGTTATTAAGAGAATAGCAAGCACCTATGATTTACCTGTTGTAAAACCAGTTTGCCCATTTGATCAAACTAATATTAGAGCTCAGTTAAAACCAATTGTTAGTCAGTTATCTCATATTGAAAATCTAACAAGAGAACACATATTTAAAGCTCATAAATTTGATTATAAAATTCCTCGTGATGAAAATGACACAGTTATCATAAAAAATGATATAATTGCAAACGAGATCAAAGAAGTTTAAGTTTTTTATCTCATAATGATAGAAAACTATACTAACATTGATAGGTATGTAACTCTTATGTATTAAAAATGTTATATTTTATGATACATAAGAGTTAAATTTTATTATTAACTTTATAAAAGTTATAAATTAGGAATACAGAAATGAATAAATTTAAGAAATTACTTACCATCACTGCAATTTTAGCAATTGCATCTAGTTCAATATTTGCTCAGGTTAATCTTGATTTAGCAATGAACTATGACTCAAAAACAGAAGATGATAATGGAGATATTATTGATAATGACTACCCTTTTTCTCTAACTCTATTACCATCTTTTAGCAAAGGGGACTTTTATCTAGAACTTAGAGCACCTCTATCATTTGGTTTAGATGATAATTCAATATCATTTGATACATCTATGTATGATCAGATAGAGAGAGAAGATGATGAAAGTGATTTTTCTTTTGCAACAAGAAATATTTCTCATTATTTATCATTTGTTAATTATATAAAATATGGTCAAGATTGGGATGACTTCAATTTCACATTTGGAACTATCCGTAATGCAACCATCGGTGATGGTGCATTAATTTATCACTATAGAGATAGTGATTTTGTAGCATATGAGAGAAAAGCTGGACTTAAATTCAAATTAGATGGAAATTTAATTAACCTTGGCTTTGCTGGAGTAGAAGGTATTTCAAATGATTTGTTTAATTCTGACTTTTATGGAGGAAGAGTTTTTGTAAGACCTCTTCATCTATCGGCATCACCACTTCTAAAAGAAACTGAATTAGGACTAACACTTATTAATTACAATTCTAGCATTGAAGTTAATAATGTAGATGAAGATATACTTTATCAATCATTAGCCCTAGATATAAATCAACTTCTTCATGAAACAGATAATAGCAGTATTTCATTATACTATGATATTATAAGCGAAAAGAATTTTGATGATGATGGAGATGCTGAAACCGATAGATCTTTAAGTTGGAGAATTGGTTTTAATGGTAGGTATTTCTCATCAATGAGTTATAATGTTTATTTCAAATCAATCACCGATGATAGTGTTGAAGATTTAGGCTCAAATGTTGGAGATAATTTAACTCAACTATTGTCTCAAGGTGCCCTTCCTACAATTGATGGAGACTTCAATGTTTATGGAACAACAGGTATTTATTCACTAAATGATAATAATTATTTACTAGCTTATAGTGAATTTGATTGGGTAGATTATATATTAAACACATATACTGTTGGTATGAAATACAAAAGCAATAGTTCATTTTTAATGCTTAATAATCTAAAATTAGAGGCTTATAAGACATTTAATCTAGAAAATAACTCCACTACTATGAAAGAAACCTTCTTTGAAGGTATAACGTCTCTTAAAAATGTTGCATTATCATTACAATCCGATGTACAATATGGCATAAATGTTTTTAATGTTGGATTATTACTAGAATCTGATGATGAAGGTGAATTTAATAGCACATATAAAATATCATATAGGATTTCTTTATTTTAGTAGAGAAAAAGGGGAACTATGAAAAACATATTCAAGAAAAGAATAATTAGTTTAGTTATTTTTTGTATTTTAGTTAGTGGGAGTTTATTTGCTCAGACTTCAATTGCATTAAATGCAGGGTCCGTAAGTAGCATTTTCTTTTATGATCAAAATGGTGTTTTAATAAGAAACATTGATTCATCAAGAATTACATTTGACAAAACACTAATCATAAAATCAGGAAGCAGTAAATCTGTCTTTACATATAAATATGGAAAGATAGTTCTTTCTAAGAAATCAATACTAGCAATAAACTATAATCAAAGCAATTTCACTTTTTATCTTGTAGATGGAAGTGTAGATATTAGTGCTAATCAATCTGCAACGGATAGAGTTAGTCTTATTACCCCTGTTACTAAATATATCTTAGATAGTGATTCCGATATTATGGCTACCAGTGATGATAACAATGAATCCTTTGGAATTAACAAAGGTATGGTAACTGTATATGATAGCATTAGTGGAAAGAAATATAGAGTTCACGAAAATAATAAAATGAACTTAAATTCTTCTGAGATGATAGCTTATACTGATTTAGAGAAATTAGATTCAAGAGATACTTTTGCTCAAATGCAATTTCCTTTAGGAATTAAACCAGTCGTTAAAAGTAATGATAGTGAAGATTTCTACAATCTAAACATCATTGCAACAGGAAATGGCGAAGGAAATTATGGCGATTTAGACTTTGCATCATTAAAAGGCTTATTAAATGTTGCAAATCAATACAATGATAAATATTTATTAATTGATGCTGGTAATACATTAGCTGGATCTGTTTACGTTAATTTTGACAAAGGTGAAAGTGCAACAAAACTTCTTGATAAAATTGGTTATGATGTATTTGTTCCTGGTGCTAGAGACTTTAGTTATGGAGAGGATCAGTTAAAGAAATTAAATAGCGAAAGTAAAGTTAACTTTATAAGCAGTAATGCCCTAGACAGTAATTTATATAATATATTACCTCCTTATCAACTTTATGCATTTAATGATTTAAGAATTGCTATATTTGGACTTTCATCTCCATCTGATCTAACTACCCTTTATGGATTAGACTTTAGCAACGACTTTATTATCAACAATGCACAAATGGCAATTGATCAAGCTAGAGAAGTTGCTGATTATGTAATATTGGTTTCAAACTACAACAAAGATGGAATTAATAGCAATGTAATAGCTGATAAAATAAAAGGCATCGACTTAATCATTGATGGTTCTAAGAGTTTAGCATATACAACAAATAGAAATGATACACTTCTTGTTTCAACAGGTGTAGGATATTCAAAAATTATTGATACAAAACTTAGTGTTTATAAAAACAATATTATTAGCACTACCCCATCTATCATACATTCAACTAATGTAAACCCTAAAACACAGAACAATTTATCATCTGCTCTTGAAATTAAATCATTTGAAAGAGATGAGAGCATTGATGATTTTATTTCTACTATAAAAATTAGTGATAACTATTCAATATTCCTAACCCCTCCTTCACAAGAGAATATGAGATATACTATAAGTGCAAATGCTCCTAAAGCTCCTTCATTTACAACATTTAGTGTAAGAGAGCAGAAGGTAGCTAAAATAAATACTTCTGCAGCTCCATTAGTTGAAGAAAAGACAGTACTAAGTGCACCACCTGTTGCAACTAGTACAATTAAACCTATGAAAACGGCAGAGATAAAATCAACTGTTGTTGTTGAAAAAGTAGAAGAACCTTATACAAAAATTGAAAGTGTTGAGAATACAGTAAGTGATAAACCAATGTATCAAGAGATTCAAACAAATGAAGAAAATGATTCAAAAATTTCCTTTGGACTTAAAACTGAATTTGATACTGATTTAATCTTTAATAATTTTGATTTTGATTTAACAACTCCAATTGAAAGTACAATTACACTTATTCCGTTCTTTAATTCACCAAATTTCTCATTAGGTTTAAATTTCAACATGCTACTTGATAGTGGAGAACCAGTGTACAACGCATATCCATATCCAAGTACCACTGATTTTGAAAATTTATATCCATATTATATGAACATGCTTGAATATTTAAATATTAACTCAACTAGTGGTTTAGCTAATATTGATATTGAAAAAGGTAAATTTGATTCACCTGTTGAATCTGCACTAGTACATAGAAATCTTGGAGCAGATTCTACATTAGCTCTTAATGCTAATTATGAAACAGCTAATTCAAATACTTCAATATTCTTATCTGATGCAACACTTGCACCATATTTTGATAGTGAAATACTTGATACGGGGTTATTAAGAACTTCTAGTTTATCTAATAACATGTTTGCACTAACCTATGGTACTCTAGCAAAGATTGATGAAAACAATGTTAATTTATACCCTATGATTTCTTCAAAGATTAACTTTATATATAATGCAAACTTAGAAGTTGGACTAAATCTTAATGGAGCTTTATATCTTCCTGTTTCACCATTTGATTTAACAAGAGTTATTGATAACAGTGGTAACTCACTATTCCCTAACTACATTGCAGGTGCTTCACTAAACTTTAGATTTAATAAGTTTAGCATTTCAGCTGGTGCAAACTATGAAGAACATGAAACTGATGTAACAGATTTCTCAACAAATATTTTCCACTCTGAATTCAATAGAAGTGATTTATTTAAAACAAATGATACTAAAACAGTATCTCCAAATGCTAGTATTTCCTATGAAAATGATTCAACTGAATTCCATTTAAGTTATTCTCTACCATTTGATTTTGATACTATGGAAATTGATAATGATTTATTAGATACATCTCTTAGCATTGATGCAGGAGACTTTAGCTACGGACTATATTACATTCAAGTAAACGTAATTGATCACATCCAAAATTACAGTTCTCTAAAAGACTTCTTCTACAACGATGAAGTTGAATATGGTCTAAGCCTTGGTTATAGCCTACATGATTATTTAAATTCTACACTTTCATTAGGACTACCTGATGATACAAGTGCACCATTAAAATTATCTTTAAATGTTCAATGGATTTTAGATAAAAATATTTAAACAAAAATTAATTTAATTGGCTGATAACTTAATTGCTATCAGCCATTTTTTTATGATATTTTGATAATTTTATGATATAATCAATATCAATATGAGAATACATAAATTAAATAGCTTAGTTGCTCAAAGAATTGCAGCAGGAGAAGTGATAGAACGTCCTGCATCAGTTGTTCGCGAATTAATTGATAATTCTATTGATTCTGGTGCTACATCAATCACATTGTCCCTTAAGAATGGTGGACTTGATGAGATAAAGATCATCGATAATGGTTGTGGCATAAATAAAGATGATTTAAACATTTGTTGTGATAGTCATACAACATCAAAAGTGAGTACTCTTGATGATTTATATCACCTAAATAGTTTAGGTTTTAGAGGAGAAGCGCTCTACTCTATTTCTGCTGTCTCAAAGTTAACTATTGCAAGTAATTATGAGGGAAAAGGAGCTTCTACAATTGTCATAGATAATGGAGTTCAATCAGAAATTATTCCAGGAGGACCATCAATAGGAACAGTTATTAGTGTTGAAGATTTATTTAGTGAGATTCCAGCTAGAAGGGAATTTTTAAAAAGACCCTCTACTGAAGCATTAATGGCTAAGAATGTTTTAATTGAGAAAAGTCTTGCTTTTGAAAACATTGAATTCAGATATTACAATGATGATAAACTAATTTCAATTATGCCAAAAACTTCAAGGCAACAAAGAATATTAGATTCTCTTGCAACTAGAAAATTCAAATTACAAACTAGCGATACCTTAATTTTAGAAACAAAACAAGAGAGATTTAGTATTTATGCTGTTGCAGCTAAACCCTTCATACATCGTTCAGATCGTTCCCATATAAAAATCTACATAAACAATAGAGCAATCGATAATTATGCCCTTATGCAAGCTGTAACAATGGGTTATGGAGAATTACTACCTGGCGGAAGTTTTCCCTATGCATATATATTTTTGACAATTGATCCAACTCTTGTTGATATCAATATTCACCCCGCAAAAAAAGAAGCAAAAATTAGAATCCAAAGCGAAATTCATCATTCAATAGTAATGATGATAAAGAATCAAATGGTTAGAGATATTCCTCAATTTAATAATGAATCTATTCAAGATGATTTACCATTTGAAAGCATTAAACCCATAGATAATATTAGAGAGCAAAGAGATATTAAAAATGCTTGGGATAAAAAATTTGATGGAGAGAGTAAACATACAAACTACTTTAGTCAAAAAAATTCTTCAACCGCCTCTTCTGTAAATGAACCAATTTTAACTGATAAGCCCAAAAACCCTTTATGGTTTGAAACAGCCAAAAAAGTTTTGGGAGAGCGAGATGAACTCACAAAAAAAGAATTAGAAATTGAAAAAGAAGAAAATCAGGAAGAGGCTTTATATGAAAATAATAGTCCCCTAGATACTGGTGAAGTTAGTAATATTATCAGTGAGGACTTTAAATATATAGGACAAGCATTTAATCTTTATTTAATAGTTGAGAAAGATAATTTTTTATATCTAATAGATCAACATGCAGCTCATGAGAGAATTCAATATGATAAGATAAAAAACCGACAAGGTATTCAAAAATTACTAATTCCACTCGAATTTGAAGTAGATAGAGATGTTGATGAATATCTTAAAACAAATAGTGATTTGTATGCTAATATGGGAATATCTTTAAGTCGTATTGATTCTATGTTATGGGAAATGCACTCTATTCCAACTGTTTATAAAAATATCGAATCAAAAATAGTAGAATATATCCAAAGTAATACAGGAGACTTAGCTGCTATTGAAACGGGTTTATTTGCTATAATTGCTTGTCACTCTGCAATTAGACAAGGCGATAAGATTGATGACAAATTGGCAATTGAAATTATTAATGAAGTATTTAAAATGAGTGAACCTTGTTGCCCTCACGGAAGAACGTTCTTAATAAGATTTGACAAAAATGAATTAGATATTGCTGTCGGAAGAACTGTTTAATCTATTGATATAATAGAGATTGGCTGAGATTTTATTATCAATTTTTTTCTCTATTAAGATTTTATTTGCTTCAATAAAAGATGGTGATTTATAAAGTGTAATTGAATTATTTAATTTGATTAGTTTTTCACTCAATATTTCATCATCTTTATAAATTTGAATCATATAAGAGGCATCATCTTCATCATCGATTGAATCAAACATAATTGCACTTGATTCATCAATTTCTTTAATAACTTGATTACTATTAAGATTAATTAATAAATAGTCTTTATAAATTGATAGATTAAGATTTAGTGGTTCAATTGGTGTATCAATTGCCTCAATTTTATTGCTTGTTAGACTTCCATCACTGTAATAAACATTGATATCAAAAAATTCATCAGGCATTACATTGTTTGGAATTAATAGAGAATTTTGACCATAGTAAACACTATCACCATCTTCAATTCTTTTAGGAGTGAAACTCCAATTATATAAACTATTTGAGATTTTCATTTGGACAATTTTCACATCATCTCTGCTATACTGCAATCCAACAGATAAGAAAGTTTTATCACTACCTTTTGGACTAATATTGCTTGAACTAAATTGAGTGGATAAATCTTCATTAGAAGATTCTACATTGTTTGAATTAATAGTATATGAGTGTAAATTTGAATAATTATATTGAACATTAACTAACTTTGCCTCTTCTTTATTACAAGAAGAGAACAAAATAATAGTTAATGCTAATAGTGATAATATTGTTCTATTTTTCAATTTCACTTAAATATGATCTAACTGGATTTGCATAGGCATTAAGTGCATACATTCTAACATCTTCACTGAGTCTTGAATAACGTTTTAAGAATTTTTCTTCATTAAAATCTTTATATTCCTCTTTAAATCTATTAGTTCCTTCTAGATAATCATATGCAAAATAATTAGTAGGCCATAATTTATACATAGTATGAATTTGTCTATCTATTTCTCTTGCAACTTCTTCATGATTTTCATACATCTTATCAGTAAGTGGAGTTCCTATTGAAACATGAACCCTACCCTTATACTGTCTAAGACCTTTTACCATGTTAATAAGATCTTCATATTTTTTCTTATTATATTCACCATCATTCAATAATTTAAGAACTTCTTCCTTAGATTTATTAACATCATTTGGATCATATTCATAGCTAATTGCTACAGGAACGATTCTAACTTTGTTTATTAAATCTGTAAAAGTAACTTTACTCTTTCTCATTGAAAGATATAGCATTTTAATAATAGCAGAAGATGTATTATCAATACCATCTTTAGATCTACCACTCTTTTGAGCTACCCAAATACTTTTATCTTTATCAATTATAGTTTCACAAAAATACTTACTAAGTCTCATTGATTCTCTATATTTTTCTCTGATTGGAAGAGTTCTCTTTACAACTATACCGCCATTGATTCTAAATAAATATTCCGCAGCTTTAGTTGCCATTAAATTGTCACCAAAAGCCATTTCACACATTTGTTTATTGCAACTATAAAGTGCATAATCTAAAAGAGCACAATCTAATACAATATCTCTATGATTTGAGAAATATAAAAATGAAGCATTGTCTCCAATATTCTCTTGTCCTGAAAAGGTTAACTCATCAATAGATCTATCAATGATAGCTGGAATAAGATAGCCTGTGGTAATATTGCGTTGGAAATCATCATAAGACCTTACACTCTGCAAATCTTTAATCATATTTTTGGTAATGCTTTTGACATTATCACTATAAGATGGATCTTTAGAATCTAAAAGAATACTAACAAGTCCACCTAAGATTTCAGGATATTTAGTTAAATAATTAACCGCCTCAATTACACTTTCACCTTCAAGAGGTGCAATATCAGAATATTCATCTAAATTCATTTACTATTTTCCTTTATTATGTAGAGATTTAACATATTGAGTTCTTTCCCAAACTGTTGGATCAAACATAGCTTCTTGAGCAAGTTTACCCTTGAAATCTGCAATTTCGTTAAATCCTTTTTTATCCATCCATTCATTAATTTCAGTCAAGAAAGTACTAATAACTTCAACACCTTCTTTCATTAATACAGAACAGAGTTCAACACAACTAGCACCAGCTAATAGCATTTTAATAACTGTTGAGCTTGAATGTATGCCAGTGTTTGCACATAAATCAAGTTTTAATTCTTCACTCATTAGACTAACCCATCTAAGTGTATCATAATAATCATTAGCATCACTTAAAGGATTTCCAGAAGTCATTTCTAATGTATCAATGTCGATATCAGGATTATAGAATTTATTGAATAATACCAAACCATCAAGACCTAAGAAGTCAAATTGATGCATGATATTTGAAGGAGATGAGAAACGAGAACCAATTTTTAAAGATAGAGGAAGTTTAATTTCCTTTCTTGCTAATTTAGCAAATTTTACATAATCTTTCTCAATTTGTTTGCCATCAATTTTATGATTTGAACCAATTACATAGTGATTTAATTCAATTGCATCTGCACCACAACTTGCAAAACGAGGAGCATATTCAGAGATCCAATCCCCAGAACCACTTCCATTTAATGATGCAATAACAGGAATTGATAGTGACTTTTTAGCATCTTCAACTAAGGTTAAATATTGATCAATAAAATGATCTTCACTTGCGCCAAGTAAAAAACCATAAGCATCTGCATGTGCTAAAAATGCATCATCCATCTCCATAGTGGAAATAGCATCTTTATCAATTTGTTCTTGGAATATAGATTTAATTACTACAGCAGAGGCACCTGCATCTTCAAGTTTTTTTAAACCATCTAGATTTGCGGTTAGAGGACTGCTAGAAGCAATTATTGGGTTCTTTAATATCAAGCCCATATAATTTGTTTTTAAGTTTGCCATGAATTTACTCCATATTTATTTGTATATCTTTCAAGATTATAACATATTCTAAGAAATTAGACACTATATTTCAATAATAATACGCATTTATGCATTTTAAATGCATAAAGAATACACATATAAATAAGTAATATTAAAGCAAATTTATAATCAATTCAAAACATAAAAAGATAACCCACAATCTAGCACATGTAAAATGCTATAATTGTGAGTTATTATTAATTTAATTAAAAATTGTTTAAAATTTATAGTACGTAAGGTACTTTTAAATTATGACTTTGATAGACGATAAATGTTTCAACATCAGCAACTTGATCTACTTTTTCTAATTCATTCTTAAAGAAGTCTAATAGAGTAATACCATCATCTTCATTTAAAATTAGTTGAACCATTAAATCGTATCGACCTGTTACAACTGCTACATTTACAACACCTCTGAGTTTAGAGAACTCAATAGCTTTAGTATCTAAGTCAAGAGTATTTAATTTAATACCCATCATAACTACCTGCAGTCCAGGTACTAATTCAGGATTTACTAAACCCATCACAGATAAGATACCTTCGTCTATGAGTTTGTTAACTCTAGATCTAACAGTATTTTCAGTGATACCTTGTTTTTCAGCAATTGCACTAAATGGCTTTCTACCATCAATCAATTCTCTAATTATCTCTTTATTTGTGTCGTCTACTTTATTAATCATTTTTTAACCATTCTTTCTTTCAAATTCTTTCATGAATTCAGTTAATGTTTTAACATCTTCTACAGGACAAGCATTATAAATACTTGCTCTTAAACCACCTACACTACGATGTCCTTTTAAACCTAACATTCCATTTTCAGAAGCTTCAACTAAGAATTTCTTCTCTAATTCTTCACTTGGAAGACGGAATACTACATTCATCTTAGATCTATATGCTCTATCAACAGGAGATCTAAAGAAATCAGAACTATCTAGTACATCATATACCATACCACTCTTTAGAGTAGCTCTATCAGCCATGCCTTGAGCACCACCATTCTTCTTGATCCAATCAAGAACAAGTTTAACACCCCAAATTGAGAATACAGGAGGAGTATTAAATAGGCCATCACCTTTTGAATGTTTTGCATAATTCATATAATTAGTTAATGGAGAATTTTGTCTCTCTAACATAGATTTCTTCATAATTATAAGTGTTGCACCAGCTGGGCCTAAGTTCTTTTGAACACCACCATAAATCATATCAAACTTATTAACATCGATAGGACGTGAGATAAAGTCACTAGACATATCAGCAATAAGAGGAACATCACCAGTATCTGGGAAATCCTGCCATTCGATACCACCAATTGTTTCATTTGAACAAAGGTATAAGTAAGATGAGTTCTTTGAAGGTTTTACAGTTTTAGGATCTGGAAGAGTTGAGAAGTTAGAATCTGTACCATCAAAATAATAGTTAACATTTCCAAGTAATTCAGCATCAGCACCAGCTTTATTAGCCCAAGTACCACTCTTTAAATAATCAGCAGTTGTTCCAGGTTTTAAGAAGTTCATTGGAATCATTGTAAATTGAAGTGTAGCACCACCACCTAAGAAATAAACATCATATTCATCACTGATACCTAAGATTTCTCTTAGACTATTTTGACATTGTTTATACATTTCATCAAACATTGGACCACGGTGAGAGGTTTCAATCATTGATGAACCATTTCCATGGTAATCTTTGATTTGAGCTTCTAATTCATCTAATACTTCAAGAGGAAGTACAGATGGGCCTGCAAAAAAGTTTAATTTACGAGTACTCATTATTATTTATCTCCTTTAAATTCTTTAATAATAGCAAAAGCTTCATCACCAATTCTAAGAAGATTTTCTTTAGAATTTGCACCTACATGAGGTGTTAGAATTACTTTGTCTGCCTTAAGAATTGGATATTCTTCTGAAGGTGGATCACTTGGATATACATCTGAACAATATAGTGCTACAGTTCCATCTTCTAAAGCTGAAACCATATCATCAGCATCTACAACAAGACCTCTACAAGTATTAATAATAACAGGAGTTTTATTAAATTTAGCAAATAAATCTTTGTTGAACATTCCTTTTGTTTCAGGAGTTAATGGAGTATGAATTGAGATATAATCTGCATCTGCAACAGCTTCTTCTAAAGTTGGAAGTAATTGAGCTAAAGGTGAAGATTTAACGAACTTATCATAAGCAACAACGTTCATACCAAAAGCTTTAGATCTGATAGCAACTTGTTGTGCAATATTTCCGATACCAACTAAACAAAGTGTTTTACCAAATAATTCAGTTCTCTTAATTTCTTTTTTAAGCCATTTGCCATCTTTCATACCATTATTGTATTCAATTATGTGTGAAGGGGCTGCAATCATATGTGCCATTGCTAATTCAGCAACTGCAACGGAAGATGCTCTAGGAGTATTACGAACCATAATACCTTTTGACTCAGCATATTCTTTATCAATATTATCAATACCAACACCACCACGAATAATTAACTTCAAATTTGGTGCATTGTCTATATACTCTTTAGTACATTTTGTTTTACTACGTACTAGAACTACATCAGCTTCACTAAGCTTAGTTTTATCATCCGTTACTTCGCCAAAAACTGATAACTTATCAGCTAATTTTGAATCGAATGCGTCTGAAATCAGAATTAACATACAAAACCTCTTTTATTATGTGTTTTTTCAATATAAAAATATTTATGAGTTAAGAATAAACGGAATTTATGGTTTTGTCAAATTTTTTTTTAATTTTTACAGAATTACGTAATATGCCAATCACTTATTACTAGATAACTTATTTAGCCTAAAAAAATTGGGCGTTAAAAAACCGTCGTATGACACGACGGTTATAACTTATCTTAGTAAGCTTTTGAAGCATGAAGCTTTCTAGCTTTCTTCATCTGCTTTCTAGCATCAGCCTTCTTCTTTCTGTTAAGAATGGTGGATGGCTTCTCGAAGTATTCTCTCTTCTTGAACTCACGAATAATACCTTCTTTTTCAACCATACGTTTAAAACGTTTAATTGATTTTTCTAAAGGTTCGTTATCATCAACTTTAATATATGCCATACAAAATCACCTCCTTTCCATAAATCAGCACTGGAAAAAATTTTTATTTAAATAAGTTTAAGAACTTACCGTCTTGAATATACTGAATATAAATAGTTTCTTCAATACCTTTTGACAAAGTAATTAATTAATTCCACTCTGTTTTATATCAATTATAATTAATTGAATTGTTTCTTGATAATTAAAGTAGTTTCTATTAAGTCTAAAGACACAATCAACCACAGTATCCTTATCAAAATCTCTCCCCACATGCTCTGCACCATTCCAAAAAACACAAGGCCAGGAGTAACTACCATAGGAAATTGTCAATTTTAAATTACGATTTCCATTTTTACCACCATTTATAAATTTATAATCAGTAACTGTTGCTCCCTGAATATGGAAAACAATTGGAGAGTGTGATTGACCATATGGTTCAAATCTCTCTGCAATTTTTATTAGATCAAGATTCATATATTCCTCAGGAATAGTACAATCAATATCAACGCACTCCTCAGGTTCTTCAATACAATCCATATAATCAAGAAGATCTTCCATCTTATTAATTAATCTATCAATATTCTCTCTTTTTACAGAGAAGCCACCGGCATTTGCATGACCACCATAAGTTTCTAAAATATCTCCGAATTTCTCATAAAATGATGGAATATCAAAGCCTTTTACAGATCTCATTGATCCTGTCAATAAATCACCTTTATCAGATGATGCAATAACCATAGCAGGAGCTTTAAAAGTAGTTAGCAATCTAGAGGCCATCAAACCTGTAATGCCTCTATAAACCTCAGTTTTATAAACAAGAACAAGCTTTGTTCCAAATTTTTCATATGAAGCTCTTGCCTCACCTTGCATTTTAGACCAAGCCTCAGTTCCCATTTTTTTTCTAATTTTATTAAATTCTAATAGGTTTACTGACTTTGCTTCAATATCATCGCTTTCAGTTGCAAGTAGCATATCAATTGCTACAGATGGTTTACCAAGTCTTCCTGCTGAGTTAATTAATGGAGATATATTCCAACCAATATTAGTCGTACTTATCTTCTTACCTAGTAGGTTATTAGCACTTAGTAGAGGTAGTAAACTTTTTCTAGGATTATTAGAGAGAGTTTTTAAACCACGTTTAAGTAATATTCTATTTTCATTTACCATAGGCATTAAATCAGCTACAGTACCAATAGCTACCAAATCTAAAATTCTATCATAATCTTTTGATAGTGATGGATATTTTATTAATGCTAAAGAATTAAAAACACCAATTAAAACATCAAGCTCATCTTTTTCAAATAAACTGTATCTACCAGTATGAGATATTGATGCTAGTGCAAATAAACTTTTTCCCTTTATTGATGGGATACTTGCATCTAATTCCTCTCTAATATCATTTAAATAGATATCAATAGAAGAACCAAAGGCTCTTGATAATTGTTTTCTCTCAATATCTACATCAAGTGTAAATATAGGTAGATTGCAATTAATAAATTCAATAATTTTAGATTGACTTGGTGATACAAGACCTGGAATAAATTCTTCAATTTTTCTATCTAAAATCATGAAATTGCGCATTTTTGCTGCTTGAATAATTACAGTATCATTTCCAGGTTGGGAGTGTAATATAATAAATTCTTCATTATACAATTTTGTATCTGAAAAACGAAGAGCCCAAATAAGCTTTGCAACTACACCACATCCAGCTAGATGAGGAAAAGGATAACTAGTACCCTCTTTTTTAGGATTTATAATAGCATATGCCTTTGGTAATTCAGTGCCACTTACATGGTGATCTGTAATTATGGTATCAATTCCTAGAGAGCGTGCATATTTAATTTCTTCAATTTCACTAATACCACAGTCTACTGTAATAAAAAGTGTAACACCCTCTTCATAGGCTTTTTTAACCTTTTCTTTAGTCATACCATATGGATCATCACCATCAGGTACTGTATAGGAGCAATCAATTCCCCTTTCTTGTAATTCAGTTTGAAGAAGAACCGTTGAAGTTATACCATCAACATCCCTATCTCCAAAAATTCGAATTTTTTCACCTTCACTTTGTGCATCTTTAATACGTTCAATGGCATCATCCATATCTTCAAATTCAAATGGACTATTTAAATAAAGTAATTCATTCTCAAGATAATATTTAACTTTATCTCTTTCTACGATTCCTCGACGTGCCAAAATCGAACATGTTAACATGTCCATTTTGTAGCGATTGTGAAGTTTTTTAACTTCCTCAATCTCTACATTCTTTTTGTTCCAATTCATATATATCCTTCATTTTTTATAATCTAATTAATTTGAGATCCAAGGCTTTTAAATTGATGGCCCATTACAATTGCAGACCAAGATAACATATAATGCTTGATTCTTTTTATTGTAGCCTCATTCAATTTTATTAAAATTGCATCTTCAAGACTCATATTAAGTGAATAACTTAAATATTTTCTACTCTTTGCTTTTAAAATTAAAGCGGGTATTTGTTCACATTCACTACAACAAGGAACATTCATTGTCTGAGAAAAATGTAATGTTTCCTTTTCAGTGTATCGTTTATTGCATACAGGGCAATTTAAAAAATTCTCTATTAACCCATGCTCTCTTATCATTCTAAGAAAAAATTGAATAAGAACAATATCTTTTTCAACCGTTGGATCTTCTAATAAATCTAAAGAAGATGCAAGAAGTCTATAGATATTACTCATATCATCATTTGCGCTATTTAAAATAAATTCACTCATAAGTGATGCAGCTATTATAGACTCATAATCTTCTCTTATACTATCATGAGAGCTTATTAATGATATATCTTTTAGTGAACATTGCTTTTTAACAGGATTATTATAAAGATAAAACATTCCTTCTTGAAACAAATAAGCCTTAGGTGCTGTCTTGGAAGTTCTAAGTCGAAAAGCTCTAATTTCATAAATACCATTATCAACACTTAGGAGTGTTAGATTTCTGTTATTATCACCATCTTTTCTACTTTTAAGCACAATTGCTTGTTCACAAATATTCCTATCCATTTAAGCTCCACTTCATTAAAAGTAAAACATAGTTAAACTATAGTCAATAAAATTCACTCCTTTTAGATTTCTTTGTAGCTAATAAGCAATTTTTGTGATAAAGTATTATCCATCTTATGAAAACTTATAAACACTTATTTCTGATATTTACAGTATTATTACTAAATATTCATCCTATATTTTCTTTTGATTTAATGAATCATAATTTGGTAGATCCCTTTGAAAGTGAGGTGGAATTAGATAATTTCCAGAAAGTTAATAGCAATAAAAATCTTGATAATGATTTTTATGATAACTGCACTATCTCAATATTAACAAAAGCCCCTGGTGATGAAATTTATAGTTGGTTTGGGCACTCTTCAATATTAATTGAAGCGCCCACACAATCTATTGTTTATGATTATGGAGTATTTAGCTTTAATAGTGAAAACTTTTATTCAAATTTTGTTCAAGGCAAAATGGATTATCTTCTATATACTTCTCATTTTGATAGAAGTCTTTCATTCTCAGAAGAAGAAAATAGAACCGTCAAAAAATTAGTTTTAGATTTAAGTAATGAGCAAAAGGCTTCAATAATAAGTTTTCTAAACTACAATAGTAGTCCTGAAAATAGAATATATCTCTATGATTTTTACAAAGACAATTGTGCAACAAGAATAAGAGATATAGTGGCATGGACAACCGATGGAGATTTTAAAAGTTGGGCTAAGAATCAGGAGAGCGATGGGACTTTTAGAGAGCTATCAAACAGAGCTCTTTCTAGAAATTTACCAATCTTTTTTGCACTCAATCTAATTCAAGGTCATATAGCTGACTCCAAAACTACATTATGGGATGATATGTATCTTCCCTCTCATCTTGAATCGGCTATCAAAGAATATGATGCACTAAATAGTAATGAAGAGATTCTTTTTCAACAAGTTGGAAGCAGATTTGATATAATTGAAGAAAATAATAATCACACTATATTATTCTTTATAGTATCTCTTATAATAAGTTTAATAGCATTAATCTTTAAAAGATTAAAAAGACTTCATAATTCTAAAATTTATGGCATTTATAATATTATTATAATAACTGTGCTTATGGTTTTATCTTTTGTTATGCTATATCTAAACTTCTTTTCTGGAATAGAGGCTGGATGGAAGAACGAAAACCTTATATTTTTAAATCCCATAACAACAATAACTGCATTAATATTAGCAATAAGAATGTTAAATAAAAAACACACACCTATAAGACGAGTCGCTCAATTTGAAAGAATTTGTAGATGGATTGCAAATATTATCTTTGCACTTTTTGTATTTAAATTGATTATTCCAAATCAATTATATCAAAATAATTATAATATAATCATTCCACTCTTTACATTTTTTGCACTTCAGGGCTTTCCTTTTAGATCGGAGAAACAATAAGCAATGGTATTAGAACTTTTAAAAGAACACTACATTATATTAAGTCTTGCAGCCTTTAGTCTTGGATTAGATAAGGGAGGACTAAAAACTGTATTAGTAGTTTGTATGTACTTTTTAACTCTAATTGTTGATTCAAAGCTTATGCTTGCAATTTTAGCACCTATTATGTTTATCGGTGATATAATTCCTATAATAATATATAAAAATGATTTAAACAAAAAGGCAGTTTTTAGTTTTATGCCTTTTGCACTTATAGCGATACTCCTAACAGGATTTGCACTCAAGAATGTTGATGACAAATTATTTACATTAATCATTGGTATATTTATCTTGGTAATGGCGATTATGATGAGTGCTGTTCAATATAATGAGAGCAAAAGAAAAATTAAAACAAAGAGACACTTAAATCCTTTTGTTAAAATTATCTTAGGTTTTTTAACCGGAATTGCATCACTGTCAAACTCAGCAGCAGCAATAACTAGTTTATATTTCTTTAATGAGACTGAAAATAAAAGAGAATTCATAGGTTCTAGTTCCTTATTCTTTTTCTTCATAAATGCATTAAAATTGATTGTAATAGCATTTGTATGGCAAAGTATCTCTATAGACTCTCTATTAATTTCACTTAGCATGGTACCAGGAGCTCTAATTGGTATATATGTTTCGACAAAATTAATAAAAATAATGCCTGAAATAGTATTTAAAATAATCATAATTTTCTCTGTATACTATGTAGGAATTATGCTTCTTGTAAAAAATATCTTCCAATAAAATTCAAAAATAACCTTAATTCTTTCTATATACCTCAAATTTGTTTACAGATTTCTATTGACAGAAACACTGTTACTACTTATAGTAACAATTAATATTACTATATATAGAAACAGAGGTTATTATGAACACTTTCCCACACCTATCTTATCTTAAACAAATAGATGAAAAATTTAATACTGTTGCACTATCAACAACACTTCCTTTAGAGGAAGAAAATCCACTTGATATTTTATCAAAGTTACAAAGTGTATCAAAGCATTGTTTTCTACTAGAATCATGTGAGGATAGGAAACATTGGGGTCGTTATACCTATATTGGATTTGATCCATCTCTTGAAATTACAATGATCAACAATAAATTAAATATAAATTCTGCAACCAATATAGAAATTATTTGTGATAAACCTCATCAATATATTCGAAATATATTAAATGAATACAAAAGTCCAAAGATTGAAGGTCTTCCGCCCTTTACCGGCGGCCTTGTTGGATATTTTTCCTATGATTTTATTAGTTACAGTGAACCAATTTTAAAGCTAGATGCCAAAGATGATGAGAAATTTAATAACCTTGATTTGATGCTATTTGATAAGATTATCGCAATTGATAATGTTGAGAATAAAATTTATCTAATTGTTAACATTAAAACAAACAACATAGATACAAATTATGAAAAAGGATTACTCGCACTCCAAAATTTATTATATCTACTCAAAAAAGGAAAGAAAAAAGAAGAGGATATAGGAATATTAAAAGAAGAGTTAACTCCCCTTTTCTCTAAAAGTGAATTTGTAGATATGGTTAAAAAAGCAAAGAAACATATTGTTGATGGAGATATTTTCCAAGTAGTACTTTCAAATAGTCTTAGTGCACCTTATGAGGGCAGTCTTAAAACAGCCTATAAATACCTTCGCAAAACAAACCCATCACCTTATATGTTCTACTTTTCAAGTGATGAAATTGAAATAGCTGGAGCCTCTCCCGAAACACTAGTTAAATTAGATGGTAAAAAACTTAGTACTTACCCACTTGCAGGGACAAGAAAACGAGGTAAAACCGCTAAAGAAGATAAAGAATTAGAAATGGATTTATTAAGCGATGAAAAAGAAATAGCTGAACACAATATGCTAGTTGATTTAGGTCGAAATGACATCGGAAGAATTAGCAAAATGGGAAGTGTTAAAGTCGAAAAATATATGAAAATTGAAAGGTTTTCACATGTAATGCATATAGCTTCAACAGTTAGTGGTGAGATTGAAGATGGATTAGATTCACTTGATGCTATCGATTCAATTCTCCCTGCAGGGACTCTTTCAGGAGCTCCTAAAATTAAAGCATGTCAGATAATCAATGAATTAGAAAATAATAAGAGAGGAATATATGGTGGTGCTATAGGATATCTTGCATTCAATGGTTCTTCTGATACTTGTATAGCAATTCGTCTTGTATTTAAGAAAAATGGAAAAATTCATATAAGATCTGGTGCAGGAATTGTAGCTGATTCTGTGGCAGAGAGTGAGTATGAAGAATGTATTAACAAAGCTAGAGCTGTAGTGAATGCACTAAAGGAGAACTAATGATACTTTTAATAGATAACTATGATAGCTTTTCATATAACTTATATCAATTAATAGGTTCTATTAATCCTGATATAAAAACAATTCGTAATGATAAAATCACTGTTGAAGAAATTAGAAAACTTAACCCAACTCATATCTTTATATCTCCAGGTCCAGGTACTCCTGAAGAGGCTGGTATATGTATTGAACTTATTAAAGAAATCCGAGGAGAAATTCCTATTTTAGGAGTTTGTTTAGGACACCAAGCAATATGTTGTGCATATGGAGCTGTTGTTTCCCACGCTAAAGTACTTATGCATGGTAAGAGTTCTATGATAAGCCATAGTGAAGATGGAATATTTAAAGGTATTTCATCCCCTCTCCGTGTTGCTAGATACCATTCTCTATCAGTAGAAAAAGATACCATTGTTGGAGATTTAGAGATTATAGCAGAATCTGATGATAATGAAATAATGGCAGTTCAAGATAAAAAATTGAATGTAGTTGGTCTTCAATTCCATCCAGAATCAATCTTGAGTGAATGTGGTCTAGATATTATTAAAAACTTTTTAGGAGAATAAGAAATGATAGGTGAAGCAATAATTCAATTAAGTCAGAAGAAAGATTTAAGTGCACAAATGGCAGAACAGGTAATGGATGAGATTATGAATGGAGAGGCAACAGAACTTCAGATAGGTTCATATTTAATAGCTCTTTCGATGAAGGGAGAGAGTATTGATGAAATTACAGCCTCAGCCAAAATTATGAGAAAACATTCTACTAAATTATTAAATGATATGGAGGTTCTTGAGATTGTTGGAACAGGAGGAGATCATTCTAACTCATTTAACATTTCAACAACTTCATCAATTGTTGTAGCAGCAAGTGGTATTCCTGTTGCAAAACATGGAAATAGAGCTGCAAGTAGTCAATGTGGTTCAGCTGATGTACTTGAAGAGTTAGGCGTCAAAATTGACTTAGAAGCAGAGGATTCTAAGAAGGTACTTGATGAGTGTGGTATATGTTTCCTTTTTGCCCAAAAATATCACTCGGCAATGAAATACGTTGCACCAGTTAGATCAAAACTATCAATTAGAACTATATTTAATATTCTAGGTCCTTTATCTAATCCAGCTGGAGCCTCCTATCAGGTTATGGGTGTCTATGATAGTGAACTTGTTGAACCACTTGCTCAAGTTTTATTAAATCTTGGTGTTAAAAGAGGTCTTGTTGTTTATGGACTAGAAGGATTAGATGAGATTTCTTTGATTGGAAAAACAAAAGTATGTGAAATCAGAGATGGTTGGGTAAAAAACTATGAAATAGACCCTCTTTCCTATGGATTTACTTATTGCAATAAGGAAGATCTGCTAGGAGGAAGTGCAAAAGAAAATGCTGCAATTACACTATCAATATTAAAAGGTGATAAAGGTGCTAAAAGAGATACTGTTATTTTAAACAGTGCCGCAGCTATCTATATTTCCAATGATAATTTAAGTTTTAAAGATTCAATAGAAATTGCTAAAGATGTTATTGATAGTGGTAAAGCTTTAAATAAATTAAACCAGATGATTAGTATTACAAATGAGGTTTAATGATGATTTTAGATGATATTAGAATTGCAACTCAAGATAGAATAGATAATATTAACAAGTCCTATAAAGATGAAATAAAGCATAAAGCTTTAAATATTATTTCATCTGAACCTTCAGATCCATTTTATAGAGCACTATCAAAGAAAGGATTGTCATTTATTGCAGAGGTTAAAAAAGCTTCTCCTTCTAAAGGATTAATAGTAAAAGACTTTAATCCCACAGAAATCGCAAAAGAATATGAAAATATAAATATCGATGCAATATCAGTACTAACTGAGCCTCATTTTTTTCAAGGTAGTACTAAGATTCTAGAGCAAATAAATCAAGAAGTTAGTACTCCTCTTCTTCGAAAGGATTTTATAATTGATGCTTTTCAAATCTATGAGGCTAAATGTATTGGTGCAAGTGCAATCTTACTTATTTGTGCTCTTTTAGATAGAGATAAAATTGAAACCTTTTACCAAATTGCAACATCATTAAATTTAGATGTTCTTCTTGAGGTTCACAATAAAGAAGAACTAAAAGTAGCACTTGGTATTGATCCTAAAATTATTGGAATTAATAATCGCGATTTAAAAACATTTAAAGTTGATTTAAGTACAACAGAGAGACTTAGAGAATATATTAGTGCTAATACTATTGTCGTCTCTGAAAGTGGTTACTTTAATTCTAGTGATGTTTGTAGAGCAAAAAAGGCTAATATTGATGCACTATTAATTGGGGAGAGTTTTATGAGAAGTAAAAATAAGGCTCTTCATCTAAGAGAATTGAGGGGAATTCAATGAGTGTAAATTTAAAAATTTGTGGAATAAGTAGGATTGAAGATATAAAAGTATTAAATGAAGTATTACCCACCTATGTTGGATTTGTATTTACCAAAAGTAAAAGAGAAATTGATAAAGAGAGAGCTATACTTTTAAAAAAAGAATTAGATCCTAGAATAAAAACTGTTGGAATTTTTGTAAACGCTCCATTAGATACAATTGAAGATCTATTTTCATCTCAAATTATTGATTTAGTTCAATTACATGGTGAAGAGGATAATAGTTATATTTTTAATCTAAAACAAAGAATCAATGTCGATATTATCAAGGCAATTAAAATGAATAAAACAAGTACTTTTAATTATCCCTCAGCTACCTATCTTTTATTAGATAGTAGTGGTGGCTCTGGCAAACCCTTTGATTGGAAGACCCTTCCCCAATTAGACAAACCAATTTTTATTGCAGGTGGTATTTCAACAAATAATATAGAGGATGCTATAAATATTTTTAATCCGTATGCAGTTGATGTAAGTAGCAGTATTGAAACAGATGGATATAAAGATGAACAAAAAATTAGAGAGCTTTGTAAAAAACTCAGAGACTTAAATGGAGAAATATGATGAGTAGAGGACATTTTGGTATTCACGGTGGTCAATATGTTGCTGAAACATTAATGAGTGCTATTGAAGAATTAGAATATTCTTATAACAAATATAAGAATGATGAACAATTTAATAAAGAGTTAACTTACCTTTTAAATGAATATGCAGGTAGACCTTCTCTATTATACTATGCAAAGAAAATGAGTGATGATTTAGGTGGTGCTAAGATCTATCTGAAGAGAGAAGATTTAAACCACACAGGCTCTCATAAAATAAATAATGTTTTGGGACAATGTCTTCTTGCAAAAAAAATGGGAAAGAGTAGAGTTATTGCAGAAACTGGTGCAGGTCAACATGGAGTTGCCACTGCAACAGCGGCTGCTCTCATGGGATTAGAATGTCAAATTTTTATGGGCCAAGAAGATATAGAACGCCAAGCTCTTAATGTCTATAAAATGGAATTACTTGGAGCTAAAGTTGTATCTGTAAAAAGTGGAACAGCTACATTAAAAGATGCAGTATCTCAAACTATGAGAGAGTGGACAAGTAGAATTGATGATACTCATTATGTATTAGGCTCTGTCATGGGTCCTCACCCATTCCCAACTATGGTTAGAGATTTCCAAGCAGTTATCTCTAAAGAAATTAAAGAGCAATGCAAAGAAAAAGAGGGACGATTACCAGATGCTATTTTAGCTTGTGTTGGAGGAGGATCTAATGCAATGGGAGCCTTTTATAATTTCATTGATGATAAAGATGTAAGATTGATTGGGCTTGAAGCAGCTGGATTAGGTGTTAATACAGATAAAACTGCAGCAACAATCAATGTTGGAAAGCTTGGTATATTCCATGGAATGAAAAGTTATTTCTGCCAAAATGAGTATGGTCAAATTGCACCTGTTTACTCTCTATCTGCAGGGCTTGATTACCCAGGAATTGGACCAGAGCACTCTCATCTAAAAGACATAGGAAGAGCTGAATATTTCCCTATAACAGATGATGAGGCTGTAAGAGCTTTTGAATATTTATCAAAGACTGAGGGAATAATTCCGGCAATAGAGAGTGCACACGCAGTTGCCTATGCCATGGAATTAGCACCCAAAATGGATAAAGATAAGATTATTGTAGTTAATCTTTCAGGTAGAGGAGATAAAGATGTCTCTCAGATAGCAAAATATAAGGGAGATACAATTAATGAATAAAATTAATAGAGTATTTAACAATGGAAAAGCTTTCATACCATTTATTAGTGTTGGAGATCCTAATATAGATATAAGTGAAAAATTAATTTATGCACTAGAAAAATCTGGGGCAGATTTAATTGAATTAGGTATTCCATTTTCAGACCCCACAGCAGAGGGTCCCACAATAATGAGGGCTAGTAAAAGAGCACTTGATAAAGGAATTTGCTGTGATGATATATTTGATATGGTAGAGAGAGTTCGAAAAAATACAGATATTCCCCTAGCCTTTATGACCTATGCAAATGTAATTTTTAGTTATGGTATAAAAAAGTTTGCACAAAAATCTTCAACACTTGGGATTGATGCTCTTATAATTGCCGATATTCCATACGAGGAAAAAGATGAATTTTATATTCCCTTTAAAGATTATGATATTGATGTAATTTCTATGATTGCACCTACCTCAAAGGATAGAATTTCTAACATTGCAAAAGATGCTAGTGGCTTTATTTATTGCATATCATCTCTAGGTGTTACAGGTGAGAGAGGAACTATTTCACTTGATATTAAAGATTTAATTGATAGAGTTAAATTAGTAAATCCCAATATACCATGTGCCATTGGTTTTGGAATTAGCAATAAAGAACAAGCTAGAAAAATGGCAAAAATATCAGATGGAATAATAATTGGTTCTGCGATTGTTAAAATAGTTGAAACCTATGGGGTTGATTGTATTCCATACGTTAGTGACTTTGCTAAAGAAATAAAAATGGGGATTTTAAATATAGAGTAATAATAAAGGTGTTGATAACTTTGAAATATCAACACCTTTTTATTTAATAAATTCTTTTTAAAAGCCACTTTAATAGGAATTCGTAAGTTTCTTCTTTATTAGTTTCATTTAATAGCTCATGACGAGCACCTTTTACTAATTTCAATGATAAATCTTCAATACCTGCTTTTTCATACAATTTATAGGCTTTCTTAACTCTTTTTGTAAAACCACCAACAGGATCATCTGTTCCACTAATTATTAAAATAGATAAATCTTTTGAAATTTTATTAATTTTTTCAAAATCATTAGCCTCATCGATACCATCGATTACATCTCTATAAAAACTATTAGTACAGACAAAACCACATAGAGGGTCTTCCTCATATTTAAGTACACTTCTTTCATCACGGCTTAACCATTGGAAAGAGGAACCATGTTTATCAAATTTATTATTGTATGAGCCAAATGATAGTTTATCTAATTTCTTATCAATGAAAGTAGGACCATTCTTTTTAATACTTTTACTAGCAATAGAGTGTCCTATCTTTCCTCCCAATCCAGTACTAGATGTTGTACCCATTATAATGGCACCATCATAGATAGAAGATTCCTGTTCAAGTACGCAACGAGCAATAAAAGAACCCATTGAATGACCAAATAAGAATAGAGGAGTATCTTTATTTGATTCAACAATATAGCTTGATAGTGCAAGGGCTTGAGATACTACTCTATCCCAACCATTACTTTCGCCAAAATAACCAAGTGTACCATTCTTTGCACTCATTCCATGACCCATATGATCTTGAGCGTATACTGTAATACCTTTTTTATTCAAATATGTAGCAAAATCATTATATCTAGCACTATGTTCTGCCATACCATGATTTATATGTAATATAGCTTTTTGAGGACCCTCACATTTCCATTTTCTATAATACATAACATAGCCATCATCTAATACTAATTTCTTCATTTCCATATTTGTATACACTCCTTAATCTCCATAATAAACCATAAACAACATATATCAAGTTATTTTTACACTAATATAATATTTTTAGCTTTTTTTACTCTATTCTATGTACTAACTTGATTTGCACACTAATCTTTTATCAAGATTTATACACATAAAGGGCTACCCCTCACGAGATAGCCCAGCAAAATATTATTATACAGGAGTGTATTATTTAACGATTTTAGTACCCTTATCACCATGGAGTGCACCATAGATGTTTGAAGGATCAGTAATTAAGCCCATGTTACCAGTTGATTCAACAAAGTCAACAACAGCTTGTACTTTAGGAAGCATAGAACCTGGTGCAAAGTGACCTTCTGCCATATATTCTTTAGCTTCTTTAGTTGTAATTGTGTTAAGAGTCTTTTGGTTTGGTTTACCGAAGTTAAGACAAACTTTTTCAACTGCAGTTGAAATAACAAATAGATCTGCACCTAATTGTTTTGCCATTAATGCAGCAGCTAAATCTTTATCAATAACAGCTTCTCTACCTGTTAGGTAACCATTTGCATCTCTAACTACAGGGATACCACCACCACCTGCTGCAATAACAGTTAAACCATTATCACCAAGTGTTCTAATTGTATCTAATTCAACAATAGCTTTTGGTTTAGGGGAAGCTACAACACGTCTCCAACCTCTACCTGAATCTTCAACACATTTCCAGCCCTGAGTTTCCATTCTATTTTTAGCATCAGCTTCTTCCATGAAACTACCAATAGGTTTTGTTGGATTTTGGAATGAAGGATCATCATCAGCTACTTCAACTTGAGTAACTACTGTTGCTACTTTATTTTTGATTCCAGCTTTTGTAAATTCATTATCAAGTGCCATTTGTAATTGATAACCAATTGCACCCTGTGTATCAGCTACACAAGAATCTAATGGAACTGAGTGTAAGATATCTTTTGAATGTTCTGCTCTTAGTAAAATAAAACCAACTTGAGGACCGTTACCATGAGCGATAACTACTCTGTGTCCATCTTTTACTAATTTAGCGATATGTTCTGCTGTTTTTCTTGCAGCTTCATATTGAGCTGTTACTGTTACGTGTTTGGCATCCTCAATTAAAGAGTTACCACCAATTGCTATTACTATTAACTTACTATCCATATTATTAAACCTCCAAGGGATTTAGTGATTTAATAATAACACAAATGCAACAAATTGCAACACTTTATTTAGTAAATTTTATAAATTTTTATATTTTTATATCTTATCAAGAATTAACTATGAAATTTACAATTATTTTTCCATTTTTTACAATTATATTGAAAATTTAAACAAATACTGATGCAAAAAATATTAAAATTATGCAATAATATAGTTGAAAATAGTAATCGTGTTTTTGCATTTATTTTATTAATAAGTTGAATTCATTTTAAAAAATTATAGTCAATTTGTTAAATTCCTATCAAAATAGCATGAAATTAATAATAATAATCCTTTTTTTTAGAAATTTATTGAAAAAAATGCTCTCAGACACTACCCAATTCACAATTATTTGATTACTTTTAATAAAAGAATTTCCGGAGGAAACTACATGAATGAAAAAGATCTAACGATAGCAGAAGAAACATTGCCATCTAATCTATTTATTTTGCCCGTTGGTCCTACCCCTGTTTTTCCAGGGCTACTTACACATTTGATGTTCACAGATGATCAAGACAAAAAGATAGTTAATCAGGCAATGCTACATGGTAATAACATTGGTTTAATACTTAGCAAATCTATTGAAGAAAACGAAACATATAATGAAGAGAATTTATATAAAATTGGTACCGTTGCAAAGATAGTAAAAAAAATAAAACTTCCTGATGGTGGTATTCATATTTTTATATCTACAACAAAAAGATTTAAAGTTGATAAATTCCTAGAAAGTGGTGAATACACTATAGCTGAAGTTACTTACATAGAAGATGAGCCATATAATAATGAAGAACTTATTCCATGGACACGTCAATTATTCTTTGAGGTTAAAAACTTAAGTGAATCAGATCCTATGCTTTCTGAACAACTAAAACTTAATATGGTTAATATTCAAGATCCAGGTAAACTATCTGATTTCTTAGCATCGTCTCTTGATATGGATGGAGATGATCAACAAGACTTACTTGAGTGTTTGAATATTAGAGAAAGAATTGAAAAACTTCTTGTCTATATAAAGAATGAACAAGAAATCACTAAGATTCAAAAAAATATATTAAATAAAGTTAACAAAAGAGTTGAGAAAAACCAAAGAGAATATTTCTTAAGACAAGAATTAAAAACTATTCAAAATGAACTTGGTGTATCTAGTAATCCTAAACAACAGGTTCTAGATAAACTTAGATTAGATATCAAAAAAGTTTTCAAATACTTCTCAAAAGAAGTACAAGAAAAAGTTGTTGATGAAATGAATAAGTTAAATGGTATTGAGATGATAAGCCCAGAGTTTAACATTTCAAGATCATACATTGAGAACATTGTATCTCTTCCTTGGGCTCCTGCTAGTAAAAGAAACTATTCAATAACAAGTGCTAGAAAAATCTTAAATAGAGACCACTATGGCATGAAGGACGTAAAAGAAAGGATTCTAGAATTCTTAGCTGTTCGTCAGTTAGCAAATAGTGATAAGGGTGCAATTGTTTGTTTAGTAGGTGCACCTGGTGTTGGTAAAACAAGTATTGGTAAATCAATTGCCTCAGCATTAAAGAAGGAATACTTCAGATTTAGTGTCGGTGGTATGAAAGATGAGAGTGAAATAAAAGGTCATAGAAGAACTTATGTTGGTGCTATACCAGGTAAGATTGTTAAGGGCTTACAAGTTTGTAAGACAAATGATCCTCTTTTCCTAATTGATGAAATTGATAAAATGGGACAATCCTATCAAGGAGATCCTGCATCTGCTTTATTAGAAGTACTAGATCCTGAACAGAATACAAACTTCAGAGATAACTATTTAGACCTACCTTTTGATCTATCACATGTATTGTTTATTGCAACAGCAAACTCAATCAGTGGTATTCCTGAACCTCTATTAGATAGAATGGAATTAATTGAGGTTGGTGGGTATACATCAGAGGAAAAAGTTCAAATTGGTAAAAAATATTTAGTACCTAAATCTCTTGAAGCAAATGGTTTAACAAAAGATGATATAAAGTTTACTCCATCAATTCTTAAAAAGATTGCTGAAGAATACTCTAGAGAAGCTGGAGTTAGAAACTTTGAGAAAAATATTAAGAAAATTGAAAGAAAAGTTGCAGTTAAGCTTCTTGAAAATCCAGATTTAGAAAAACCTGTTAAAATTGACAATAATATGTTAACAGAATACTTAGGTATTCCATATTTTACAGATGAAACTAAAATTGTTGCTGACAAGCCTGGTATGGCTGTTGGTCTTGCTTGGACAAGCATGGGTGGTGATACACTTGCAATTGAAGCTCAAGCTTCAAAAGGAAATGGAAATTTGAAATTAACTGGCCAACTTGGTGATGTTATGCAAGAAAGTATAAAAATTGCTTACACCTACCTAAAATGCCATTGCAATGAATTAAGAATTGACTATAATTGGTTTGAAACTCATGATGTTCATCTTCATGTTCCTGAAGGAGCGATAAAGAAGGATGGTCCAAGTGCTGGTGTTACAATGACAACTGCACTATTCTCTTTAATTACAAATCAAGTAATGATGAAGAACACAGCTATGACTGGTGAGATTTCCTTAATGGGTAAAGTAATGCCTATTGGTGGATTAAAAGAAAAAGTACTTGCAGCTCAGAGAAATAAAATTAAAGATATTATTATTCCTCAAGAGAATAAGAGAGATTTAGATAAACTTGATGAGACTGTAACAAAGGGAATTAATTTCCACACTGTATCTGATGTTTCAGAAGTACTTAAGATTGTATTCCCTAATGACAAGGATGCTGTTAGACCTATTATAGTCGAAGACAAAACTAAGAAAAATGAACAGATAGA
The DNA here is from genome assembly GCA_963678765.2 of Sphaerochaetaceae bacterium. Classification (GTDB taxonomy): domain Bacteria; phylum Spirochaetota; class Spirochaetia; order Sphaerochaetales; family Sphaerochaetaceae; genus Pleomorphochaeta. Next base: position 239,768 of record CAXXVM010000004.1, on the reverse strand, counting down.
GCTAATTAGCAAAGCTGTTTCAATAGCCGTCAAGGAGGCCATCAATGGTTGAGCTTTTAAGCCCAGCAGGAGACCTTAGAAAATTAAAAACAGCATTTGCATTTGGTGCAGATGCTGCTTATATGGGATTACCTAAATTCTCACTAAGAGCAAATGCAAGAAATATAGATTTCGAACAAAAAGAAGAACTAGCAAAGTTAAAGAAAGAAACAGGAAAGAAATTATACTGTGCATTAAATATCTTATTCCACGAAGATCAAATCCAAAGTTTGAAGATGCAAGTTGAAGATCTAAAAACTTGGCCATTTGATGCTTTCATTGTATCTGATATTGGTGCTTTTGATATTCTTAAAACTGCAATGCCTGATAGAGAGATTCATTTATCAACTCAAGCTAGTTGTCTAAACTCTAGTGCAGTAAAGATGTATCAGAGAATTGGTTTTTCTAGAGTTATTCTCGGAAGAGAAGCTTCAATAGAAGATATTAAAGATATAAGACAAGCTGCACCTGATATGGAAATTGAAACATTCGTTCATGGTGCTATGTGTATGTCATACAGTGGTAGATGTTTATTATCTTCATATTTTAGTAATAGATCCGGAAACCAAGGTGAATGTGCTAACTCTTGTAGATGGAACTATAAACTAGTTGCTAATGATAATCTTGAAAAAGTATTAGCTAGTGAAACTTTAGCCCTTGAAGAGAGTGAGAGACCTGGTGAATATAACACTATCAGTGAGCAAGATGGTTTTACAACTATTTTAAGTAGTAAAGACCTTTGTATGATTGATCATGTTGATGAATTAATTGATGCAGGTGTTAGTAGCTTAAAGATTGAAGGAAGAATGAAGAGTCTTTATTATGATGCTGTTGTTACAAGAGCATATAGAAAGGCAATTGATAAATCTCCTGAATTATCTGAATACAGAAAGGATTTATTTAATATTAGTCATAGAAAGTATTCTACAGGATTCTTCTTTAATAAAACTGATGATGATAATATTGATGTTCCAACATCTGATGGATATGAGAGAAATTACCTATTCATTGGTATAATTGATAAAGAAGTTAAACCTGGAATTTGGTCTTTAGATGTAAGATTCCAAGTTAGAAAAGGCCAAACTATTGATTATATAGGTCCTGATGTATTAAATATCGAAGATAGTACCTACACTCTTTTAAATTCTGATTTTGAAGAGATTGATCAAATTGATCATGGTAAAGTTCAATATCTTAAAACTGATAAACCTGTTAAAGAAGGTTATATTATCAGACGTATTAACAATGGAGCTTTAAAATCTACTAACGGTAGATAGTTCTATTTTAAGTCAAGTATCTACTAGTTTTTCTAGTAGATATTTTTTTGTATATTTTAAGAACAAAAAAAGACAATCAAAGTTATTATACAAAGATTGTCTTTTAAATTTTATAATTTTATATTATAGAGTTTTTAACAATGCGATATGCTTATTACTCTTTGCTATAACTTCTTCAAATTCAACTTTCTTTGATAATTCTTTATCAACAGCTTCTTTTTTAGCATTGTTGACAAACTTCTCATTAGAAAGTTTTCTCCCTGTATTACTTAGGTTCTTTTCAGCCTTTGCAATTTCTTTCTCAAGTTTTGCAATTTCTTTCTCTACATCAATTGCATCTTTAACAAATACAAATGATTCAAAACCAGAACCTGCTACAGGAACAGCACCACTAATATCTGATGATTTATCACTATCAATAATTACTTCATTAGCATTAATGAATATCTTTAATAAATCAATTTGATTTTTTAGGAATTCACTCTTAGCATCTGCAACGTCAACTCTTACAATACATTTGATCTTTTTCTCTTGTGAAATTTGTAATTCACCTCTAAGACCTCTAACGCCTTTAATAACTTCTTGAAGATTCTTTACTAATTCATTTTCAGCAGTGTAATTTCTATCTTCACTCCATACAGGATATTCTGCATTAATAACATTACCCTCAGTATTAGGAAGTTTAGAATAAATTTCTTCACTCATAAATGAGATATAAGGATGCATAAGTTTCATTGATTCAGCTAATAAATCTAATAAAATTGTTATGGTCTTATCCTTAACATTTTCATCATCACTATACATTTTTGGTTTTGAAGCTTCTACATACCAGTCACAGAAGTCATTCCAGAAGAAATCATATACAGCTGCAGCACCATCGTTAAATCTATAGTTTTTCATAGACTCTTCAACTTTTTTAGCAGCTTCATTTAATCTGAAGTAAATCCATTTATCAAATACATCTAGTTCAATATCACTCATTTCAAGAAGATTTCTATCTTCCATGTTCATTAATAAGAATCTTGTAGCATTCCAAATTTTATTTGCAAAACGAGAACCAAATTTAAATGAATCCATATCAATTAAAATATCTTGACCTTGTGTTGCCATATAAGAGAGTGTGAACTTCATTGCATCTGAACCGTACTCATCTACTACTTTAATAGGATCAATACCGTTACCAAGGCTCTTACTCATCTTTCTACCTGTTTTATCACGTACAAGACCTGTAATATAAATATCTTTAAATGGAACATCTCCAACAAATTCAAGAGATGCCATAATCATTCTAGCTACCCAGAAGAAAATGATATCATAACCTGTTACAAGTGTTGAAGTTGGAAAGAATCTAGTAAAGTCTACAGTTTTCTCAGGCCAACCTAATGTTGAGAAAGGCCACAACCAAGAACTAAACCAAGTATCAAGAACATCAGTTTCTTGTCTCAAATGTTTTGAACCACATTTAGGACATTCTGTTGGATCTTCTCTTGCAACAATAGTTTCTCCACAGTCTTCACAATACCATACAGGAATTCTATGTCCCCACCAAAGTTGACGTGAAATACACCAATCTTTAATAGAAGTTAACCAGTGTGCGTATGTATTTTCCCATTTTTTAGGATAGAAGTTTACATCACCATCTTTCCATGCAGCTAAAGCATTATCTGCCATTGATTTCATTGAAACAAACCATTGTTCAGACAAATAAGGTTCTACAATTGTGTGACAACGATAGCAGTGACCAACTTCGTGATTATGTTCAGTTTCTTTTACAAGGAAACCTTGTTCTTTTAAATCTGCAGCAACCATAGATCTAGCATCAAAGGCTTGAATGTTTCTGTACTTTTCAGGACAATTATCATTAAGAGTGCCATCAGGATTTAAAACATTGATAACTTCAAGATTATGTCTTTTACCACATTCCCAGTCATTAGGATCGTGTGCTGGGGTAATTTTTACCATACCAGTACCAAACTCTAAAGATACAAAACTATCTGCAATAATTTGTATTTTACGGTCTGTTAAAGGTAGATTTACCCATTTTCCAACGAGATCTTTATATCTTTCATCCTCTGGATTAACTGCAACTGCAATATCACCAAACATAGTTTCAGGACGAGTTGTAGCAATTGTTATGCTACCTGAGCCATCACTAAATGGATAAAGTACATCATATAATTTACCAGCTTCTTCACTGTGTTCTACCTCATCATCTGCTAATGCTGTTCCACAATGAGGACAATAGTTAACTAGGTATTCACCTTTATAAATTAAGTCTTTCTCATATAGAGTTACAAAACATTCTCTAACTGCTTTTGATAACCCCTCATCCATGGTAAATCTTTCATGTTCCCAATCACAAGATGTACCAATTTTTTCAAGTTGATTTGCAATTATATCATGGTGGCGATCTTTAACTTCCCATGTTCTTTCTAAGAATTTATCACGTCCTAAATCTTGACGACGTAGACCTTCTTTTTTCAACTGTCTCTCAACAATATTTTGAGTTGCAATACCAGCATGGTCTGTTCCTGGAACCCAAAGAGTTGGTAATCCCTTCATTCTGTAATATCTTATTAAAATATCTTGCAATGAGTTATTTAGAGCATGACCCATATGAAGGATACCTGTGACGTTTGGAGGTGGCATAACTATAGAGAAGTGTTCCCCATTTTCATTATCTTCAGCCTTAGGGCTAAACATTCCATTATTCTTCCAATCTGCGTATATTCTGTCCTCAAAATCTTTAGGATCATAAGCTTTTTTTAATTCTACTGCTTTCATGAATATAACTGCCTCCTACTAAACATTAATTAGGGACATATTAACAAAAAGACTAATTGTTAACAACTAAATAATTGATAAATTAATAAAATATGTAATCTTTGTATTATATAGAAATAGAAAGGACTCCAAGATTGATAGCCCTTATCAAAACTTGAAGCCCAATTTTTTTCGGATGCTTTTATTAATTAATGTCTCGAACTAATAAAAGAGATGCTGAAGATTCGTTGTCCACAACTTTTTTGGTTTTAAAATTATACTGAGTATTTGACCCCTCACTCCATAAATAATCAGTTGCAGGTTCATCTAGTGCTGCAAAATATTTATTTTGAGAGATAACTGAGAGTTCTTCATCAGTTGGTAATCTATAATCCGAATAAACTTTATTCCAACTACTCTGAACCTCATAATCATTACTAATTTTTATAGCTTCATCATAATCAGCTGAATCCATTGAAGTATAGACAATAGCTTCAACATTATTCCCATCAATATTAAATACAATACCTCGGGATGGTCCAATTTGACCGGTTATGTAATTCTTATCACTACAGGCTACAAGGCTAATAATAATTAATAAACTTAGTATTATCTTTTTCGTCATACAACAAATATCAAATGAAATGCAAAAAGGTTACATATATAAATAAAAATATTTACTTTTTTACAAAAAAAAATCTCAACTCAAATAAAATCATTAAAGTTAAGATCTTTTTATATTAATTAATAGAATAAAGGTTGTTAATTATCTATTAGTTGAGGAGTCTTTACCTCAAGTGTAACAATATATCCTTGAGAGTCTAAATAATGAATTATTTCTGGTAAAGTATAATCATCGAGACTTGTGGATACTTCATTACTAACTTGTTGAACTTGTGATGATTCAAGCGGCATCATAACCTCAGGTAATATTTCACTGGTTTGTTGATTGTTAGAATTAAATAAAACAAAAGAACCAATGAAAACAACAACAAAGGCAGCGGCACTTGTAATTAATGCTGGCACCAAATTCAATTGTATTTTTCGGCTAAAAAGATTTTGCTTTTTGGGCTCATCAAATCTGTTCTTTTCAAAGAAAGACATTACCCTATCTGCTCTCATAGCTATTTCATCTTCACAAAGTGTAGCACTTTTCATTTTGTCATCAAGATTTCTTAACTGTTCTAATCGCATTTGGCAACCATTACAATATGAGAGGTGTTCTTCAACTTGGGTTTTCCAAGGCTCAAGCAACTCTCCATCTAAATAAGAATTTAATAGTGCATCATCTAAACACATACATTACTCCTGATCTTCATTCAAAATCTTTTCGAGCGTTTTTCTCGCTCTAAAGACCCTAACCTTAACATTACTTTCTGAAATATTAAGAGTCTCTCCGATTCCTTTATAATCAAGATCAGTATAAGTCTTTAATGTAATTACAACTCTTAACTTTTCAGGAAGTTTTGCAATAGCATCACGTACTTCTATACAAACTTGATCTTCAATTAACAAATCCTCACCAGTTTTCATTTTTACTTTAGGTTCTTTCTTTACTTTCTCTATCATCTTAATTTCACGACTCTTACGTTTAACTACATTGATAGATAAATTTTTAGTTACCCTTATTAACCAGTACTTCGCATCATTGATTGAAGGGAACGTTTTCCCTTGATCAAAAAATCTTGTAAACGCTTCCTGACAAAGTTCTTCAGCTCTATCTGGATTTCTTACGATATTGTTTGAAACTTTAAATACCATAGGAAATACAAGCTCATAAACTTCTCTAAAGTCGCGCTCATCATTACTTTGAATCTTCATAGTGTTTAACAACCCTTATTAGTATTGGTTACAACTTTTTTGATAAAACAGGTCCTTTTGCTGTATCTTTAACAACATATCCAAGTTTATCTAGTTCATCTCGTATCTCATCAGCTCTACCAAAATCTCTATTTTTCTTAGCCTGAGTTCTTTCTATTAATAATGACTCAAGTTCATCACTAAGCTCTTCTTTTTCGCTTTTCTTTACTTCTTCAAATCTTAGACCTAATACTTGATCAAAATATAAAACTAGAGAATATTTTTCACTATCACTAATTTTATCACTCTTTAATGTCTTCCATAGAACAGCTAAAGCTTTTGGCATATTTAAATTACTAGCACATGATTCATCAAATTCTTGTGCTAATGAAGTTGCATTTTCACTTGTGATTTCGATTTTTTTTGCACCATTATCTAACATTTCCTGAATTCTAGAGACAATAGACAATCTATTTTTTCTGGCAATATCAAGAGTATCAAAACTAAATTTAATTTGAGTTCTATAGTGGCCACCCAATACAAAGTATCTATAATCCATAGGATCATAACCCTTATCAATAAGTAACTGAAGTGTTAAGAATTCACCTTTACTTTTGCTCATTTTACCACTATCGGTTAAAAGAAATTCACCATGAATCCAATAATTAACCCATTTGTGATTTGTTGCTGCCTCAGCTTGTGCAATTTCGTTTGTATGGTGCACAGGAATAGCATCAACGCCACCTGTGTGAATATCAAATGATTCACCAAGATATTTCATACTCATAGCTGAACACTCGATATGCCATCCTGGATAACCTCTACCCCATGGAGAGTCCCACATCATCTGTTGTTCTCCAAATTTACTATTTGTAAACCAAAGAACAAAATCTTTAGGATTCTTTTTATTCAAATCTTCACTAACATCATCTCTTACGGCTACTTGTAAATCATCCATCTTAAGTGAAGCTAATTTACCATATTCAGGAAATGTATCAATTGAAAAATAAACATTACCACCACTTTGGTAGGTATGTCCGCCTTTTTCTAATCTCTGTATTAATTTAATCATGTCACTAATATGGTCTGTTGCCTTACACCAAGTATTAGGTTCAATCATATTTAAAGCATTAAAATCTTTTTTAAAAGCAGCTGTATAAAATTTTGCAATTTCCATTGCACTTTTACCAGTTTCTTTTGCAGTTTTTGCAAGTTTATCATCACCATCATCACCATCACCGGTTAGATGACCAACATCAGTAATATTCATAACATGATTAACATTATACCCTGAATGAGTTAATTCTCTTTTTAGAATATCTTCAAAGATAAATGTTCTAAGATTACCAATATGTGCATAGTTATATACAGTTGGTCCACAAGCATAAAAACCTACTGAATCTTCATTAATTGGTTTAAATTCTTGTATTGTTCTACCCATCGTATTATATAGTGAAATTTTCATTTGTACCTCAAAATATTGAAGAATAAGAATTTATGTTATCCCTATTCTTGCCCTTAATTAATATTATTATACTCAATATTATGAATTAAAACAAATAAAAATGCGATTTTTATTGCTCAATCCAATATTCATTGCTAAAATAAATTTATGGATAATAATGTAAGCTATCAAGATGAAAAAATCAAGTTTGAAGATATAATTGAAAAAGATGTAGATTTGAGCAAATTAACTAGCATGGGAACAGGTGGTAAGGCACAATACCTTTCAACACCAGGACGATTCGAAGAACTAATAGCATCGCTAAATTTTGCACGAGAAAATAATCTAAAGATTACAATTTTGGGAGCAGGTTCTAATGTACTAATAAGTGATAAAGGAATCGAAGGTCTTGTAATTAGAACACAACATTTATCTAGATTTTCAACAAAAGGCAATTTATTTTGTTGCAGAGCAGGAATGAGCGTTGAAAAAGCAATAAGTATTACACTTGATGATGGTATGTTAGGACTTGAAGGTCTATCTGGAATACCTGGTTCAATAGGTGGTGCTGTTCGTGGTAATTCTGGAGCCAACAATAATTTTATAAGCGATCATTTACTTTATGTTGATTATGTAACCTATGATGGAAAAACCCATAGAATGGGCTCTCAGGTTTTAAACTTTGGATATCGCTATAGTACATTTCAAGATATGAAAGACTGCCTAATATTTGAAGTTGGATTCTCTCTCTCTAATTCTAATGAAAGTTTCAAAAAAGTCCGTGATGGACAAACAATTATTAAGAAGCAAAGAAAAGATAGAGGTTTATTTGATTATGCTAGTGCAGGTTGCATTTTTAAAAACCCTGTTGGAAAATATACAGCTGGAGAACTGATTGATTCTATTGGTTTAAAAGGTAAAACATATGGTGGTGCAATGGTATCTTCTAAACATGCTAATTTGATAGTTAATTACAAAGATGCTACAAGTTCTGACATTTATAAATTGGCTCAAATATGTAAGGATGAGGTTGCAAAAAAAACTGGTGTAGAACTAGAATATGAAATTGAATTACTAGGAGATTTTAATTAATCTAAAAATAGTATTTAAAGCCAATATCTAAATGTTTCTTTAGTTGGTATTTAAATGTAAATAGTAAGTTATTTTGTCGATTTTTGAATTCAAATATACTATAGAGTTCTTTATTCTTATATCCTAATTTCAATGAATTAATTTTTAGTTCAAGCAATATCTTATTAGAAGTATAGCCACACTTAATATTTATTAAATCGGAGGGCTTTCTAATCAAAGAAATAATAAAATAAATATCAGAGGAAGCACTCCTATCTAAATTTTCATCAAATTTTATGCATTCATCATACGTTATCTTGATAGATTTAATTTTATAACCTAAAGCTAAATTCTGATTAATACTTTTATTTATACTTGAACTTAATATGTAATCTCTAGCACTTCCTTTTCCTGAGAAAGGACTCTCTTTATATATTTTATCATCAACTTTCAGCTTAGCTTCACCAAAATTAATATTTAAAATAAAATTGTATTTATAATTTAAATTTTGATTCTCAAAGCTAAGTGATAAATTCTTATAAATAAAACTCATTGTATTGCTAAAGTAAAATCCTCTACTTGATGATACAATCTCTGATCTTATGTCTAAAAAATCTGTCTTTACTGAAAATATATACAGAAAACCTTTTTTCATATCCTTTAAAGTAGAATAATTTATATAATAACTTTTCTTAGTTATTAAATTGTTTTTCTCTTTTGATTCAAAAATTGAGAAGTCAAAAGATAGATTAGACTTTGTATAGTTAAATCCACTTATTCCATAAAGATTATCACCTAGAGATGGAAGTAAAGTATATAATTGGAAACCATTAAAATTAAAAGTAGCATAAACATTAGAACTAAATCCAGATTTTAGTTTTTTTGCATTAATCGCTTTACCTTTTTTTATCTGCAATAGTTCATTTTTAACATAAAGAGTATTAATTATTACGTTTTTCTTATCTACAAGAGTTAATTTCATTTTATCAGTGTCATTTATCACTTCAAGAGAAAAATTATTATTATAATAGTTAGTTGCAATTGCAACACTTTTTGAGGCAAAAACACATTTATAAACAAAAAATAAGATAAAAAAACAAATTTTGATTTTATTCATAATAACTTAACAAAAATAATGGCTATTTTGCTTGAAACATTTATTATAATCATTATAATATAATTCCGTTGGCTTTTGCCCACTCATAAAATAACAATTTATTATTAAAATTATATAAATAAAACTAACTTAAGGAGCACATAATAATATGGTGATTCTAACCCTCAATTGCGGAAGCTCTTCCGCTAAATACCAGGTATACGACTGGACAAACAAAGATGTACTAGCAGTAGGCGTTGTTGAACGAATCGGACTCGAGTACTCTACCATTGAACACAAAGCGACTGGTAAAGAGGAATATACTGCAAGATTTTCTTCCCCAACTCATAAAGAGGCTATCGAACTAATCATTAAGATGTTAGTAGATACTGAATATGGTGTTATTGAAGATCTTTCACAAATTGGTGCTGTAGGCCACAGAGTTCTACACGGTGGTGAAACATTTGTAAAATCAGCTATTGTTGATGATGAAGTATTAACAGAATTAAAAGAATTAATTCCACTTGGTCCTCTTCACATGCCTGCAAACATTATGGGTATTGAAGCTGCTAGAAAAGTAATGCCAAACGTACCACATGCAATCGTAATGGATACAGCTTGGCACCAAACTATGCCTGAGGAAGCATACATGTATGCAGTTCCTTATTCATGGTACACAGATCTTAATGTTAGACGCTATGGTTTCCACGGTACATCTCATCTTTATTGTGCAAAAAGAGCAGCAGTTCTTTTAGGCAAAGAAAATAAAGATACAAACGTTATTGTTTGTCACATTGGTAATGGCGCATCTGTTTGTGCAGTTAAAAATGGTGTATGTATTGATACTTCAATGGGTTTAACTCCATTAGAAGGTTTAGTAATGGGAACAAGATCTGGTGATTTAGATCCAGCTATTCTTCCTTATGTAATGAACAAAACTGGCATGAGTGCTTCTGAAATGGATACACAACTTAACAAAAAAAGTGGTTTAGTTGGTATTTGTGGAATGAGTGACCGTCGTGATGTACATTCAGCTGCAGAAGAAGGCGATAAGAGAGCTCAACTTGGCATAAAGATGGAATGTAGAAGAATTAAAAAATATATTGGTTCTTATGCAGCACTATTAGGAAGAGTTGATGCTGTTATCTTTACAGCAGGTGTTGGCGAAATGGGCGAACATATCAGACGTCAAGCTGTAGCAGGTCTTGAAAACTTCGGAATCAAACTTGATGTAGAAAAGAATGATAAATGTCGTTGTAGAAATGGTGAATTTGATATCAGTACTCCTGATTCTCCTTCAAGAATCTATGTTATTCCAACTGATGAAGAATTAGTAATCACAGAAGATGCTTATGCATTGATGGAAGGTGAATATGATGTTCACACTAACTTCCACTATAGCTTTGAAGATCCATCTTATGTAAATAAGGCAAGAGCTAGAGGTTTAGTTGAAAACCTTAAGAAAAAACCTTACTTAAAAGATATGTTAGTTACACCACCAATAAAATAATTTTTTTTAGTCTGTAACAGGAGTTACTGCATTTTTGCAGTAACTCTTTTTTTATCTTTTTTTTGATATAAAAAGGAACCATAAATTTCACAGATTTATCTATAAAATTTTGATTCCCATATAATTTAAATAATTAATGTTAACTTTATATTATTTTATATATACTAAGTCAGCCTCAAAATCACCATCAAGTGGATAAACTGGACGTTTCATTTTTTTATACTCTAATCTTTCAAATAATTCATCGGAAGAACCATTTGTTAATGCCATAATAGACCTTTTAGAAATGGCTCTGATTTCAGGTTCAAGATATCCTAATTTTACTACTATTGCTTTTAAAGAATTAGGCTCAATTCCAACATAGCGCATCATTTCAGGGTCATAGCAGCCAACGTGTTTATTTGTAACAATAACATCAACACCTTCAACATCTAACAATACAACATCACAGTTTTCAGCACTCTTAAAATTCTTACTAATATTTTTAACAAGAGCATTAATTTTAATTGGAGTACTTTTTATACTATCATACTTAGCACCAAGAGATGTCACTAAGTGTCCCCCTATTCCAACATTAATAGCCTCTTCTACAACTTGTTTATCATAAATAGCTTGATACACAAGTGGAGGATTTAAAACATTAAAGTATTTATCGCTAATTATTAATTTTAAAAAATTAGTAACATCTTGTGAGGAGCCTGCAGTTGGATTATCTCCTGAATCAGAAATAACAACAGGATAAATATCATTATCGATACTTTTCTTTGTTTCTAGAAGAGTATCTTCAGGAGTTCTTGTTTCGTTATAAAATCCAAAATCACCTCTTCTATTCCAGAAATTATTGGCTAATTCCATAGCTTTTTCATCAGCTTCTTTTTGACTTTCTTTTGAAACAACAAGAGTACTAACACCATTTTCTTCAGTATCAGCCCAAGGGAATCCTAATAAAATAGAGGATGCCATTATATTCCCACGCTCATAGGAACGAAGTAGATCTGTATAACTTTTCATTGGCTCAACTGATGTTTCACTCTGTTCTCCAGCCACAATAAATGGAATATGGACAGCACTCATAAAAGGAGTAAATGAATTTTCAAGACAATCAATTGTCATCTTAGCAGCATGAACTCCTGTTTCAAAGGTATCTGTATGTGGAGCACACTTATAACCTACAAAGCCATTACAATTACTTATCATTCTTTTTGTAATTGTTGCATGCATATCAAGGGATGATATAATTAAAATATTAGGAAGTATTTCTCTAATTGATTCTAATAAGTCTCCTTCAGCCTCGCCAATACCTTGAACTCTCATTGAACCATGTAGAGAAAGACAAAGAGCATCTAATTCTCCGGCCTTTCTTATACCCTCAAGAAGTTCTTCTTTAAGAGATAAATAATAATCTTTATCCCACTCTCCATTAGGTACTGCTCGAGCTACAAGTGTTGGAACAACTTCATAATTAGCATCAAGCAAGGTTTTAATAATTCCAGAAATTGATGATTTATCTTTATGCTCAATTAACTCTTGTCCACGAAAAACCCATATATCATCTTTTGATGTAATAATTGGATTAAATGTATCAGATTCATGATGAAGTCCACCAACTAATACTCTTTTTTTCATAAATTTTTCCTTTATATATCACTTATTAAACGTGATTCTAGAGAAACCCATTCCTTTTTTTTAATTGTGGCTTTTGGAAGAGTAAATAAATGATTAAGTACTAACAAAGCAGCACCCTTTGAGACATCACCCTGAGTGGGATCAATAAATACAAAAGTATTATGGTCTCCTAAATATTTACTATTTTTAAATTCAGTATCTAAGATTCTTTTAGATATTTTTTTCCACTTGCCAAGAGAACCACCTAAGTAAATTATTCTTGGATCAATTACACTTTCAACAAAAAATAGGTTTCCAAACAATTCTATTAAAAATTGCTTTAATAACTCTTCATCACTTTCTAATTGTGCAAGTTCTACATTTGATAGGGCTAATTGTTTATCATAGACATCACCACGATATAAAAAACTATTGAATTCACCAGCTCTATGATTAAAGCCTCGTCTTAATTTTCCATCAATTACAACACCAATACCAATTCCAACAGGAGGAACCCCCTCTGGATATTGACCATTTGGATATTGTTGTACCAAGGTATATAAAAAAGTATCATCACTTGAATTTAAGTGACTATAAGCCCCACAATTTGCATCATTTTCAAAAAAGATTGGATAGTTAAATTTTTTAATAAAATCTAATCCTTTATAGTCTCTCAATCCCTGAGTCCAACTAGAATTAATGTTATAACCTGTAGAATCTACTGTTCCTGCAATTGCTATACATGCAGCAATAATATTAAGCCCCTGTGCCTTTTCTTCTAAAAAAGATAAAACATAATTAAGTAATTGTTCAAATCTTTCTACAGTAGCATATGCCTTAATATTTTCTATATTCTCAAAGTCTTGGGAAATTTCAAACAAAACTTTCCCATTAATATCTAAAATTGAAGCACTAAAATGATTAACTAATAATTCTATACCAAAAACACACCCAAAATCTCCACGTATACCAAGTAATGTTCTTTTTCTGCCCATTCCTTGATTAGCATCCTCCCCAATTTCATCAATCAGTCCTTCAGCCTTCAATCTTGAGATTGCATAAGTCACTGTAGATGCTTGTAACCCAAGCTCAACTGATAATTCTTTTCTAGAAAGATGTTTGGATTTAAGTGTTTGTAATATTAAAAAATTATTAATAACTTTTTGGTATTTCCCATTTGCCATTAATTAGAGTCCTTTTATTGTTGATACTCTATCACGACTAGTTTGAGTCAATAAGAACTCTTCTTGCCTTAATGTTCCACCCATATAAATATGATTTGGTTTATAAATCATTTTAGAAGTTTTAGCCTCTGGCAAATAAACGTGATATTCCTTAGCCTGCAAGGTTTGCTTAATATATGAAAAATTTCTTTCATTTATTCCGCATCCTGGCATTACTATTATATCATCCTTTGCGACTTTAATCATTTCTTTTAAAGTAATAATTCCTTCCATAACCGTTGGTTCTAACCCACTTGTAAGAACTCTATCTACACCAAGATCTATTAACTTTTTCATGGACCTAATTGCATCATTACTCATATCAATGGCTCTGTGGAAAGTTACGGGTAAAGGTCTTGCAACTTCGATAAGTTTCTTAGATCTAACAATATCAATCTCACCATTTTGGTCTAAAATACCAAAAACTATTGCATTAGCGCCTTCTTCTTTAAAGATTCGTGTATTCTCAAGCATAGTTTCAAATTCAAGATCACTATAACAGAAATCACCACCTCTTGGTCGAATCATCACATTCATATCAATTGAACAGTGTTTTCTTGCAACTCTGAACATTCCTAAAGATGGAGTTAAACCACCTTCAAATAAATCTGAACAGAATTCTACTCTATCTGCTCCCGCTTCCTCGGCGGCCTGAATTGATTCTATATTTTCTAAACAAATTTCTAATTTTGTATCCATTATTCTTTCAAAGCTCCTTCTCCAAAACCTTCTATTAATGCATTATGTGCTACCAAATAGAAAATAAACATTGGAATTGTTCCTATAACTAAAGCTGCAAACTGCAACCCATAATCCTGATTTAATCTTCCAGCAAAAGAGTTAATGCTCACTGGTAAACTTCTCATATTTTCACCACTTGTTAATGTAAATACCATTAAAAATTCATTCCAGTTTCCAAGAAAACTTAAAACAGAAATTGTTGCTATTACAGGGGATGAAACTATTAATATAATTTTCCAAAATATTTGATTATATGTTGCACCATCAATTAAAGATGCTTCTACTAATGCGTTAGGAATACCTCTAATATAGGAAGTGGCAATTAAAACAGCCATTGGTAAACCAAATGCAATATAAGGAAGAATGACACCTAAATAAGTATTATAAAGACCTGTATTAGTCTCCATAATAAACAATGGTGTTATTACAGAGTTAACTGTAATTAATAATCCTAATGTAAATAGAGCTCCATAAACTTTTGCAGATTTATATCCAAATTTAGTTAGTGCAAAACCAGCTTGTAAACTTAACACAACAATAAATAAAGTTGATACACCGCTATAGATTACACTATTAAAAAAAGCATATCCCATATTACCGTATTTAAAACATTTAGCATAATTTGCTAATGTTGGATTTGTTGGTAATGAGAGAGGACTAATCATTATATCGCCCATCAATTTAAAAGATGAATAAGTCATCCAAATGATAGGAAACACAGTAATAAGTGTAAACAAAATTAGAAATGTATAAGAAAAAATTATTGTTCCATTAGAGATCTTTTTCTCTCGTTTGTAATTACTCATGAAATCCTCCTTACTCGTATTTATTCTGTAGATTTTTATAAATTCTCTGACCAATTGTTATAAAACCTACACTTAGTACAACAATTATTATTGAAACAGCTGAGCCGTAACCATAATTATTAAATGTAAATGTTTGTTGATACAAATAGAGAGCCATTACATATGTATAATGAACAGGACCACCGCCTGTCATCGCAAATACTAAATCAAAACTCTTAAGTGAACCTGAAATTGCTAAAACAGAACAAGTATAAATTACTCCAGCTAATTCAGGAAGAACAATTTTCCATATTATTGTAGCTTCGCTTGCACCATCTAATGTTGCAGCTTCAAAAACAGATGATGGAATTCTCTGTAAATTAGCAATAAAGATTATCATATATAAACTTGTATGTTGCCAAAGAAGTACAAATAGTATTGGAACAATTGCATTATTTGGGTCTTCAAAGATTTTAACAACATAATTTGGATTATTTGTAATACTTCTTATAAATTCAGTATATATTCCTACAGGTGAAAATACTCTATTCCATAAAAGAGCGACAACAACTGAAGAAATAGTTATTGGTAAAAATATAATCATTTGGAAAAATTGGTCTTTCTTTACCCATTTTCTAAATAATAAATAGGCTAATATAACTCCAAGTGGAATTTGTCCTAATACTGAAATTAACATAATTTTGAAATTATTTTTTACAGCAATTTGAAAAATTGGATCTTTGATAATTTTAATATAATTTTCAATTCCAACAAAACCTTTTAATTGAAAATGTTTCCACTTAGTAAAAGACAATCCAAAACTTACAAAAATTGGGAAAATTATTATAGCTATATAAATCAAAAATGCAGGTAACAATAAACCAAAATAGCTTAATCTTTTACTTTTATTTTCTATCATTAATTCCTCTCCTAGTATAATGTACCGCCACAAAAATATGGCGGTACATGTTAATTAATGGCTAACATTATTCTCTGTTAGTATCATTATCAGCTACCCAAGCTTCATACTCGTTAGCAATAGATTCAGGGTCTTTATTTCCCATCATCATAGCTTGAATATTTGCATTAAGAAGAGATACACCTTCACCATTCATTACTGAATCAAATACATAACCCATTGGGTGATCCATTTGGAATTGAGCATATTTCTTTTGCATATTGCCCATTTCAATTTTACTCATATCTAATTTGATAGTTGGTACATCACCATAAGATGCTAAGATTTCAGCACCTTCTTTACCTGTATAAAATGAGATAAATTTCCAAGCAGCATCTGCTTTTTCAGTACCTTCAATATCCTTAGCAATACCAAATCCTTCAGAAGGAGTTGCTGTTGAAGAATTAGAGCTTACTTCATTAGTAAATGCAGGAAGTACTTCCATTTCAATCATTTGGCACTGTTCTAGTGGAAGTTGAGAATCCATACCACCAGATCTCCATCCACCATCAATTAGATATACACTTTTTTGTTGATAGAATTCTTGATCCGCCTCTCCATTACCCATTTGATTTACACCAGGTGAGAATAAACCTTTATCAGTCATTTCTTTGATGATACTTAAACATCTAACAAACTGAGGGTCTGCGAAAGAAGCACCGTTTTCACCTTTAGCAGCATCCATAAACCATTGTGGTCCACAAATTCTGTCTACAAGAAGAGATAATAACCAAGAGTTTACAACCCATTGGTCTTTATTACCCATAGATAAAGGATAATAACCAGCTTCTCTAATTACAGGGATTTGAGCTAACAACTCTTCATAAGTTTTAGGATAAGTTAGACCTAATTCATTAAGAATAGCAGTGTTTGCAAAGATTGTATGACATACTGCAAGAGATGGTGGAATCATCCATAATTCACCATTTTCTCCCTGAGCTTTAAATGTTGCATCAGAGAATTGTGATTTAAATTCTGGTGTTAAATATCCAGAAGTATTTAAATCAAGAACAAGTCCTGAATCTTGGATATAAGCAGTTCTTGCACCACCATAACATGTAAAGATATTAGGAATCTTTTTAGATGCTGCCATAGCCTGGAACTTTTGGTGGAAAGCCTCACCTGTTGCATATTCAATATCCATTTTAATATTAGGATATTTTTCTGCAAATGCACTCATTACGGCATTGTGGCCTTCGTACTGAGGATTAGCTGGATCGATTTGCATATAACCGGTTAAAGTTACTACACCGTCAGAACTTTTTGACTCTTTAGAACCTTGAGCAAATAAAGAACTTCCTATTAAGAGAACAGATAACATTGTTACTAATGTCTTTTTCATAAAAAAACCTCCGAGTTAATTCATTAAATGAATTATATAGCGAAAGTATATATTTCTGTCAATGAAAAATGTATAATTTCTGTATTTAAACTCATATTTTTGCATAAGAATTATAAAATTACATATTTTATGTATACATATATGAAGTGAAATGTAGATTTTCTAAGCTAAATATTTAAATTATTTTATTTTTTTTAGAAAAATCAACTAAAATTTTTATTAAGTTTTTCAAAATTTTCGAGATTTTTTAGTATTTCTTCGATTTTATTAGTAGTATTTACATCATCATTTGCATAAATTCTACCCTCCTCTTCCATCGCTAAAATTTCAGAAAACTCTATACTCTCACCTCGTGATTCACTATCAATAAAATCTTCACTAAGATTAGCTAATCTCTCACACTCATCAAATCTTTTTTTACCCTCAATCAATATATTATTGACCATCTTTTCGCTTAATTTTTCATTTTTTTTGTTAGCTAGATTTTTAGTAAAAAATACTGCCATATCTTTTCCTCTTTCAACATTAGCATTAACAAAAATTCTAATTAGATTAGTATTAATTATAATGACATTTTTTAAAAATCTTAGTGCTAAAATTGCGGCTAACTTTGATTCACTAATTAATATGAGATCATCTTTTTCAACTCTAGCTAAGAGTCTCTGCTTTGCAGATTCACTATTACATGAGCCTGTATAATTTTTACTCACTTTAGTATCAATATTTAAAAAACAAGCATCATAGCGTTCTCTATAAACATCAATTCCAACAATCCTTTTTATATCATTCATAATTTAATATTATAAGATTCAATTCACTAGAAAAATAGTTGTTTTCAAATGCATACTATACTGTTATAATAAACACATGAAAAATATTGAAAATAGCCCCTTCAACGCGGCTGCAAAACTAGAGAAAAAAAACATCCCTTTTGCTTGGGTAACTCTAGTAAATACTAAAGGTACAGTTACTAGAACAAGTGGAAGAATGCTTGTACAAAAAGATGGGAAAACCTATGGAACTATTGGTGGTGGTTTATCTGAACATAAGGCAACATTAAAGGCAATTGAATGTTTAAAAAAAGGCAAAGGTGGTCTTTTTAGAATTGAAGAAGATGTTGATAATCCAGGTTTATCATTCCATGAAGTAGCCATTGATATTGGTGAAGTAAATCATAGAGCAATTATTATAGGTGGTGGACATGTTGCTCAAGAAGTAGCAAGCTTTGCTTCAAAATGTGGTTTTGAAATATGTGTCATAGAAAAGAGAGAAGCCTTTGCAAAAAAAGACATATTCCCAATGGCTTCATCCATCATACTCACAACAGATACAAGTGAAGCTTTAAAATCATTAGATATAAATGAAAGAGATTCAATCTTAGCCCTCAATCATAGCTTAATGGTTAGTGAAGACTATATTACAGCCCTATCATCTAAAGCAAATTATGTAGGAGTTATGGCTAGTCATAAACATATGAATAAATTTATCGGCAATATTGAATTTAATGCCGATCAAAATAAAAAATTCCACGCACCTATTGGTTTAGATTTAGGAGGACAAACTCCATCTCATGTAGCACTAGCTATAGTTTCCGAACTACTAGCAACTACTAATAAAAATTCAGCCATATCTAGGACAATGAAATATAGACCAATTATCGTTAGAGGTGGAGGTGATTTAGCAACTGCAACAATATTAAAACTTCACAATAGTGGCTTTAGAGTTATTTCATTAGAAATAGAAAAACCTACTGTTATAAGACGTACGGTTTCATTTGCTCAGGCAATGTATGATGGTGCAATCGAAGTCGAAGGTGTTAAGGCTATTAAAGTTGAGGCAACAGATTTAGATCACATATATGAAATTCTTGATAAAAGACAAGTTGCTATTTGTAATGATCCAAAGGGTTTATTAATTAAAGTTCTTCATCCTCAGATTGTAATAGATGGAATTCTAGCTAAAAAGAATATGGGAACAAAAATAACAGATGCACCATTAGTAATAGGTCTTGGTCCTGGTTTTACAACTAAAGTTGATTGTGATGTAATTGTTGAAACTAAACGAGGGCACTATCTAGGAAGAGTTATTACAGAGGGTAAAGCTATTGCTAATACCGGTATTCCAGGCTTAATCTCTGGAATCGGTAAAGATAGAGTTATTCACTCTCCTTCTGATGGAATATGGAATTCAGAAAGAAGTATTGGAGATATTGTTAAGAAAGGCGATATTATTGCAACTGTAGGAACTACTAAAATACCAGCAACAATTGATGGTAAGCTTAGAGGACTACTGCAAAATGGCCTAATGGTACCAAAAGGTTTCAAAGTAGCAGACATAGATCCTAGAGGAGAAGATACAGATCATTTAACTGTAACTGATAAAGGAAGATGTATTGCAGGTGGCGTGCTTGAGGCCATTAATAGATTTGAGCGAGGTTTGATTTAATATAAAAAAAGTATCTTAGTCATGAATAATACAATGACTCATAAAATATGGACGGTGTACTTTTTCCGTGTCCACTTATATGAGCCATCTTAAATTCTACTAAGATACTTTTTTTTAATATTTAACAACTATTTACATAATTGCATTAGGTAAAGCTAATGTTAATTGTGGAATAAATGTAATCATCAACAACACAATAACCATTACAGTATAAAATGGTAGCATTGATTTAGTTACATCTTCAATTGATATTTTACCTACTGCACAACCTACAAATAGAGCAGATCCTACAGGTGGAGTACATAGACCAATTGCAAGGTTTAAAATCATCATTACACCAAATTGAACACCACTCATACCTAAAGCTCCAACTACAACTGGATATAATATTGGAGTACAAATAATAATTAGTGGAGCCATATCCATGATTGTTCCTAATAAAAGAAGCATTACATTAATCAATAGCAATAGAATTATTCTATTATCACTGATGCTTAATAAAAAAGTAGTTATAGCTTGTGGTATACGAAGGAATGCAAGTAGATAACCAAATGATGAAGCTGCGGCTATCAAACTCATAACCATTGCAAGTGTCTTTAAAGAGTTTTTTAGTATTTCAGGTAATACATCAATTCTAATTTCTCTGTATACAAAAAATGTAATTATAAAAGCATAAACACATGCAATAGCAGCACTTTCAGTAGCAGTGAAAACACCAGATACTACACCACCAATAATAATAACCATTGTCATCATTCCAAGTATGGCATCAATAGATTTCTTTAATTTTTCTTTTCCTGTATATTTTCTTTCTTTAGGATAATTTCTTTTTTTTGCTATAACTGCTGTAATAATCATTAAACCAACACCTAGCAAAACACCAGGAACCAGGCCACCTAAAAATAGTTTACCAACTGATACTCCACCACCTGCAGCAAGTGCAAATATAATCATATTATGTGATGGAGGAATTATTACACCCTGACATGCTGAGGTAACAGTAACACCTACTGAAAAATCTTTATCATATCCTTTATCAACCATCATTGGTATCATCATTGTTCCAATTGAAGAAACATCAGCAACTGCAGAACCTGAGATACCACCAAAAAACATTGAAGCTAAAATATTTACTTGAGCAAGACCACCTCTCCACTGTCCAATTAAAGCATTTGAAAATTCAATCAATCTTCTCGATATTCCTCCACGGCTCATCATCTCTCCAGATAAAATGAAAAAAGGAATTGCTAAAAGTGAAAATGAGGAAACACCATTTACTAGTTTTAAAACTATTGCCATCAATGGAATATTTAAATATATAGCGGTAACTACAGATGAGGCAAAGAGTGAGAATGTTATTGGCATTCTAAGTATTAATAGAACAACAAAAATTCCCATTAATAATAATGAAGCTATATGTGCATTAAACATTTTTTATCCTTCCTTTTTTAGAAGCAAGACGAATGTCTTTAATATTTTCTACTAGATAGAAAAAACTATATCCAATTATAAAAATTGCAGAAATTGGTAAAATTATATAATTGATAGCATTTGTAATATGTGTAGCTGGTAAGAAAGATTTAAGTCCATTAAGTGTTAATAACCAACCATATCTGAATATAATTACTCCAATGCATAATTCAATAGAGTATTTTAATAAATTCAATAGATCATTCACAAATTGATTTGCTCTCATTGTAAAAACAGTAATACTAATATGTAAATCTTCTTTAACACCTAAAGCCATGGCTATGAATGTAAACCAAATTACGATAATTAGAGGAACTTCTTCACCCCATTTTATTCCGCTAGAAAAACCATATCTCAATACTACGTTTGAAAATACAATAAGTACCATTACCACAAGTAGTGCCATTGCAAACCATAAAAGTACTTGAAAAGACTTGTCCAAGTATTTTTTGAAAGTGTTCATAAATTCTCCAATTAAAATGAAATATTATTGAAATTGCATTACATTTATAGTAAATGTAAAATCAATAAAAGATATTAGATCAATAGTTCAATATCCAAAAATATTGAATCTTTAACTGAGACTTTTTCAAGTCTCAGTTAATATTTACTATTTACTATTTAACTTCACGAATTTTCTCAACCCAAACTTTTTCATTTGCATTCAATGACTTCTCATAAAGAGGTTGCATTGCTGCAGCAAATTCTGCTTGACTATTTATTTCATTAATTTTACAGCCAGCTTCTCTAACTTTTGCTTCACTCTTCTTAGCAAAATCAGCCCATGCTTGAATTTGTGTAGCTTCACAATCCTTTGCAGCCTTTTTAATTAGTGCAATATCTTCATCACTTAGTTTATCTAATGTGATTTTAGATGCAACAATCATTTCAGGAACACGTGTGTGTTGATCAATTGAATAGAAAGGAGCTACTTCAAAATGAGATGAAGTATCATAACTTGGCCAGTTATTTTCAGCACCGTCGATAACACCAGTTTGTAATGCTGAATATACATCACCATAACTCATTGGAGTTGGTACAGCACCTAGAGAAGCTACAAGACCCATCATTAAATCAGATTCTTGAACACGTATTTTTAAACCTTTCATATCTGCAACAGTGTAGATAGGTTTTTTTGTTGTATAGAAAGATCTTGCACCTGAATCAAAAAAACATAGACCAATTAAACCACTATCAGACATTGAATCTAAAAAGTGTTGTCCAATTTCACCATCTAAAACTTTCCAAAGATGTGTTTCATCACGATATAAGTAAGGCATTTGTAAACAGTCTAATTCAGGGTTAAAAGATGCTAGAGGAGAAAGAGAAACACGTGTGAAATCAATTCCACCAAATTGAACTTGTTCAATACATGATTTTTCATCACCTAATTGAGCTTGAGGATATACTTCAATTTTAATTCTACCATCAGAATATTCACTTACTAATTCTGCAAATTTATTATCACCTACTACAGTTGGGTAACCAATTGGTTGATTATCTGCTAGACGAAGAACAATAGTATCTTTGCTTTTTGTGCTAGTACTAGATGAACTCTCAGTAGTACCATTTGCAATTAGAGATGCTGAAATGGTCAATGCCATTAGAGCTACAGTTAATAATTTTTTCATTTAATAAACTCCTTTGTTATTAATTAATAATTAATTATTACTCACGATTTATATTCTAGATAGCTCGAAAAAAGTGAAAAAACACATTAAAATATTACTTTTTTTATCATTATCTATTTCTAATACCGTGTTATACTCAATTATAATGAAAAATGAAGTTAAAACTTATGATATAAAACATCCGAGTAAAAATAATAAAAGAAACAGTCTAAGTATAAGAAAGATTGTTTACACACAAAATTTTTTAGTACTATTTTTAATTTTAGTACTATTTAATTTTATAATAAACTACTTCTCCACTATAATTGAAAAGCAGCATCAGATTTCAACAAATTATGTCCAAGTGGGACAATTAATAGAAGATATTAATAAATCTCAATCTCTTTTAAATCAGTATTCTCTTTCAAAAGTAACTTCTAGACAATCAGATATTTTAATTCAAACAAAAGAAAGTATCGTTGAAATAATAGAGGAACTTCCTAATATTGAGTGTTCTTATGAAGACTGCCCTGATCTATATTTTCTATATAGAGGTTTAGATAATGGAATAAATTATATCAATGATAATATAGAGGGTTTAAATAACACTAGATTCTTTAATCAGTACAAATTCTATCAAAATTATTTAATCTTAGATAATATTTATAATTATATAAATGTATATGCAGATCAATATTTAACATCTCTTGTTATAAAAAATGCAGATAATCTAAAGAAAGATGAAATTACTTTAAAAAATATGAGATTTTTAATTTACACGATTATTGTTGTTTTAATTCTTCTTTATATTTTCATTACAAATAGATTTTCTAAGCGTCTAATTAGACCAATTGATATTATGGTAACTGAGGCAAATAAGATTACTCATGGAATACTTGATGACAAAGATATTATTATAAAAGGTCCAAAGGAATATGAATTTTTAGAGGATAGCATGAATCAAATGAAACACAGTTTGAGTAATCGCCTAGTACTAATGCATGAAAAAGCTGAACTTGAAAGAGTATTGAATGAAAAAAAACTTCATAGTGCAAAAATGGAGCATGATTTAGAATCAGCTAGACTTGTTTCTCTTCAAAATCAAATAAACCCACATTTCTTTTTTAATACACTTAATACTCTTAGAATGATGTGCATGAAAGAGAATGCCGAACAAAGCGTAGAACTAGTTAGTGATTTTGCATCTTTCTTTCGTTATACACTAAAGCATAAAGAAAAAGTATCAATAAAAGATGAAATTAGTTTTGTTAAGAAATATTTAAATCTACAAATGGCAAGATATACTGATAAATTAACATACACAATTGATATTGATGAAATTTGTAATACTCAAATGATTCCACCTCTTATAATTCAACCTTTAGTTGAAAATTCAATCAAACATGGTATTGAAGAAATCGAGGGATTAGGACATATAACAATATTATGTACAAAAGCAAATAAAAGAATCATTATTAATGTTATTGATAATGGTAAGGGAATAGATGATAACATAAATGAAATTCTTTCAAATCCACTAAATTCAACTCATATTGGTCTTAGAAATATTCAGGATCGACTTCAATTATTTTATAAAAACAAAGCTAATTTAAAAATAAGTAGAACAGTTCAAAACAGAGGTACTATAGCCACAATATCAATACCTTTTAATGGAGAAGAGAATGTATAATATATTAATTGTTGATGATGAAACAATGGCACGAGAAACTCTTAAGGTTTTAATAAAAAGGAAAAAATTACCATACAATATCTATGAGGCAAGCAATGGAGGAGATGCTATTAGCATTTATAAAGGAAGAAAAATAGATTTTATTTTTCTTGATATAAAAATGCCTGGACTTAATGGGTTAGAGGTTGGAAAAATTATAAAAGAATATGATAGAGATGCTCTAATAATTTATCTAACGGCATGGGATAGTTTTGATTTTGCAAAAGAAGCTATTCATATTGGAGTTGAAGAATATCTTCTAAAACCTGTTATTTTTGAAGATGTTTATAAGACATTTGATAAACTAAATAATATTGTTGATAAAAGATTCGCTGAAAGAGATAATGATAGTAGAAAAATGAAATCATTTATAAATAAATTTTCTAGATATTTTTTCTCAGCTCTAAAGTTTGATGAAGTTGATAATGATACGCTTTATGAATATTTTAATATAAAAGAAAATCAAAGCATACAATCTCTAGCTTTTATTGTTGGAGGATTAGATAAAACTAATATTGATAACTTTATTAATAATAAAATTTTTCAACGAACATCTTTATACTATTTTGAGTCCTCAGATAGATATACATTCATTGTATTTTCAAATGATATCGATCTCTTAAGGAATGAGATAACTACATCCTTTGTTGGTTTTAATTATACGATTGGAATTGGTATTCCTTTTTATACTCTTCCCTCTATTGGTTATTCTATTAGACAAGCATCCATTGCATATGCAATCGCAAAAAAAGAACTTTGCAACATTCATGAATATCAGATTGAAGATAATCAACAAATTACTAGCCAAAGTGTTAATACATATCTTAATGAAATTGAAAAATATATTTTAAATTGCGACTTAATAAAGGCAAGAAATATAGCACATGCTTTTACTGATTCACTTCAACTATTGAATGAACAAACAGTTTTTTATGAATCTATTTTGGTTTTAAGACATTATTTGATGAGTAATATTAAATTTCTAAAGCTACCATCATTTAATAAAGGAAAATTCCATATAATGGAAGCCTATCTTTTTGATATGATAAATATTTGTATAGATGATTTAAATCAAGATAAAATAGATAAATGGAAAAGGTCTTTTTTAATGATTGAAGATTATATAAAGGCAAATTATTCTAAGAATCTATCAACTGCTAATATGGCTGCTATGTTAGACATCAATGAGAAATATTTTTCAAAACTATTTAAATCCTATTTCTCAATGAAATACATAGATTTTCTAACTCAAACACGAATGAAAAATGCTAGAAAACTATTGCTAGAAGGAATGTGTGTTAATAAAGTGTCCCTACTCTGTGGCTACAATGATCCATCATATTTCTCAAAAGTTTTTGCACAGTATTATCAGATTAACCCCTCTGAATGTTGTAATATAAAATAGTATTACTATTAAAATAAGTCGATTAAATTTTTTATTGGAGATAAAGGCTTTCTTGATGTAGGAATAAAAATATTAAGTGAGTTCATAGATCTTGTAATTGAAACATAAATTAGTTTCTTCATTAGATTCTTTCTTGTCTCCTCATCATAGCAAGGAGGAATATATATTTTGTTGCTCAAAAAGAAATACATATAGGGAAATCCGGTACCCTTACTGGAGTACATACTAGATATATTAATTTTTGATTCATTAAATTTAGTATCTTTTAAACGGCAAATAGGAAGACTTATTCTTTTTTCAACTTCTTCTAATATATACTGACTTACACAGACAATTAAAATATCAGAAAGTTCTAAATTAAATTCATCTATATCCATCTTTATTTTATCTATCATTAAATCAATGGTATTTTCAACATTATCTCTCATAAACAGACGGGGCCTCAAACCTGTACAATTGCTATTATATTCTACTTGCTTTACAATTTTATTAGTACTGAATGAATTTAAATAGGCTTGTGAAAATATTTTTATTTCAGCACTATTTCTATAATTTATTTCAAGTTTATATTTTTTAAAATCGAAAGGAAATTTACACTTTTCCCAGGCTGCCTTTGCTTGATATATGCTTTGATTTATATCTCCTGATAGAATTAAAGAAATATTAGAGATTTTATATAATAATATAATTTGAGCTAAGGATAAATCCTGGACCTCATCAACAATTATATAATCTTTAATAATTCTAATATTTTTTTGGTCTATAAGTTTTATGAGATAAACAATGGAATAATTTTTAGGAATATAAACTCTCCTTTCTAAAAAGACATTGAATATAAGCATAATTTTCCATATTTGCAACCTTTCAGTCGTGCTTAACTTATAGGCCTTACCACTATAGATATTAGTATTATCTAATGTAATATAGCTTTTTTTATTCATATAGTATAAATTGATTGAATTCTCAATTTCATTAAATATTATATGAGGATTAATACTACACTGCGTGTTATCTTGATTATATAGATCTACTGCTTTAATAACTAAAGGTATAAATTGACTCTCATACTTCTCTAAATTTTTGCAAAGAAAAACTTTTTTCCGTTTTGCAAGTTGATCAAGTAAAAATATAAAATAAGAATCTGCAGTCCTAATTTTATTAATACAATCATCATCAAAATTTAAATTATTTAATCCTCTTTTATCAAATCTAACAAGACTTTTGCTATAAGTTAGAAATATCACATTAGTACTTAAATCATCATTAATTTTTTTACATAGTTTTAACAAAACTAAAGATTTTCCAGAACCAGCTATACCTTCTACTAAATGAACACCTTTTAAATTATTGAATATTTCATTTATAATTGATTCTTGTATATCGCTCAAAGCCCAATATCTTTTCTGATATTGTATATGTGTTTCATCATATTTTAATGAGGTGTTTTTAAAACCTTTAAGAAAATTCTTGCATTGATTTAAATTATTATTAATTTTACTGAAATCTAAAAAGTCGGTATAACTATTATTTTTATCAATTTTATCATCTTGATATTCATTTACTCGTGGGATGTTACTAAACTCTTTGCATTCCTCACTAAAGATTTCATTAATAAAAAAAGTACAATCTAATCTTTTTAAAAGTTGGCTTAATCGATAAAAATCTCTTACTAAAGATTTCTTATGAATTGAGGGGTGTTTACATTTTAATATCAAGTTCAACTTGATATAATTGTTTTCTAATGATTTTATTAAAGACTTAGATTCATTATAAAGCTCACAATTATAATTGATTTGAAAATTCACATCCAAGAGTTTAACTATTTGATAAAAATCAATATTTTTATCATCAATGGATAAATAATTCACAATCATTTCTCTCGTAAAACTCATAATTGCTACTAAAAATAGTTCACTATCAAAATAGTAAATTTTATATAATCTCTCAATTTCTGTTTTAATATTAGTCATAAATCTTTAACCCCATAAATTATATTTATTTAAACATAATTAATGCATTAAAAAGTGTAGAAAAAAGAAAAGATACAAGCTACTGCCTGTATCTAATCAATTATTAAGTTTAATTATCAATCACTATTTTAAAACTTTAATAGGAGTTTCTAAAGCTTTAGAAATATAACCTATTTCCCAAGCTCTATTATTCATAGATTCAATATATGTTTTGGCATCAGAAGGACTCATTGCAAGTAATAAGCCACCACTAGTTTGTGGATCAAATAATAAATCTTGAACCTCAAGTCTAATGCCTTCTTCAAAAGAAACACTACTTTGGATAAAATCTCTATTATTATACATTCCACCAGGTATTAAACCAAATTGTGCTAATTCTTCAACACCTTCAAAGAAAGGAACGGAAGATGAGTTAACAACAGCAGTAATTTCACCTGTGCCACACATTTCTTTTAAATGACCTAAAAGAGAGAATCCTGTTACATCAGTTGCACTATGAATATCAAGATCTTTTGCTTTTTCATATGCTTCTTTATTCAATAACATCATGCTATCAAGTGCTTCTTTTTCAGTTGCACTTTCGCACATTCCACCCTTAAGAGCAGTCATAGCAACGCCTGTTCCAATCTTTTTAGTTAGAACTAGTACATCACCCTCTTGTGCCCCATTATTTCTCCAAATCTTATCTTTATCACCAAAACCAATAACACAAAGACCATATTTTGGAACTGCATCACTTATGGTGTGACCACCTGCAATAACTGCATCAGCTGCACCAACACTAAATTGGCCACCTAAAAGAATATCTTTCATAACTGATGTATCAAGACAAGATGGGAAACACATAATATTTAGAGCCACAGCTGGTTTACATCCCATAGCAAATGAATCAGATAGAGCATTAGCTGCTGCTATTTTTCCAAATGTAAATGGATCATCTACCATAGGAGGAAAGAAATCTAGTGTTGCAACCATAACTTTATTATCACCAAGATCATAAATTAGTGCATCTTCATTACCACCAAAACCATTGATTAATTTATCAGAGTTCATCACAGGTAAAGAAGATAGAACTTTTTCTAATTCACCAGGTGGTAGCTTAGCAGCACATCCACTCGACTTTACCATACTTGTTAAAGCTACTTTATCACTCATTCTCTACTTCCTTTATATATTTATCGCCATCAATTTTATATATTCCTTCCACATCTAGTGAAACTAGATCATCAATATTAGCATTATAAACTTTAGCACAAGTACCACAGGAAGAGCTAAGAGCTCTTGGAACAGGTGATAACTTTGCACTAATGTTCTTTGCAGAAAGTTTCTTTCTCGCAATAACTGCATCTAATTGAGTGTGGAAGGTTAATAGATATTCCATTACTATTTCCTAAGTTTTAGGATAAATTCGCCATTTTCAGTAGCTACTTTTTCTACAGAGTATTTCATAGCTGTTGCGTAGCGAGTTACATTTTCTATAGCAGCAACACCATCAACAAGCACATCAACTTGTGCTGGCTTATCTTTAAGTGCGTTCTTTGTTAATATTACTGGTTGTGGACATACAAGTCCTCTAGCATCTACATTCATTAAATTACCTCTTTGTTCTGTTTTGAAATAATCATGTATCCAATAAATGATACAATAATTAATCCGATTATTACTTCAATCTTACCACCTGTTTTGACAAGTGCTGGAGTTGAAGCGGTTGAAAAGTTATGACTAACAGCAGCACCAGCTACCATTCCTAATACAGTTATAGCACTATCACCATTACCCTCTCCAGCTAAGATTAATTGTCTTAGAGGACAACCACCTAGAAGAGAACCACAAAGTCCTACAAGAGCCATAGATAAAATATACCATAGAGCACCTGATGTTGTGAATGAGAAATGGAAATTACCTAAAATTATATTTCCAATTAATACTGTTAAAAATAAAGTAAGGGATCCAAGGAATAAACGATTATCTCTAAATAAGATATAATCTCTGATTCCACCTACCATACAAAATCTTGATCTTTGAGCAAGAGCGCCAACAATTAATGCTAAGCCTAGACTTAGAAAGAAAGGTGCATGTTTTGCAGCAGAAGCATCACCAATTAAACCAGCAAATCCAAGAATTGCTAAAACAATAGCAACGATAGGAAGAACAACACCATCTACATTCTTTTGCTTATAAGATCTACCTAGTGTAAATCCTTTATTCAAGAAGAAAGAGCCAAGTGCAATACCACCAGTAAAACCGACTAAAGCAAATAATGCCTTACCATCACCACCACCTAATCGTAATACAAGTCTAAGTGGACAACCTAAGAAAACTAAAGCTCCAGCCATCATGAAAAAGCCCAATACAAATCTTAGCACAGGTGCAGAACCACTTGTTGCTCTCCATTCTTTATTAATAATTGCTAATAAAGATGAACCCAAAATCATACCAAATATTTCAGGTCGAGCGTATTGTAAACCTGTTGCAGTTTGCAGATTTAATGAGCCAGTGATGTCACGAATAAAGCACGCGACACAAAATCCCATATTAGCAGGATTCCCAAATGCTACTAATATCAACGCTGATAATCCGATTACAAATCCCGTCAAAATTATCATTTTTTTTTCTTTTAACATAAAAAACCTCTTTGAAAAATGAGTATACCATCCTTTTTATAAAAACACAATGGAAATTTTTAATATTTTATGCTATACTTAATTTATGAAAAGAATTTATTTAGACAATGCTTGTACCTCATTTCCAAAGCCTAAAATTTTAGGCAAGTCAATAGTAGATTTTATAAACAATGATGGCTCAAATCCATCAAGAGGTGTTTATCAAAGTGCCATTGATTCCTCTACTCTTTTATTAGATACAAGAATAGAGATTGCATCATTATTTAATTCTGATGATTATAAGAGTGTCATCTTTACATCAGGAATCACACAATCCTTAAATATGGTTATTGGCGGATTACTTACCAAAGAGGACCATGTTTTAATTACTAGTTTTGAGCATAATTCTGTTGTAAGACCACTTGTTGAGCGTGAAATAGGATACACTCAATTGCCATGTGATGATATGGCCAATACGATTTTTGAGAGTATAGATCACTTAGTAAAGAAAAATACTAAGGCTATGATTATAACTCAAGCTTCAAATGTTTTTGGGACTATCACAGATATAGATAGTGCTAAAGCTTTCGCAGCAAAACATTCTCTATATTTAATAATAGATTCAGCGCAAGGCTTTCCAAGCGCACCTTTAGATATAAAAGGAATTGATGCAATTTGTTTTACAGCACATAAAGGATTACTAGGTCCAACAGGAATTGGAGGTATTGTATCAACATCTAATTTTCTAAATAAATTAAAACCTATATATGCAGGTGGTACAGGTTCTGCAAGTGATTTATTAACAATGCCAGATTTTTTACCAGACAAATTTGAAGCGGGAACACTTAATTTAATTGGCATCGCAGGTTTACATGCAGTTCTCAAGGATAGTCATTTAGAAATAGAATCACAATGCAATGGTCAGACAAATACCCTATTTGATTTGTATAAATGCAATACAAAAAAAAGAGTCATAGAATTAGTTACTGGCTTAAAACAAATAAAAGGCATAAAAGTTTATGGAGAAACTGATTTCTCAAAACGAAGCAGCGCAATATCATTTACTGCTGACTCATATGATTGTAGCGATATTGCATATAAATTAAGCGAATTCAATATTGAGTGTAGAGTTGGTCTTCACTGCGCTCCTCTAGCACATAAGGCTATGAATACATATCCTTGTGGTACAATTAGATTTAGCCCAGGACCTTTTACTACAAGAGAAGAAATTAAATATACACTTGATGTATTAGAAAAATTATTAGGAGATAAATATGGAAAATAGATATTTTAAATTTATAAAAGAAAACCTTTCTAGTCCTCTAGAGAGGCGAACGATAATAGAAGGCGACAATCTTGGTTGTGAGGCTTTATATGATATGGATGGAAACTTTTTAATCTCATCAAATAATGATGTTAAAATCAGTAACGGAGAATACTTATCTGAAATTCTTGTTGGGAAATTTGAACTAATTATTTGTGGAGGTGGCCATGTTGGTCAAGCTATTTATAAACTTGCACTATTTTTAGGAATGAGTGTTACCATAATTGAAGACAGAGAAGAGTACTGTAATAGAGAGCTCTACCCTGAAGCTACTTTAAAAATTGGTAAATATGATGAGGTATTAAGTTCTATAAATTTAACACATTCTGCAATTGTTGTTGCTACAAGAGGCCATAAATTTGATAGAACATGTGTATCTGCGGTTCTCCCTAAAACTTATAAATATCTTGGAATGATTGGCTCAAAGGGAAAAGTAGCAAAAACAATGGATCTTATAAGTGAAGATATTAAAAACAACAAAATTGATTCTACAGTAGAAAAATTGAATAAAATTTATTCTCCTATTGGTTTGAATATTAATGCTCAAACCCCTGAAGAAATTGCTGTTTCTATTTTGGCAGAAGTACTAAGTGTAACAAAGGCTAATAAGAGAGAAATTCAGATGAAAATCTCTGACGTTGAAAAAGTTTCAAAATTAGATAAACCATTTGTTGTAGCAAGAATTATCGAAAAGAGAGGTTCTGCACCTAGAGAAGTAGGTTCTTATTTAGTAGTAGCAGATGAAGAACCTTTAATAGGAACAGTTGGTGGCGGAGCTGTTGAAGCTGTAGTAATCCACAATTGTAAGAAAATACTAAAGGATGATACTAAAACTTCAGCTCTATTTGAACATGATTTATCAAATCAAAATGCAAGTAATCTTGGAATGATATGTGGAGGAAATGTTAAAGTTATCTTTAATAAATTTAACTCATAATTGATAAGAACTTTTTCAAGTCTCTATCAACCCTCTCATATTCACCACTATTTTTATCATATTTATTTACTCTAAGGCTTTCGCAAAGTGTAACTAGTGATTCATATAGTGGTGTAATTCCAAGGTTCCCGGCAACACCTTTAAGAGTATGAACAATTACAAAAGGCACCTGTTGATCATCATCATTTATATGCTTTTCTAGTTCAAAAATATTCTCATCTTCAACAAACATTGATAAACACTCATTATAAAGATCTCTATCATTTAAGAATCTCTCAAATGCTCCATCAATGTCACACCCCCAGTCTCTTAGTTTTTCTATCGTCTCAGACATAAAGTTTTCCTTTGTTTCAATTTTTTTTTCTTATAAACATAATCACTATAATAATAAAACTAAGTATTTTCAACAAAAAAAATATAATATATGATTAACAATTACCATATAAGTCGTATAAATATAATGGTTTGATAATTTTTAATTGTATATTTATTCTTCATTACACCTCTAAATACCCTATTATGCTTCATTTTATTATTTTTCTTGAATAAAAATACATATAACTATTGACAATATATTCAATTTTATTCATTATGCATGCATAAATATACAGATATAAAAAAATTGGAGAACAAAATGAAAAAATTATTAATCACACTACTTATGCTATTAAGCATTTCAACACTTACTTTATTTGCATCAGGATCAAAAGAGTCAAAAACAGATAATGGCAAAGAAACTATTAAAATGGCAACAAATGCAGAATGGCCACCACTTGAATTTGTTGATGATCAAGGTAATGTTGTTGGATACGAAGTTGAATTAACTGAAGCTTTATCTACTGTTACAGATTATAACTGGGAAGTTGTAAATGTTGCATGGGATGGTATTTTTGCAGGTCTTGCTAATGGAGCTTATGATGGTATTGCTTCTGGTGTATCAGTAACAGATGAGAGAAAACTATCTATGGTTTTCACAACACCTATTCTAAAAGAGACACAAGCTATTATTGTAGCAAAAGATGCTATTAACCCTCCTACAAATCTTGATGAATTAGTTGGAAAGAAAGTTGGTGTATTAATTGGTGCTGTTGGTGATTTATACCTACAAGACAGTGGTAAAGACATAACAATCAAACAATATGATAATATTGCATTTGGTATCGAGGACATGTTAAATGGTAATCTTGATGCAGTTGTAGTAGATAGTATTGTTGCTGGTGAATATGTATTAAAGAATGAAAATTACAGTAGCAAGCTAATTAGCAGTGGCGAAGCAGATCCAATTGGCTCTCCAATTGCAATGTGTTTCCCAAAGAAAGATACTGATAAAGCTGAATTAGTTAATAAAGCTTTAGAAGAATTAGAAGCTAATGGTACAATTGCTAAACTAAAAGCAAAATATGGTATTCTATAATAGACTACTTATTTGAATAAAACTTACAATCTATTTATCACAGAGTTTATACTCTGTGATATTTTTTTATATATAATAGTTAATTATACATATATATTCACTTGATTTTTTATATATGCATAAAAAGATAATAGAAATGTTAACATTTTAATGTTTTATCAATATTAGTAAATAAATATACAATTACTATTGACTTTTGTTTTATATTTATACATTATTAACGTATAAATATTCATACATGGAGAGATATACTATGAAAAAAAACATTATTACTTTATTAATTTTAATAACATTAACCGCTGGATCAATTTTTGCTCAAGGTACAAAAGAAAGTAAATCAGAAGGGCCTAAGACCTACATCATGGCAGCCAACTGTGAATGGCCTCCCCTAGAGTTTGTTGATGAGAATGGAGAAATCACAGGATTTGAAATGGAACTACTAGAAAAACTTTCTGAGGTCACTGGCTACAATTTCGAACCAAAAAATGTAGCATGGGACGGTATTTTTGCTGGTCTTGCTAATGGGGCTTATGATGGTGTTGCTTCCGGAGTATCTGTTACAGAAGAAAGAAAAAAGACTCTTGCATTCTCAGATCCTATACTAACTGTTAAGCAATCAATAATTGTATTAGAATCAAATGATATGCCACCAACAAGTGTTGAAGAATTAGCAACATATAAAGTTGGAGTACAAATTGGTACAACAGGTGATATTCTTCTACAAGATAGCGGAGTCGATGTTGATATTAAATCATATGATTCAATTGCATTAGCTGTTGAAGATTTATTAAACGGAAATCTTGAAGCTGTAGTACTTGATTCTGTTGTTGCAGGTGAATATGTTATAACAAATAAAGCTTTTGCTGACAAACTTAAAATCAGTGGAACTTCTGATAAAGATTTAGAACCAATTGCAATGGCTTTCCTTAAAGAAAATGTAGAACTTGTTAACATTGTAAACAAAGGTTTAAAAGAATTACAAGAAAATGGAACAATGGATGAATTAAAAGCTAAGTGGGCTATTTTATAATCATATAACATTATTTAGCTATAAGTTGCTTCTACTAGGTCAAATTAAGCATTTGATTAGTAGAAGCTTTTTTTATATTAATTATGTAATTTAGTATTTGTAAAACTATATTTTTATATCTATATTTATACGTATTAAACTCGATAAATACTAATAATTAATGAGTATATATACATAAATATTAAATATTTATTGTAAAATAGTGTTAAAAATGAATATTAATACATAAATCTATTGACATTAGATTTTTATTTATACATTATATGTATAAATATTCACTAATTAGGAGAGAATTATTATGAAAAAAACACTTATCACATTATTATTTTTATTATCCCTTTGTTCCTTAGGACTTTTTGCACAAGGAACAAAAGAAAACACAGAGAATGATAAGACTATTGTTATAGCATCAAACTGTGAATGGCCACCTTTAGAATTCGTTGATGAAAATGGAGAGATTTCAGGATTTGAGATTGATCTCTTACAAGAGATTGAAAAAGAAATTGGATATACTATTGAAATAAAGAATGTTGCTTGGGATGGTATTTTTGCAGGTCTTGCTAATGGAGCATATGATGGCGTTGCATCTGGTGTTTCAGTAACTGAAGAGAGAAAGGCTACTCTAAATTTTTCAACAACTTATTTAAAAGTATCTCAAGCTATTATTAGTTTAGCTAATGATTCTTCCCCTGCTACAAAGGTTTCAGAACTTGAAGGTAAAAAAGTTGGTGTATTAATTGGTTCTACGGGTGATATAATGCTACAAGATATTGATTTAGACGTAGATATCATGTCATACGACTCTATTGCACTTGCAGTTGAAGATTTATTAAATGGTAATCTTAGTGCTGTTGTGACTGATTCTGTAGTAGCTGGTGAATACGTTGTATCTAATAAAGCTTACAAAGGAAAATTAAGTGTAAGTGGAAAATCAGAGGATAATATTGAACCTATTGCAATGGCTTTCAAAAAGAATGATTCAAAGACTACTGACTTAATTAATAAAGGAATTAAAGCTTTAGAAGAAAATGGAAAACTAGATGAACTAAAGGCTAAATGGGCTATCTTATAATATTAATATCTTATATTTAATTATATAACTGGGAATTCAATTCTCAGTTATTTTTTTTGTTAACTAAAAAATGTGGTTAAGTAGTGCAAGTTTGATTTACAACCATCTTTTTGTCTTTTATGCTAAAACAAAGGGGATTTATGTGAATATTGTTTTATTATCAAATAATGGACATATTAGAACTACGATTAACAAATGCATAATAGGGAAAAGCAAAATGTTTAAAAGCTATCCCCTATTTTTAAAGTCTTACAACTCAATTGATATTGATCTGCTAATTATTGATGATAATTTATTAATAAATAGAAATAAAATTCTTGAGAACTTAATTTTATTAGATATTACATTCCCAGTTATTTGTTTGTATAGAAGTAGCAAAGAAGAGCTTCATAAAATGGGCTCATCGCTTCTATTTTGTTCTAAACCACTAAGTACTTCACTATTAAATCGAGCTATTTGTTTATTAGACATAAAAGAAGATTATCCACCATGTGTAAATGAAGATTTAGATTGCAATAATCAATACTTAATTGGAGAAAGCTTAGTAATGCAGAATCTTCGAGAGGAGCTTAAAATAATAGGTAAAGAAAATCACCCTATTTTTATTACTGGTGAGACAGGTAGTGGCAAAGAACTTGCTGCAAAGACACTACATTCCTTTAGTAGGTGCGCAAAAAAAGATATGATAAGTATCAATTGTTCTCTATTAAACTCATCAATATCAGATTCACTACTCTTTGGGCATGATAAAGGCTCTTATACAGGGGCAGAGACTACTAAGGTTGGACTTGTAAATATTGCAAATAATAATACTCTATTTTTAGATGAAATCGAAAATCTAAATATACAATCACAGGCAAAATTACTTAGACTAATTGAATCTGGAGAATATAGATCAATTGGAGGCACTGAAATTCGCAAAACTCAGTTTAGATTAATAAGTGCCTCAAATATTGATATTAGAAATTTAATAGAAGAAAACAAATTTAGAATAGATTTCTTTTATAGAATTGCTAAATTCACTGTGAATATTCCTCCACTCAGAGAACACAAGGAAGATTTAGAACAGCTAATTAAATTTTATTATAATAAGAACAAAGAGCACAGACCTCTTGAAAGAGATTTCATAAACAAATTATATGATTATAATTTTCCTGGAAATGTAAGAGAATTAAATATAATACTTGAGAGAAGTCGAGTCTTTAGCAAAGAATCGACTATTTCTCTTAAGTTTTAATAAATTTTTAGTACTTTATTCTCAGACAAAGCCTTATCAATTTTCTTCAACAATATTTTATAAAATACAAAAACAGAAAGTCCTGTTGCTACCCAAGCAAAAGGAGAGGCTAAACACAATCCTATATATCCAAAGGTTGGAACAATAAATATTATTGCAACAACTCTAAATACAATCTCTTCAAATGCACAGAACATTGGAATTGCTCCGGATCCTAAGCCCTGACAAGAACTTCTATAAATAAAGATAAGAGTAAGAGCTACGAAAAATTTACCAACAGTTTGTGTATAGGTTACAGTATATTGAATTACCTGAGAGTCATGAGAGTCAATAAACAATGCTGCAATATTTGCACTAAAGAAATACAAGATTATACCATTAATTACTGCAAGTATAGATGTTAAGAACAGAGTCTTTTTAACACCTTCTTTAACCCTATCTACTTGCATTGCGCCAATATTCTGACCACAATATGTAGTAAGACCAGCTCCAAAGCCTACAAAGCTTTGTACAAATAAGTTTTCAATTCTAACACCTACGCCAAATCCAGCAACAGCTTCAGAACCAAATGCGTTAAGATTTGCTTGTACTATTAAAACTCCAATAGAAATAACTGAAACATGGAATCCACTTGGAATACCAATTGCAAACAATCTTTTAATCATATTACCATCATATTTCCAATCTTCTTTTTGAGGCCATATTTCTGGATATTTTTTCATTATGAATATTAGAGATAAAATTGCACTAAAACTTTGAGAAAATACTGTTGCTATAGCAGCACCTTCTACACCCCAATGAAGTATTGCTACACAGATATAATCACCAACAACATTAAGAAAAGAACTTAATATTAAAAAATATAAAGGAGTCTTACTATCACCAATTGCTCTAAGTATTGAGGAGAAAGTATTATAATACATTATACTAACTATTCCATAGACAATAATTTTGAAATAACTTTCAGATAAATCTAAAATGTTTTCAGGAGTAGATATAAGGAGCAATAGTGGTCTTGTGGCAAAGTATGAAATTAATGTCAGAGCAATACTACAAAAAAGTGTTGCCAATATAGTCATAGCAATGCTTTTTCTAACACCCTCATCATCATTTGCACCAAATCTTTGGCTAACTATTACAGTAAATCCTGTGGAAATACCAATAGCAAAGCCAATCAAAGTAAAGCCGATTGGACCTGTAACACCGAGAGCAGCTAAAGCATCAACACCTACATATCGCCCTACAATTAAAGTATCAATTACCTGATAAAATTGTTGGAAAATATTACCAACAATGATAGGTATTGAAAAGAGTGTAATTTGTTTAAGCGGATTACCCGTTATCATATTAGTTTTCATAACTGAGAAGCTATAGCAACTAGTATATTAAGTCAATTATGAAAATTAAAAATTAGTTAAAAAAATCATTATATTTCGTTTTAACTTAAATAAATATTTTCAATTTGTTATATAAAAATTAATTAGAGAAAACTTTTTGTATGATAAAATAATATAATATTTTTTCCCATGAATATATTAGTTAAAAATACAAGAAATTTTTCAATTTTAATTACGATAAAACATAAAACATAAATTTAAAGCATTATGATTAAAAACTTATTTTTTTCTAAAATTATTTATCTATTGAAATATCAAAAATAACTAATGAAATTTACTAATTTCAATTTATATATCAACTCATTATTTGTAGCAATTAATCATTCTTTTTTTACGTAATAAATAAAGCAAATTTTAAGATAGTAGATTGATAATATATTTTTTTAGGATATAATGGGTTTGTATGCAACAGAGTATTCTGTAAAAATCACGACTGGAAAATTATGAAAACTAAAAATAAAATTACTTTATTATTATCAATCTTTGTTATAAACACTATTTTTGCAATTACCCCATCATCTTTATATGATAGGGATTCATTTGTAGTTACCTCAATTGATTATTTAGCTCGAAGTTCATCTATAACAGGTATATATGATAATTTTCCTGCTACTGGTGCAAGTGTATTAAAAACATTTAACCAAATCGATAGATACAAATTAAATAGTGTTGAAAAGTCATTATATGATCAAATATTAGTTGAATTAAATAGAGATGCAAATTTAGTTAATAATGAAGAAGAAAACTTTGCAGCCAATGTTGAAATTCCAATAACAATAGAGGGAACATTTTACTCAACATCCGATGGAAGTAAATTAAAAAGATATGAACTAGATGACCAATTTAAAGACGTAGATCCCTGGATTGATTTTAGATCTCAACTTTATTTTGGAGATAATCTTTATGGGTATACTCAATTTGCTATAAAAGATTCATTGACTTATGATTTAACCGATGATGCTCCTTTTTTAAACTATAATTTAAATTCATTTAGTATTTTACCCAATAGTGGTAGTTCTTTTGAAATTTACCAACCTTTTAAAATAGGTTTATCAGCTGGTGATGAAAAGAACAATTTTCAAATTGGAAAAAATAGATTATCAACAGGTTCTGGAATTAGTGGAAATTTTTTCATAGGTGATAATTTTACTAAACAAGATTATGCATCTTTTTCACTCTTTTCATCACTAGTAACATATACAGTATCTGTAACAGAATTTGACCAACAAATAGATTCCTTAAATTTTGGTGAGATCTCTTTTAGTGGCAAACAACAGTATAGGGTTATGCATAGAGCTACATTTTATATTTTAAAAAACCTTTCACTTGATATTTATCAAGGATCTATTTACCAGGTAGATGATTTAAACTTTAGAATGATTATTCCTTTTATGTATGTACACAACTATTTTAACTTTGCAGATGATACAACAATTGATGGAAATGATGAGGCAAACAATATTTTTGGCATTCAAACAAAATGGGTTATGAGTAAAGGCAATGAATTCAATTTCATTGTATCCTTTGACCAAATTCAACTATTTGAATCTGCTGCTGAATTTCCACAAGCCTATGGGCTTTTGCTAAATTATAAGAATTCAAGAACAATTAATAATGGTATATTAGCAAATAGTTTTGAAATTGCTTATACATCTCCTTATCTATATTTAAACAATAAAAAGGATACAGATGGGTCAGTTGATTATAATTACAATTATGACCACATATATGGAAATAATTATGGGACTCATGATGAAATAGGATATGGGGGCTATTATTATGGGCCTGATACACTAATGCTTTCTTATTATCTAAAGTACACAGATTTAGATAATTGGAATATTGGAGCAAATTTATCATTAAGAATTCATGGCGATACTGGTATAGATGTAACGGATAATGACCACGATTTAATTGATAGTCCACTAAGGACTGGATTCATTGTAGGTACACCTGAAACTATAATTAGTTTTATACCAAGTGGTTCAATTGCATTGACTAATTACTTAAATGTTAAAGGCTACCTTGATTTTAGTGGAATAATAAATCATTATCACAAAACTAGTTCACCCTTCTTCTTTGATATTCAAGGAAAGATTAGTGCTAAGTTCAATATTTTATAAAACAAAATTAGGAGAGAGCCGATGGATCAAAGAATACTTGATGCTGAAACTGTTATTTTCGATATTGGAAATGTTTTAATGACTTTCGATATCGATTATATTGCCAAAAGAATAATTCCTGAGAGACTTATTAAGCTAATACATACACCATATTTCACAAAACTTTGGTTACAAATTGATGATGGAATTGGAAGTATTGAGAATAATGCAAAATTATTGTGCCAATA
The DNA here is from genome assembly GCA_963678765.2 of Sphaerochaetaceae bacterium. Lineage (GTDB taxonomy): Bacteria > Spirochaetota > Spirochaetia > Sphaerochaetales > Sphaerochaetaceae > Pleomorphochaeta. Next base: position 198,121 of record CAXXVM010000004.1, on the reverse strand, counting down.
TTTTGAATTAGATAAAGAAGATGAGACTCATTTCATTAATCTAATGTTAAACTTTTGGGAATTTTGTCCACCACTACCCCCTTCAAATTGCATTAAACAACTTAAATCCATGGGCAAAAAAGTCTATTTATTAACTAACTATGGAGATAAGGCTTTTGACAATTCAAAGAAGAATATTCCATTTCTAAGAGAAGTTGATGGAGAAGTTGTATCAGGAAAAGAGAAAGTTAGCAAACCTAATAAGGCGATATACAACATTCTATTAGATAGATACAACATAAATAAAGATACTTGTATTTATCTAGATGATCGACTTGAGAATATAGAGAGTGCTAGAGAATTAGGAATAAAAAGTATTTGGTATCCTAAAGAATTAAATAATTGTCACTAATATATAGTTTTACTATATAAATAAAACGCTACTATAACAGAATCTGTTATAGTAGCTAAAATATACATAACAAAAAAATTGTTAATTACTATTAATAAATTTCTTTACAGTAGATATTTGTCTTTCAACTTCTGAAGGTGCTGTACCCCCAAAACTATTACGCTTATTTAAACAGTTTTCTAAAGAAATTGCACTTTTCACATCTTCTTCAAAACCATCATGGAAGTCCTTAAACTCTTCAATACTAATATCATCGAGAGTCTTATCTTCCTTTATGCAATAAGCAACAATTTCACCTGTAATTTTATAAGCTGTTCTGAAAGGAGTTCCTTTCTTTGTTAGATAATCAGCAACATCTGTTGCATTGATAAATCCTTTCTGTGCAGCCTTATACATATTAGGTTTAATAACCTTCATTGTACCAACCATTTTTTTAAATATTGGCAAACACTGCAATACAGTATCAATTGAATCAAATACGGCTTCTTTATCTTCTTGCATGTCTTTGTTGTATGCTAAAGGCAAACCTTTCAACATTGTTAACATATTTGTAAGATTACCGTAGCATCTACCAGTCTTTCCTCTGACAAGTTCTGCAATGTCTGCATTCTTCTTCTGAGGCATGATAGAGGATCCTGTACAATAAGCATCATCTAGTTCAATGAATTTAAATTCCCAACTACACCATAAGATTATTTCTTCTGAAAATCTTGAAAGGTGCATCATAATTAATGATATGTCTGTTAATAGCTCAACTAAAAAATCTCTATCTGATACACCATCACTTGCATTTTCACAAGCAGCGTCAAATCCTAACAAGCTTTTAGTTAGCTCTCTATTTATTGGGTAACTTGTACCAGCTAGGGCACATGAACCTAATGGCATAATATTAGTTCTTTCAATACATTGGTCTAAACGTTGAATGTCTCTAATAAACATTTGAGAATAAGCCATTAATTGAAAAGCAAATGAAATGGGTTGAGCTCTTTGTAGATGAGTATAACCGGGCATGATAGTATTTGTATGTTTACTAGCTAAAGTACTAATAACATCTAATAGACTATACAATTCCTCTTTTAACTCTTTTTCCTTATCCATAACATACATTCTAACATCAAGTGCAACTTGGTCATTACGGGATCTAGCTGTATGTAGCATTTTACCTGCATCACCAATCTTATCTGTTAGTAGTTCTTCTACAAACATATGAATATCTTCGGCATTAGAGGTATAAGGGTTAATTACACCTTCTTCAAATTCGCTCTTAATCTCAGATAGACCATCAACAATTTTAGATGAAGATTCTTTTGATATTATTCCACAACTTCCAAGCATTATGGCATGTGCAATACTACCTTTAATATCCTGTTCTACCATCCTTGCATCAAAATGCAAGGATGAATTAAAATCATTTGTTTCTTCTGCGATGCTCTTTGAGAATCTTCCACTCCACATGGTTTTCATATATAAATCCTATAATAAGTTATTTTTAATTTCCATTTGAGCTTTAACCTTGATAGGTAGACCAAATAGATTGATAAATCCAGCACTATCATTTTGATCATATACTTCATCTTCATCAAATGTAGCAATGTTTTCATCATATAGTGAGTATTTTGATTCAACACCAGCGTTGATAATGTTACCCTTATAAAGTTTTAATTTAACTGTACCTGTAACATTTTCTTGAGTCTTATCAACAAATGCATCAAGAGCTTCTCTTAATACTGTAAACCATGTACCGTTATATACAATATCAGCATATTTTTGAGCAACTAAGTATTTATAGTGTTGTGTTTCTTTTGAAAGAGTAATTGTTTCTAAAACTTCATGAGCTCTATATAAAATTGTTCCACCAGGAGTTTCATAAACACCTCTTGATTTCATTCCAACAAGTCTGTTTTCTACTAAATCTGTAATACCAATACCATTAGCACCACCTAGTTTATTTAGTGTTTCAACCATTTCTACACCATTTAAAGATTTTCCATCTAATTTTGTAGGAATACCTTTTTCAAAAGTTAATTCAATTTGAGTTGGTTTATCAGGAGCTGAAAGAGGAGAAACACCTAATTCTAGGAAACCTTCTTTCTCATAATCTGGTTCATTTGCAGGATTTTCTAAGTCTAAACCCTCATGAGATAAGTGCCAAAGGTTTTTATCTTTTGAATAAGATGTTTCTTTGTTAATCTTCAATGGGATGTTATGATCTTCTGCATATTGAATCTCTTGATTTCTTGATTTAATTTCCCAAGTTCTCCAAGGAGCAATAATTGCTAGATTTGGTGCAAAAGCTTTAATAGCTAATTCAAATCTAACTTGGTCATTACCTTTACCTGTACAACCATGACAAATAGCATCAGCTTCTTCTTCTTTTGCTATTTTAGCTAGTTCTTTACCAATTAAAGGTCTTGCAAAGGAAGTACCCAATAAATAATCTTGTTCATATTTAGCTCCAGCCTTTAATGTTGGATAAATGTAATCTTGAACAAATTCTTCTTTCAAATCTAAAATAATTAGTTTTGAAGCACCTGTCTTTAGAGCTTTTTCTTCTAAACCGTCAAGTTCAGTTCCCTGTCCTACATCTGCACTAACTGCGATAATTTCAGGATTGCCATAATTTTCCTTTAACCAAGGAATGATAATTGAGGTATCTAAACCACCTGAATAAGCTAAAACTATTTTTTTGTATTGTGTATTTTCCATTGTCTTTTTCTCCAATAATTTATATTTATGCAAGTTATACAGTATTATATATTATTAGTCAATGTATATTTATACAAAAATACATTATTTTTTAAAAAAATATTCATATATACAATTATATACCGTATATATACAGTATATATACATGCAAGAATATACATAAAACATAGAATATTATTGCATTTGACCCATTTTATGTTTAATTGCGGGTTTCTTTATATAAATTCAATGTACAAGCTAGGCAAAAATTAAGAACGTTGATATTATTTTAAACATGAAAACATTAAATGTAGTTGCTGCTATAATAGTAGAAGATGATAAAATATTTAGTGCTCAAAGAGCTAATAAAGGTGAAGTTGGGCTATTGTGGGAGTTCCCTGGTGGAAAAATAGAAGAAGGTGAGAATGAGGTTGATGCTTTAATTCGAGAAATTCAAGAAGAATTTGACACTCAATTAAAAGTTGGTGAGAAAGTATTAACTACTGAACATCAATATTCAGATTTTAAAGTTATTATGAGTGGCTATTTTTGTAATATAGAAAATGGCAATTTGAAATTGAAAGAACATCTTGATTCAAAATGGTTATCAATTAAAAATATAAAAAGTGTTAATTGGGCACCTGCTGATATCCCTTTAGTAAATGCAGTGATAAAAAAATTATCTAAATAACATAAAAAGAGAGTAGTTAATAGCCACTCTCTTTTCATTTATTATAGATATTAATCTATTTTTTAATTAGCTCGTGAATTAATTCTCTTATGAGTTTTTGATAATTGATCTCTATTAACTCTTAATAATTTCACAAAGCTTTTTTCATCTATAGGTTTTGAAAATAAGAACCCTTGCCCTACTTCACATCCAATATCTCTTAGAAAGTTTTCTTGAGCTTGAGTTTCAATTCCCTCTGCTACAACTGGCAAATCTAATAATTTATTCATATCAACAATTGATTTTAAAATAATTGCGGCTCTTTCATTAGACTCTAATCCCTGTAAAAAATTTAAATCGATTTTTAATACATCAAATACAAGATCTTTTAAAATATTTAATGAAGACATTCCAGATCCAAAGTCATCCATATGAACACTTAATCCAGATTCCTTAAATTTATTAACAACACCTTGAATTAATTTTGGATCATTCATATATGAAGATTCTGTAATCTCTATATTAATACAATCTGGAGTTAATCCATGTTTTTCAATTAAATCAAGCAATTCAATCCATAACTTTTCTCTGTAGAAGTTGTTTCTAGATACATTTACTGAGACAGGAATTCTTGGTAAATCAGTTTCACGCCATCTTGCAACAGCTGCACAGGTTTGATCCCAAACATAATAATCTAACTGATGAATTAATCCATTATTTTCAAGTATCGGAATAAATACACCTGGGCTTAATAGTCCATATTTAGGGTGATTCCAACGAACAAGCGCTTCAGCACCTACTATTCTTTGTGTTATTAATGAATATTTAGGTTGATAATATATTATTATTTCACCATTTTTTATTGCAGAATCAATACCATATATTACAGCTTTTTCAATTTGAATCCATTTATCAAAATTCTCATTATATACAACATAGGCTGCAGTATCATAACTATTCTTTGATCTATTTAATGCATATTCAGCTCTTGTACACATTTTATCTACAGGAACGCTTAAATCATCAACAATATATATACCGTAGCTAATACTTAAATTTATATCAAGTTGATAATTCTTTAGAAATTCATCAATTTTCAATAATTTAAATGTTAAATCTTCTCTATTATCATCAACAAGAGCTATAAATGAATCAGCATCCCATCTAGAAATAACTGCATTCTTTCCTAATACTTGAACTAGTAAGAAAGCAAAATCTTTTAAAAGTTTATCCCCAACTGCTCGTCCATATATCTCATTAATTAATTTAAATCTTGCGAAATCAGATTTAATGATTGTGTATCTTTTTTTTGCTACTGTTTTTAGTGCTTTAGGTACTATTTCTAAAAATGCTTCTTGATTATATAATCCAGTTAAGTTATCAATAAATTTTTTATTTCGTGAATCTTCAACAAGAAGATTAAGATTTTGTTTTTCTTTATTTAATTTAAAAATTTGATAATTTAATATTGTTTCTTTAATTTTTGGAAGAATTTTTTTAGTATTATATGGTTTTGGAAGAATTGATGCAGCTCCAAGTTCAAGAGCTTTGTAAATATTATCAAGATTATCATCACCAGTAATAACTAAAATAGGAATATCAAAGTTTTTAATCTCATTAGCTTTTTTAATAAATTCAAAACCATCCATAACGGGCATCATCAAATCTAGTAAAATTAATGAAATTTCATTTTCTTTATCATGTATAATGTCTAAGGCTTCTAACCCATTAGTTGTTTCTATTACGGAATAATGCTTATTTAAGATAGGTAGTAAAACCTTTCTATCTATTTCATTATCTTCTACAACTAATATAGTATTATTTTCTAACATTTTTTCCTCATTCTTGTTTTCTGTATTTGTATAATAAGGGTAAACATAATTAAAATCAACAACATTTTAACTCATTTCGTGTTTTTTTATCATCTTATGTCAAAACTTTCAATAAAAATACAAATATTATACTTTTTACTAATTATTTATCTTTTTAAAAATTTGCTACATTAAAAATGATGCAAAAATATTTTTTATTAGTAATAATCAATATGAATTTAGACCAACTCATTTCAGAAACAGCCTTAGAAACTTTCCATATAAAATCTTTAAGACCCCTTCAAAAAGAAGTAGTTACCAATATTTTGACAAATGAAATAGAGAAGAAATCAAATTCATTACTAGTACTACTCCAAACTGGGGGAGGAAAAAGTCTTTGCTTCTTACTACCATCATTACTTGTAGGTGGTATTACAGTAATAGTTTATCCTCTCCTAGCTCTTATGAGAGATCAAAAGAAAAGATTAGATAATGTAAATATTGAATCAATTATTATCGAAGGAGGCCAAAGTTATGAGGACCGAAAAAAAAAGTTTAGTAAAATTGAAAGCAAAAAGGCAAAAATAATCATAATAAATCCTGAAGTTCTTGAGAGTGAAAGCGTGATTAATCAACTTCGAAAATTTCAAATTAGCCTATTTGTAATTGATGAGGCTCACACAATCTGTGAGTGGGGACTTAGCTTTAGGCCCTCATATTTAAAGCTTGGAAGGCAAATTCACTCTCTTCATGTACAACAAATTCTAGCATTTACAGCAACTGCAAACAAAAACACGCTTTCAACATTGTCGAAATATTTATTCTTTTACAACAAATACACAATTATCAGAGGAGGAGTTGATAGAGAAAATATAATTTATCACAAAAGATTTACTCTTACAAAAGATAGAGAATTATCATTTTTACTATGTGATAAAAAATCAAGACCTGCCATAGTCTTTTGCAGAACTCGTGAAAGTACTAGAAATCTTTATCATAAATTTAATGAATATAATTATAATATAGATACATTCTACTACCATGCAGGCTTATCAAAATTAGAAAAAAGAAAAATTGAAAAAACATTCTTCCAAAGCAATGATGCCGTGCTATTTTCCACAATTGCTTTTGGAATGGGGATGGATAAAAGTAATGTCCGTCTTGTTATACACTACTCTATTGTTGATACTAATGTTCTATCTTTTTTACAAGAAAGTGGTAGAGGCGGCAGAGATGGTGATTTAGCAGATTCAATAGTTTTATTAGGGACTGAAGAAATAAACAATTATTTTGATAAAAAAAAGCAAGGCGATAAATCTTTATTGCAAATTTATTTTTCATCTAATTGTATCAGAGAAAGTTTAACTAATTACATGGGAGAATCACTAGAAAACTGTAGTGGATGTGACAGTTGTAACAATTCGGTTGTAAACAGTTTTGATGGCTTAAAAGTACTGATTAATATTTTAAGATTCCATCCCTTTTTGTACACAAAAAGGGAGATTATATACCTATTAAGTGGAAAAAAAGAATATAATCTATTAGATCCTGGATATAAACTGCTCAAAGAGTGGAAAAACAATGATATTGAAGAACTACTAAATCAATCTTTAAAGTTATCTATTTTGTTAGAAATTAATAAAAAAATAGCAATAAATTATTACAAATACCATAAAATAATGAAATTAATCAAATGTTCTAAATAATGCAATTTATTCTATAACACTAATTTGGGAGATACAGTGAGACTTTCAACTGGAGAGCCATTTATATGTTTAATTAAATTAGTTAAAGCACTTTTATATATTCCTTCAATATTTAGGTCAATTGAAGCAACCGATCTATTCAAAAATTTTGTAAACGGAGCTGAATCATACCCTATTGCAGGAAAAGTGCCACCAATTTTAAGTAGCACTTTTGTAAGTGTATAATCATTAACAGAGGCAAGACTATCATATTCATTATTTTCAAATGATTCTTTTATACTAAGTATTAATTCATTAATTTTATTTTGTTCAATAAAAGGAACTTCCATAACACTTAAATCAGGATACACACTCTTAAGACCTTCAAGTCTCTGGCTATGAGCGATTACCTTATCTAAGTAACCAGTAATATAAAGAGGTTTCTTGCAATTGAGTGATTTAAGATATTTTCCCTGAATAATACCACCTTGCATATTGTTTGTTGAAACATGGTTATATTTATTGCTAGGAAGTATATGGTGAGCAAGTAAATAAGGAACACTCAAATCAAGAAATAAAGATTCTTCAAACTCATCATCAATATCATAGCCAATAACTCCATCACAATTTAATACGACTCTATCAAGTTCTTCTCTCGAACTTATCTTACAAAAATTTAGTTGATATGATGTATTTTCAATGGCACTATGAAGACCTCTCATTGCTTGACCATAGAACCAATCAAACATATTAAGAGCGCCCCAATAATATGGACGATTACTTTTATCAATTTCAACAACACAAATTACACCTGTTGAAGATCTTCTAAGAAGAGCTGCATTCTTATTAGGTTTATAACCTAATTTATTTGCAGCTTCATAAACAGCATCTCTAAGACTTTTTGATACGCTTGAGGGAGAATTAAAAACTCTGCTCACTGTTGCACTGCTAACCTTTGCTAATTCAGCTACTTGATTTCTAGTTACTCTCACCTTTTCACATCCTTTTTGTATTGACACCAAACATATTAGATATTATAGTATGTACACGTGTACAAATCAATAGGTTTTTACATTAATCTTTACTGGAGAAATAATATGCTAGATATCGAAAACAATACTCACAATCGTTTTAACCCTCTTACAGGAGAATGGGTTAAATGTTCACCACACAGAGCTAAAAGACCTTGGCAGGGTCAGGTTGAGAAACCACAAAAAGATGACAGACCTCATTATGATGAAAATTGTTATCTTTGCGCAGGAAATAAAAGAACATCAGGAACAGTTAATCCACAATATGAATCAACTTATGTATTCCAAAATGACTTTTCTGCTATTTTACCAGAAGGTTCTAATGAAAGTTTTGCAAAAGGTCCTAATAATATGCTTCAAGCTAAGGGCGAAAGAGGCATTTGTAAAGTTATTTGTTTCTCACCTCGTCATGATTTAACAATTTCAAGGATGGAAATTGAAGGAATTGAAAAGGTTATTAAAGTTTGGCAAGATGAATATAAAGAACTTGGTGCAAAAGATTTTATTAATCATGTACAAATTTTCGAAAATCGTGGTTCTGTTATGGGTTGTTCCAACCCTCACCCACATGGTCAGATTTGGTCAGAAGAAGTAATCCCTGAGATTTCTGTTACAGAATGCAAAAATCAAATGAACTATAAAAGCCAACACAACAGTGCAATGCTATTAGATTATGCTCAGTATGAACTAGAAGCAAAAGAAAGAATAATTGTTAGTGATGAACATTTCATTGCAGTTGTACCTTTTTGGGCTGTATGGCCATATGAGGCAATGATTTTACCACTAAAGAGAGAAATTGGAAGTATTGATGAATTAAATGAGGAAGAAGCAAAATCCCTTGCTAAGGTTATGAAAGCATTAGGCATTAAATTTGATAATTTATTTACAACAAGTTTCCCATATTCAATGGGCATTCATCAAAGACCAACTGATGGTAATGAGTATGATGGTTGTATATTACATTTCCACTATTATCCACCTCTATTGAGATCTGCATCTGTCAAGAAATTTATGGTAGGTTATGAATTATTAGCAATGCCTCAAAGAGATATTACTGCAGAAACTGCAGCTAAAAACTTAAGAGATTTAAGTGATATTCACTATTTAGATACTTTAAAGGACTAGAAAAATGATTAATACAAAAGGAATTGAAAGAGGGGCTCTTCATGAAATATATCCACATCTATATGGTTGCTTTTATGATGAGAGTCAAATGGATGCTCGTTTTACAAAATTATTAAATGCACATAATGAGCTATTTAATAAAAGTGAAGCAATGATTTTCTCTACAGCCGGTAGATCTGAACTTGGTGGCAACCATACAGACCATAACTTAGGAAAAGTATTAGCAGCTACTATAACTTTAGATACTGTTGGTGCTGTAACTAAAACAAATAATAATATAGTTACACTAATAAGTGAAGGTTTTCCTGCTGTTGAAGTAAATCTAGATAATTTGGATAAGATAGATAGTGAAGAAAATACTACTAATGCTTTAATTAGAGGTATTGCAAAAGGTTTTGTCGATAAAGGCTTATCTATCGGCGGCTTCAATGCAAATACAACTACTAATGTTTTAAAAGGTAGTGGATTATCATCATCGGCAGCTATTGAAATTCTTTGTGCCACTATTTTTAATCATCTCTTCAATGAGAACCAACTAAACCCTGTTGAATTATCAATAATCTCACAATTTGCTGAAAATGTGTATTATGGTAAACCTAGTGGTTTGATGGATCAAATAGCTTGTGCTTCAGGTGGAATTGTTTCAATTGATTTTAAAGATAAAACAAATCCAATTGTTGTTTCTAAAGAAATAAAATTTGAAAAAGAAGGATATGCACTAATAATTGTTGATACAAAAGGCGATCATGCAAATTTAACTTCTCACTATTCAGCTATTCCATTAGAAATGAACAGTGTTGCGGAATTCTTTGGCAAAAAAGTTCTAAGAGAAGTTTCTCAAGAAGAATTTGAAACAAATATCCCAGAATTACGCAAATCCTTAAAGAATGACAGAGCAATTTTACGTGCATATCATTATTACACAGAGAATCAAAGAGTTGATAAATTAGTACAATCTATTGATAAAAACGACTTCAAAAATTATCTTAAATTAATCAATGAATGTGGTAAAAGCTCATTTAACTATCTTCAAAATCTTTATGCAGAGCCTGAAAACCAAGGTTTACCTATTGCTCTTGCAATAAGTGAGAGAATATTAGAAGAAGATGGCGCTTGTAGAGTCCACGGTGGTGGCTTTGCAGGAACTATCCAAGCTTATGTTCCTATGGATAAGGTTAAATGTTTTGTTGATGAAATGGACAGAATATTTGGGGAAAAAGCAGCAACTGTTTTAACAGTTAGAGAATTACCTACTACTTGCATCGCGTAAATTAATTATATTATTTATATAGACTATAGCTTTTCATAAGTTGAATCGCTATAGTTTTTTTATTTTTAATGATTAGTAATATTAAATTTAAATATAATTAGGTGTTTATAAATAAGTATAAATATTCTAATCATTGGTTAAAAAAATCATATATATATTTAAAGTACTGCAAAATCAACTGCATTACTTAACAACTTTTTTTTTAAGCAGGCTATTTAAGACATTTTTAATAACAGATTGTATTCATTTATTCAATAGTCAGTATTGAAAATTAATGTTACTTTTTACTAATATTTTTACTCAATTCTATTTTATATGCAAATATTTTCTCCAGATTTTAGTCACTTATAAATCATTTATTTTGTACTATTTACAATTTAATAATTTTTTGTGTTTATTCATTATTATGTTATAATTTAATTGAACAAAAGGAGAACTTTAAGTGAATTATATCCTACGCTATAAGTGTTTTATTTACTTGCACAACTATTAAATATTTCTTTCATAAAATATCATTACTCAAGGAAATATACGATGGAAATTGAAACTAAACGACAGAATATAAATTATTATTCAACTCTAAAGTATATTATTAATATGTCTGGATTATCTATCAAAGATTTTGCAAACAGTGCTACAATCTCTGAAAGTTTAATTAGACACGCTGATGATAATTGGAATCCTAAGTACACGACAATTGAGAAAATTTGTTCGGTAATTCATATTTCTATTCCAAGTTTTTTTATTATAGCTGACCATGTTGCAGGAAATTGTAATCATGTTAAGGTTAATTACATAATTCATAATCAACAACTTGAACCTGAAGAATTATGTAAAAAACTTAAAATTTGGAGAGAAAGGTTAAATATATCAGAAGGGAAACTTGCAGCTACATCTGGTTTTGATAAATCAAATATTAGTAAAAGAGAAAACGTAAAATGGAATTCTATAATGCTTTGTTCTACCCTTGAGATATATGCCAAATGCTATGGATTAACGATGAAACAATTATCAAGTTACTTATACGAATATTAAAAGGAAGAGAGATGCTTAGCTACTTTGGAGCTAACGTCTCTCTATAATAAAAGAAAATTATCATAACATAACTAATTCAAAAGTAAAGGAGAGCTAATTACAGCCCTCCTCAAATTTTTAATAATATAATATCTATTAGTATTTTACTTATTAAAAAATTTCTTTATAATTTTTTCCAACACTAATAAAATGACTTTCTTTCTCTAATAAAACTTTTAAATTTTCAGGAATTTCAATTTCTTTATTAATTAATGGTTCAACTATTGTTTCAAATTTAGCTGGGTGAGCTGTTGAGACAACTATAGTTGGTTGATCTTTGAAATGATCTAATCTAACTCTTTGTGCGCAAGCTGTATGAGGACAAATTATATAATTTTCTTTTTCATAACTTTCACTAATAGTTTTTTTAATAGTCTCATCATCAACACTCCATGATTTAACCATTTTTCTAAATAAATCAATATCACCATATAAATCAAATAGTCTTTCCATGTTACTTGGAGCACCAACATCCATTGCATTTGCAAGTGTTGCAATACTTTGTCTAGGAGTATATTTCCCACTTTCAAGATAATCTGGTATAGTTGTATTTGCATTAACAGCTAATGCTATTGATTCAATTGGAGCTCCCATTGTAAATGCCCAATAAGCACCACAACTATTTCCAACATTACCTGATGGAATTATGAATGATGGGTTCTTAGAATATAAAGCTCTATACATATAAGAGGCATAAACATAATAAACAGATTGTGGTAGTAATCTTCCAAGGTTAATTGAATTAGCACTTGATAGCCCCCACTTTTCAGATAGTTCTTTATCCATAAAAGCATCTTTAACCATTTTTTGACAATCATCAAAAGTACCATCTACTTCATAGGCTGTAATATTATCACCCCAAACAGTCAATTGTTTTTGCTGTCTTGCACTAACACGTCCTTTTGGATATAGCACTTTTACCTCAATACCTTTCTTTTTATGAAAAGCTGAAGCAACTGCACCACCAGTATCTCCACTTGTAGCTACTAATATAGTTAATTTTCTATCTTGTTTTTCTATAAGTTTTTCCATAGTTGATGCTAAAAATCTTGCTCCAAAATCTTTAAAAGCTGCAGTTGGTCCATGAAATAATTCAAGGGTACTCTGCAAATCATTATTTTGTACTAAAGGAACTGGAAAATTAAAAGCATCAAGGCAAATAGAAGCTAAATCCTCATCATTTAAATATTTATCATCTTTAAAAAAAGGAGATAATACTTCAAATGCAAATTCAGGATATGATGAAATATTTCTCATATCTAGATGAACCATTGAAGGGAACTCTGAGGGTACGTATAATCCACCATCATCAGCTAAGCCCTTCAAAATTGCTTCACTAGCACATAAAGGTTTTGATAATCTTCTTGTTGAAATAAAATCCATAATTGTTAATCTCCTATAATCTTGCACCTAAAAAGGCTGATAATCTAAGTATGTCTGAAAAAACTCCACCAGCGGTTACTTCCCTACCGGCACCAGGACCCTTTATTACTAAGGGTTGAGTTAGATAACGATCTGTTGTAAAGCAAATAACATTGTCTGTTCCACTTGCTTGAGCAAAAGGATGTCCTACAGGATATCCTGTAAGAGAAACAGAACAATTACCATTTTCATCAACTTTTCCTACATAACACAATCTCTTGTTTTCTTTTTTAGCTTCATTGAACTTATTTAGCATTATACCATCTAACTGGCTTAAATTTTTCAAGAATTCATCAATAGGTAATTTTGCTAATTCATCAGGAACTAAACTCTCTATACTTAAATCACCAACTTCAACTTTATATCCTAACTCTCTTGCAAGAATAACAGTCTTTCTAGCTACATCCATTCCTGATAAATCATCACGAGGATCTGGTTCTGTATATCCCATGTTTTTAGCATTCATAACTAATTCACTAAAAGGAATAGTTCCATCATAATTATTAAATAACCAAGCTAAAGTTCCTGAAACAATACCTTCAATGGTTCTAACATTATCACCTGTTTGAACTAAATCTTTTAAAGTACCTAAAACAGGAAGTCCTGCTCCAACTGTTGTTTCATAAAAGAATCTTTTTCCAGTTTTTACACATGTATTAAATAATCTTGTATATTCTTCATAGCTAGCAGTACCAGCTTTTTTATTTGGTGTAATAATATGTGCACCATTTTCCATCCAAGAGATATATTTGGATGCAACAAAACTGCTTGAAGTACAATCAATTATAGCTCTGTGAGGGAAATAAGTTGCTGATACATGGTTTGCAAATACTTCTAAATCACAATCTATGGCATTTTTCTCAAACTCTTCACTCCAGTTTTCTAAATCAATCCCTTCATCAGATAATAACATCTTTTTAGAACTTGCAATGGCTCTAATTCTAATGTCCAAATCAAAATTATTTTTTAGTCTATCTTTTTCACTTTTTATTTGATCTAAAAGAGTACCACCAATATTTCCAGGTCCAATTACACCAACTGACAAAGCTTGTTTTGACAAGAAGAATGCGGCATGAAGTGCTCTAAGGGCGGATCTACTGTCTAGCCCTCTTATAACTGCACTAATGTTTCTTTCACTTGAACCTTGAGCGATAGCTTTTACATTTATACTTGCTTTTCCAAGTGATCTAAAGAATGTTCCAGCCACACCTTTTGTTCCAGCCATATTATCACCAACAGCTGCAATAATAGCTAATTCATCAGAACTTTCAATTTTGCTAATTATTCCTTTACTGATTTCATCTTTAAATGCTTCGCTAATTGAAATTAATGCTTTATCTACCTGATTGGTATATACAGCTAAAGATATTGAATATTCACTTGATGCTTGAGAGTATAATACAACTGAAATTTCACTATTTTTCATAGTTTCAAAAAGAGTTGATGAAAAGCCTATATGACCACTTAATCCTGCACCTTCAATATTAATTAAAGAGATATTATGTATTACTGAAAAACCTTTTACAGTGGATTTATCAGAGCAATCTGACTCTATTTCACAGCTAACAGTAGTTCCTTTATTTTCAAATTCATTCCAATACTTTATTTGAACATCAATACCGCCTTTAACGGCAACTTTAATCGCTTTTGTATTTAATACATCAGAGCCAAAATATGATAATTCAGTTGCTTCACTAAAGCTTAAAGATGGGATAACTGTAGCACTAGGTACTTCATTAATATCTGCGGTGTTTAATAATGATTGACTGTTCCAAAATACAAGATTCGCAACATTAGTATTTACAGCTATATTAGCCGCTGCAATTTCACTATCAAAACATTTTTCACTTTTATGTAATGGAGCATTAATAAGGAGAACTACATCTTCAGGAATACTCTTTAATTTTTTTGCTTCATTATAATTTATAATTTTTGATTCTACATCATTTAATGCTAAGAAAGCTGAAGCAAAGTTTACTATCCAAGTTCCAACAAGATAATCAAAGAATCCCATAGCCCCTAAAGATATATCGGAAACGAGCCAAACAGCTTTTAAGATATCTTCAATATCTGTAAAACCAGTCTTAACTAATTTTAAAAGTTTATCCTTTTGACTGCCTGAAATCTTATTTAAAATTTGAGAGTTAATTGCTTCTTCACGATTTTCTAATTCAATCCAAACTTTTTCATTATGTGTACGAGCTGCTTCAAATAAGCCCTTTGCATCTAGAAGTTTTTCTTTGTCTGAAGAAAAAACAATGACAGTTGAAGAAGGAGATGCTTTAACTAATTTTAATAAATTTTTGCACCCATCCTCCTTAAATAACATTTTTCCTTCTAAGGAATGTATCTGTGATTTTTTCATTTTGTATCCTTTTTTTCATCTGTAAATGTAAAATAACTGAGTTTAATATATTAAACAAAATAGTAAACAAACCCTTTTATATACGAAAAAGAGCCCGTTGGGGCTCTTTCCGATATTCAAAGTTAGGATCTTTAAAGAATTTTAAAGATTATCTACTGCACCACTGCGAAGGCAACGTGTACATACTTTGATGGTACAAGGAGTACCTTTAACTGTAGTTTTGACAGTCACAAGATTAGGGCGGAAAACACGTTTAGTCTTAACACCAATGTGTTGACCAACACCACCTTTCTTCTTTGCCTGACCTTTTCTAGGAACGTTATTACCTGCAATAGTTCCCTTACCGCAAATTTCACATCTACGAGCCATACTATATCCACCTTCATAAAAAATATTGTTTTTCTAACGTTGTTACTATTCTTATGGAACCTTGATCGAGAATTAAAACTCGAGAGCATTAAGCAAGGCTCAAACATATGCAAGCTACAACTTCAAGCAAAGTACCAAATTATTAACTTTGTGTAAATACCTAAACGCTCATAGGCGTTAAAAATTTACATTATTCTTAATAATGTTATTCCTTGCTAATTTATTAGCACTTTAATATACTAACGAACTTCGCATTATTATTCTATAGGAAAAGACATTTTTTTTATTCTTTATGATTTAATTTAGAACTTTTTTTGATATATATATTGAATCACCACATTCTAAGGAGTATTCTTACTTACATGAAAAATAAATTAAATTTAGTAGTTATCCAACTACCACAGGATTTAAATAAAGAAATATCCACCATAAGAGATACAGGTTTTAAACAGACAAAAAACCCTTCTTTCAAAATGATGGATCCCTATTTAATGCTTGGTCTATACAATGGAAACAAATTACCACAATATATTTGCAATTTGAATAAACCACTAGATATAGATTGTAAAGCAAACTTAGATAATCAATTATTATATTTTTCTCTCAAAAATGCAGAATCTCTTATTGAATTAAAAAGAGACCTAAAAATTATTGATTTTGAAAAATTATCAAAGGCTTTAGTTTGTAATAAACATTTTCCATTAGACATGATTCTAAAAGAAGATAAATACCCACTCATTTTTTTAGCTTCAAATTTTACAACTAAAACTACTGCATACAACCTAAAGAGTGATTATCAGATAAAAGATGTAAGATTAAATTTATTAGAAGTTGAATTTAATGATTTAGGAATTAATTATTCTGTTCTCGATTATCGGCATCTCTCCAATGACAAATAGAAGATAATTTACAATTTTCACAATTAGGTTTTCTTGCAAAACAAACCTCTCTTCCATGTAGATTTACAATCATTGAAAACCTATACAAATATTTGTCTTCTAATTTTGATCTAATTAACATTTCAATTTTAGTTGGATCTTTTTCATTTACAATATCTAATCTATTTACAACACGTTTAAAATGAGTGTCGACAATAACAGCACCTTTATTATAAATATCACCCATTATACAGTTTGCAGTTTTTCGACCTACACCAGGAAGCTTTATTAATTCATCAATTTGAGATGGTACTTCCTTTCCAACCAACTCTTTTGCACAATTTATTATATTGCTTGCTTTATTTCTATAAAAACCCGTTCTCTTAATAATTTGACAAACATCATCAAAGGGTGCCTTTGATAGTTCTAATGCAGTTGGATATTTTAAAAATAAATCCTTAACAACAATATTAACCATCTTATCGGTGGTTTGTGCACTTAATATAACAGAAATTAAAAACTGAAAAGGATTTCTTCTCTCCAAAAATGTTATATCTGAGGGTGAAGATTCATCTAAAATCTTATATATAGTCAATATTTTCTCTTTTTCATTCATAAAAGCCTCAAAAAGTTTATTTTTTTTCATTATATGTATAGACGTAAATCCTAACAAGTGCTATTCTCTCTCAAGTCACGGGATGTCGCCTAGCGGCTATGGCGCTTGCTTTGGGAGCAAGATATCGGAGGTTCGAGTCCTCTCATCCCGACTACTATTGATGAGTTAACTTTTTAAAAAAAGTTTTATAAACCACTTGAAAAAATGTTTTGTATTTGTTACTCTCAGTTTCGTTACGGGATGTCGCCTAGCGGCTATGGCGCTTGCTTTGGGAGCAAGATATCGGAGGTTCGAGTCCTCTCATCCCGATTACAGATTGACTATTATTATTCAATCTTTATGATTTTTAAAATATCAATTTATTTACTTTTTTTTAAATAAGTATTGATTAAAATTTTATGATTTGATATTCTCAAATTCATTACGGGATGTCGCCTAGCGGCTATGGCGCTTGCTTTGGGAGCAAGATATCGGAGGTTCGAGTCCTCTCATCCCGACTTTACACTCTATTTTTATAGAGTGTTTTTTTTGTCCAATCAATTTCACAAATTATTAAAAAAATGTAGCCAAAGGCATACATTAATCTAGCATTTCAGCGAAATATGAGGATAATTAATATAAAGGTCTATAAATACATATTATTAGATATATTCTAATATGGGGAAAATATAAAATGAAAAGCTCTTTAAGAAAAACAATTTACTTAAGCTTGATTACATTTTTTGTAACAAGTGCTGTAATTGCTAGCACAGGTCTAAACACCTACGCTACTACCGACAATGGCAAAAGAATAATCTTAAATCAAGATGGAACTTATTCCTACGTTACTAAAAATGTTAATAATACTTATCTTGGTACATATTTTATTGGAAACAAAAGTATTGATAACTATAT
Organism: Sphaerochaetaceae bacterium; assembly: GCA_963678765.2. Lineage (GTDB taxonomy): Bacteria > Spirochaetota > Spirochaetia > Sphaerochaetales > Sphaerochaetaceae > Pleomorphochaeta. Next base: position 179,835 of record CAXXVM010000004.1, on the reverse strand, counting down.
TATCAATTACTTAGAAAAAAAAGGAATTACAGAAGATAGTTCCCAATTTGAGTTCGCATACTCAATCATGAATAGCTTGTATGAAAATGATAGTGATCGCGTTGCAAAGAGCATCGGTAACTTCAGTTATACCATAACAGAGGACAAACTAATAATTAATAAAGACAATGGGAGAGAAATATTCCAATGGCCCTATGAAATAAAAGATAATATTCTATATGCCACAGTATACAATAGTGATAAAATGGCCGTAGGTAAATTTTCTGATGATGGGTTATATTTAGAAGTATCAAATCTTGAATCTAATGTTAAGGATAAAGTATTACTTCAAAAGGGCTCAATAAAATAATAGTAAAATTCAAAAAGTCAAAATATTCAAAAAAATTAAACTTTTTTTAAAATTCTACTTGCAAAGAATTCAAAAATATCGTATAAAAACAATCGCAATGAGCATAAAGCAAATTGCTAATGCGCTAGTAGCTCAGCTGGATAGAGCAACTGCCTTCTAAGCAGTAGGTCATAGGTTCGACTCCTATCTGGCGTATTATTACTCTTCAATTATTTGGAGAGTATTTTTTTGTCCAAGTCTTTTAGATGGCTCTTGATACTTTTCGGCTCTTGATACTTTTCTGTGTATTTTAACTTTGTAGTCCATGTTGTCTCCTTGATGATTCTATAATTTTAAAAACACATTAGTTAAAATCAATATTATAATTAAGCCTCTCTAAATACCCTATTCCCAAATATTTTATAAATTAATGTTTTTTATTCACTCTAAATGTTTTCTCATCGATAAAATAATTTTTATAATTTAGCTAGAAAATATTTTGGATTTTAAAGGGTTACAATAAAATTTCACATATTGCAATTTATTCCTTCCAATATTTTCATCACATTTTATCTAAATCAAAAAAAAAGCGTATTTTTTTGATTTTTTTCACAAACCTACTTGCATTTAATTCTGTAAAGTACTATAAACAATAACGCAACGGAACGTTAAGTTTTATTGTTAATGCGCTAGTAGCTCAGCTGGATAGAGCAACTGCCTTCTAAGCAGTAGGTCATAGGTTCGACTCCTATCTGGCGTATTATTACTCTTCAATTATTTGGAGAGTATTTTTTTTTGCAATCGAGTAGGAGGACACCTTACGATGCCGACCTCTCACACCACCTAGCATACCGTTCGGTACTAGGCGGTTTATCAAACATAACGCTCGATGTTGAAGTATTGCCAATCTTGTTTTAATAATTCAAGGCCTTCTTCTTCATCTGCCATTCTTTTTGCTAAGAAGTCAAAGTAAATGATATCTTTATCTTTTTCTTTGGCTTCTTCATTCTTTTCAACATATAATCTCAATCCATCAACTAATTTCAGTTTTCTATGCAACATGTCATTTGTGAATATTCTTCCAATCGCTTGGGACATTCTCCAATAACTAGTTGAGCTTAAAAATGACTTTTTAAGTTTCCATTCTTCAGCTTCTAAGAGTCTCAATTGATGTTTTCGATTTTTACTAGTTTTCCAAATTTTATAGGCATATTGTCTTACTCTTCTTCGTGTCCATTCCATTATATGTTTAAGCTTTCTTTTTATCGAACTTCTAGCATAATAATTTATCCAGCCTCTAAGTAAACTATTCAATTCAGCAATTACCCTTTCTAATGAAACACCTCTGTTTCTTTTAGTAATCTCTCTAATTCTAGCTTTTAACTTATCTAGGCTTTTCTCTCTTGGAACACATCTTCCGAGTTTCAATACTCCATCATTTATTTTCTTTCCTCTTGTTCGAAATACAAATCCAAGAATTTTAGCTCCTTCTGCTCTACCGGCTTTAGTCTTCTCTTTGTTTACTGTCAATTGTAATTTCTTTTCCAAGAACTTAATTGCATTATCTCTTATTCTTAGAGATGACATCTTTGACTTCGCAAAAAGTTGAATATCGTCGGCATATCGAATAAACTTTACTCCTCTCTTCTCCATTTCTTTATCAAAAGGTGTTAGATAGATATTTGATAATATTGGACTTATTACTCCACCTTGTGGAGTGCCTACATTTGTTTCAACTTTAAATCCATTATCCATGACTCCAGATTTCAGAGAACTAAATATTAATCTTCTAATATCCTTATCTTCTAATGTTTCATCTACTAAGCCCATTAGTTTATCATGATTAACAGTGTCGAAAAACTTAGACAAATCCATGTCTACTACATATTTATAGCCTTCAGCTATATATATTTGTGCTTGTCTTACAGCATCTTCTGCACTTCTGTTTGGTCTATAACCATAACTAAAGTGTGAAAATGTTGGCTCAAACAATGGCGTAATTACCTGTACTACTAATTGTTGTACAAATCTATCTAGTACTGTTGGTATTCCAAGCATTCTAGTTTTACCATTATCTTTTGGTATCTCTACCCTTTTAACAGCTTTAAATTTGTACTTACGTGATATTATCTTACTTTTGATATCTTTGATATTTGAATCTAAGTATGTGTCTAATTCACATACATTCATTCCATCAATTCCAGCAGCTCCACCATTCTTTTTAACTTTGATAAAAGCAGCTTTTAGATTCTCATTGGAGAGTAGTTTCTCACACAACCAAGTATTTGGTAATTGCGGATTATCTTTCCTCATCATTTCTTTCCTTTTCTATTTTAGCATTCTCGTTCTTCATTTTACCTTTGAGTTTCGACTTAACATAACTCATACTTCCAATTTATCTACATGCTAATAGTAAGACTTTTCATATTTTGAAAAGAATTCGATATTCAGGCCTTCACAATTCTCCAAAATTGCTACTATGCCATCTGCTGACTTCTGTAATACATGTTCACACATTGCTGTATGAATTGTTGTTATCATTGGTAATATTGCAACCTCTCCAACGTATTACAGACCTCCCCAGTTAAGAACAACATCTTTCATTTCATGAGGACTCAAGATTTACCTATTACAATTTTGGCTGGACTTCATCACTTTTTGAAAACTCATCCTCATAATCGGCCTTATATCTTGTTTCTGTTCGTAGCCCCGAAACTTTGCCTTAGGCTTCCTTCACACAGCACCTCACGATACTGCACTTGCCATCAACTAGTGGTTATTTCATTTTTTTTTATTGAAATTGCCAAACCCACAGTGGACTTTCACCACCTAGATGTTGCCCATGCGGGGCAAACCAAAAAATACCACCCATTTTAAAAATGGATGGTATTTACCTATAACAGAATCATTTTAACTCTTTAAAATACTTTTCTGAGATAAAAATAAATAAATTGACAAAATTAATAATATTAGGGCAGCAAGGAAAAGAGTACATCCTAGAACAATAAGCATCAGAGGCATCAAAGAATCAACCTGTAGCGATGAATATGTTATACTAGCACTAATACTTGCATTGTAATCTTGTATGCTCATAGGCGTTGTTACAAGGCTAAGTGAATGCAGAATTATTATTATCCCAGCAAAAAAACTTGCAAAAGCAAAAATCAAACTTATAAATGCACCTTTCTTCATATTTATACCTCAAATATTTATACTTTTTATATTTTACCTTTAATAAATTAAATTGTTAAGGAATATTTAATGAAGAAATATGTAGTTACTTAGTTTTTTGCAGCAAATACTGCAACAATTTGTTTTTCACCAATAGATCCAACTTTATCAATACTTTTTATTTTAAGACCCAATGCAGAAAGAGCTGATGCTATATCAATCAATGTATAGCAATATACTTCTTCTTCATCTTTGCCTCTCCAAGATTCCATTTTTCTTGCAACACTCAACATGGGCCTGATTTCTTCGATAAAATCAAATACTAATACCCCATCATCACTCAAAGCAGATTTAGCGACCATAAGTAATGATGTTAATGATTTTACATCAAGAGTTGGGCTAATCATTTCAAGAACAAGTAATTGATATTGATCATTTGTATCAATAATTGATCCGTCCTTTAGAAAACTTAAATCTTTATCATTCCGTGTAGATAAACCAAAGGAAGATAGAGATTCAATATCCTTATCTCCTAAATAGTTTTCTATAACATTTTTTAAACTCATATTTTTCTCCTACAATTGATTAATCGGCTAATACAGCTCTACTAAGGTTTAATAGAGATGATGATATCACTGAAATATCTTCATCACTTACAAAATCAATTGGACTATCGCTGCTAATTCCAGAACACCAATTTATACTATAAGCTATAGATGAAACTTTTATCTTTTTTTCTTTGATCAATGTTATTTCAGGAATTGCAGTCATTCCTACAAAATCACCACCTAGAAGGGAGTACATCCTAATCTCTGCAGGACTTTCAAATCTTGGCCCCTCTGTTGCAACATAAATTCCATCTAATTTCATATCAATTCCAAAATCTTTAGATTTCTCAAGAATTCTGCATTTTAGAGATTTATCAAAAATATCAATCATACCTGTATGAAATACATTACCTATTTCACTAAATGTCTTATTAGGTCTTGTGGTAAAATCGATAAAATCACTCATTAATGTTGAAGTTCCAGGTGGATATTTATTGCTAATAGAGCCTACGCAGTAAATACATATACACTCATCTACACCTAAAAGGCTTAAGGCTTCAATATTAGCTCTATAATTAACTAGATGTGGAGGATATTCATGTTTTTCCCCATGGCGTAAAATATAAACAATATCATCTTCTTGATAATATTTTGTGCATCCATATTTTGTTTCAATACTTTTAATTTCATCAAGGTTCAATATTTCATCAATACCAGAACCACCAATTATTGCTTTCATTTAAAATTTTCCTTTATTTTAGAAGGACTAAAAATTCCTTTATTAGTTACAATATTTGTAACTAATTCACTATCTATAATATCAAAAGATGGATAGAGGGCATCTATACCCTCTTCACTTATTGGATGATTAAAAACTCTCAATAATTCTCTTCCATCTCGATTTTCCATTTCAATTTCTGTTTTATTATTTTTAGTTGTATCGGGAGACATTGAGAAGGCAGTATATGGAATTCCATAATAGTTTGCTGAAATAGCATTTGCAAGTGTTCCAACTTTATTCACAACAGTTCCATCCATACAAACTAGATCGGAGGCACTCATATAATGATTAATTTCTCCACTTCTCATAAAATGAGCGCCCATACTATCACCAATAATTTTAACAGGGATTCCCATTTCTCTCATACTAGGTGCTGTTAATCTAGCTCCTTGAAAATATGGTCTAGTTTCATTTGCTAATACATTAATCTTCTTACCCTCTTTCATAGCATAATAAAGAGATAATATTAATGTATGTTCAGCAAAACAAGTTGTTAAAATAGTATCACCGTCATTAATTAGAGAAGAACCCAATATACCCATATTATGATATATTAGATTCTCTTCATTTTCGATTTCTTTAACACATTCAATTACATATTTTCTAAACTGTTCGGGACTAGATTTACTCATAGGCACATGTAGTTTCAACAACAATTCTTCTATAACTCTCTTCATTGTAGTATTAGTTGGACGAGATTTTATTATGATTTGCATATTATTATTTAATACATCAAAATCATATTCTAAATTATTATTGCACATTTGAGATGCTAGATAACACATCGAAGTTAATGCGACTTGGAGAGGTCCACCACCTTGGGTAATCATATTTTTTATAGCGTTTGCAATCTCTTCAGAAGTTCTACAGGCTACAAAACTTTTTTCAAAAGGAAATATCTTTCTATTTCCTATATATAGATTTTGCTCATCATAGTAGCAAATATTAGTATTTTTTAATAAATACGGTAGTTTTAATTCCATTTATTTTCCTTTGATTAAATTTAACATGGGTTCTACTTTAGTAGCAAGTAATTTATTGACAATAGTATAAAAAGGATTTAAAAACGACTATTTTAATTAAAGTATTTTGTAAATTTTATACAATTTCTTCCTTTTTAATAAAAATAGAAAATTGTTATTTAAATACATAAAACTTCATGATTCAATTATTTTAAGCCCCACTAACAAAATAATATTCTTTTTAAGTAAATAATATTATCCTTTCATTTGACTAAATTGAATTCTTAACATACAGTTAATTAAATCCATAGTGATAAACACTATTAATAAAAGGAAATAATAATGAATTTTAACAAATTAACAAAGGTTACAGCTATATTAGCAACCTCTCTTTTTGTAACTACTTCTCTTTTCGCAGCTGGCACAAAAGAAATAGCTCCTTCTTCAACAATCGCAATGATTGAAAACATCGATTCTAATGCAAATACATATAGTTTCCAAGTATTATCTTCAACTGATGAATTTGACTTCACAATTGATAATGAAAGTTCTTCTTCAGTTTATGATTTAGAATCATACCAAGTTGGTGATTATATTGAAATTTCTGGCTTAGAAGATGGAAATGCAGCATCTATTCGTTACATTACTCCATTAGTAGTAAGTGGAATGATTGATTTTATTCCAACATCACCACAAATTGATGTACCTCTTAATGATTATGGTTTTGATAATAACCTTGAACAAAGTGTTAACTACTCTTATGGTCAATTAATTCAACAAAACTTTGTAGCACAAAACACTTTTGTTGATGCTTCATATTTCACAAAAGGTATTATTGATGCTTCAATGATGGATGATGCTGATTATACAGCTTTATATGACATGGACCAAATGCAACAGATTTATGAAGACTACAGTGCTGCAGTTCAAGCAGATAACACTATTCTTCCTACTGAATTTGGTGAAGATATTGACTTAATGGCTGTTAAATCATTAGGTATGAGTGATGATATGGCTCAAAAATTTGCATATACTTATGGTTATATGTTTGCAGCAAACTTTGCTCAAAGTGGATTCCCACTAGATGCAGAATATTTATCAGAAGGTTTCCTTGATTCTGCTTTTGCACATGATAGCCAAATCTCTGAATACCAACAACAAAACGCAATTAGAGATTTTGAAGCTCAATTTACAGCACAACAAGCAGCTGCAGCTGCTAAACTTGCTGAAGATAATCTAAATGCAGCAAATCAGTTCTTAGCAACAAACAAAACTAATGCAGATGTTATTACCCTAGAAGATGGTCTACAATATAAAGTATTAGTAGCAGCTGATGGTGCAATGCCTGTTGATACAGATACTGTTACACTTAACTATGAATTAAGCACTCCTACAGGACAAGTTCTAGATAGTTCTTACCAAAGAGGAACACCAACTCAATTCCCACTATCAGGTGTTATCCCAGGATTTAAAGAAGCTGTTGAAAACATGCATGTTGGCGAAACAATTATTGCTTGGGTTCACCCTGACTTAGGTTATGGCGTTGATGGTAATACAAGTGTAGAACCAAATACTCTATTAACTTTCAAGATTGAATTAATTTCAATTGATCAAGTTTCAGAAGAAGCTACTAATTAGTAATTACTAATTCTAGTTAAAAAAACTACTTTGATTAAATTCAAGGTAGTTTTTTTTAATACAAATTTCTTTAAATACTAAAAAAACATATCTTTTTTTTATTATTGTCTTATACTGATTAAGATATTAAAGTTTATTTAAGTATAGTATTAGAATAAATACTTTAGGTTAACATATATTTTATGATATAGTTTTTATCAGAAATTAGGAGGACTTTTATGAGTGATATTACAGATCGTAATTGCGTAGTTTTTATGAGTGACTTTGGATTAGTAGATTCGGCAGTTTCTGCAATGCATGGTGTAGCAGATAGCGTATCCCGTAAGTTAAAGATAGAAGATTTAACACATGAGATTCCACCATTTAATATTTGGGAAGCTTCATATAGATTAATTCAAGCCGTTTCTTATTGGGCTCCTGGCACTGTTTTTGTTTGCGTTATAGATCCAGGTGTTGGTAGCAATCGTAAATCTGTTGTAGTAAAAACAAAATCAGGACATTTTATTGTTACCCCTGACAATGGTACTTTAACACATATTGCTAAAAAAATTGGAATTGTTGAAAGACGTGAAATTTCTGAAAAAATAAATAGACTAGAAGGTTCTAGCGAAAGTTATACATTCCATGGACGTGATGTCTATGCATATACAGGTGCAAAATTAGCTGCAGGTGTAATTAGTTTTGAAGAAGTTGGTGACTTATTAGATAATAAGGTTGTTGAATTAGATTTCTTAATGCCTAAAATTAAAGGTGATAGAATTGTTGGTTCAATTGATATTTTAGATATCAGATATGGTTCTCCATGGACAAATATTCCCTACACTCTTTTAACCGAAATTGGAATTAAATATGGTGATTATATTAATGTAACCATTACATATCAAGATAGAATTGTTTATGGTTACAAATTATTATTTGGCAAGAGTTTTGCAGATGTAAATAGAGGTGAAGATTTAGCTTATATCAATAGTCTACTCAATTTAGCATTTGCAATTAACCAAGGTAGTTTTGCAAAAACTTACCAAATTGGAACTGGTGAAGGTTGGTCAGTTTCATTGACTAAAGTTAATTAGTACATTATTTTTGGAGGAAAAAAAATGGAAGAAAAAAAACAGAGTATAAATACTGTTAAAATGGTTGTTCTAGTTGCAATTGGTGCAGCACTTTATGGTTTAGGTGGAATGATTAGTCTACCTATTTTCGCAAATACTTCTTTCAAACCAGCTATGGCTATCTTAGCTTTATTTGCTGGAGCATGGGGACCTGTTGTTGGTTTCTTAGTAGGATTTCTAGGACACTGGATTACTGACTTATTCATGGGTTGGGGAGTTTGGCCAACTTGGATGTTAGGTTCCGGTTTAGTTGGTATTGGTATTGGTTTATATCCTATGATTACAAACCACTCATTTGATGATGGTATATTTACTACTAGAAACTTCATTATTTTTGTAGTTCTTGCTTTTATATCAAATTTTGTTGGCTACTTAATTAGTGCAATCCTAGACTATTTAATTTTCACAGAACCTTTAAACAAAGTAATGACTCAACAAATTTTAGTTGCAACAACTAATACTTTAGTAATTGCAGTTATTGGTGGACCATTAATGAAATTAGTAGCAAATAGGAATAAAATTAATTCAGACTTACTAGATTAATAATATAAATAACATGGGAGATTAGGATGATAGAGTTTAACAATTTTAGTTTTACTTACAAAATACAAAAAAAACCAACTTTGAATAATATAAATTTGAAGATAAACGATGGTGAAAAAGTTTTGATCATAGGACCATCAGGTTCAGGTAAATCAACTTTGGGAAACTGTATTAATGGTCTAATCCCCCATGCATTTACAGGAAAAATTGAAGGCTCTGCAAAGATTGCTAATATTGATCTTGAAACTAGTGATATTTATAAATTAAACAAAAAGATTGGTACCGTACTACAAGATAGTGATGCTCAATTTGTAGGTTTAACAGTTGGAGAAGATATTGCATTTGCTCTTGAGAACCAAGTTGAAGAGCAGAAAAGCATGATAGAAAAAGTTAAGATTATAGCCAATACAGTATCTATGGAAGATTTTATAAAATCATCTCCTATTAAATTGTCAGGGGGCCAAAAACAAAGAGTGTCCCTAGCCGGTGTTTTAGTTGATGAAGTAGATATTTTGCTATTTGATGAGCCTCTTGCTAATTTAGATCCCTCTACAGGAGAGAAAGCAATTAGATTAATTGATAAAATCCATAAAGAGACTAAAAAAACGATAGTTATTATTGAGCATAGATTAGAAGATGTACTTATTTGTGATGTTGATCGAATCATACTTATTGATAATGGAGAAATCGCATTAAATACAACCACAAGAAAACTTTTAGAGGGAAATCTATTAACCGAAAAGGGAATTAGGGACCCTCTTTATATTGCAGCTCTTAAAAAAGCAAATTGTGATTTAAGTAATACAGATCTCTCACATTTAGAAAACATTGATTTAAAACCATATGTAGCAAAACTCAATGAATGGGCAATAAATCATGAGAGAAAAGCTTTAAAGGCTTCAAATGATGAAATTTTAGAACTCAACAATGTTGAATTTACATACCCTGGACGAAATGTTAAAGCACTCGATGATATATCCTTTAAACTTAAAAGAGGAGAAATGGTATCAGTACTTGGTAAAAATGGTGCAGGAAAATCTACACTGGCAAAAGTTATCATGGGTATTAATACTCCTGATTCAGGAAAACTAATTATAGATAATGAAGATGGAACAGGTGATACTATTTCAGCACGTAGTACTAAAATTGGCTATGTGATGCAAAATCCAAACCATATGATATCTCATGCAAAAATATATGATGAGGTAGCTTTTGGTTTAAGAGTTAGAGGCGTTGATGAAGATGAGATTAAAAAAAGAGTTGAAAGAGCTCTTGAACTATGTAGTCTAACAGATTTTATAAAATGGCCAATATCTGCACTATCATATGGACAGAAGAAAAGAGTTACCATTGCATCCATACTTGTTATGCAACCTAAGATTCTAATTCTTGATGAACCTACAGCCGGTCAAGATTATAAACGATATAAAATACTTATGGAATTTTTAAGTTCCCTAAATAAAAAAACAGGTATTACAATACTATTTGTTACACATGATATGCATTTAGCACTTGAATACACTCCACGTGCAATAGTAATGGCTGATGGAAAACTACTTAGAGATGATTTTACTTCAAATATTTTTAGCGATGAAGAATTACTAAAGAAAGCTAATCTAAAACAAACTTCTCTCTACAACTTAGCAAAAATGGCAAATATTGAGAATATACCAGGTTTTATTGAAGGCTTTATTCAAGATGAAAAAAGTGATGCAATCAATGAGAGTATTGTAGATACAGAGATTGAATTTAAAGAACTACCAGCATTAAAACTTAAGGGCAATAAAAAAAGCTATAGAAAAAGAAAAAAAGAGGCAGATCAAGATAAAAGTATTAATAAACTCGGAGGTGGTCTCTCTTATATTGATAAAGATTCATTTATCAACAGACTTACAGGATTTACTAAATTTTACTTTTTTATCGCTTGGATTATATTATGTTTAACAACCTTTGATGTAAGAATTCTTGCCTTTTCTCTTTTGATATCATTTTCATCAATAAAGTTGTCAAAGATTCCTATAAAACATTTTAAGCCTTTTATGATTGGAATGAGTTTCTTAATAATTGTCAACGCACTATTTATTTTCCTTTTTTCACCAAATCAAGGACAGATTTATATAGGTTCAAAAACACTATTATTTGGAACAGAATCAATGAGATATGCAATAACAGTCGAAACTCTATGGTATTTACTAATAGTTTGCATGAAATATTTAACAATCTTTCCAATTGCACTTGTATTTGTTTCAACAACAAATCCTAGTGAATTTGCTTCATCACTTAATAAATTAAAAATTAACTTCAAAGTTTGTTATTCAGTTAGTCTAATGTTAAGGTATCTTCCAGAAGTAATCCAAGATTACACTAACATTTCTAATTCACAACAATCACGTGGTGTTGATATATCAAAAAATGCATCACTCAAAGAAAGGCTTCAAAATATTACTCATATTTTATCACCACTAATACTATCATCACTAGATCGCATAGATACTATAACAAATGCTATGATTTTACGTGGTTTCTGCAAAGAAGACAAAAGAACCTGGTATTATGAGAAGAAGCTTGCAAAGAGCGATTTTGTAGTCTTAGGTTTTATTTCTGTACTACTATTAACAAGTCTAATTTCACGATTCTACTTTGGAGTATTTTTTTACTATCCACTTTAGATTTTAGGCATTTTCTATCTGCATTAAAAAGGGTTGATAAAATTTATCAACCCTTTATATAAATCCTACATATTTAAGTATCTATAGTTCATGTCTCATATCATCAAAGTCTTTTATTGCCTTTGCAGTTCTTTCAATTCCTAAAATTGATGAATCAATGCAAATATCATAATTACTTGCGACACCCCATTTCTTGTCTGTAAAATAATTATAATAATGAGCTCTTGCTCTATCATTTTTAATACATTCTTGAGCAACTTTCTTTTGAGGTATTTGATATAATTTAACAGCTCTTTCACATCTAACATCAATAGGTGCATGAATAAATATTGAAAGTAGTCTATTAGTTTCTTCGCGAAGTACATAATCTGCACAACGTCCTACGATAACACAAGCACCCTTCTCTGCAATTTTTCTAATCGCATCACATTGTATTAGAAAGATTCTATCATTAATTGGTAAATCTGGAAGACCCAAATTTGAGGTAGCCATAGGAAAAGCTCCAAAAGGATTTGTTCCTACCATTAATGATTGGAACAAAGAACTTGCAGCTTTTTCATCAGCCTTCTCAACAACAGCTTCATTTAGTCCACTATCTTTAGCAACTAATGAAATAAGTTCTTTATCGTAAAAAGGAATATCTAGCATTTTAGCTAATTCACTTCCTACTCTCCTACCAGCACTACCGAACTGTCGACCTATTGTAAATATTGTATTTCTTTCCATAAATTAACCCCTCTATGTAGCTATATTATACCACAGTGATTTTTATAAAGCAATTTTATAATTTGTGATTTTATTTTTCAGCGGGTTTTATCTACTTTAAAAGTGATTGAATATTTCATAAATTAAGAAAAAATAGAGATTATTTATTATACTCAAAACTTCATCTCTATAATAAAATTAGAAGCGTATCACTAAATATTTTTAATTATTTCACTATTCCATAATTGACTAAAAAAAACTCTCTATGTAATCTAAAGCCATGATAAATGATAATGTTTTAGCAATTCACGATATATGTAGTTACTCAAAAAGTTCTTTAACAGTAGTCATTCCTATAATGGAAACATTAGGAATTGAAGTCGCACCTATGCCAACAGCTCTTCTATCAACACAGAGTGATGGTTTTAAGAATGTATATTTAAAAGATGAGGAAGAAAGTGTAAATGCGATTTTAATAAATTTAAAGATGAAGAGTTCTCCTTCTCAAGCGTTTATAGTGGCTTTTTAGCAAATCATAAACAAGTCTCTATAGTAAAAGAGATCTGCCAATACTACAAAGATAAAGATAATTCTCTCATTATTGTTGATCCTGTTTTAGGTGATAATAATAAACTATTATGATAGTATAACTGAAAAACATGTTATAGAGATGAAAGAGTTGGTTTCTATTGCAGATTATATTACACCCAATATTACTGAAGCTGCATTATTAGTAGATTCTAAAATGAAGCACAGTTATTCAATTGATGAAATCAAAGAAATACTAATTAGCCTTTCAAATTTAGGGCCAAAGAATGCTATAATTACAAGCATAAAACTTGATAAAAATGATACTAATATTTTTAATGCTAGTATTGATTCTAACAAAAAAATAAATTTCTATAGCAGTGAAAAAGTAGATGTACATTATCCTGGTACAGAGATATGTTTACATCATTATTAGCTTCAAAGCTAATTGATGGTCATACATTTGGTGAGGCTATTATTTTTGCTACAGGTGTTACCTATGATACAATAGTAGCAACTGTTGAAAATAAAAGAGATACAAAGTTAGGTAAGTTCTACGAGTGAAGCTATAAAATTAATCAAATAATTATTTAATTTTTAAATAGGAGATAAAGGATCACAATTCTTGTGGTCCTTTTTTATGAACAAAAGATTGATGAGAAATTGTCAAAAACTAATTTAGTGTATCTATTTATTTCATAAAACTATCAAAGTTTTCAATGAATGAAATAGAGCAAAGGAAACACATAAAAAATCTTAAATTGCATATTATCAGTATAAATTAGTTAAAATAAATATAACATATTCATTATAACTTACATAAATTATGATATTTAATTACTTACTATATATATATATAATAAATATATTCCATATTATAACTTATTATATTAACACATCTATTGACACAAGTTACATTATCTTATATATTATGAGCATGAAGCAACGGAAAACTGCTTCACTAATTAAAAAACTACAAGGAAACAAAAAAAACATTATGAAAAAATTATTAACAATCATTACTCTAGCAGCATTAACAATCACAGCAACTTTCGCAGCAACAGATAACAGAGATATCAAAATCAACGGTGCAGTTGAAGCATCTAGTTATGAATTTGCTCTATCATATGATGGAACATCTTTAAACGACGAGAGTGGTATTATCAGATACTTTTGATTTATCTAAAGAATCAACTACTAAGAACTTCATTGTTCAACGAACAAGTGGTAACCTTAATGATGATTTAGGTTTATCTGTTGAAGTTAGAGCTGGTTCATTTATTGGTGAATTTAATGGTGATGATGAATATGATACACAATTATATCCACAAGTAAATATTGATGAATCAAATTATGATTATAGTATATCAAGAAGCAGAGGGTGCTTATGGAGCAATGGCAATGACTATTCCTGCAGGAGCTAACTTAGAAGCTCAAAACTTAGCTGCATTTAATCTTACAATCAAGGGCGATTCAACTATTCCAGCTGGTAAATTCGTATCAACAGTAAGCATTGCTTATTCATATGAACAATAAAACAATTAGGTAAATTATAAAAATTCCATATACAATAATTCTGAAACTTTCCTCCTTTTGTTTCAGAATTATTTTTTTATTAAATTATTTAAATATTTTTAACAATAAAATCCAAGTACGTGATATAATTTTGCTATATTATTTTACGGAGGAACTAAATGCCAGTATATGAAACTCTAATTAGTCAAACAAAAAAGAAATATACAGCCCTAATTTGTTGCATTTTAGGAGGTTGGTTTGGACTTCATTATTTTTATGTGGGTAGAATAAAAAAAGGAATTCTTTATACTTTCACTTTTGGGCTTTTTGCAATTGGTTGGATTGTTGATATAGTTCGTTTAAAAAAGGGAGGATTTCCCTGATAAATATGGATGTGCAATTGTAGAATAATCTTTATTAAAACTATTAATTTAGAAGAAAACTCTTTTAACAATTTGTATTATAAAAAAATACCTATCATTATGTACACAACGGCTCATTTAGGAGTCAAAGTGCTAATTACATAAATATAGGTATTTTTGTATCTCTAATTTTTAATAATAATGCCAAATTTTTTTTGCAAGCTCAGCTGCTTGATATACATTAAAAATTGGCGCCTTTTAATTCATTCATTGAATCAGTTGTAATCAAATTATCAACTGTAGAATCACTAAAATCTACGCCTTTTAGCTTTGTCTTGTAAAATTCAGATCGACTAAAGTCTATATTTTTATTTTTGAAAATTTATAAATACCGAATGATCAAATTATGCCTCAGCACAATCACAATCAATTAAACTTACATTTTCAAATCTTGAATCACTAAAGTTTGCTAATCTAAAAATAGTTCTCTCAATTAAAGTATTTATGATTGAAACATTTTCAAAAAATGAGCCTTAAAAACTTACAATCTTTTATACTAACTGTATTAAAATATGCACCTTTAAATGAAGAGGAACTAAAATCACATTTTTCAAATACACAATCATTAAAAGATGTTTCTTCAAAATCGCATGCATTAAATGTGCAATCGTAGAAATATACATTTTGGAAACTAAATTGAGATAGTCCTTGAAAATTTGTTTTATTATCAGTAATTAGTATATCATTTATACTTTCGTCATCAAAAAGCGAAACATCTAAAATATTTTTTAAGGCCTTCTTTAGTTAAAAAAGAACCTTTGATTTCAATTTTTTTTCTCATATAATTTTACTCAAATCCAATGAGTTCTTGCATACAAGAATAGGTATTGTTGTGATAATCCCTGATAAGGTTTGAAATAATTTTCATCCTTACCTGGAAACCAAGTACTCATTACAACGTTTTATCCATACATCTTTTGGAAAAAACTTCCATATTATGTAGTCCAAACAATCTTATGCAAGCACTTACTTTAGGACCAATTCCTTTTGTTTCTTGCAATATTTTTATCAGCTGCTACATCAGATAAATCCTTAATAGATAAAATATCATCAGCTCTTTTTATGGCATCAAGTAAATATGGTGCTCTAAATCCAACTTTGAGTTCTCTCAAATCTGATTCACTAAACATTCTTAAGTTGATCTGGTCTTGGAAATGAATAATATCCATCTTCAATTTTAGTTCCAAAAGTTTTAGACATACTATCATATAAGCCTTCAATTCTTTTGATATTATTATTTTGACTTAAAATAAAGCCAATTACAGTTTCCCACAAATCCTGATTAATGAATATGAATTTCTCCACACTCTTTTATTGCAGCATCTAAAATAGGGTCTATCTTAGATATTTCTTTCAAAGTTCCATCATAATCATAATCATTATCAAGATAGTGATTCATGAATGGATCAAATCTTTTTGGTATTCATTTACACAATAAAGTTTATTTTCTAATACAGCTCTAAAATTATTGTCTTCACATTTTCTCCAGGAAAAGCTTTGACCACAAAATAAAGTATTTTCTAATTTTAATTCCACATTTAATTCCTATTGATAAAGTCCTGTTGATAAATATCGTTCACCAGTATCAGGAAAATCACAATAATATTCTTATCTATGTTTTCTTCTCTTTTCCCTATTTTAATTGCTGCCGCTAATGCTGCACCAGAAGAAATTCCCGCAAGAATCCCCTCTTTCCTTGCAATATTTCTTGCAACTTCAAAAGCATCTTCAGTTGCAATTTTCATAACTTCATCAACTAAATCCAAATCAAGATTCTTTGGTATAAAACAGCTCCAATCCCTTGAATACCATGTTTTCCAGCCTTTTCCTTTGAAATTACGGCTGATGTTGCAGGCTCTACTGCTACAATTTTAATATTAGGATTCTTCTCTTTTAAATATTTAGCACATCCGGATAAAGTTCCACCTGTTCCAACTGTTGAAACAAAAATATCAATATTTCCATTCAAATCATTATAAATTTCAGGTCCAGTTGTCATATAATGTGCTAGAGGATTATCAGAGTTATCAAATTGTTGAGGTATATATATTTTGCTATTTAATTTAGCAAGTTCATTTGCCCTATCAATTGCACCACTCATGCCTTTATCAGGATCTGTTAATACTATTTTAGCACCAAAGGCTTTTAACAAATTAACTCTTTCTACACTCATAGATGATGGCATAGTAAATATTGTTTTATATCCCTTTATTGCTGCAATATAAGCAAGACCAACCCCAGTGTTACCACTAGTTGGTTCTAAAATAATCGAATCTGCTTTTAAATCACCTCTTTTTTCAGCCTCTTCAATCATAAATAGAGCAGCTCTATCTTTTGCTGATGATAAAGGGTTCATTGATTCAACTTTAGCGTATATATTTGAAGTACTTTTATTAATTTTATTTATTTTTACTAGTGGAGTATTACCAATAGCTTTTGCAAAATTATTAATAACCATAAATTTACAACCTCCTAGATAGTTTTTCTAAATTATATATATTTATTAAAAAAAGTAATATAACAAAAATCATCAAAATTAAATATTTTTACTTTTTTATTATAGGCATTATTGCCTTATGTAAAATTTAAGTACTACCGAAACTTTTTTATACTAACAAATGAATAGTTGAATTATTGAAGAAAAAAAATAAATTTATTATTTTATTTTTCTATTTAAATACTTTATCACAAATGAATTACAATTTATTATTTCATATTTACAACTAATATATTAGTTATAAATATTTTATTGTTAGTACGATACCCTTTTCAAAGTATAATGAAATAATTATATTTTTATGTGGTAAAAATAAAAAACTAAATATAGGTACCAAAGAAGAGGTAATAACATGGAATGTTTATATTGTCCTGACGATTTTGTAGATCAACTTACAATTATAACTAATGGCATGTTTTCTAAAGATGGCGCACAACAGATTAGAGAACACTTAACCTCTCACAAATACTTTTTAGGATTAAAACTACACAGATCACCTACTTGGTGTGAAACAATGGAGAGTTATAAAAGAGAAATTTTTATACCTGTTTATAATGCTATATATAGTTGGAATTTTGATGTAACTTTTCCAAAGACAAAAAAAGAAGAGCTCTATTTTAAATTAACGACTTATTTATATTATCTAAGACAAAATAATCCTAACGTCAGTATTGAAGAAGCTTCAAAAAACTTCTGTTGTGCATACGGAAGCAATAGAAAAGGTAAATTACTTGTTAATATACTTAGAAAGATTTCTTAATATGTGAGAAAAAAATCCACTTTTAATAAGTGGATTTTTTTAACTAAATTATATTTACTCTAAATCTTTGCAAGAAAATCTTTTGAAAGAGAATCACTCTTTTCCTTTGAGATAGCAACTTCAACAATTTTCAAGCCAAATTCAACTGCAACACCAGGTCCTGCAGCTGTAATTATGTTTTTATCAACTACACATCTTTTATTTTTTACAAATTTCACATTTGGAGCAGCTACCTCTGTTCCTGGATAACAAACAACTTCCTTATCCTCAAGTAAACCTGTATTTCCTAAAACAACAGCAGGAGCTGCACAAATTGCACAAACAAGACCATTTTGAGCAATATTAACAATTCTTCTCATTACATCAAAATCTTTTGTAAGATTAATTGCTCCTGAACCGCCTGGTAGAACTATAATATCATATAGCTCATCACACTCTTCAATTGTTTTATCACAAACAATATTTAATCCGTGTGCACCTTTTATAGTTTTTGAACCAACACCTGCTACAGTTACATCAATACCAGCTCTACGCATAATATCAACGGGCACAATTCCTTCAGTCTCTTCAAAATCATTTGCAAAACAAACTAAGGCACTACTCATAAGTAAATCTCCTTTTATTATAGTGGTCTAGATAAAGTCTCATCTCTTTCTGCTCTTTTTAATAAAGAGTAAACTTTTAATAGTATTCTATCAGTTTCTTCAAAACTGATACACTCATCAGTTACTGATACACCATATTTTAGTTTTGATAAATCTTCATCAATCTTCTGATTGCCCTCATAAAGGTTACTTTCAATCATAAACCCTTTTATAGAACTTTCACCCCATAAAACTTGATCTACAACCGATCTTAATACTCTTGCCTGTCTATGACAATTTTTTCCTGAGTTAGCATGGGAACAATCAATAATAACAGATGCATCAACATTATTCTTTTTCATTAATATTTTAGCATGTTCTACATCATCTTCATAGTAATTAGGAGCCTTCTCACCACCTCTTAATATAAGATGACCTAAGTCATTACCTTTAGTTCTTATAACAGCGGTTAAACCACTTCTATCAACGCCTATGAAGGCCGCAGGTAATCTAGCGCTCTTGATTGCATTGATTGCATTTAGAATTCCACCATTTGTACTGTTTTTAAATCCAACTGCAACAGATAAACCACTTGTAATATTTCTATGTGTTTGACTCTCAGTTGTTCTAGCACCAATTGCAGACCAACTCATCAATTCATCAATGTATTGAGGAACAACAGGATCTAAGACCTCACATCCAACAGGAAGTCCTAATGATACAATATTAATTAAAAGTTTTCTTGCAACCTTTAGTCCCTTTTCAATATCATAAGAACCATCTAAATCAGGGTCAATTATCAAACCTTTCCAACCACCAACTGTTCTAGGCTTTTCAAAATAGGTTCTCATTACTACATAAATTTTATCAGAGATTTTATCAGATAGCGCTTTTAATTTTAAAGCATATTCCATAGCGGCTTTTGGATCATGAATAGAACAAGGGCCGACTATTGCTAATAGCCTATCATCTTCACCTCTAAGAATTGCATTAACAACTCTCCTACTTTCTTCTATTTTACTCTCAATCTCTTTTGTAAGAGGAAGTTCTTTGCTTAACTCTCCGGGTGTAACAAGTTTATCATAACTTTTTATTCTTATATCAGCATTAGCCATTACTTACTCCTAATTATTATTTAAATCTTAATGCGTGTTTTTTAGAAAAGAGAGATATTTCTATCTCTCTACTCTTTTTCTATATTATCACATTGAAATGTATTATTCTACAATTTAGTGTTTCTTTTAATAGAAACTTATATATTAATTTAAAAAATGCCCACCAAAACTTAAATTATTAGTTCGATGAGCATTATTAAATAGTATTTATCTTTTATTTATCTTCATTATTTTTATCTTTATTTTTATCTAATCCAGTTTTTGAATAAATAAATCTTTTTATTTTTTGTGTTGGAGTACGTTGGAAAGGCTCTTTCTGTAGACTAACATCATGAATACGAGAGAATGAATTCAATTCTTTATTAATGTCTTTTTTAAGTTTGTTAATATATTCAGTTGCACTCTTTTGAGCATCTTCAACTGATAACTTAGTCATTTTAGAATAAGATTCAATATCAATTTTAATAAGTGCCATTAAACCAGTACCATCCTTAATAACTAAAGATTCTTGAACAAAGTCTTGATTGTTAATTATGCTCTCAATAGATTCAGGATAAATATTTTCACCGCCAGAACCTAAAATCATTGTTTTAGAACGACCCTTTAAGCACAAACGCTTTCTTTTATCAAAAACACCAAGATCACCTGTTTTAAAGAAACCATCTTCATCAAAGACTTCTTTATTTAGTTCATCATTCTTATAATAACCACTCATAACATTTGGGCCCTTTACAAGTATTTCACCAATGCCTGTTTCAGGATCAGGATTATCAATTTTTATGGTAACACCAGGAACCGCTTTTCCAAGAGTTCCTTTTACATGATCAGATTGTTTACAACTACAAGCTGCTACTAAAGGTGATGTTTCTGTCAAACCATAACCAATTGAATATGGGAATTTAGCATCATATAAGAAACTTTCAACTTCAGGATCTAATGGAGCGCCACCTAGGCCAAAGAACTTAATGCGACCACCAAAAGTTATTCTTAATTTACGTCCTATAACTCTTGAAATTAATTTCTTAGTTAAAGGATTTTTATATAAACCTTTTACAGTTTTGTTATTTTTTAATACAGGAAGTACAGCAGATCTGTAAACTTTCTCCATTAAAAGAGGAACTGATAAAATTATTTTTGGTTTAATTTCATTTAAAGCAGGTAGTAAAATACTTGCTGCAGGTGGTTTACCTAAAAAGATTATCCTTGCACCATTCATCATGTTTAAAATTTGACCTTCAGTAAATTCATATACATGGCTAACAGGTAAGATTGATAAACACTTATCACCAGGATTAATAGGAGCATAGCCTTCACTTGAAACATCTGCATTCCAAACGAGGTTTTTATGTGTTAATACAACACCTTTGGAGGTACCTGTTGTACCGCTTGTGTATATAATTGAGGCAACATCTTCTTCTAATACATTTTTTTCAAATTCAGCTAATAATTTATCATCAGCCATCTTTCTATTAATTCTCTTAGCATCCACACCTGCGGCTATTGCAAATGCTTTTGATTTTTCTACATCATCAACAATATTTGATGGTATATGAAATAAATCATCAAGACGGAAAACTAATTCATTGTGTTCTAAAATATATGGTTTTACTTTTTCAAAGTGTTTTGAAACAACTACTAAACCTCTAGCAGTACTATGATTCAAAATTTTAAGCATTTCTTTACTTGAGAAATCAGGTAAAATTGGTACAGCAATTGCACCTAAAGAGGTAATTGAGAAATAGGCTAGCATCCAGTTAGGACAAGATTCCCCAATGATTGCTATTCTATCACCTTTAACAACACCTTGATGAGCTAAATAGGCTGCCATATTTTGTACAAGAAAATTGAATTTTCCATAAGTTAATACCTCATCATCTCTATAGATACTCATAAATGGGCGTTTAAAGTTTCTACTAACAGTACAACGTAAAACAGCCGGCATAGTATATTTATCTACAGTTCTCATTTTAAGACCATCTTCTCTTTTTATAGAGAGACACTTCTTATAACTCATGACTTCCATTTTTTTAACAGTATTTGTTTTTTTCTTTTTCTTATTATCTTTGCTCAATTTTTACCTCACTTGTTCTGACTAACTCACCACGTGGACAAGTAATATAATCTATTCCATCTAAATATTCATCTGCCATTTCATTAACAATTGAAACTTTATTATTTGTAGAAGAAAGGTGTATAAAGTATACACCCTTTCCATTGAATTCACTATCTCTAATAAAGCAAAAAGCTTGATTATTTGATAAATGTCCCCAATTTCCTCTTACTCTATTTTTTAAACGTAAAGGATAAGGACCATTTTCTAGTAAGAAATCATCATAGTTAGACTCTAAAAATAGATAATCACTTTTTTTAGCAAATGATAACATTTCATCACTCACTATACCTGTATCACTTATAAGGGTAATTTTCTCATCACTATTTTCAATATAATAACCTACAGAGCCCTTACTATCATGAGAGGTTGCAAAGGCCTTTATAACAAAGTTATTAATATTTATATTTTCGCCAGTATTAAATGGATTTACACATTCATTTGGAAGGTTTAATTTTGCAAAAACCCTATCCTCTCCATCAATACTTTTCTTATTTATAAATATAGGAGTTCCCAACTTTCTACTAATAACTCCTAATCCTTTGTGATGATCAGGATGTAAATGAGTTAAAAATACAGCTTTAACACTTTCAAGTGGGACATTAACTCTTTCAAGTCTTCTCTTAAGTTCTGCTAAAGAAAATCCTTGATCTACTAAAATAGATGATTTACCATCATAGAAAACAAAAGAGTTTCCACATGAACCAGAGCCAAGTACTGCATGAAATAAACTCATTTATTTTGCACTCCATTCATTAACTATATTTAGATCAAAGCCTTTGTGAACTTTGCCTTTTTCTCTTAGTATAGGTGTTATTAATAAAAGAGGATTTTCAACTAATTCTTCTCTTGCATCAAATACCATATAAGAGAATCCCTTCTTCTTATAAATTTTACTATTTGTATCAATTAATGATGATGGCTCATAATGTTGAAAGATATTATTCCATTCACCATCTGAGAGAGTCCTTTCATTTAAATCTACAAATTGATATGAAATACCACGTTCTTTTAATGCTCTAATTGCCTTAGCAGTTTCTTTGCATTTTTTTGTTCCAATTATCTGAATCACTTTATTACTCGCTTCATTAAATATATAACAGATGTTACCTAGCTACAAGCAAAAAAAAATTATTATTAATTCAAATGCTTGTCATTTAATAATTTAATTATACTAGTAAATATTTACTAATAGGCTTTTTTATACATATTAATCATTTTTTGTATAAAATATATAATCAAATTATTATGCCATTTCTTTCTCTTATTATCTATTACTTCTTACTATAAATTTGGTTTATAAAAAATTATATTCAAAATCTCAATACAAAGACATTGATTAATGATTACACCTAATACTCTTTATAGGTATTAACATCTTAAAAATTGCAATACTAACCTTTAATTGACCCTATCAAAAAATCTTATGCAAGTCTATATATTATTTTATTGTATAATTATGGTTTATTTTTATCACTTTAATACAATAGAGGCTTTAGTACAAAATTAAAAAAGCCTAGATTTTTTACATCTAAGCTTTTAAAAGTTTAATTTTTTTTCTACACACTAGAGTGCATACAAAGTATTAATTTCCTTCTTATATAATTTTTCAATTTCAAATCTTTTTAATTCTTGTTTAGCACTTAATTCTAAACCTATTTCAAAAGGCTTTTCTAAAAGAACAAATTTATTAATTAGTTCATGCGATTTAAAACCAAATTTAGTATTAATCTTTTCATTGATTTTATCCTGAATTATTTTATAAACAGCCTCTTTATCAAGGTCTAATTGAATATTGTCATGCATAGTTGCTATATATTCTTTAATTGCTACCATATTAGGAACTATCAAAGCTGAAATATATTTTCTATCTTGTCCTATTACAATAGCACTTGCGATTAGATCAACTTCACTTAACTTACCCTCAATTGGAAGTGGTTCAAGGTTTTCACCTCCTGCTAAAACAATAGTATCTTTTGCTCTACCTACAATTGAAATAGTACCTCTGTTTGACTCGATTACAAGATCACCTGTATTCATCCAACCATCTTCTGATAATACTTTTCTTGTAGCCTCTTCATTATTATAATAGCCTCTCATAACTTGTCTTCCGCGAACCTTAAGAATACCTTTAGATCCCTTTTCAACAACATTATCCTCTTCATCAACAATTTTAATTTCTGTATCTTTACAAATATTAAGAGTACCTAGGATTGGAGTTGTTGAATCTCTAACAGCAATGATAGGAGAAGTTTCAGTCATTCCATAACCATCTAATAGTTGTATTCCTATAGCATTAAAGAATACATCAACGCCTTTTGGCATTGAACCACCACCTGATATACCACAAATAAAGTTATTACCTAAGGCTTTCTTTACATTTGTAAATACAAGTTTTTGTCCTAATTGATACATAGGGTATCTTAAAATTACAGAGGGAATACCAGATAAAAACTCAAGTGACCTTGGCATACTATCCTTATAACGTGGAAGTAATCCTTTAACCTTGTTATATCCTCTTTGATATTTCTTAGCGTTGTTTACAAAGAAATTACCCATTGCTTTTTTAAGGCCTTTTTCTTTAGATATCTTTTTAGTAATACCTTGATAAATAACCTGCCAAATTCTAGGAACTGATGGGAACCAATGTGGATTTACTTTTTGTAAATCTGCTAGCATGATTCTACCTACAGGTTTACTGTAACATAAACAGTTAGCATTATAGAGAACGGTATAATCAACAGCTCTTTCAAATGAATGCCATACAGGCAATACAGATAACCATCTCTGTCCAGGTTTTATGTCTTTTTTAATAAATATACCAACTCTTTCGATCTCAAATACCATGTTATCTTGAGTTAGCATAACTCCTTTACATGCACCTGTTGTGCCACTTGTAAAGATAATAGTACAAAGTTCATCTGCAGTGCCCTTTTCAACTTCATCAATAATACTTTGTTTATATGAGTCAGCACTATTCATTAATTCACTACCATTTTGAAGTAAACTATCAAGACTATATATATTGATGTCACCTTCAAAATTATCTAATTCATAATCTTCCATAACTATAATGGTTTTTAAGAATTTAAGTTCTGATTTTAATGATAATAGTTTTTTTAAGAATTTATTATTTTGAACAAAACATATTTCAGTTTGTACATCTGATAGAATTTGAATTAATTCTAAATCTGTTGCCTCAGAGCCCCTAGGAACATCAACTGCACCTAAAAATTGGATTGCTAAATCAGTTAATAACCATTTACCACAGTTATCCGATAGTATTCCAATCAATTGTTGTCTTTTAATATTTAAATTTTTTAGAGCTATTGCTAATGCAAAAACTTCTGTTTCGAGTGTTTTGTATGTTTTTGAGACAAATTTTCCTTTTTTGTTTTTTTCCATCTGAACATCAAATTCAGGATATTTGGATGTTTTATCTCTGTACATTTGTGCAATTGTTTGTATCATAGTGTACCTCCGTGCATGTCTATAATTATATATAACCTTACATTTACTGTCAATATGTCAATAATAACAGTTTAATTCATTTTGTCAATAAAAAATATTAATTCTTTATATTAAAAGAAAATAAGCCTATATAACACTTTCTTTATACCAGAAAAGATAAGTATAATAATAGCTTTTGTGTGAAAAAGTAATGAAAATACATATAAAAACACATACAAATTTGTATTATTAATTTCTATTAGAACATTTTTTTCAAAAAATAACTATAAAATTACTTATTTTTTAATTAATAATTCTTTTATGTTTTTAACATTTAGGCTACTATAACTCTCATGACTTTAGATAAAATATACCATGCAGCTTATACACTTAAAAATGTAGCTCGAAAAACAGATCTCTTTAGGGCTCCCGTTATTTTTCCTGACAATGATGTTTTTTTAAAAACAGAAAATTTGCAGGTTACAGGATCATTTAAATTAAGAGGAGCTTATTATAAGATTTCTCAATTATCAGATGAACAAAAGAGTAGAGGTGTAATAGCCTGTAGTGCAGGAAACCATGCACAAGGGGTAGCTCTTGCTGCAACTAAAAACAATATTAAATCTATAATTTGTATTCCAGAAGGTGCTCCTATTTCAAAAGTGGAAGCAACCCGTAGCTATGGTGCAAAAGTAGAACTTGTCAAAGGCGTTTATGATGATGCATACAATAGAGCTATTGAACTTAGAGATGAAAGTGGAATGGAATTTATCCACCCTTTTAACGATGAGATGGTAATAGCTGGACAAGGGACTATTGGACTTGAAATTCTTGAGCAATTAAGCGATGTAGACTCTGTAATAATACCAATTGGTGGCGGCGGTCTTATAAGCGGTGTTGCTTATGCAATAAAATCATTAAAACCAGATTGCAAAATTTATGGAGTTCAATCAAGCGGAGCTCCTAGCATGTATAATTCATTTAAAGAGAAACAAATTAAAACTCTTGCAAATGTTTCAACCATAGCCGATGGTATTGCAGTTAAAACTCCTGGTACACTTACCTTTGATCTTGTTATGAAATATGTAGATGAAATTGTTACAGTTAGTGATGATGAGGTTGCTGCAGCTATTCTTGCAATGATGGAAAAACAAAAGCTTGTTGCTGAGGGAGCTGGTGCTGTTTCGGTTGCTGCGGCTATGTTCAACAAGGTACCTATAGAGGGTAAAAAAACAGTTTGTCTAATAAGTGGTGGTAATATTGATGTTACAATTTTATCAAGGGTAATTAGTAGAGGATTACTAAGATCAGGTAGATCTGCTAAATTTACATTAGATTTAATGGATAAACCTGGGCAACTAGAAGAAGTTTCTAGAGTAATTGCTGCTACAGGCGGAAACGTTGTATCTGTTTACCATGATAGATCTGGAGAGGGAAAAGACTTAAATAGTTGTACTCTTGCTCTAGAAGTTGAAACTAAAGATAAGAACCATATACAATTAATAAGAGATTCTCTTATTCTTGCAGGGTTCAGTTTTATCGATTAATTCTTTTATAAATATTTAAAAATATTATAAGATTTGATATAAATTATAAAAATGCTTATTTAATATTCTTTATTCTTTAAAGAACTTGACCTAATGTACTAAAAGAATGGATAATAAGCGAAATTTCAAGGAGCGTAAAATGAAAGAAAGAATTTCAGATTTACTTAAAAGAGCTCCGGGACCGGAAGTGGTCACGGCAGAAGGCTGGGTGCGTACTAAACGTGACAGCAAGACCGTTTGCTTCCTTGAGTTGAACGATGGTTCTTGCCTCAAGGGATTACAAATTGTTATAGACAAGTCTGAGTTAGATGAAAATCAACTCAATGTACTCTCTCAGATAAATACTGGTGCTTCAGTATCTTGTAATGGACCAATTGTTGTTAGTGGTGGTGGTAACCAAGCAGTTGAAATGGCTACTACAGATGTAAATCTAGTTGGCGCAGCAGGAGCTAATTACCCATTACAAAAGAAACGACATTCAATTGAATACTTAAGAGAAATAGCCCACCTAAGACCAAGAACTAATTTAATTGGTGCTATTATGAGAGTTAGAAATACTCTTGCCTTTGGTGTTCATGAATATTTTAACCAAAATAAATTTGTTTATGTAAACACACCTCTAATCAGTACAAGTGATGCAGAAGGTGCTGGTGAAATGTTCCAAGTTACAACTCTAGATTTAAACAATGTCCCAAAAACTGAAGATGGTTCTGTTGATTATTCAAAAGATTTCTTTGGTAAAATTGCTAATCTAACAGTTAGTGGTCAATTAGAAGGTGAAACTTATGCAATGGCATTAAAAAACATCTATACTTTTGGACCAACCTTCAGAGCAGAAAATTCTAACACCAAAAGACACTTAGCTGAATTCTGGATGATTGAACCTGAAATGGCTTTCTGTGATATTAACCTTAACATGGAAATAGCAGAAGACTTTTTAAAATTCATCATCAAAAAAGCTTTAACTGAATGTGCAGAAGATATTGAATTCTTCTCAAAGTTTGTTGAAAAGGGTTTAAAAGAAAACTTAGAGCATGTTGTTAATACTCCATTTGCTCACATGACTTACACTGAAGCTATTGAAGTTCTAGAAAAGAACAATGATAACTTTGACTATCCTGTTCACTGGGGTACTGATATCCAAACTGAACACGAGAGATACTTAACTGAAGTACATTGTAAGAGTCCTGTTATTGTAACAGACTACCCTAAAGAAATTAAAGCTTTCTATATGAAGTTAAATGATGATAATAAAACAGTTAGAGGTATGGATGTATTAGTACCTAGACTTGGTGAAATTATCGGTGGTAGTGAAAGAGAAGCTGATTTAGATGTATTAACTAAGAGAATGGAAGAATTAAATTTAGACCCTAAAGATTACTGGTGGTATTTAGATTTAAGAAGATACGGTTCCGTTCCTCACGCAGGTTTTGGTCTTGGATTTGAAAGAATTGTACAATATGTTACAGGTACAGCTAATATCCGTGACGTTATTCCATATCCTAGAACTGTAGGAAATGCTGAATTCTAAAATAGACTTTTGCAATATATCCACTATATTTTAAAAGTATTAATTTAAATATTGTTTTGTAGGGAAGATTCTATCTTCCCTACTTTTATTTAATAGAAAATAATATTTTGATAATTAACCTAAGATTTAACAATTAAAAAAGCAGTAGAAAAATAGTTTAAGTCTCTCATGGCTTTGCAATGTAATTTATGAGAATAAGAGGTAATGAAATTTTTCTACTACAAGTTATTAATTTTATTTATACTGATCAAATGACCAAAGCATAAGTTGCAAATTAGAATGTACATTTGCCTTTAAGAAAAGATTACGCTTATGTGTTACAACAGTTTTTGGAGAAATACCTAATTTATAGGATATATTATCAATACTAAGTCCTTCAACTAATAGTGATAAAATTTGTTTCTCCCGATTTGTTAGATAGATCTTCTTTTCAAAAGATTCTTTAAATTCAATAATACTGTCTCTTAATTCTCTAAAATCATCCATTTTGATTGTTTTAAATTTGTTATCCTCTAATAAATTTAATAAATCAAAAGGAGCCTCTTCTACTATATTAATAATTGGAAGATTGCAAATCTCTCTGATAAACAACTTTAATTTTCCAAGTTGAGAAAAATCAGATGTAGATATAATTATAATAGAAATTTCATTATTTGATTTACTTATTGTAGAACCAAAAATACATCTATTATAGATATTTGCTCTACTCATAATTTTTCTGAGGAATTGTAACTGTTTCTTTCCGCTGTAATATACAAAAATATTTTCATTCATAATATTTTTTGTAAAACAAAATCTCTTTTTGCATTAAAATTAATTGGCTTAGCTATTTCTTAATTTTTTATCTAAAGTACTAGAAAATGCATCTGCAAAGGCTTTTACATCTTTATCTTTCATGCCACTATTTTTTTCTAAATTCACTCCATAACTTCTTAGCTCGGTCATCGCATTTCTTAATGACAATCTAGTTTTAATATTGTTTTCTGTATAAATAGAGCCTCTATCATCAAGTACTAATACACCCTTCTCTACCAACCTATCTGAAAGTGGAATGTCGTGAGTAATAGCTAAATCACCATCATCAGCTAATTCTACTAATTTATCATCAGCACTATTCTCACCAGTTTCAACAACTATTTGAGTTATTGGTGATTTAATTTTAATCAAATCAACTCTCTCAATTATCCCTTTAGATTTAGCCTCAGTGCGAAGCAGAGATGTATGTTTATTATATGCACTCTCTATATCTTTTAAATATCTATCACTTATAAATGTAATATCCAAATTACGTTTTATTGCAGCTTTTATTACAATTGCTCTTACCTGCTTAGGAAGAGAGTCCGCATCTACTAATACTTTCATTTATTTACCTCAATCTTTTTCATTTTATTCATTACTATCAAATTTATTAAAAATTTATTTTATTTTGCTATATTACTACAATATATAAAAAAAAAGTAAGTACCGATAGAACTCTTTAGTTTTTTCACTTGAAATTATCCCTTTAAACAATGTACATTTACAGAGGAGAAATATTATTTGTTTCTCAAAAATTACTATTAAACATGGAGTCTAAAATTATGAATCTTTCACCATTACAGAAAGCACGTTATGACTATCAACCAAAATTACCTTCTATTTTAAGAGAAGCAATTGATACAATTGTAGCTGTTAAAGGCGAGGCAACAAAACCTGAGGCAAATGCTGAGCAAATTAAAGCATTATTTCCAAACACTTGTGGAATTGAAAAAATTTCATTTGAAAAAGGAAAGAATGATAAAATTAAAGAAGCTCGCAACGTAGGTGTTATTCTTTCAGGTGGTCAAGCACCTGGTGGTCACAACGTAATCAGTGGTTTATTTGATGCTATTAAAAAAGCAAACCCTGAAAGCAAATTATATGGTTTCAAAGGTGGTCCAAGTGGTATCATTGAAGATGATACTATGGAAATTACAGAAGAATATCTTTCTGAATATCGCAACACAGGTGGTTTTGATATAATTGGTTCAGGTAGAACTAAACTAGAAACTGAAGAACAATTCCAATTAGCTAAAAAGACATGTGAAAAACATGGAATTAGTGCTGTTGTTATTATCGGTGGAGATGATTCAAATACTAATGCAGCCGTTCTTGCTGAATACTTCCTATCTCAAAATGCTGGTATTCAAGTAATTGGTTGTCCAAAAACTATCGACGGTGACTTAAAGAATGATAGTATTGAAATTTCATTTGGTTTTGATACTGCAACAAAAACATATAGTGAATTAATTGGTAACATCGAAAGAGATGCTAATTCTGCTAAAAAATATTGGCACTTCATCAAGGTTATGGGTAGATCTGCATCTCACATTGCTCTTGAATGTGCTCTAGAAACTCAACCTAATATCTGTCTTGTTTCTGAAGAGATTGAAAACAATGAGACATCATTAGCTGAAGTTGTAGAAAATATTTCTAATGTTGTAGCTAAAAGAGCTGAGAATGGTAACAACTTTGGTGTAATTATCATTCCTGAAGGCTTAGTTGAATTTATCCCTGAAGTTAAAGCTTTAATTGGTGAGTTAAATGACTTATTAGCAAAAGAAGCAGCATCATATGCAAAATTAACAACTACAGAGGCACAAGTTGAATTTATTCTTTCAAATGTAACTAAGAAAAGTGCTGATGTATTCTCAATTTTACCAGCAAGTATCAGAATGCAACTTCTTATGGATAGAGATCCTCACGGTAATGTTCAAGTTTCAAGAATTGAAACTGATAAAATGTTAATCGAGATGGTTGCTAAGAAATTAGAAGAAATGAAAGCTGATGGCAAATATGTTGGTAAATTCAGTGGTCTTAATCACTTCTTTGGTTATGAAGGTCGTTGTGCATTCCCATCAAACTTTGATGCAGATTACTGCTATAGCTTAGGTTACAATGCATTTATGCTAATCGCTAGTGGTCTTTCAGGATATCTTTCAAGTGTTAAAAACTTATCTGCACCTGCCTCTGAATGGGTTGCTGGTGGTATTCCTATCACTATGATGATGAATATGGAACAACGTAATGGTGAATTAAAGCCTGTTATTAAAAAAGCTTTAGTAGAACTAGATGGCGCTCCTTTCAAATATTATGAAAAGCACAGAGAACTTTGGGCTGTTGAAACTTGTTTCACATACCCAGGTGCAATTCAATATTATGGCCCAGCAGAAGTTTGTGATATTACAACAAGAACTCTTGCTTTAGAACAGGCTAAATAAATATTTGATTTGAATATTTACAATTAATCTCTTATATAACTAATGCAACTGATAATTATTTCTACAAATATTATCTGAGTTATATTAGAGAGTGTTCAATAAAAATAGGAATATAGTTGTTTGCTATATTCCTATTTTATTTTTCTATTTTATTTTTCTATTTTATTTTTTAATTTTATCAGTGAAATTTAATCCACATCTATGATTAATTAATATTTCTACTTTATCTTATTGTAATACCAATTGTAGAAGAAACAGTTGCTAAATTATTTGCAGTAAATTCACCTTCTGCATTTGTTCCATTTGAAGTTCCACCAAGGAATCTAAAATTACCAAACATTTCTACATTGTTTTTAAGACGATATCCTGCTCTTAATGAAGCATCTAAAATTGATCCTTCAAATTCATAGGTTGCTCCATTAATTATTTTAGAAGAAGCGTATATGCCTGTTAGATCTGCAGATAAGTTTATTCCAACTGGTGTTTTCCACATAGAATAAATATGAAGAGCCGGAACTAAACCAACATTCTGTGATACATTATTTTCAGATCCATCAGTAGATTTAAATACAATTGAAGCATTTCTTATTTGTAATGCAGCACCTACTCCAAGGGTTACATCTTTATCCTCTAACAAATCATATGAATATGATATTCTCCAAAACGGAAAACTATATTTAAGTTCAGTTGTACCATCAAAGGCTTTATCATTAATTTTAACATTTGCAGATGGATCAAGATTAACAACAGTATTTATTTCTAGTGGTTGATATAAAAAAGATACTCTGTGACGGTCATTTATTACAGCTCCAACATTAATTCTTTCAAAAGGGAAAAGAATATCTTGACCACCTTGGGTTACATAATTGAACTCTGGACTAGTTTTACTAATTTGAATGGTATGACTCAAAACAGATACAAAACCTTTTTCATAATCAACAAAAAACTGCACGGGAGAATCTTCTTCATTAATTATTGACTGATTTTGCGATGCAAAGATTGGGCTTGTAAGACTAAATATTAGAATTACACATATTAGGGGAATTTTTTTCATTTATAGCTCCTGATCAATACTAGTATAAAATACTAGCATTTCAAATTTAGCGAATTATCATCTAAATATTAGAGATATATTTTAGTACCTAAAAAAATCGATTGTTTTTAGTGAGTCTTTTATATATTCTAAGAAAATTTACTCACAAAATAATATATTTGTAAATTATTTTTATTATTTACCTAATTAAAATTATAGTCATCAAAGTGATTTTTTGTCAATGTTAGAAATTGTTAACATTTTACCCTTATATATTAAAAAACCTAATTTTTAACAATCAAGAGTTGATAGGATATACACTAGTAAAAATTATTATTAGCAATCCAAATCATAAATCAAAATATTATAACTACTAAATGAGTAATATAGATATAATTTTTTAATAAATGTTCCTTTTTTATATTATTTAATCATAGCAAAAGTCGTTTTTCATTCGTTTTACTTGTTTTATTTATATGGAACTATTATAATTCCGCTTATGAGATTATTTCCAAAAAATCCGTTAGGAAGACAACCAGGAACCAGATTAATTATTGGTTTTGCGACCATTATTTTTCTAGGTGCCATACTCCTATTTTTACCTATAAGCCATCAAGCAGATAAAACTATTAGTCTTGTTGATTCTTTTTTTATCTCCTTTAGTGCTGTTTGTGTTACAGGACTTGCTCCCCTTGATATAGGAGGAACACTTTCTGTATTTGGTTCAGTTGTATTAGCTATTCTAATTCAATTAGGTGGTATTGGATTTGCTAGCTTTGCATTATTCTTTATTATGATGATTACTAATAATGTGTCTTTTTCAAATACACAATTAGCTAGAGAATCACTTAATTCATTACCTGGTTTTGATATTAAATATCTAGTTAGAACTGTTATTATCACAAGTTTATCCTGTGAAATAATTGGAACGTATTTATCATATCTTGTATTTAGGGATTACTACCCTTTTAGCCAAGCCCTAGGTATATCTATTTTCCATTCAATATCATCATTTAACAATGCTGGATTTGACTTACTTGGTAATTTCCAAGGTTTAGTTCCATACCAAAATAATATTTTATTAAATCTAACTACTAGTTTTCTTATAATAATTGGTGGTCTTGGATTCTTTGTTATTTATGATTTAGCGAGTACAAGATTTAAAAAGAATAAAAAACTTAGATTTCATACTAAAATAGTTCTATCTATGACAAGTACTTTGTTAATTTTAGGAACAATTGGATTCTATTTTTCAGAGGGTAATATAACCCTTATGCAAGCATTTTTCCAATCAGTTACAGCTCGTACAGCGGGTTTTAACACAATTGATATAAGTAGCATTCACAATGCAAGTATTATTATGATGATTGTACTCATGTTTATTGGTGCATCCCCAGGATCAACTGGTGGTGGTATTAAAACAACAACAACGTTTACAATTTTATTAGCAATTTATAGAATACCACAACATAAACCTGTTAAGGCTTTCTATAGAAAGATAGAAGATGAATCAATCATCAAAGCTTTTATGGTTTCTACTTTTGCAATATTAGCAGTACTTACTGCAAGTGGAATTATATTCTCAATTGAGGGTACAAATTTTTCATTCGTTGAAGTATTATTTGAATGTGTAAGTGCTTTTGCAACTGTTGGTCTTTCTATGGGAATTACAACGGCATTAAGCGCAAGTAGCAAAATATTCATTATGATGCTTATGTTTATAGGTAGACTTGGACCTCTTACAATTGCATTTAGTTGGAAAAGGTATAATAAGAGAATTGAATATGTTGAGGAGAATATCCTAATAGGATAAGGGAAAATTATGGCAGATAACAACTTATTTGGAATTATTGGTATTGGTAGATTTGGTTTAGCACTTGCAGAAAATTTAAAGAATAATGGAAAAACAATTATTGCAATTGATAAAGATCCAACAAAATTGACACCACTTAAAACAACTGTAAATCAATTATTAACTCTTCAAGAGCTCAGTCGTGAGAGTTTAAAGGATGCAGGAATAGCAGAATGTGGTACAGTTGTTGTTTGTATTGGTAAAGATATTGAAGCAAATATCCTAGCAACTCTAAATGCAATTGAATTAGGAGTACCTAGAGTATTTGCTAAAGCAATAAGTGATGATCACTCTCGTATTCTAGAGAAAATTGGTGCTAAAGTTGTTAACCCTGAAGTTGAAATGGGAACAAAGCTTGCTAAAACTCTTAGTGCAAAATTGACTTTAGATGTATTACCTATTGGTGAAGATTTTTCTATCATTGAAATCCAATCAAATGAAAAGTATGCAGGTCAAACAGTTCAAGAATTAAATTTTAGACAGAAATTCAATGTTAATATTGTAGCAATAGTAAGAGATGGTAAAGCTCATGGTAATATTGGTCCTGCAACAAAGCTTGAAAAAGATGATATTTTAGTACTAAGTGGTAACAATGAACACATTAATGAATTCGAATCTAAGAATTCAAAATAATAGTAAAAAATAAGTAGTTGCATTTATTTTTGACACTTTATATACTCATTGTATGAATCATAAAAAGAAAAATATCATCATTGCAGGTTCCGGCGTTTTTGGAACAGCATTAGCCGAAAGACTTGCATGGAATGTAAATAACAGAGTTTTAATATATGCTAGAGATGAGGTGGTTGTTACTGATATTAACAACACTCATCAAAATAAAAAATGTTACCCAACACGTTTTTTAAAGAATTCAATCATGGCTTTTTCTGATATCGAAAGATTTGAAGAAGCTGATTATATTTTCTTAGCAATTCCATCAAAATCTATTATCTCTTTTACAAAAGAAATAGAAAAATATATCAAAAAAGATACGTTGGTTATTAATTTAGCCAAGGGTATGAATAGTGATGAAACCTTCATAACTGACCATATTAATAACCCGGTAAGCATGAAAGGTCCAACTTTTGCCATTGAATTGTTAAATGGCTTCCCCTCTGCATTTACTGTAGGTGGTAGAATTGAAGATTACCATAAGATTAAAAATGATATTCTTCCCTCAACTATGATTTCCATAGACTATACAACTGATGCTAAAGCTGTTGAACTACTAAGTGTATTAAAAAACATGTATGCAATTGCAATCGGACTAGTATCAGGAAGATATAATTCACCAAATGTTGATTTCCTAATATATACAAAAGCCGTTAATGAGATGAGAAAATTCTTAAAGTTATTCAACTGTCAAGAAGATACTATTTTTAAATATTGTGGTATCGGAGATTTAGGACTTACAAGTTTAAATGATTTATCTAGAAATAGAACTCTTGGCTTACTAATTGGTAAAGGTTTTGTTCCTGATGTTACTAACAACAGTTCCACTATTGTTGAAGGTTATAGAACTGTTAAACTTATGTATGATCGAGTGCATGAAAGAAATATGAGTTGTGATTTCCCAATCGTAACTGCCCTTTATTATCTTCTATATGGAGAGGCTACAATCAACGATTATTTAGAAACAGTATTCAACTAGCAATACTTTCTTTTCTATTTTATATAATAAGGCCAGTTTTAATAAAAAAAAACTGGCCTCAAATTAAGAAGTCAGTTAATGCGTAACAATTTAATATTATTACTATTATTATAGTAGAGAGCGTGGAATTTGAATTAATTCTTCTTTGCTTTTTCTATAAAAGATTGAAGTAAATCCAACTACAGCGATTACTTCACTCTTAGTCTTTTTAGCAAGATCCTCGCTAATTGCTCTTGTGTCTTCTTTATTAGCTTGGAACTTAATTTTTACAAGTTCATGTCTCTCTAATGCCTCGTCTAGTGCTTTAGTCACAGCTTCACTAAGACCTTCTTTACCAACCATTACAACAGGTTGCAAATTGTGAGCCTGTGCTCTCAAATAATTTCTAACGTTACTTTTCATGAATTCCACTTTACATATTCTTTAAGAATTTATCAACATAAATGACAAAGAATAATTGAATAAAATTTCTAAGTTAATCTCTTTTACCATAAAAAATAATAAAGCTACCCATTGTTGCACATTTTGTACATTCTAGGTAGCTAAATATTTGATAATTAATTATTAGTATAATTTCTTAACTTCAAATCTTTTTATTTTCTTTGTACTTGTTGTAGGTAATTCTTCAGTTGCAATAGTCACTTTTTCTATCTTCTGATAGCTCTTAAGTTCCTTATTAACTTCTTCCACAATGCTTTCCATTTTTAATTTTACTTTACTTAAATCTTTTTCCATTTCTGCAACAAAATCTTCAGTTGGTAAAATAATTGCCCTAATTCCTTCAATTTTCATTGCTTTGTTTTTATCATATCCAATAATACAGATTTGACTTATTTCATTATAAAGTTGGAAATGGTCTTCAATTTCTTCTGGGAATACATTCTTACCACCTTCTGTAACAATAACGCTTTTAGCACGGCCTGTAAGGTATAAATAGCCATCATTATCAATATGACCAACATCACCTGTGTTAAACCAACCATCATCATCTAATACTGCTTTTGTAGCTTCTTCGTTTTTATAATAACCTTGCATTATTACAGAACCTTTTAGATAAATAATACCATTACCATCACTATCTGGATCAACAATTTTTTGTTCTAATGTTGGAATTAGTTTACCTACACTAGATTCAATATATGCTTCAACAGGATTTAAGTGAGTAATTGGAGATGTTTCTGTTAAACCATAACCTTGAACAAAATCTATTCCAAGTTCATTAAACATTTTAAAGGTTGATGCAGGAAGAGGACCACCACCTGAAATACAAATTCTATTTGTATCAAGTGATATTTGTTTTAATAGGAATCCAAACATTTTATGTCCAACATTCTTTTTAAATACTTTCTTTATTAATCCTGATATGCCCATCAAGAATCTAATAAATCCATAAAGGATCATGCTTTTTTTCTTAACACCACCAAGTAGTCCTGCTAATAGTTTATTAAATAGCATAGGAACACCTAGGAACATAGTTACTTTTCCATCTTTAAGTTCTTTTAGTAATTGGCTAACTACTAGTCTTTTACCAAATACAATCTCAGCACCAACACTAATTGCTTCAATAAATACTGCAAGCATAGTATATGCATGGTGAATTGGTAAAATTGCATAGAAAACATCGGTTGAATATATAGCCATATTTCCTTGAGCTAGATAACAGTCTGATACTAAATTATTATGTGATAACATAACACCTTTTGGTGTTCCTGTTGTGCCACTTGTAAATAGAATAGCTGCAATATCATCAGAGGTTGCTTTTACAGCTTTATCTGATAAAGGACCTTTCTCAATTTTGTTTAATACATAATTATCTTTTGATTTCTTTTCTAGACAAAGAGTATCTTTCAAATTCAATTTATTATCTTTGTTAAGTTTATTAAGTAAAACAAAATCAGTTAAAAGATATGAAACTCCTGCAAATTCCATAAGTGATTCAATTTCATCAACATGTAGATTTACATCGAGAGGAACAACAATACATCCTGCATACTGAATAGCAAGATATGAAACAGCCCACTCTACACTGTTTTTACCAACTACTGCAATTTTATCACCCTTAGTCGCCCCATGAGAGAGAAAATAATTTGCTAATCCAATAATAGTTTCTTTTGCTTCTGTGTATGTTAAAGTAAAATCTTCAGGTATAAACTGCCTAAAACAATTATTATTTGGATACCTTTCAACTGTAATGTCAAACATTTCTGGTAATGTTGGCCATTCACCTTCAAACATTTTCCCCCGAAATTCATTCAAAAAAGAGAATGAGTCATTTTCTTTAAATTTAGGCATCTTTACCTCCCAGTACAAATATCTAATAATTACTTAGTTTAATTTAGTTAATCATTTAATTCAAGGAATTTATAATGACAACCTTTCACTTTCTGTAATTTTGTAATAAATAAATAATAAATGCTAATATAATTACATAAAAAAGAATTTTTTCATATCCATAAATTAATAATAACTTAAAATTAGTTAATGCGATATTAAATAATATTGAATTTAGAAGATTATATAAAACAAAATAGTTTATTATCTCAATTTTTCTATTTACCAATATATATAATCGATATAAAGTTACGATTATGAAAAACATTGATACATTTGATGACATTATAAATTACATGTCCCAATTTACAAATTTAGAAAAAAATTTGAAACATATGAATACTAGAACATATAGACTTGATAGAATGAATAAATTATTAGAGCATTTTGACCACCCTGAAAAAGATTTTAAATCTATCCATGTAGCA
This sequence comes from Sphaerochaetaceae bacterium, assembly GCA_963678765.2. Classification (GTDB taxonomy): domain Bacteria; phylum Spirochaetota; class Spirochaetia; order Sphaerochaetales; family Sphaerochaetaceae; genus Pleomorphochaeta. The sequence continues at coordinate 140,785 of CAXXVM010000004.1, read as the reverse complement.
GGAAGCAAAGGTAAAGGTTCAACCTCTAAGTTTTTAGCAAAAGGTCTTGAATCACAAGGCTTTAAAGTAGGTTTATATGCATCTCCTCATCTTTTAGATTACAGAGAGAGATTTTCTCTTTGTGGGACTTTTTTTGAAAATAATTTTTTAATAAAATGTGGAAAATTCATGATTGATAAATTATCTTCTTTTACATTCTCTGATGAATGGGGAGAAGAGGCACCTACTACTTTTGAACTTTTTACTTTATATGCATTTATTTTATTTTCACAATCTCATTGTGATTGGGCAGTTATTGAAACAGGTCTTGGTGGTAGATTAGATGCAACAAATACTATTATCCCAAAAGCATCTGTTATTACCCCAATTGAATTAGAACATACAAATATTTTAGGATCTACTATAAAGGCTATTGCATCTGAAAAATCTAAAATTATTAAAAAAGGTGTACCCTCTTTCATTGCGACAATGAGAGAAGAAGCTAAAGAGGTCATGATTGATGAAGCAAAAGCTCAGAACAGCCAAATTCATATTTTAGAAGACAATATATTATCTCTTTCCTCTCATACAACAATAGAGGGAGAGGTTCTTGATATAAAATGGATTAATGGAAGAGAAGATAAGTTAACGCTTAAAATGAGAGGTGCTGTTATGGCAAATAATGCAGCTCTTGCGATTATGTGTCTTAGATCTCTTGGTTTTGATAATTATAAAGTTAATACAGCAATTGAAAATGCAACGCTTAGTGGTAGATTTGAAACAATTAATACAAATCCATCCCTAGTTATTGATGGAGCACATACCCCAGTATCTATTGCATCTTTAATCGATACGGTTAATCAGTTATATGATAAATCAAAAATTGTTATCATTTTTGGAATAATCGAAGATAAAGATTTTACTCATATAATAAATTCGTTATTAGCTAATTTTAATAATTTTATAATAAGTAAACCTGGTACTTTTAAAAAAAGTGATCCTAAATCAATATATGAGGTTTTCAAAGAAAAGATTAATGACTCTCAATCTGCTATACTTATTGAAGATGCAAAAGAGGCTCTATTATATGCTAAAAAGATTTGCCCAAAAGATGGAATAATTCTTTGTTGTGGTTCCTTTTACATGGCCTCTGAAATTGCACAAGCAAATATTAAACTTATGGAGAATAAAGAATGTCATTAAACTGGAAAGAACTTGAATTAATAGTATCTGAATTAGACTTTGAAGGCTCTCGCCTACAAAGTGTAATACAACATAATTTTCACTCTCTATCTTGGATTTTTTACTCCTCTACTAAAGGCAAATGGACATTATATACTGAAATAGGAACTGCACACTCACGAATTCATGAATCTAAGGGTAAATCAAGTCCTCCTCAATATGGTAAGACAAAAAAATTACAAAGGTTTGTACAATATTGTAGAGCTCATATTGAAGGTGCTAAGGTAATAGATGCAAAAACTATATTTGGCGATAGAATTTTTGTTCTTAAACTTAAACTAGATAATAATATTTTTAATATTTTCTTCAGACTATATTCAGGTCCTGGCGCAAATATAATTATTTGTGATGAGAATTTAGTAATTCTAGAGTCTTTATTTAGAAGACCAAATAGAAATGAAATAAGTGGAGATGTTCTAGAATATCCAGCCGAGAGGGAAGATAATAATAAGTTTGAAGTTAGAGAGAGAATTGAGGGTCTATCTTTTAATGAACAAATTGAAAGAGATTTGGGAAAAATTACTACAGAGTACACTCTTGAGCAATTAATTGAAAAAGTTGAATTGCAAAAAACAAAGGCACTAAAAAAAGCTGAAGGTAATGCAACTGCCCTTAAAAAGAAATTAAAGGCTAATGAAAATTATGAAGAAAATAAAATTCTAGCAGAACTTCTATCAAGTAATATTTATTTAATCAAAGCTCATAGTAGCTCAGTAATTGTAGATGACTGGACTACGGGTGAAAAGCGTGAGATTAAATTAAATGATAAATTAAGCCCTAGTGCAAACATCGATTCTTACTTTGAAAAATACAAGAGAGCTAAAAAAACTTATTCAAGTAATTTAGAGGCATATAAGGAAGCGCTAAATTCATATGAAAAAGAAAAAGAATATTATTCTCAACTATTAAAATTAAGTGGTAATGAAGGATCAGATATTAGAAAATTGCAAAAAGCAATTGCTTCTAATGCACCAACCAAAGTAAATGAGAAAGTTAGTGTTGGTTTAACTTTTGTTTCTAATAAATTTACAATTCTAGTTGGAAGAAACGCAAAAGAGAATGATTATCTACTCCGTCGTAGTGTAAGAGGAAATGACTGGTGGATGCACACTCGAGATTTTCCAGGGGGTTATGTTTTTATTAAAAATCAAAAAGATAAGAGCATTCCTTTAGATGTAATTCTTGATGCAGCATCTCTTGCTATATTGTTCTCAAAGGCTAAAAGCGCAGGTGTAGCAGACTTGTATTACACTCAAGTAAAATATCTACGTCGAGCTAAAAATGGACCCCTAGGGCTCGTTTTACCTACAAATGAAAAGAATTTACACGTAAGTCTTGATGACAAGAGAATAAGTGAACTTTTCAAAGATAAATAACCAAATAAAAGTAAAAACAATTTGTCAAGCTAATCATTTTTAGCTATTATTAATAAAAGGACATTTATGAACAAAAATAATATAGCCCAATCATATCACAGTGATATTTTTTATCCATCTGACAAAGATGAAATTGATAGAATGTTAGAAGAAATAGAGGTAATTAAAGCCCCGATAGATAGCTCTAACATTAAAGGAATTTTGGTACCTCATGCAGGATATTCTTACATTTTACCATTATTAAAGACTGCGTTTACAGCAATTAATAATACTTTTGATAATATTATTATTATCAGTTCACCTCATCAGGAATTATTATTGAAGGATAAGCCCTATAATATTTTTTGCCCAACCTATGATGGTTGTCAAACTCCATATGGAGATATTCAATTCAATACTGATTTGATTTCATCATTTGCAAAAGATGAAATGAGACGTGATTCTTATTTTGAAGAGGAAGCAAGTTTTGAAATTTATTATCCTTTGATTAAGAAGTATTTTCCAAATACTCCCGTTGTTCCAATTTGCACATCAATTTCTTCATCTAAACAAAGCAAAGACTTTGCAACAATACTAAATAAAATTTATTCTCTTAGCTCTAATAATTTGATTATTGTTAGTGCAAATATGAATGCCATCCAAAAGGATATTGTAGCCTATAAAGATGCGCTTTCTTTTAAGGAAATTTTAGAAAGAGGTTATTATCTTCTTAGTCCAGAATCTAGAAAACTAGTAAGTTCTTGTGGAAGCGGTATCTTTGATGGTCTAAAAAAAAGCAAGCCATTAAAAGATGCTAGGTGGGAATTGTATCTCTTTGAACTTGAAGGGGAAATATCCACAACAATAAATAAAATAAATAGTAAATCCAAATTAGTCTATCATGGACTTGGTATACTAAAATAGGAAGAATTTATGTTTACAGATAAAAATATTATTGATATAAAAATTGAAGATGATGAATATTGCGCAATTGTATTTGACAATAAAGATACAGATTTACCTCACTCTCTTTTAGCGGGTGAAAAGGCAGTAAGTTATCTTTATAAAGATGGAATATTAAATGAGTGGTACTGGAAGGGTTTTTCTCATGCAAATGGTTCAAAATGTTTATATTTTGACAAATTAAATATCCATCCAATCGCCGAATTAGCTACATCTCTTAGAAAAAAAGCTCCTATGTTAATAAACAAATTAGCAAAAGCTCTTAGTCTTTGTGATTCTAAGTTTCTTGATTTAAGAGGTGGAATAATAAGTGCTTGGAGAATTTATTTTACAGATAATGATGATGTATTATTATTATCTGCAAATATTGGAGATATATTTGCATCAACAAATTCAGAGTCTATAAGATATGAAAACACATCAAGTTTTATACATTCAGGAATTCATGAGGCATTTACCCTTATAGATCTTATGGCTCAATATTATTATTTTGCAGCCATTGGGATAAAGCCATTTGAAAATCCTAAAATTAGAGAAATAGGTTATAAAGCCCTACCTCTATCTTTAGCAGCTCCAGTAATTTGTCCTGAATTAGATCCTGAATTAATTGATAAAATTGATGGGTTATTAAATCTAGCATTGGGAAAACAGAGAAATATATCCGGTAATTTAGAGCCACAAAAAGCTCTTGAATGGTTTTTTACAAAGTTTGATGATATAGAATGGAATCTAGAAAATCTTAAAGAAGAACCTGATACTCAAAAAATATTAGAAGAAAATGAATCAACTAGTAATTATTTAAATGTTGTTTCAAAAAGAGCAAGTCAGAAGGTATTTTTAAGAAAAAAAGGAACTTTATTAATAGTAATTGCTGTTATTGCTTTAACAGTTGGTTCTTTTACATATTCACGAATAAAAGATTATCTTGCTCCACCATATACAGCAGGAATGGACCAAATAGGTGTTATTAACAGTTATTATACGGCTCAAAATGAATTAAATGTTGAAGAACTAGGTGCAAGTTTTGCTCGGGGTGTAAAATCTCCAATTGAAACAGAGGTAACTACCCTATTTGTTTCTCGACAAACAAGGCAGGCCTATGAGAGTAAAGATACTATTATTAATCCTGTAACTTGGGAAGAGGAAAACCGTCCTAGCATTGATGCTAATTCAATGATTTATGGTGTAAATAATGTAGAGATAGAACCAATTGGAAATAATAATTTCAAAGTAACTTCTATCTTTTATTCACCAGATAATTTCCAAGAAAATACAGAATCTTCAACTATGATTGATATGAGTGATGATTTTAATTATTTATATACCTATAGATTTAAACAGGTTCAAATATTCACAATTGAAATGACAGAAAAGGGCTGGTATGAAATTACAGCTTTAGAACCTCTATCCATGAATTATATGGACACTTTAAAAATACCAACAAAAATTGTTGAAAATAATAATGCTTTTTCTACTGAAGTTTCACAAGAGGTTGTTGATAATAGAGTAACAACTGAATTTGTTGATCAAAATTTAGTAAATGGAGAACTAAATCTTTAATGTAATTAATTAAAGATTTTAAAGCAGCTTGAAAATTATCCAAGCTGCTTTTTTATTTATTCAAAATCGTAGTGTAAATCCCACTGCTTTCTCAATTCATCCATCACTTCCATAACTTTAATGATTTCACTATGAGGCATTGAAGGACACTCTATTTTACCCTTTCCAATCATTTCAAGACATTCATCAACTTCATATTCAAAACCAGTTATTTGTTTTGGAATTTCATATTCTTTTACAGCTTTATATTCTGTATTATATAGAACAATCTTTTCAGGATTATTTATATTGGTAATTTCAAGATATCCTTTATCACCATAAATAACCCCACGACGATCTAGATTTGTAAAAATAGAAGTTCTAAGACTTGCCATTTTTCCATCTTCATAAATCAAAGAAACGTTTTCCATTGAATCAACACCAGCTTTTGGTAAGAAAGTTACTGAGCTTTCAATACTTCGTATTTCATCTGGGAAAAACATTAATGCAAAGTTAATTGGATAAACAGTTAAGTCTAACAGTGCTCCACCAGCTAATTCTTTCTTTTTAATTCTTTCGTGATCTACAATATTATATCCAAGATTTGCATCAATAGTTGAGATTTTACCTAATACACCGCTTTTTATTATGTCACTAATAATAGCTCTAGAAGGTAAATATCTTGTCCAAATTGCTTCAGCTAATAATAAGTGTTTAGATTTAGCTAATTCAATTACTTCCTTTGCCATTTTAGCATTAACAGTAAATGCTTTTTCACAAAGTACATTTTTATTATTATTCAAAGATAGTTTTATTAATTCATAATGATGAGAATGAGGAACTGCAACATAGACTAAATCAACATTTTCATCCTGCACTAATTCAAGATAACTTCCATAGGCTTTATCAATATTAAACTCAGAGGCAAATTCCTGTGCCTTTGAATAGGTTCTAGATGCTGCTGCATATAGATTAGCATTTTCCATTTGATTAACAGTTGTAGCCATTTTTCTAGCAATATTGCCACAACCTAAAATTCCGATATTTTTCATATAATCTTAACTCCTATTAAGATTATAGCATAATATTCAAATTATGTAATTTTTTATTTGCCAATATTTCAAGTGTAAAAAATAAAGATAAAGTATCTTTATATGCGAAATAAAAGAATATAAAAGTTAAAAATATATAAAAATTGTTAATTATCTTGAATGAATGAATAAATTAGATTTTCAATTTCTTCAGTATTAGAAGCTTCCATCCAATTTACATTTTTAAAGCTTCTAAAAAAAGTATATTGTCTTTTTGCATAGTGCTTAGAATCTAACACAATTTTTGCGAGTGTCTGAGATCTCGAGTTTTCTCCACTTTTTATTGCTTCAAAAAATTCACGATATCCAATTCCTTGCATGCCTGGCCAGTCTTCTTTTGCGCCTTCTCTTATTAATCTTTTAACTTCATCTAAAAGGCCCTCTTTCATCATCAAATCAACTCTGACACGAAGTCTTCTATGCATTTCTTCATTATCTCTATATAGACCGATTATTAGAGGGTCCATATTATTTCTTGGTTTTTCAGAAATACTAAATGAAGATAAGGGCTTACCACAAGTTTTATAAACTTCATAAGCTCTCTGTATTCTATAAGAATCGTTTGGATTAATTTTATTATAAGATGGGAGATCAACAAGTTTTAATGCTTCATAAATGGAGGCAATACCATTTAATTTGATTTCTTTTTCTATTTCTTCTCTAACTTTTGGATCTGTTGGAGGAGCATCACTTAAACCATAAAGAAAATGTTTAAAATAAAAAGCTGTTCCACCTGAAATAATTGGAATTCTGCCTTTACTATAAATATCTTGGCAAGCTTCATCTGCTCTTTTAATAAAATCAGCAACAGAGAATTGTTGGGAAGGAGGTAAAATATCTATTAGATAATGTGGAATTTTTTCCATCATTTCACTAGACACTTTAGCAGACCCTATGTCTAAGCCTTTGTAGACTTGTATAGAATCTGCATTAATTACCGAAAATTTATCTTTGCATATGTCTGTGAGTAATTTGGTTTTCCCAACGCTTGTTGGACCGAAAAGGAAAACCAGTTTATTATTAGAGGCTTTGATTGTCTTCAGCTTCTTCGTCTTTAGTGTACTCAATTTCACCATTTAAAGCTCTTTTTAGTACTTCGCTAACAATTTTACCGTTCTCTTCTTCAATTTCTCTACCACCACAACCAGGATTGCTTAAAATATCAGCTTCTTTGATTGCAACACAAGTAAGTTCATACATATTACCTTTATAATCGATTAGAGTATCGAGGGGTACTTTGTTTACCATTTAAGGCTCCTTATAATTGATGTAACTCCGTCATACTATATCATTATTAAATTATTGTACAGTAGTCTAAAGTTATTATTGTTTTGATTTTATTTAGTTTCTTTAATGTAATCTATGATAATCTGAACAATCTGCTCAGGTGTTTTACCCTCTGTATCAATAACAAGATCGGCAACACTTGTATCATTATTATCGATACCATAAATAGTTTTATATCTATTAGTATCATTATCATCTCTGTTTTTTGTCTGAGTTAAACGTGTTTGAAAATCACCTTTCTCTCTTTGGAAAATTCTTTTAGCACGCTCTTTAGTACTTGCATTTAAATATACTTTTACATTAGCTTCTTTAAGCATCCATATTGCAAGTCTTGAACCTAAAACACAATTTTCTTCAGCCATTGCCATTTCAACTTGTCTTTTATCTAACTCTTTATCATATGAAAAATCAGATTCTGCCATCTTGCAAAAATCCCAGAAATCAAATCCTTTCTCTGCTGCTAAATTTCTGAATGTAAAATTTATCTTTGTATATCCTAAAGTCTCTGCTAATAAAGTTGTTACTGTTGTATTTCCACAGCCGCTTTTTCCGCTTATTGCAATTCTCATTTCCATCTCCTATTCTACATTCCTAACTTGTTCTCTAATATTTTCTAAACTATCTTTCATTTGTACAACTTCTAAATTCAATTCTGCAATTTGAGATTTTGAACCAATTGTATTTATTTCTCTGTTCATTTCCTGACAGAGGAAATCTAGACGCTTTCCAACTGGTGCACTTATTTTTACTAATTTATTAAATTCATCTAAATGAATATGTAATCTTTTAATTTCTTCATTAATAGTTGATTTTACTAGCATAACTGCAACTTCTTGAAGAATTCTATTTTCATCATAGTTTTGATCACCTAAAATTTCTTCAAATCTGTTTCTTAAATTCTTAGTAACTAATGATTCAAGCTCTTGAGCTCTATTTTCAACATTTTTTAAACTTGCTTCTATCTTTTTCTCAGAATCAATTAAATCATTTTGTGTTGAAAGGCCTTCTCTATTTTTACTATCATCAAATTGCTTTAAAGCTTTTGCTAATGTATTCATTAAAGGTTCATTAAATTTATCTACGCTTGAGTCATTTACAGATGATAATAGTCCATCAATGCTTAAAAAATCTGAGAGAGTTGGTGTTATATTTTTACCACTAGCAATACTCATTTGATCAAATGCATCAGAATAGTGTGCAACAGCATCTTTATCAACTACAACTCTAACATCACTCTTTAACATTTTTATTCTTACAGAAACCTCTACATGGCCTCTTCTAGCAAATTTCTTTACCTCATTTTTAATTGGAATTTCAAATGCACTAAGGTAGTACGGAATTGTTGTTATTATGTCTAAATATCTGTTGTTATAGCTTTTTATTTCAACACTAAGTTGAAATGATTCTGTTAAAATTTCTGAAGAACCATAGCCTGTCATACTTTTCATTTATTTTCTCTCTTTATAAAATCAATGGTGTTCGCTTATTATATATTATATTAATATTTTATTAAATGTATAAAAAAGATTAACTATTAATAATTTCTGCTATTTCATCTACAATATATGTTTTATTAGCAGCCCCAAGGCTAATTATTATATCATTATTGTCAGTACAAGAAAGACATGTTTCAATTATTTGCTTTTCATCATCTAAAAAGAAAATTGAAACTAACCTTCCATCTCGATTTAAACTAATCTTCTTCTTTATCTTTTCATATAATATTTTAGAAGGATCATTTTCATCTCCATCGCCTCTAGCCGTAAATGTAGAGGTCAATATTAGTACATCAGACTCACATAGCGCCTTTGAAAAATCATTTAGTAAAGCCTTTGTACGACTTGCCGTATGGGGTGTAAATATACTAATAATTTTTTTACCAGGATATCTTAAATGTAATTCATTATATACTGTTTGAATCTCTGTTGGATGATGTGCATAGTCATCAAAAAAATATATATTTTTTGCTTTTCCTCTTAACTCAAGCCTTCTTGAAATTCCAATAAAATCTTGAAGGATATGAAGAGATTGAGCAAAAAGTGTATTAAATATTTCTTCATATATTATAGTATCATCATCTAAATATAGTGCAGGTGAATCTCTATCTAACAGTATACAAGCACTTAGTATTGCAGATGCAACAAAATTACTTATTAATGGTTTACTAAATGTAGGAAGATAATATTCCCGTCTTCCCATTAATGGAATACAAATATGGCCCTTGATGTTTCCCTCTTCAATAGTAACTGTAGCATTTTTTTGATAGCCATAGGTAATAATAACTAAATCAACTCGTGTACTCTGTGCATACTTAAGAATCTTTTTGTTATTATAATTGTCTATATTAATTATAAGAAATCCACCTAGTTTTATGTTGGCAATCAAATTTTTATAGCTTTGCAGCATTTGATTAATATCCTTAAAATAATCAGGATGATCAAATTCAATATTTGTTATTAAAAGTCCATCTAATTTATATAGTAAAAAATGATCTTGATATTCACAGGCTTCAATTATAAGATTATCTGAACCCTGATAAGTTACTTCTTTTTCTCCTATAATATTTGATCCATATATTGAATAGAAAGGAAAGTTTTTACGATTTCCTTGTGATAATGAATAAGTTGTTAAACCTACTGTGCTACTTTTTCCATGGGTGCCACTTACTGCATAGGTTTGAGAACAAGATGATAAATAAGCTAAATATTGAGGATATGAATAAGAATTGAATTTTTCTTTTGCTTTTATTACAATTTCAAAGTCTTTATAAGCTGAAGAATATATAAATAGATCAAAATCACTTTCAAGGTTTGATAATTCAAAATTTTCAAGATAATTAATTTTATTGTTTTTTAATTTAGCTTCTGTTGAGAAATAAGTAGGCTGATCTAAACCTAGTACATCATATCCTTGTTCTTTTAGCAAAAGAGCTAAATTAGACATTCCTGTACCTTTTATTCCACACAATAATGCTTTTTTCATAGAACCTCTTATAAATATTTAAATCGAATTAGAATCACTAATATAGTAATACAAATAGTATGTCTAAACAATAAAAACAGTTTATTCTAGAATCAATTTTAACTGATAGTACTTATAGCTTATCTCTAATTATTTGAATAGAATTACACCAGTTTTTAATTTTTAAACATAGAATTTAGACGTAAAAAATATTGAACATAAATAATAATCTATTAAATAGTCAAGAAAAAAGACTGTCCAATGACAGTCTTTTTTAAACAAATACTAAATATTATTTAGCGTTCTTTCTTGTTGCATTACAAGTTTTACAAATTTTAACTTTTACATCGTCAATTGTTGTATCATATAGAACTTTAATGTTTTCTTTCTTGCAAATTGGGCAAGTGCCACGGCCGTGCTTATATTCATCACGAATGCCTGTTCCTCTATGTGCTTTGGACATGATTAACTCCTTGATTATTTCTATAACTTATTTTCTGATAATAGTATTTGAGTCTTATCCTGTCAAGATACATAATTGCTTATTCTAATATTATAGCGTTATTGAAACGGAAAACACCTATAATTAAAAAGGATTTTTAAAACAAAGCCATAAATATCAATTTTAAATCTAGTTAATCACAGTCTTTATATTTCACTTTCTTTAATTTAGTAGTATCTTAATATCAAATAATAACAAATAAGGATTGCTGATTTATGAGTAATGGATACAATACTAAAAGTAAAAATACTATAATTGAAATTTTAGAATCAAATAAAGATACAGCTTTGTGTGCTGAATCAATTTTAGATAAATTTAATAGTAGATACAAAAAAGTAAATATTACAACAATTTATCGTAATCTAGATAAACTAGAAAAAGATAAATTAATTCATAAATTCCCTGCATCTGACTCTCACAAGGCATTATATCAAATAACTCGTCATGATTTAAATAATGAGGAACACCTACATTTGCAGTGTTCCCAGTGTGGTAAAATTATTCATTTAGATTGTGATTATATGAAAAATTTTATTAAACACATAAAAGATTTTCATGACTTTGACTTAACTTGCGACAAATCAATATTATTTGGTTTATGCCAAGAATGCAAAGATAAAAATATTAGTATTTAATTTTTTCCTCAAATCCAATTTCTCTTAGATAATTATCAGCATAGCTATCTTTTTCAACTTGAATTTCTTTTAATGCATTACAATTATCAAAAGCCAATTTGCCAATTGAAACAACTGATGAAGGTATCTTTATTTTCTCTAAAGAACCACAGTATTGGAAAGCACTTTTTCCGATTGTTAACAATGTTTTTGGTAATTCAATCGATTTCAATTGTAAGCAACCAATAAATGCACAATCATCAATATTAGTTACACCATCCCCCACTTCTATGGTTTCAAGATTTTTACAAGAAGAAAAAGCAAAGCTCTTTATATCTTTAACACTTGATGGTAGTTCAATAGTTTTTAAATTGTCACATCCATGAAAAATCAATTCTTCAATTGAATCAATATTACACTTCATGCAAACTTTTTCTAATCCTTTACAATCCTCAAAAGCTCCTAAACCAATTTTAGATACACTTTCTGGTATACAAATCATCTCCAAATTAGAGCATTCTTTAAAAGCTCTATCACCAATTGTAGTAAGTCCATTAGGTAGTTCAATATTCTTTAGACTAATATCACCACTAAAAGCTAAATCTTTTATTACTTTAATATTAGCTGATAGATTGATTTCTTCTAAAGACTCACATTCAGCAAAAGCGGATTCTTTAATTACTTCTACACTTGCAGGTATATCAATCTTCTTTAAAGATTTACAAGAAGAAAAACAGAGGGCAGAAATAGCTGAAATCTCGGGTAGATTAATTATTTCTAAAGATTTACATCCTGAAAAAGCAGCAGAGCCAAGTTTAGACACATTGCCTTCAAATTTTACTCTCTTTAATTTTGTACATTTCTCAAAAGCACTCTTTCCTATAAAATCAACATCTTCAGGAATAATAATATTTTTTAATTTTTTACTCTTTTTAAAAGCTTTCTTTTTAATTTTTGTTGTATTTTTATTTATGCTTACTTCTTTAAGATACTTATTATTTTGAAAAGCACCTTTTTCAATAACCTTAATTTCATCGGGTATGGTATATGATTTTATTTCTTTTTCTTCAGGAAATTTGACCAAATTTTCCATATTTTGATCGTACAAAACGCCTTTAATTTTGATGAACATAACTCCATCTTTGAAAACATATTTCACAAAAAACTCCTAATATATATAAAAAAAAATAAAAACCAAACAGGACGAATCAAAAAATACGCCTAGTTGGTTTCAATATTTATATAATATTTCTACTATTCATAATTATTATTCAGAGAAAAGTTGTATAACTTCTCTGCTGGATTTACACTGCTCAAGCATTCTTCTGAAAACAGAGGAAGAACAGCTTCTAGCAATAGCTGCTAATACTTCAACATGAGTAGATGCAGCACTAACTGGAGCTACTACTAAAAAGAAAAGTTTGCTTTTCATATTATCAGGTGAGTCGAAATCAATTGGAACTCTTGAAACACCAACAACTAGTGAAATTTCATTAATAGCATCACTTTGGGCATGTGGAATACAAATTCCTTTGCCTATTCCAGTTGAACCTAAAGATTCTCTATTTTTCACAGCATTTATTACTGATGTATATTCACTTTTGCTAAGGCCTTTGCCATCTGCAAGAGTCTTAACAAGTTCCTCTAGAATTTCATCTTTTGTTGTTCCATTTAACGGAACTGAAATTAAATTCTCGTCTAATATTTCTACTAAATTCATGATATTGCTCCTTAAAAATCTTTATTCAAAGCTTTCCCATAAGTCTTCATCTTCTCGAACAAGCATTACAGGACAAGGTACAGTTCTAACCATTCTATCAGTTTCGCTATTAAGCTCATCTCGTCTAGAACGAATTGTACTTACACCACCTAAAACTAGTAAATCAATATCATTAGCTTTAATATAGTCTCGAACAATTTTATGCGCAGAACCTTCTTCAGTTATACAAGATACAACAACTTCCTTCTTTTTTGCAAGCTTTTGTGCATGTTTTAAGTATCTCTCTGCATCTTTTTGTAAATCTCTTTGGTATTCATTTTTTTCCAAATCTAAAAAGATACCAACCTTTACTAAATCTGCCAAAGCTTTGGTGTTAACAACATACATAGCTTGTAAGTTAGCATTGTTTTGTTTTGCCATTAAAATACCGTACATCATTGCGGAAATAGATTCTTCACTACCATCAATATATACTAAAATATTTTTAAAAGGTACTGACATATTAAACCTCCCTGTTAATATCTGCAGAAGCAACTTCATCACTAGCTTTTAAAGCTTCCTTTAATTTTCTAGCTTTTTCCTTTGCTTCTTGTTGCCTTTGATGATTATCTTTTACTGATTTAAGTTGAATAAATGATTCACGTTCACTCTCTTCAATACGACCTTTCATGTATTTGATGGTCTCTTGTGTTTCAGGAATAGATATCTTATCTAATGCATTTACTTTTCGAATAGTTTTCTTTACCTCTCGACTAAGCCTCATAATTGATACTTTTAGTTCAGCAAGTCTTCCCATTAACTCTAAACTCTCAGAAAATCTCTGTATAGCTAATTCAGATAATAATGTTGCACTTTCTTGAGAAAAATAAGGTCCTTGATCTGTAAAAGTAGTATCTACAACAGGAACACTAACACCCATTACTTTTCTTTGTGAAACGTTAACAGTGTATTCAATGTTTGTTGCACCACTTAAATTACCAACTTTTAATCGTCCCATTTCCATAATAGAATTACTTAATGTTTCCCATGCAGTTTCTAAAGATTCATCAACTTTACTTTGATAATCAACAGCTTGGTCAACTAAAGCTAATAATTCAGACACAAGAATCTGCCTCTTCTGGTCAAGAAGTTCATAACCTAATTTAGCGAACTTTAAATTATCTTCCAGTTTCATCAGATTGCTCCTAGTAGGAGCTAAATTTGTGGCCATTAATCATCAGCCTCCGTCCAGTATTCATCAATTTCTTCTTCAGTTAATCTTTGTAGTTCTTCAGCAGGCAAATATCCTAATGCTTTCCAACCGAGATCTAATGTTTGCTCAATTGTACGGTTTTCATCGTGACTTTGTCCAATAAAACGATTTTCAAAGAAATTACCAAATTTGATATACTGTTTATCAATTGAGGTTAATTCTTCTTCACCAATAACTGAAGCTAAGTTTCTAACTTCTTGTACATGTGAATAAGATGCAAATAATTGGTTTGCTAAGTGAGGATGATCTTCTCTAGTCATTCCCTCGCCAATACCATCTTTCATCAATCTTGAAAGTGATGGAAGTGGATTAATTGGTGGATACAAATCTCTTGAGTGCATACTTCTTTCAAATACAATTTGTCCCTCAGTAATATAACCTGTTAAGTCAGGAATAGGATGAGAGATATCATCATTTGGCATCGATAAGATAGGTAATTGAGTAATTGAACCATCACTACCTTTTATCTTGCCAGATCTTTCATATAATTCTGCTAAATTTGAATACAAATAACCAGGATAACCTTTTCTAGATGGAATTTCACCACGTAGTGTAGAGATTTCTCTCAAGGATTCACAATAATTAGTCATATCTGTCATTATAACTAGAACTTGTTTACCTTTATCAAATGCCAAATATTCTGCAAGTGTCAAAGCTGTGCGAGGAGTGATTGTTCTTTCAATAGATGGATCATCTGCTAGTGATAAAAATAATGCAACGTTTCCGATTACACCACTTTCTTCAAAAGAGTTAATAAAGTATCTAGCTACATCATATTTTACACCCATAGCTGCAAAAACAATAGCAAAATCGCTATCATTATTAATAACTTTTGCCTGTTTAGCAATTTGGGCTGCTAGTTCATTATGTTCCATACCATTACCACTAAAAATAGGTAATTTCTGACCTTGAATAAGAGTTGTCATACCATCAATAACACTAATACCCGTTTGAATAAAATTCTTTGGATATACACGTGCTGTTGGATTAATAGGTTCACCATTAACATCTCTCTCAAATTCACCTTGAGGAATTGGAGATCCATCTCTAGATTGTCCAAGACCATTCATAACTCGTCCAAGCATACCCTCTGATACAGGAAGTTTTAAGGATTCACCCATAAAGTGAGCACCAGTATTAGGTAAATTTAAACCACTAGTACCTTCAAAAACTTGTACACATACAACTTCATCACTTGTATCAAGTACTTGTCCAGAACGTCTTGAACCATCAGGAGCAACTATTTCTACAAGCTCACCATACCCAATAGGATGGGTATTTTTCATATATACTAAAGGACCATCAATTTTACTTGCACCAAGATATTCACGTCCAGCTAATAAACGACGATCTGCATTCTTAGTCTTCATAAATACCTCCTAGGCTAGCAATACCTTTTTCAAGTCTAAGTTCAAGCTTATCAATTTGATCAATATCATCATTAGAAATTGAGAACTTAATACGACTTATTTCTTGTACTACTTTTAATCTTCTAAGTTTAACGATAGGGACACCTTTATTTATAGCTTCACTACCTCTATGCCAATAAGTCAAAATGATTGATAACATTTTAACTTGCTTCTCAACTGTACAATATCTATCAATTTTATCAAAAGCATTTTGTTGTAAGAAAGCATTTTTAAATAAGTTACATACTTCCAAAATAAAGTTTTGTGAATCAGGAAGAGCATCAGCACCAACCAATTTTACAATTTGTTGTAATCTGTCTTCTTTCTGGAGTAATTCCATGATTTCTCGTCTATTCTCAGACCATGTATCATCACTCTTTTTATTCCACCAATCTTTAATATCTAGTAAATATTCACTATAACTATCAGTCCAACTAATAGCTGGGTAGTGACGAGCACTTGCCAATGATCTATCTAATCCCCAGAAACAACGTACAAATCTCTTTGTATGCATAGTTACAGGTTCCGAGAAGTCACCACCAGGAGGAGATACAGCACCAATTACAGAAACAGAACCTTCTGCACCTGATAAAGTTTCCATTAATCCAGCTCTTTCATAGAATTGAGCAATTCTTGTAGCTAAATAAGCTGGGAAACCTTCTTCTGCTGGCATTTCTTCCATACGTCCTGATAATTCACGAAGAGCCTCAGCCCATCTAGATGTTGAATCAGCCATAATTGCAACAGCATATCCCATATCTCTATAGTACTCAGCCATTGTAATACCAGTGTATATAGATGCCTCACGTGCGGATACAGGCATATTAGAGGTATTTGCTATTAGAATTGTTCTCTCCATTAAACTTTTACCATTTCTAGGGTCGATTAATTCAGGGAACTCTCTAAGTACGTCAGTCATTTCATTACCACGTTCACCACAGCCTATGTAAACAATTATATCAGCATCACACCATTGTGCAATCGCATGTTGAGTCATGGTTTTACCTGTACCAAATCCACCAGGGATTGCTACAGTTCCACCTTTTGCTAGTGGAAATAGTGTATCAATAACTCTTAAACCTGTAACTAAAGGAGCGTGAAAACTCATTCTATCTTTAACAGGTCTTGGATTACGAATTGACCATCTTTGAAGCATTTGAATTTTTACATCAGCACTCTTTTTCTGAGAAATAACTGCAATATCATCAACAACAGTATATTCTCCTTCTTCAGATATACTAATAATAGTACCTTCTTGAGTTGAAGGTGGTATCATTATTTTATGTACAATTGTTTCACTTTCTTGAACGCTTCCAATAATGCTACCAGGATGAACTGAATCGCCTTCTTTTACACTTGGAATAAAATGCCATTTTTTCTTATGGTCGATTCCGTCAAAAGTTAAACCACGTGATATAAATGTACCACTGGCCTCTTCAAGTTTCTCAAGGGGACGTTGAATACCATCATAAATAGATCCAATCATTCCAGGTCCTAATTCAACACTCAAAGGACTACCTGAGCCATAAACATTATCTCCAGGACATATTCCTGTTGCATCTTCATAAACCTGTACTGTTGCATCAGTTTCGTTAAGTTTTTGAACTTCGCCTACTAACTGTTGCTCACCAACTCTAACAAGCTCCAACATCTCAGCATCGGTTATATCAGTTACAGTAATAACAGGTCCGTTAACACGTTTTACGTGTCCAATTATTCTTGTGGGCATGAGCCCTCCTGAACAGCTATTTTTATATCGCGGTCGAATCTTCGCATGCGAACATCAACCTGATTGTTGAACGAAATTTTTCCATCTAGGGATGTTGCTACAATCCCAGGAACAACTAAACGTCGGGAATCCAAAGAAAGTTCTAAGTCTAAATTGTATACGTCTTTAGCCTTTTTGCAAACTTCTGCTAATAATTCTTCATCAACTGGAGTTAAAGGACAAAAAGCTATTTTAGCTTTATCAATTCCTAATCCAAGTACAGATTCAATAATCCAATTTACAAGTATACTCCTGCCATTAGGACCACTTAGGAGGTTTAAAGTTTTTTCTTTAACTTGTTCTATTAACTGAGTATATTGTTGCTCTAGAATTTCTAGCTCTATTTTTCTTTTTGCAGCTTTCATTGTTGCAGCTTTTTTTAAAGATTCTACAGCTAGTTTTTCCTTAAATTGTCTATTTTCGAATTTTACTTCTTTATCTGCTTGAACATTCGCATCGTCTAATATAACTTCAGCTTTTTTCTTAGCATCTTCTATGATCGCTTTTGCTTTCGCATCAGCTGAATTCATTATGCCGCCCAACAGTTTGTTGTCATTGTTCACACCAAATTCTCCATTTTATATACTTACACCAATAGCTTTATTAACTAGTGTACGTAAATCTTTACTCTTATTTCCCCCAGGGCCGGGAATAACAACTACTAATGGAAATATCTCTGAAAAAAGATATTTATCAACTATATCACTTATCATATCAGCAACAGGTTGTGTAATTACTATAATTCCATTTTCCTTGTCTTCAATGGCTTTATCCCAAGCGGCCTTTGCTTGAGCGGGATTTGTCGCCTGCATCCCGTAGACACCAACTAAGGAGAACCCTAGAACAGTGTCTTCGTCGCCGATGACATAGTACTGCATATTAAGCTTTTCCTAAAATCATTAAAGAAATAATAAATCCGAAAACTACTAAACCTTCAGCAAGAGCAATAAAAATCAAGGCCTGTGAAGCAAGTTCTGGCTTCTCACTGATTGCGCCCATAGCAGCAGCACCAACATTACCGATAGCAATACCAGCACCTAGAGCACCCATGGCAAATGCGATAGCAGCAGCTATACAAACTAAACCTAAGTCTGAAGAAGCAGCTGTTGCTGTTCCCGCAGCAAAAATACCGGGTGTAAAAACAAATCCAGAAGCTAACAACATTAGAGCTGTAGCTAGAAACGATAAACGAATTTTCTTTTTGAATGCAATATTGGTCATAATGACCCTCCTGTATATTACTTATGGTCTGCAGAGCGTAAACTAACTGGAGAATACGCAATTCCAGTACCATTAAAAAACTTACTAAAGAATTCATAATAATTAAGTCTAAGAGCCTGAATTCCAGCTGATAAACCTTCTAATGCTATAACAAGCACATTACCTGCAATAAATATCGCTATACCTGCTACAGTACGTGTACCAGGAATTGCAGATAATTGTTCAAACGCACCCATCAAACTAACGTGTGCAATACCCATTCCGGCTACACGAAGGAAGGATAAGGTATTAGACATATAGCTAATAAAGGTTTCTAATAATTCAATAATCCAAATACCCAACGCATGAGAAACAACTGATGAGAATGTTTTCCCATGTCGTGATTTTTTATCAGTTAACCAAATGAAAGGGTCTTTTATTAAGATGCCTACAGCACCTGCCAATAAGACTACGGTAATCCAAGTGTCAGATGGGAATGATTCATAACCACTTCTTACATAGCCAAATGCAACATATAAGCCAGCTATGTACATAGCAGTTCCTGAAACACCTGTTCTAGAGAATAAAAGTTCTCCCCATCTTTTTTTTCTTAACAAGTTAACCCAGTTAATTGCTAAACCAATGAATATGATGATGATACCATATTTGATACATATTCCTAAAATATCCATTACACTTTGAACAGGAGTTCCTAAAAGAGGATTTCCTTGAACAACTTCATGATAATTAAACCATATGGCATTAATAAGCGGATATCCAAAACAAGATCCAAATATTACTCCACCTATCATTGAAACTATTCCCAGATATATAATCAATATAGCAACGCCTCTGTTAATTAAGCCATCTGGTTTCATTGGATTCTTTTTGTAATTAAGGGTAATTCCAAGTCCAATTAAAAATAGTACAAAACCTTGACCTAAATCAGCAAACATCAACAAGAACATTGTAAGATAAGCAACAGCGACAAAAGGAGTTGGATTTATAGATCCATACTCAGGTGTACCATAATTTGATACTAATTGTTCAAAAGGTCTAAAGATTTTTGGAGATTTCATAGCTACAGGAATGCTTTCATATGAAGCCTCTGTAACATCAGTCCAATCTACAACACATTGACCATCGGTTGCACTATAAATGGCAGTTTCAATTCTATTTGCATCTTTTGTTGGAACCCAACCAGAAAACAATGTAGTATTATTTGTATATTTAAAATAAGACCTGATTTGATCTGATAATTCATGCAATCTAAGATTACACCACATTTCAAGAAGTTTTGGTTCTTGCTCTTGAATTTTATCAGCTACTTTTTCTTCGATTTCTTCTTTCTTTTGCGTATATTCAATAATATCAATTGAAAGCTTATCAGTAACTGCTAAAGAGCCTTCTCTTTGAATGCGAGAATCTTCACTTTCTATCCACCCAAGCATTTCTAATACCTGGGAAACATGTGCACCATCTCTAGCTAATGACATTGTTGTTATAACTCCATTTTTTTGTACAAATAAGGAGCCAAACTCATGTAGTCTTTTTTCTAGAACCTCAATTGTTGAAGTTATTGTTCCTGTTCTTATATCTAAATATTCTTTTTTATTATCATCGATATAGGATTTCATTTCTAGCAATGCTTCAAGATTTTGACTATATGTTTTTTGTTCATCTTTTAAAGTTGAAAGAGAAGCACTAAACTTATTTAAGAAGCTAGTATAAGCAATAACATTAAGATCACTCATATCTTTAACTTTTAACATCTTAGAACTTGGTAAAGGTCTCTTACCTTGTCTTAGAAGATTATCAATTCTATGACGAGCATCTTCAATTGCAGCTCTGTTGGAATTTGGACGATTTTTGCTTAATCTTGCCATCTGATCAGGAGGTAAGTTATTAATTTGTACAAAATCTAATGCTCCAATTTCCAATAAAGATTTAATTACTGCATCACTTTTCTCTTCAATTACCACAGCAGTAATCATTCTCATATTTTCTGTGAATAAACTCATGATAAAATCCCCTTTATTTTTTCTGAATCCACACCGTAATATTTACCACTTAGAATTCCACAAATCATATAGTATTGCTCTTCACGATAATAGAAGTATGCAAGAGGTATACCTATTGTAAATGGTTTTCCGCCTAATATTCTTTGGAAGTTCTTTCTTTTTTCTTCAAGTAAAAACCTTTCAATGAATCTGGTTTGGTTAATCATTGTAGCTTTGTTATCATTATTTGTAATATCTTTTATTTTATCTGCAAGGATAGGAAATTTTTCTCTTACCAACAATTCAGGTTGTCTATTCTTAGGATTAGTTTTTAAATAATCAATTGTTGCCTTATCAGAATAAATATGTCCCATTGGAAAAAGTGAATTTCTAAGTTTAGTTTCTTCCATTTTATGGAACCAACCATATCTAACGAGCATTAATAAATTCTTTAAGTTAATTTCTGTCAATGCTAATTTTGTTGCAACTTTTTTATCATCTCCAGATAATCCATTGCAAGAATCCATATAAAGAGAATACCAATACTTATCAATTTCTGTTTCTAATTCAAATAGACCATCTCGGGCAATTGTTTCAAAGTCGAATTTTTGAAGTACGGATGCGTACCAAGTATTATTTAGGGCTTCAATAATATTATCAAATGTAATTGCATTTATTAATGCAACATAATTAATGTTATTTACAATTTTTTCTTTTATTAGATAAGAGGTTCTATAAGTTATAGGTCTGTGATGAACAGCGGAAGAATACCATAATCGAATAATATTTTTAATATTTTCAACTTCAAGTTTAGTTGTTAATGTAGTAACTAATTGTTTTGGATAATCACTTGTTAAACTTTTAATGCTTTGATAATCAGAAATAACTTCTTTTAGTAGAGCAAGTTCAACCATTTGTAAATCACCAGTCTTATCAAAAGCATCTGCAGCTTGAACATAACCATGCTCACGTAGGATTCCTATAGCCTCAACAAGACTTCCAGATTTAAGCAAACTTTCTTCTAGTTCTTTTTTTCTTATGTTACCGATTTTTGCTCTTAATTTGGCATTTATAAAGCCATAAGTATTTACTGAACTTTTCATATTTCAAACACCGATGCATTACAAATCTTTTCAGCTAATTTTGAAGCAATTGTTTCATAATCAAATTTATCATTTGAATAATCTTCTTTTAGACTCATTTGATATTCTGCTAACTCTTTGCGATTTTGTTCTAAGACTTTTGCAAATTCGCTTTGATTTTTCTGCTTGCATTTTCTAACATTTTCTTTGACAATTTTTTTGGCTTCAATACTAGCCTTGCCAATGATTAAATTAGCTTCACTTTTAGCATTTTCTACAGTTAATGAAGCTTTATCTTCAACTTCAATTATTTCATTTATAATTTCACTTTGCATAGAAATACTCCTGTTAGTAAGTATTAAACTATCCGCAATAAGTGTCAATAAATATAATCCAAAATTTTGAACTATTTAATGTTAGAATAATATCAAAAATTATATTTTTTTTGCTTAATTTATTTTTTAAATTTTATAATTCTTACAATGTAAATATTTAGAGTTCTTACTTTATTACATATTTATTAAAAAAAATTTTATCAAAATAAATAATTTTTTATCTTTTTTTTTATTAGAATAATAGAAATATGTGAAAAATAACTTAAATTTTCATACAAATTTTGTTAAAAAATGAAATTTTGATATAAAAACTGGAACAGATTAATAGCAAAAATCGTTATAACTTTATTCTTAATGGCCGATTACATAATGTTCGTTGTGAACAAATCATGTTGATTTGAATGAATAAAAATTAGGCTATTATACTAACATCAGTCAACACTAAAAAATCATTTTTTGTCTTATTTTTTAATTAGGAAGCTAAATTTTATTTAAAAATTAATACTAAATAAAAGACAATTTTTAGTTAAATATAGCTCCACTTATTAAAGCAGAGCTATGTATATTAGTTTATTATAAATTATCAATTTTATTAGAATGAATATTCATCATCATCTACCCATTCACTTGCAGTATCAGCAAAAGGATCTATATAGACTTCATCATCATCTACACCAATTGATTCATCAAAACCTGTTGGAGAGAATACTTGTTTAGTCTTTTCAAAGAATACTTCTTCATCTGTTAATTCTTTTACATTTAAGAAAACAATTTTTGAATAATCTTCAGCTATTTCAGTGCCAAATACATCATAAACTTTATCATCTACATCAGAGGTTTCATCAAAAGAATCCTCATCAAATGTAAATATTGCATCTTCTATATTTTCAATTTGGTAATCTTCCATTTCAATTACTTTACCATCGTTTTCTTCATTATCTTCAACTTCAAAAGCAATACCATACCATTGCTTTCCAACTTGTAAATCAAAAACAAAGTATCCAGGTTTTACATCATTTAGAACCCATCTACCATTAGAGTCTGTAAATAGATATAAATCATCACGAATTTGTAAATAATAATCACCCTTATCATTTACTTCTCGACTGTAAACTGGTGATGAGTATTCACTTATAGGAGTACCATCTGAGTCAGTTAATATGCCTGATACTGTATATGATGTTGCAATATCCATAGTCTTTGTAAACCCTGTTCTTGAGTATGAACTTAACTTATAAGAGAAAGTTCCACCCGAACTAAATATTGAATCACTCTGACCATA
The DNA here is from genome assembly GCA_963678765.2 of Sphaerochaetaceae bacterium. GTDB lineage: Bacteria > Spirochaetota > Spirochaetia > Sphaerochaetales > Sphaerochaetaceae > Pleomorphochaeta. Next base: position 117,204 of record CAXXVM010000004.1, on the reverse strand, counting down.
GACAATAATATTATTATCTGCATTTGCAGTTAAATTTGTATAAACAGATATTCCAAATAACTTCTTTAGAACATTTGGAGTTGAATCATTTGTTTGGCTAATAGAAATATCACTATCTTTCAACTTTCCTGTAGGTTTTATAAGTAGGAAGTTATTTGATGTATTTGAATCAATTGCAAATAATCCATTTGCAAAGTAAAGATTTGATGTTATTCCTAAACTAGTTGTGTAATCGGTAAGAGTTCCATCAACTGACTGGCTTAGAGAGAAACTACTTAAATCACCTGTGTGAGACCAAGATCCATTGTAGGAAGGTAGTTCATCATTTAAATATTGTATATTTGATATTGAGAATTGTAGTGAATCTCTATCACTAGCTGTATGACTTAAACTAACACTGCTATCACCTGTACTACTAAATGATGTAGAGGCTGATAAATTGCTTAATAGAGAGTAATTCAGAGCAAGTTGAAGAGAGAATGTTAAATCACTATCATATGATTTGCTTGCTGAAAAACTTGTTACAAAAGAAATACTTTCAACAGGGGTATATGTCATGCCAAAAGAGGTAGATGCATTAATTCCATATTTACTTCCACTCACACTTAAAGAAGAGCTAATAGGAGGTAAATCAAATAGGTAGAAAGTATAGCCTAGCCCTAACCCAATGGTTAAAGGAGTACTTTCCAGATAATCTGGTAATGTGTATATAGGTGCAGTTAAAGATAAACTTGTACTTATCGCACCTACTCTTGTATCAAAAGAATGAGAAAGAGAGGCATATAGGCTTGGAGTAATTCCTTCTGAAAGGCTAGTTGTTAATGAACCATAATAAGCACCCTTCATTGTAGCTAGAATACCTTCAAATGAAAGTTCCATAATTCCAGAGGTAAGAGCTAAGGAGCTATTTAAGGTGAAACTTTCACTAACACCCATGTTAAACCAATACATCATTTCTAATTGATCAAAGTTGTATTGATACCAACTTCCATCAAAATAAGGAAGTGCAAATAAAGAATCTGTTGGTTCTGTTATTTCTGTTTTATTAAAAGATCCACTTAAGCCCCAAAGATAATCACCTAGTGCTAATAATTCTGAATCATATGCAACATTATATTCATCTTTTACATCTTTAATGCTTTCATCATCATAATCAATTTCAAATATTATTTTATTACCGCCATCATTAAATGAGAAATCAACAAATTTATATTCTCCAGCTTTTACAGTTCTAGATAATATAACTTCTCCATTTAAGACAATTGTAAGTGAAGCATCATCTACAACTTTGTAAGTTTTACTAAATTGGTTTTTTAGGGCAACTTGTTTTCCAGTTCCATATGATTTTTCTAATACAAATCCAATTGGAGTACCTGTTGAAATAAGATTTCCTCCAACCTGGCCAAATGTTAATGTAATATTATCATCATAGAATAAATAGGTGCCACTCCAACTTCCAAAATCAAAAACAAACCTATCAGTTGTTGTACCAAAAGTATATGCAAAACTATCAGAGAAATTAAATTCAAATTTTCCAACTTGAAGAGAATTACTCATATATAAATTTACTGTTAAAGGATTTAAAGAAGAATATGCTGGCCCATAAGAATAGCTGCTATAAAGATTTAAAGCAGAGACTAATGATACAAATTCTGGTTCAATGACTTCAGCATCATTAATACCATACAAATTATTTTTCAAGACTGAACTAACATTATCAATTCTACTTACAGGAACAATTATTAAAGGAACATCAGCAAGTGAGAACTTTAAGAAAACAGCAAATTGATTAAGGTCGATACTTGCATCAACACCCTTTTCAATTAATTCGTCAATTGAAATTAAATCTTCTGTATTATTAAAAATTCGATTATAAGGTTTAGCGCTTAGACGACTGTATAAGAACTGTTGCAATTCTTCAACATTTAGGGAATAAACACCACTGTTAAATTCAACCTTAATTTCACCTACTTGATCATCACCTATGAATAATGACAAATAATATGATCCATCAGGATATAAACTCTCAACAGGAGTATCACTACCTGCTACATAGAAATCATCGAAGAAACTCTCATCTTCAATAATTCCAAAATTAGATGGCTCAGGATTGAACATTTCATATTCTTCTTGAGTTTGAATTAATGGATCAAATAAAGTTGGGGGGAACAATTCAGGAGTATCCCAATCATCAGCCCATAAATCTATTAATTCATCATCTTCATTTGTAGTGTTGATAGAATCTTCATTTAACTCTTGTGAATCAAAACTTTCATCGAGTTCTTCAGAAGAACTATTTTGAGTAGTACTTTTTTCATTTTGATTTATTTCAGTAGGAACTACAACATCTTGGGATAAATCATCTACTGATTCAGAAATACTAGGTCCATCAGCTATAAATTGAGGAGAATCAACTGCAATTAGAGAAGAATTATTTTCATCTATCTTATATTCTTTATATTCTTTGTTAAGTTCATTAACAACATAAGTAGATTCACTCTTTTGCTTATCTAAAAGATCTAAGGAGGCATAGTAACGTTGAAGATCAACATTTATGCTATTATCTTCTGTTTTTATTAGTTGATTATTGGTTTTGTTTGGACTTATGGGCTCTGTATTTGCAGTATAATTTTCATTTGCTGCAAATAAAAAGCTCATTATAAAAACAATACAAGTAACAAGAATACATAAAAGTAATGATGCTAATAATATTTGTTTTTTTCCAATCTGAGATTTTATTCTCAATCTTTACTCCTCAATTTTAGCGAAAATTAATTATTTATACTAAAGGAGAATCTATATTTTACACCTGGTTCTCTAGATAAACCTGAAGGCCATGGGATCTGCTTTGTGATAGTTTTCTTAGCTAAAATGTTAGTAGCTATTAATCCAGATAATTGTTCATTTCCCTGAAGCTTAACAGTATTACCAGTGCTATCTGAAACAATTAATGTAATATCTGATAAAGACTGATGAACTGTACCCATATTAGATAAAGTTACAGCCATTGTATCTCTTGTAGTTTCAACTGTTGTTCCATCTTCTTCTTCGATTTGTTCTGTTGATGTAGAAGGTGCAACCTTTCTAACAATAACATTCTCTACAATATTTGAAGGAAGAACATAAGCACTAGTTGTATAAACATATAAGAAGTTAAACATACTATTATTATCTTCATTTCTACCTTGAGAATATGGTAGTTGTTCAGCTCTTATTCTAAAAGCTAATTCAGAACTTACCCTAGAAGGACCTTTGTAAAGAACTCTAACAATTTCAGAACTTTGAGGTTGTACAATTGTTTTTGGATGAACAATTGTAAAGTAATTAGAAGCAGGTGTATTAATTTCTTCACCATTTTTAGCATTTTGGCTTCTAGTGAGAGCAGTGATTTGAATAGCAATAGGTTCATCACTATCATTTACAATTGTATAAGTCTTGGCAGAACCTGGTCCTGAAGCATCAAATTCTTGAGTTAAAGGTGAGAATTGAAATGCAAACAAGTTTGCAGTTGCAAAAACCATCAATAAACAAAGATACGTTAATTTTTTCATATATTTTCCTTCCTATATAAGCTTTTTATATATATATTACGAAAGATTATGTAATTTTACAAGAAGAATTTATCTTACTAGAAAACTAATGACATATAATAACCTTTCAATATTAATACTATACTCTATAAAATGCTTATATGTAAACAAGAATTTGTTATTCTTGTCAAAGGTTTCAAGAAATATTAAGCCTTTTTATTTGAATTATCTTTGATTTTTGTTAATATTTGAACGGAATTTAGAAAAGTTTGTTCTATAAATGCACCAATATTTTCGACTTTATCGCCCCACTCTCTTCCTAGACCATTTCTAATCCATTCAAAGACATTTCCTATTATGGCATATTTATAAAATCCACAAACCTCTAACAAAATTTCTTCATCGACAGATCTCAATTCAGGATAATTTTTAAAATATATCATTAATGATTTCTCAATTCTATCGGCTAAGTATCTTTCAAGAAGTTCTTCTTGAAGGCTATAGTAAATTGCGCAAATTGTTTCCTCATTTGAAATTACATAATTATATAAATTCTGAACAAGTTCTGAAGGTGGTGGAAATTCATTGCCATTATCAAGCATCTTTTTCTCTTCATGATCTAAAATCCAATATAGTAGATCATATAAGTCTTTAAAGTGATAATAAAATGTTTGTCTATTAATTCCACACAAATTTGTAACTTGAGTAACTGTAATTTTATCTAAGCTCTCGTTAACCATTAACTTTTTTAGTGATGTAGCTAACATCTCTTTTGTATTCATAAAACTCCAATCCCAATAAATTTTTACTCATTTCAAAAATAGGCAACTCATGTCATTAATATCAATAAAAAATAAATGAGATTTTTTTTATTTTATTTTTCAAATATGTTATAAAAATATTTTTATCGGTAACATTTATGACAAAAACAAAAATTAGTACAATTTTGCATAAAACTTAATACAAAAATGACTAATTTATATAAACGGTGTTGAATTATTACTTTCTTCCATCCGGAAAATGAAGGGAAGATGCTAGTTTTATTGATAATACAGTACCTGCACTAATCAATTGTTCCATAAAATCATCTGGTTGAGCTACAGGATAATGAGATAACCATCGAAGCAGCGCCGAAACAATAAAATCTGTAAATGCATCTGATATTGGTAATACCTCAGTATCTACATCAGGACCTAAAAATCCTTCAATGGTAGGTTTTAGCGCATTTGATAAATAATCTCTTATACTATGAGGTCCTGTTACTTCAAAAGCTTTTCTATAAAAAACCTTATTCTCATACAAGTACTCAACTAATTCACCTGCAGCATCAAAATTATCAAATGTTGAATACTTTTCAATAATTGGATTAATAATATCTGTTTCAAATATCCAAATTATTAATTCATATTTATCGGAAAAATGATAATAAAATGTTTTACGATTTATTTGGCAATCTCTGCAGATATCTGAAACAGAGATCTTATTAAAAGGTTGCCTATTCATTAAATCTTTCATGCAATTTGCAATTGCTGTTTTAGTGAGTACATTATTTGCCATATATAGATAGTATAAAGGTTAACAAATACTTGTCAACCTTGTTAATTTTATTATTATAACAAATTATTAAAAACTGTAAAAAAAAATAATTATTTTATTATTTTAGCACTTAAATAAACAGATCCAACAATATAGTTTCCTTTTTCTAAAGGTAATTTAACCACGTTCGAGGAGTATACTAATTGTAAATTTCCTAAGTTAGTTTTTACTGTTGAATAATAGCAGTATTCGCTACTATCAAGATATTTAACTTTTTCAGTTTCAAGCACTTCACCACTATAAATATTGAAAAGAATATTTTCAGAATAAATCTTTTGTTGCTCTTCACTAATATCTTCACTTTGAAGATTGTAGAAATAATATGGGAATAACATTTTATCACTCATCTGTGGAGGTTCTGTTTTTGCCTCATAATCTGCTCTATCATTATATACTGCCATTTGGGATGGAAATCCACATACTTGAAGTTTTACACTTTGCTCTTCTTTAAGAATGGCATCAGATAAACCAGCTTCAATTATATTTACTATAAAAGCATTCTTTTCGTCTAATGATGAGAAAACAACAGCAGGTAATTCTGATGTTTGGCCTAGACTCATTACAGGTTTAGCTTGCCAAATATTAGAATTACTAACATGAGAATCTACACCTACGATACTTAAATCATCTCCTTCTTTTGCAAGTCTTGCAACAAGAGATAATCCTTTTTTATAATCTACTTTTTTATAATCATAATCTTGACCTTCTGATTTAGTCACATCACCAAAAAGATTTATTATTTCAGCTTGATTTTCTTTTACTTTACTTAGTCCTAAGCTATCTAAAAATAATGCCATAGTACCTCCAATTTTTTGCTTATTCTATCAGTAAAAAGGGTTGATGAAAAGAGCTACTAACAATAGTATATTAAAAATGAATTACACAGAAGAACTAAATACAAGACAAGGAATTATTGATGGTTTTCCAGTATTCCTAGGATATTTTTCTACTGCTGTTGCTTTTGGACTAATTTGTAGAGGAATAAATATAACATTATTCTCCTCAGTATTAATGAGTTTAACTAGTTTTGCAGGCAGTGGACAATTCTTAACAGTCAACCTATATTCCACAGGAACACTTTTATTTGAATTATTTATTTCAGTTATGCTGATAAACTTCAGATATATTTTTATGGGATTGAGTATAAATGATAAATTACCAAAAGATATTACATTTATTCAACGATGCTTAATTGCTTTTGGCACAACTGATGAGATTTTTACAATTGCAACATTAAGAAAACGTACACTGAATTTTCCTTATCTATTCTCGATGGAGCTTACAGCATACTCAGGATGGGTTCTAGGGACTTTAATAGGCTATTTGCTTGGTACTTTACTAAGCCCTAGTTTGCAAGCTGCTATGGGAGTTACTCTCTATGCTATGTTTGCATCACTTTGGTCAAATGAAGTTAGACAAAAAGGATCATCAATTTTAATAATTGGTGGAATGTCTGCATTAATAAATTCATTTCTTGTTTGCTTTTGTAATTTATCAACCGGATGGTCATTTGTAATAGCAATGCTAAGCTCTTCCTTCATAGGAAGTTATATTGTAAAAAAGGACTAATATATGGAACCCAAATCAATAATTTTAATTGTTTTAGTTGCAGCAATTGCAACTTTAATTCCCAGATTTCTTCCTTATTTTTCTAAGTCAGTAAATAATCTTCCACCATTTATTAAAGGTAAATTGGAATTATTACCTGTATCTGCATTAGGTGCACTAATCTTTCCTTTTGCAATTTTAGATTTTCATAGTATCTGGTATGCAGGTTTATGCGGAGTAATTGTGGCATTTATTTTAGGATTTTTTAAACAAAGTATGATTGTATCAATAATCGCTAGTATTGTTGTTACATATGCGGTGTTGGTATTTTAACTATGTTTGATTTCCATAGGCATATTAACAAATGTAATTTACTAAACAATGCCTTTTATGCTACTTCAAATCAAGAAGAGTGGAATAGAGAGAATTCTTTTATTTCATTAGGATTATTATTAGTTCCAAATAAAAAATATGATCTTGATAAAATTCTATTATATTTAGAAAAAAGACTTAGTGCAAATAAAAATTTCCAAATTGGAGAAATTGGTATAGATAAAAGATTTGGTGAGATTGAAAATCAAATTTATTTTCTAGATAAATGTTTAAAACTAGCTACAAAATACAATAGAGTTTTAACAATTCATTGTGTTCAATCATATAATTTATTAATTAGACTATTAAAAAACCATGCTAATTCTATGCCACCATTAATAATACTTCATGGCTTTTCATCAAGTTTGGAAATTGCTAGAGAATTAAAAAAATTGAATGTTATAATTAGCATTAATCCTAATTTTTTTAATACTAGAGGCTTTAAAAACATTAAAGAGTTTGATAAATTAGGTTTTCTAACAGAAACCGATTGGGACAAAGACAATGATGATGGATATCAAGATTATTTTTTGTCCTTTATAAACTCTTTGAAAGAAATTGGTTTAACAAATTTTGAGGACATAAACAATGAATACCGAACAATTCTCGAGAATATCACTTTTAGTAGGTGAAGAAAATATAAAAACTTTATTTGATAAGCATGTAGCAATAGTTGGCATAGGTGCAGTCGGTGGGATGGCTCTAGAAGCTTTATCTCGAGCCGGTGTTGGAAATATAACCCTTGTTGATTATGATACTATTTCAGTTTCAAATATAAATCGTCAAATTGTTGCAACCTGGGATACAGTTGGTAAGGATAAAGCCGAAGAAGCAAAAAAGAGAGTTTTATCTATTAATAAAGATTGTAATGTAAGGGTTGTAAAAGATTTTTTTAGCGCAGAATCTAGCCAAGAGATTTTTAATGAAAAATATGATTTAGTGATCGATTCTATAGATTCACTAAATCCAAAATGCCAATTACTTGAATATTGTTACAAAAATGATATTCCAGTTATTAGTAGTATGGGAGCAGCTCTAAAAAGAAATCCTTCATTGATTCAATGTGGAGATCTTTTTGATAGCTATGGAGATCCTCTTGCTAGAATTATTAGAAAAAGAATGAAAAACAGAGGCGTAGGTCGTGGGATTAAAGTTATTTTTTCTCCTGAAGTTGTTCGTTATGATTATAAAAAGGCCGAAAACAGCAATAAGGAAGAAACTCTAGAGAGAGGCCGAAAGAGAAATGTACTAGGCTCTTTGCCAACTGTCACAGGAATTTTTGGTCTAAATATTGCCCATTATGCACTTGCTATGTTAACCGATGAGGCAGAATTCACTGGAGAAAAAGCAATAAATAAAAGAGAAGATATTAAATAAATTCAATTTTTCCAAAACATTCGGGTTTATGGAAATCTTCAATATTGGGTTTCATTTTAAAATATGATAGGTAATGTGGTCCATCAAATGAGGGACCACATTTATATATATTCCCAAATAGTTTTAAATCTTCAATTAACTCACCCTCTTTTAAGATATTCCATTCTATTAAATTTATGTACTCTTTCACAATATAATGAGATCTATGATTATTATTCTCTAAAATCTGTACAGACCTTTCAATTTTTTCAATACGTGATACATCATATCTAATTCTATCATATCGAGATGAACCTTTTCCTACTAACATATAGGTGGAAGCACTAAGTTCAAAATTTCTATAAAACTCTTCATCGTCTCTTTTTAAGAAAATTTCAACACAACTATCCTCATAAACTTCATCATTGTTATGAGTACTCATGCGTCTTAATTGTTTTTCAGTTACATCAAATGTTGCAATCAAATTGCATTCATCATGTTCAAGGACAACTTTAACACTTACTTCAGGAGTAGCTATCCAACAAGGTGTTAAAAGAAGTTCTTTCTTATTTTTACTTTCTATATTTTCTATTACTATTCTTTCCATAAAATAATTATTTAATCCTTTTTTTTAAATTTTCCCCTTTTTCCTTAATGCAAATTTAACATTTAGTTTCTATAGATAAATGAAGGTATTAACAAAACCATTCTACGTAGTAGAGGATTAGGCCCTTCTACTACATTATTTTGCATTTCTTAAAGGGAGGTACTTTAAAGTGCTATCAGTTTATAAAAAATCAAATATTATAGCAATTACACTACTAATTGTATGTGCTATATTTCTAAGTTCTTGTGACCAGGAGGTTTCTCAAGAAAAATGTTCAGTCAATATATCAGTAGATGCAAATAATTTACTAGATAGAGCTAGAAATATTTTTCCACAGAATGAGGCTGATGTAATAACATCTTATTCCGTTACTTTAGATGGTCCAAATAATGAAAAGATTTCTTCCACATTTACGGGCGATACAAATACTATAGATGATTTAGTTATAGGCTATTGGACTATAAGTGTAAATGCATTAAATAATTTAGACAAAGTATTATCTTCTGGAAAGAAAACAGTTTATCTAACAAAAAATATAAATAATGTTGAAGTAAGTTTAGATAAATTAGAAGGAACTGGTAGAGCTTATGTAACATATTATTGGGAAGAAGACCAAGTCAGTGAGAATGATGAGTTAAATATATCTTTCACAATTGCATCATTAGAAGGACAAAAAACAATTTCTGAAGATGATTATTTGTTTGAAATTTTAAAAGATAAACATTGCGCCGATTTAATCATAGATAAGCTTGAGGCTGGCTCTTATGCAGTTTCAGCTAAACTGTTTAGCAATGGAGTTTGCATAGCAGGAATGGTTACTCCTATGAAAATTGTATCAGGAGGAAGTTCTGAAGATAATTTGTATTTCATTGTAGGAGATAAAGATAATCACTTCAATTTACAAATAGTATCAAATGTATTACTACCTGTAGATGGTACAATTACAAGTAATATTGAAAAACCAAAAGCAAATGAAAATTTCATATTAACTTATATTCCTAATGAATTACCTGATGGAATTAGTGAAAGCGACCTACATTATCAATGGTACTATGAAGGAACAAAAATAGAGGGGGCAACATCCTCAACACTTAATACAAGTTCTCCACTAGGAATTCATAGATATGATTTGATATTAACTTTAGATAACAAAGGATCAATCGGAGGAATTACCGCAGAAATAAATACAGTAAAATAAATTTTGCCTTAACTAATATAAAATTTTTAAAAATATCAATAATAATTAAAACCTTGTCCTCTATGATATTGACATCATAGAGGCTTTTGTCGTAAAAAAAATATCTTTTTTTTTCAAAAGTAACAAGTTTATTCATAGTATTAAATTAGCCTCTAATTTTAAATTTTGTTAACAAATTTTTACCTTGACAATAAATTGCTAGGCCTACATATTTAGCCTATGAATAATAAAAACAACCCATCCCCAACTACAATTATGGATACACCAATAGCATGTGGATTTCCATCTCCAGCAGCTGATAGCAAAGAAAGCTCTCTAGATTTCAATGAACTATTGCTAAAGCACAAAAGTAGCACTTATTGTCTAAGAGCTAGTGGAAGATCACTTGAAAATTCAGGTATATATGATGGAGATATCTTGATTGTAGATAAAAGTTTAACTCCTAAAAATAATGATTTAGTGGTTGCAGAATATCAAGGTGGATTTACAGCTAAAAGATTGAAAATAAAAGGAGATACTATTTACTTACACCCAGAGTGTGATGATTATCCAGATATTCAAATAACTGAAAAAGATAGTTTTTCTTTATTTGGAGTTATAAGTGCAGTAGTTAGGACTTACCGAAAATGATAGGATTATGCGATTGCAATAGTTTCTATGCAACATGTGAAAAACTCTTTAGACCAGATTTAAAACAAAAGCCTGTAGTGGTTCTTTCAAACAATGATGGTTGTATTGTTGCACTCACAAAAGATGCTAAATCCCTGGGAGTTAGTAGAGGTGCTTCATATTTTTCTCAGAAAGAAATTTTAGAAAAAAATGATATTACAGTATTTTCTTCAAACTATGCACTTTACCAAGATATTTCAGATAGAGTTATGGATATTCTAAAATCTCTTGTTGGTACAATTATGCCATACTCAATTGATGAAGCATTTTTTATCATGCCTGAAAATCTTGATATTAATGAATTAAGATCAAAGATAATCCAATTTACAGGAATTGAAGTATCAATTGGTGTAGCAAGAACAAAAACTCTAGCTAAAATTGCAAATCATGTTGGCAAAGATATAAAAAAAGGTACATATATATTAAAAAAAGAAGATGAATCAAGAATTCTTAAAAATATTTCTGTTAAAGACATTTGGGGGATAGGAAGAAGTCGTGCAACTCTGTTAAATTCAAAAGGAATTAAAACAGCCTATGAATTAACACAAAAAAATGACATTTGGATCAAAAAAAACCTTACTATTACAGGATATGCTACTGTTTCAGAACTTAGGGGAAATCCCATGGTTAATATAGATACACCGCCTCTTAAGAGTACTTGCAGTGGAATTACCTTTAGCCATGCGAAATCTAACTATGAAGAATTAGAAGAAGCTATAGCATGCCATTGCACAAATGTTGCTAACAAATTGATTAGTAATAATATGAACTGTCAAAGTATTAGTATTAATCTATTTACTAATAGATTTCTAGAAGACTATATTGCACCTAGTGCTGTAATTAATTTAGTAGAGCCTACAAATTACATACCTACTCTTATAAAAGCTGGTAAAGAAATCCTTAAAAAGATTTATAAACCTGCAAAATTTAAAGGTTGTAGAGTTTGGGCAACAAATTTAAGTCCATCGGGAAGTAGACAAATGTCCTTGTTTGATAGTGAACTAGATCAAAATAAATTAGCAAAGCAAGATAAACTTGCACTAATTATAAATGATATAACTCAAACTTACGGTCGTAAGAGTCTTATGTGTGCTGCAACTAATAATCTGGAGAAAAATGATTTAATGAGCAGAGAGAAATTATCTCCCTGCTACACTACAAAATGGTCTGATTTACCTATTGTTTATCTCTAATCATCAGATTTTACATAATCAGTAATAGGTAGTATTCTTTTGCTTTCTAAATCAATACAACCAACTTTTACACTTAATTTACACAGTAATTCTTCACCTCTGTAAACATTTTGTGACAAAGTTAGTGAAAACTTTTTAGAAGAAACAACTTTAGTAATTACTTCTAGTTCATCATTTAGAAAGGCAGGTTTGTCATAAATAATATTTATTTCCTTTACTACAAAACCAATATGATTTTGTAGTAAAACAACTTGATCTACACTTTCTCTTATCATTTCAGATCTTGCATGTTCTGCAAAATCTAAATATTTTCCATGATAAACTATTCCTTCACAATCTGTATCAGAGAAATATACACGTAACTTAAATGAATGAGCCATTAAATTTCTACCTCTGCACCTTCAAATCTTAAGGTTTCAAAATAATCATCCATTGTCTGAGCTCTTCTAATTAATTTTAAAGAGCCAGCACTTGTTAGAAGATATTCAGCAGGTCGTAATTTTGCATTATAGTTAAAACCCATTGCATGGCCATGAGCGCCTGTATCATGAAGAACAAGAACATCACCCTTTTCTAATTCTGGGAGTTCTCTATCAATTGCAAATTTATCATTATTTTCACAAAGAGAACCTGTCACATCATATATACTAGTTTTTTCAACATTTGATTTACCAAGAACGCTTATGTGATGATATGCACCATACAATGCTGGTCTCATTAAATCAGACATGCAGGAATCTAAACCAGCATAATCTTTATATTTGTGAGTTATGTGTCTAACTTTTGTTACTAAATATCCATATGGTCCAAGAATATATCTACCCAGTTCAAATGAAATTTGTACAGGATCTAAACCTTTTTCAACAATTAAACTTTGATAAAGTTTCTTAATTTCATCAGAAACATATTGAAGGTCCATTGGTTCTTGTTCTGGCTTATAAGGAATACCTACACCACCACCGAAATCTACAAACTCAAGTTTAACACCAGCCTCATCTTTTATTCTATTACATAATTCAAATATCATACGAGCTGTTTCTACGATGAAATCACCATCTAATTCATTTGATGCAACCATAGTCTGAATACCAAAGTGTTTAACACCTTTGGCCTTCATTATTTTATAACATTCGACAACTTGATCTTTTGTTACTCCATACTTAGCTTCAACCGGATTACCAATTATTACATTACCGGTTCTATCTGGTCCAGGATTATATCTAAAACAAATTGTTTCAGGAACACAACCAATCGCATTTTCCATTGCCTCGATATGTGTAATATCATCTAAATTGATAATTGCTCCAAGTTCATATGCTCTAACAAATTCCTCATCAGGAGTATCATTAGAAGTCATCATCATCTTTGAGCCTTCTAAACCACATTTACTTGATAACTCTAATTCAGGAAGAGAGGAACAATCTGCACCAAAACCAAGATCAAATAATCTTTTGATGATTGAAGGTGTAGGACACGCCTTTACAGCAAAATAATTAATAAAAGATGGAGCCCAACTAAATAAATCTATAAAGTTCTTAGCATTTTCAATAATTGCTTTTTCGTCATATAAATAAAAAGGTGTTGGTACATCTTTAATTAAATTTAATAGTTCATCATCATTCATTGGTAGATTTTTTTCACTCATTACATATTTTCCTTTATTGACTCAATTGCCTTAATTACATTCTCTCTATGCCCATATGATGAAACTCTGATAAAGGATTCACCAGCTGGACCAAACCCGCTTCCAGGTGTAGCAACAACATGACATTTTTTTAATAGAAAATCAAAAAAATCCCAGCTACTCATATTATTTGGTGTCTTTGCCCAAATGTATGGAGAATTGTCTCCACCATAGCAAGTTAGTCCAACACTTTCTAATCCGTCTTTTATTATCTTAGCATTTCCCATATAATAATCAACAAGTTCCTGACATTCTTTGTGACCTTCACCACTAAGAGCTGCTAAACCACCTGCTTGAGCAATATTTGAAGCACCATTAAAGAATGTACATTGGCGACGATTCCACATTGAATTAATAACACCAGCCTCACAATCTTCAACTACTAGAGCTTTAGGAACAATTGTCCAACCTAGTCTTACACCAGTAAAACCAGCATTTTTACTGAAACTATTAATTTCAATAGCACATTCTTTTGCGCCTTCTACTTCATATATTGATCTTGGTAAATCTGGATCTTTTATATATTCACAATATGCACTATCAAAAATAATAATAGCTTTATTTTCTCTTGCATAATCAACAAATTCTTTTATCTGATTATGAGTCATAACAGCGCCTGTTGGATTATTTGGAGAACATAAATAGATAAGATCTACTTTAGTATCTGGCACCTTTGGAACGAATCCATTTTCCTCTGTACATGGTAAATATACAAAATTCTCATAGGCACCAATTTTTGTATTATAACCAGGAGTTCTACCCCCAACTACATTTGAGTCAACATAAACAGGATAAGCGGGATCTTGGAAAGCAATTACACTTCTCTTACTAAATAGCTCTTGAATATTTGCAGCATCAGCTTTTGCACCATCACTGATAAAAAATTCTGTAGCCTCTAAGTTAACACCATATTTTTCATAGTACTTACAAAGGCCATTACGAAGGGCACTATCGCCTTGTTCATCACCATATCCAGAATAAGTATCTCTATTTGATAATAAATCTAATTTATCTTTCATTGCATTAACTAATGAAGGTGGTAAACTTTCAGTAGTATTACCAATACCCAATTTCATTAATTCAATTCCTGGATTTTCTTGAGTATATGCTTTTGTTCTTCTAGCAATTTCAGGAAATAAATATCCTGCTGCTAATTTTGAAAAATTATTGTTTATTTTTGCCACGTTAGTCTCCTAGGCTCTTCTAAAATTTGGTACTAAAGGATTTGCTTCTAGTTCTTCAAGTACACTATATAATAAATCTCTATGATTCTCATCTTCTAAAGTACAAATTGGTAGTCTAAAACTCTCTAAACACCATCCGTACTTTGCAAGTGCTGTTTTAATTGGAATTGGATTTGTCTCAATAAAGCAAACCTGGAAGAAAGGAGCTAGTAATTTTTCAATTTCACGAGCCTCTGCCATTTTACCTTGTAGTGCTAATGCAACCATATCACTCATTAATTTAGGAAATAAATTGGATGCTACTGATACTACTCCATTTCCACCAAATTCAATTAAATCAAGAGATATATTATCATCACCTGATAAAACTACAAATTCAGCTTCTGAATTTTCTACAACATCTTTCATTTGTACTAAATTTCCACTAGCTTCTTTCACAGCTATAATATTTGGACATTCTTTTGCTAATTTCAACAGTGTTGGTGTTTCAATATTAACGCCTGTTCTTCCTTTTATATTATAAAGGATACATGGAATATCAACACTATCTGCAATAGCTTTAAAATGAAGATATAGACCTTTTTGACTTGGTTTGTTGTAATATGGATTTACTAGCAATACAGCATCGGCACCAACACATTGAGCATGCTTTGAAAGTCTTATTGCTTCAGGAGTTGAGTTACTACCGGTACCTGCAATTACAGGAACTCTATGATTAGTATATTCTACTGTTAATTGAATTACTCTATCGTGTTCATCGTGAGTTAAAGTTGGAGATTCTCCGGTTGTACCACAAGGAACTAGGCCACTTACACCATTGTTGATTTGGTAATCAATTAAATCTTTTAGAGCATCTGTATCCAAGTTATTTTTTTCTGTGAAAGGAGTAATCAAAGCTGTGAAAACTCCATTAAATCTTGATGTATCAAACATATTATCTATCCTTCTTATCTATTGCTAATTAGTGTTTCTACAAAATCATCTAATGTAAAAAAGCCTTTTTTATCTTTTATCCAAGTTGCTGCTAATACAGCTCCACTTGCAAATCCCTCTCTAGTTCTTGCTCTATGAACAAGTTCAACACTGTCAAAGGGAGAATCGAATGTAACAGTATGAGTTCCAGGAACCCAACCACCGCGAGTAGATGAAACATGAAATTCTTCTCTTTCTATTTTACGATCTAAACGCTCTGTAACAATTTTTTCTTTACCTTCAAAATTCTTTTCAATTACATCTGCAATCATACTTGCAGTTCCAGAGGGAGAATCTGCTTTTTCTCTGTGATGAATTTCATTTGCAAATACATCATAAGAACCTGTATTACCAAATAATGTTGCTGCAAGTTTTACAACTTCTCTGTAAAGAGAAACTCCAATTGAAAAATTACCACTATAAATAATACTACTTTGTGGATAATCTTTAGCTAATAGTTTTAATTCATCTAATTGATTATTCCAACCTGTTGTTCCAATGACTGCTGGTACATTATTTTTGATATAAAATTTAATATTATCAACAATACAACTTGGATGTGAAAAATCGATTACAACATCCGCATTATTTAAATTTTCAACTTCTAACTCTTTTGCACTTACTAAGGGATCTTTGCTATATGGATCAATAATTGAAACAATTGAATGACCTTTTGATTTTGCATCCAACATTATCATATTTCCCATTTTTCCAAATCCAATAATTGCTATATTCATCTAACTACCCTCTCAATGATTACAAGATAGCAAAATATTAATTCTTTGTCTATATAATAACAAATTGTTTTTATTTTAACATTCTTGTTTAAATACAAAACAATACTAATATTTTAAAATAATAGACATTTTACCACTAGAATATTTAAAAAATAGTTTATAATACTTACATATATACCAATATATGTATAATTTTTATTAAAACTGAAAATTAAAAATTTATTTTAGCTTATCACTGAAATAAGTTTTATTTACAACATAAAACAAAACCATCCATGCTTTTATACATAAATGGCAAATAGTTTTATATTTTATTTTTTTCTATTTCTCTTTTTATTTCGATTTTCACTAGCTTTAATGAAGTCAGCAAAAGTAGACCCACCTTCATCTTTTTTAAAAGAGTGTTGGCTCTTATTATTTTGCCAAGCTGTTCTCTCACTTTGAGATTTTTGATTATCTCTATATTTATTATGTCTATTTAATTTACTTTCTCTAACAACCTCAATTTGAGTTTCAAATTTATAAGAAGGAATCTTTAAATTTGTATCTTTATTTATGACACTTTTTTTATTTATAGTTTGAGTTTTTGGTGTAACTTTACTTGTTGCTAATGAGGAAAAATATGCAGCAGAGGAACTAGCAGATGAAGCAACTTTTGAGTTATTAGTTTGAGCTACTACATCCTTTTTCTTTACAACAACAGTTGGTTTTTTAAGTACAACTTTCTTCTTAGCAACTACTTTTACAACAGGGACCTTGGGCATTTTAGCTTTATATGCAGCAATTTCCTTTTCACTTAGCATGACCTTTCTTTTTACTTCCATTTCCTCATAGGAGCAAGATAGTTTTTGACATACATAGTGTTTTCTACTATTTTCATCTAATACACTCATCATAAGAGAATCACAATATGGACATTTCTTTGATTCATCAAATACAGGAGCAAAACTGTCTGTTGATTTACCAATTGCATCTACAAGGTCTCTTGCAACATTCTTGATGTCTTTTATGAAATCATTACTATCTTCTAAACCTTTAGCAATATTTGATAATCTCTCTTCCCATTGACCAGTTAACTCTGGAGATTTTAATAAAGTTGGAGCTAACCTAACAATCTCCCTTCCACGTGGTGTTGGAATCAACTCATTATCTTTTGATCTATCAATGTAATTATTTTTTATCAATTTCTCTATAATATCAGCACGAGTAGCAGGAGTTCCTAAACCTGCTGATAAATTTTTTTTAATATTATAATCATCTACAAATCTTCCA
Organism: Sphaerochaetaceae bacterium; assembly: GCA_963678765.2. Taxonomy (GTDB): domain Bacteria; phylum Spirochaetota; class Spirochaetia; order Sphaerochaetales; family Sphaerochaetaceae; genus Pleomorphochaeta. The sequence goes on along the minus strand of CAXXVM010000004.1, from coordinate 99,286 downwards.
GCATGTTCCATCGCAGATAAAAGTGTTGCATCATTATATCTTTTGGGAGATTCTGTACTTGTTCGACGTGATTTTAAAGAAGTTATTTGAACCTTATCATTTTCTCTAAGATTGCTTATAAAGTTTTCATCACCTTCTTCACTAGTAGCAGTTGATCTTAGTCCAACTATTCTAGCAATATCTCTATAACCTTGACTAATTGGTGTAGTAACTCGGCTCTTAAAAGTTTCACCTTTTACTTTAATTATCATTGAAGTAGTCTTGTATCTATAATCATCTTCTAGGACTTCTAAAAATCTAATAACAATTAATTGCCATAAACTTTTCTCATCTTCAGATAATCTTGATAAATTTACACTTTGTTCTGTAGGAATAATTGCATGGTGGTCACTTACTAACTCATCTCGTACAAATCTATCTTTATCAATATGCATATTATCTTGTGATAAAAATCTAGCTTTTGCACCAAAAGGCGTATTTGATAGTGATCTTAATCTAGATGGAATTGTTTCCACAATATCATGAGTTATATATCTGCTATCAGTTCTTGGATAAGTAACAATCTTATGATATTCATATAATTTTTGAAGTACATCAAGAGTTTTTTTTGCACTAAAACCTAAACTTAAATTAGCATCTCTTTGTAATTCTGTTAAATCATAAGCAAGTGGAGATTGATCAGATTTAATACTAACATCAATTTTTTCAACAATACCAGTTTGATTATCTAATTTTGAAATTAATTCATTAAGCTTTGACTCACTATTAATTCTTATCGTGTCTTCTTCGGTATAATAAGATGAACTAAAATTTCCAAAATTTGCTTTAAGTGTCCAATAAAAATTGCCTTCAAACTTTTCAATTTCTTCTTCTCTATTACACATTATGGCTAAAGTTGGGGTTTGAACCCTTCCTGCTGACATTTTTGCATCAAAATGTGTTGTTAGAGCTCGAGTAACATTCATTCCAACATACCAATCGGCTGAGGCTCTACATTCAGCGGCCTTATACAGATTTAAATAATCATCACCATCTTTTAAAGATGCAAACCCCTCTCTAATTGCAGAATCGGTTTGACTACTAATCCATAAACGTTGAACTTTTTTATCATATGTTGATAATTTTAATATCCATCTTGCAACAAGTTCACCCTCTCTACCGGCATCAGTTGCAATTATAAAACTTTCAATATCATCTCTCTCAAGAAGTTTTTTTACAATTTTATATTGTTCTTTAGTATTTTCAATTGGTTCAATTTCAAGTTTTTGTGGCAAAATAGGCAGAGAACCAAAACTCCACCTTTTATACTGACTTCCATATGTTGCGGGTTGAGATAGTTCAACAAGATGACCTAATGCCCAGGTTACTATATAGCCATTTCCTTCACTATATCCATTTTCACGATGATTACATCCAAGAGCTGAAGCTAAAGTTCTACCTACACTTGGTTTTTCTGCTAATACTAATTTCATATATTTTTAAACTAAATCTATTAGTTTTTACTCCTACATTAATGTTACTTTCAATAAATTATATAAAAAAACAATATGAGATAATATTACATTTATCAATAGTAATATTCATATTTTATTTCTAATTATTTCTATTGATTTTAAATTATTTTTCTTAGTTTTAATAGCTTATACATAAATAATAATCTTCATTCTTATTGACCTTTTAAGACAACTTAGTAAAAATGAAGATATAATATTAAAGAGGAGCCTATATGTTTATAGATGATGATTTTGCTAACAATGAAATTACAGTTAGCGACTTAACGAATCAAATAAAGCAAACACTTAATAGCAATTTTAATAACTTAAACATTGTTGGAGAAGTATCAAATTTTAGACCCTCTTCTATTGGACACTGGTATTTTACCCTTAAAGACAATAAAGCATCAATTTCAGCTGTTATGTTCAAAGGAAGCACTAGAGGAATTCAACCATTAAAAGATGGTGATCAAATCTGTGTAAGTGGTTCCCTTGACGTTTACGCACCACGTGGAAGTTACCAAATTATCTGTTCATCAATCAAATTTGTAGGACTTGGTAATATTTTAGCTCAACTCGAGGAAAGAAAAAGAGCTTATGAACAAGCAGGATGGTTTGACAAAAAATATAAAAAACCTATTTGTAGAATTCCAAATAAATTAGGTATTGTTACATCTCCTACCACGGCTGCTCTTCAAGATACACTTCAAGTATTGAACAGGCGAGCCCCATCTTTAGATGTGATAATTATACCTGCAGTTGTTCAAGGAAAAGAAGCTGGTAAAACTATTGCTAGAGCAATAGAAATAGCCAATAAATACATGCTTTGTGATCAATTAATTGTAACAAGAGGTGGTGGATCGATTGAAGACTTACTTCCTTTTAGTGAAGATTGTGTTTTAAAAGCAATTCTTGTTAGTACAATTCCAATTATAAGTGGTGTTGGACATGAAATTGACTGGGCACTTAGTGATTTTGTAGCAGACTTAAGAGCACCTACACCATCGGCGGCTGCAGAACTTGCTTCAGCTGGTATTTTTGAAACAATAGAAAAAAATAAAGAATTAACATTTCATATTCAACATAGCATTGAAACAAAAGTCAATTTTATCAATGAAAGAACAAATCGTTTTGATAAAAATATGTTACAAAGTTTAATAAGAAATAAGATTGATTCTTATCTATTTAGATTAGCCAATAGTGAAAGTGATATCGAAAGAAGTCTTGATGGAAGAGTTGAAAAATTAAGTAATAGCAATTCAATGTTAAAAGATGATATGAATAGAGCCATTGATAATAAATATACAACGCTTAAATATCATTTTAAAGATGTTAGAAATTCTATTGCTCGAGATGTAGATAGTAAAATTAGTGATGGTAAATTATATATTTCTAAAATTAATAACAATATTGTTAATAGTGTTGAAAAGAAAATTTATCAAAATGAATTTGTTATTAATACAATAAAAACTAATTTACTTAGTTCATTTGAATATAAAGTTAAAGATATTAATATACAAAATAATGATTTTAAAAAATCTTTAAATAATAGTATTGATAACAAATTTTCTAATATGCAATCAAGATTTATCTTAAGAAAGACTGAATTACAAGCATTAAGCCCAAATTCAGTTCTTGAAAGAGGATATTCAATTGTAGAAGATAAAAATGGAGTAATAATTTCATCTGTAAAACAAGTAAATATTGATGATTTATTAGCAATAAAAGTTAGTGATGGATCTATAAAGGTCAAGGTGGAGTAAATGAAATTTGAAGATAATTTAAAGAGAATGGAAGAAATTGCAGCATTATTAAGAGATAGTAATACTTCATTAGAAGAGAGCTTAGCTTTATTCGAAGAAGGTATGAAATTATCAAAGAAACTTGAAAGTGGTCTTGAAGCTGCAAAAAGAAAGATTGAAATTGTTAAAATGAATAATGATGATGATCAGGAAATAGAAATTGTAGAAATGGATGACCCATTAGATAAATAAATAGATTTTTACCACAAAAAGCTAATACTCTTTTTAAAAAAGTATTAGCTTTTTTTATTAATAATTGTTTTTAAAAAATGGTGACAATTTAAAATTTATTCTTCAACTGATAGTAAATAGTCTATTTTACTTAAATCTTCTTCAGTTATTACATACAATCCAAAATCGGATAGCATTTTAGAAGCTATACCATCTCCACTAATCAAAATATTAGAAAAAGTACCATCATAAACTAATTTAGTTCCACAAGAAGGAGATTTACTTTTTAAAATTGCAATTTGAGCAGAATATTCTTTAGCTTTTTCTATAGCAATTAATGCACCATCGGTAAATTCTTTTGTTCTATCATCACCATCTTGAGAAAGTACACGATTATTTACTATCTCACATTTTGTTCTTGGAATAGGAAGGCCTCCATCAACTTCAGGACAAATCCCTATGAAATTATGTTTGCCTTTATATTTTTCAATAAAATCATTTAACTTTTCACAATATGTAGATTTCCCATCATATCTGCAAGGAAAACCTAGTAAACATCTTGAAACTAAAATATTCATATAATACTCACTTTATTTTTTAAAATCTATAATAATCTCTTTATCATTTTCAGGATTGAGAAAACTTAATTTCGTTGCCTCAAGCCCAAAGATATCTGATTCAACTCCACCATAAGGAATATCTCCTAATAGTGGAAAGCCACTCCAAGCCATATGAGATCTAACTTGATGCTTAAAACCAGATGTTAGGTTGCATTGAAATACATAATTAAGTCCATCATCTTTGAGAAATTTGACTCTTGTTTTATACATTACACCTGTAGACTTCTTCAAAATTAAAGGTGAATAACTCTCAATTACAGGTAGCACTAAAGAACGGTGTTTACCATAATATCGAAAGTAGCTTTCAATTATTGTATCTTCGTTGCTCAACAATGGACTTTTAAAGGGATAGGCACCGAATATTTTAGATTGCGTACTGCCTTTTCTTGATGTTGCAAGATATTCTTTCTTAAATAGACCATTTTTCTGTAAAGCTAAAAAATATTCAAAGGATTCTTTATTTCTAGCTATTAAAACTAACCCACTCGTATTATTATCTAATCTATGCAAAACACCACTTTCCCAAGAAGAATATCCACTAAATGAAACAACATCATTATATGATTCAGCTACAATGGACAACAGAGTAATTTTAGTATCATTTTTCAAAGGTACCGTAGGTAAATATGATGGTTTATATGCCACTAGAAAATTTTTATCTTCTAAAACTATTTTTACATTATCTTTTAAATCTAACATTATATACCTATTAATTACTATTTTTAATAAACTCATTTATATTTCGAGATATTATAACACGGTTTTTTTCTACTAGCAAACAATGTATTTGATTATTAAATATTGAGTTATTTAGGATACATATATTACAAATTATGGTAAAAAATCAATATTATTATGAAAAACCGATATATAAATATTTAATTTTCAATTCACTAAAATCTATAGTATAATTAAAAAATGAATGAAATACCAATTAATACTATAAGTTCACCGACTGTAATCCTAGATTTAATATATAGCTTGAAAGTAAAAGATGTTATGTATACAGATATTGTTACAGCAACTATGGAAACCAGTCTTCGAGAGATTCAACGATTAATGAAAGCCAACAAAATAACTGGTGTTCCCATTGTCCAAGGAAAAAGAATGATAGGACTTGTAAGTATTGATGATATTCTTCAAGCTCTAGATAAAGGTTATATTGAAGAACCTTGTAAAGAATACATGACTACTAATATAACAATATTAGAAGATGATATGCCTATTTCATTCGCTATCAATTACTTTGATAAATTCTCATATCATAGATTTCCCGTAATTAACAGAGAAAAAGAACTTGTAGGTATAGTTACTTCAAGAGATATTACTGCAACACTTCTAGTTGAAATCAATAAAGAAATCGAAGCTCTAGAAAAGGCCAATGCTGAAAATATATCTAGAGATGCTAGTCAAATTGAGGGTGAAGTCAAATCTCATACTATTATCCGTCTTGATTTTGAAAAAGCCGGCTTTGCTAGTACTCAGGTAAAAAAGAAATTAAAAGTTGCAGGAATACCCTCAGCTATAATTAGAAGAGCGGCAATAGCTTGTTATGAACTAGAAATGAATATAGTAGTTCACTCAAATGGTGGAGAATTAATTACAATCTTTACTCCACAAAAATTAACTATCATTGCTCAGGATAAAGGTCCTGGAATAAAGGATATAGAAAAAGCATTAACACCTGGTTTTTCAACTGCTACAGATTGGATTAGATCTTTAGGCTTTGGGGCCGGTATGGGACTACCAAATGTGAGAAACGTATGTGATGATTTTTCAATTACAAGTTCTGCAAAAGGAACACGTGTAGAATGTTCAATTGACTTATGTGAATCAAAAGGAGAAAAATAATGACTGTTAAAGACTTAACCACAATCGAAGGATTTGAAACTGTTTTGTTAGTTGATGAGGATTTAATCATCAAAGATGTTTATACTGGAGATCTATTATCTGATGTAATTGGTAATGTGGGTGATGATAGTATTTTAGTTACGGTTCAAGCTCATAAGAATACCATTGCAGTTGGCTCTCTATCTTCCATGCCTGCCATAGTAATATGCAATGGAAGAAGTTGTCCTGAGGATATGATTAAGGCAGCAAAAGAAAGTGAAATATCACTATTTACAACTGAAGATAATCAGTTTCAAGCTTCTGTTAAAATAGCGAAAAAGCTTAATCTTTTATAATTAATTTTTATGAAAATTAAAATAGATTTACACAATCATAGTTGTTTATCTCCTTGCGGTAGTGATGATTTAACACCATCATTATTAGCTATTGAAGCTCTTGAGCAAAAAATTGATATAATTGCTTTAACGGATCACAACTGCACCAAAAACTTAAAGACCTTTAAAGAGGCCTGCGATTTATGTAATATAATGGGTTTATTTGGAATTGAAGTTAATACAGTTGAAGATGTTCATGTATTATCTCTATATGATAATATAAAAAATGCAATTGAATTCGGTAGTCTGATTGAAGCTCTTCTACCTAATATTTATAACAAACCTAAACTTTTAGGCAATCAAAATATAGTTAATTTAGAAGGCAAAATAATAGGAATATATGAAAAATCTCTTTTGACTACTTGTGGAATGTCACTTGAAGATGTTGTTAGTGAAACTTTATCTAGAGATGGTTTGGTAATTCCTGCACATATAGATAGGTCCGTAAATAGTATCTTGGCAACATTAGGATTTCTTCCTGATTTGCCTTACTCTGCTCTTGAGGCTATTCATCCGCATAATATAAAAGACTCAAAAGGCCTAACCATATTAACAGGTTCTGATGCACATTACTTTGAAAATATTGGAGACAGAAGTTGTTATTTAGAAGTTCCTGAATTATCATATGAAGGTTTAAAAACAGGTCTAAGAGATGGAAGGGTTAGCTATAAATAATTAGTTTAGTTTAAAAAAACATTAGGCTCAAATTCTTGTAAGAATCGAGCCTATATCCCGAGTTTTGCAGTTCAGATGAAATAAAACTCCCTATAATTGCTTATGGGAGTTATAATTAAATTAACATTTTTTTACTATTACTTGTGTGGAGTAGTTCATTTTTTCTTAGTATCCTAATTTCTTAGCCTGACCCATCAATTCTTTTAAATCTGATTGGGAATAAATTTTCTTTCTTAAATTGATTCCAAGGCTATCACCAATTTCACCTAGTAATTTGGAATATCTCACAGTTTTATAATTATTTTCATTTATATGAGTACAAAGAGCATTTGATATACTTTCTTTTATTTGACTCGCACTATATTTATTTTCTAAACGATGTTCCAATATTCTTAATATCAACAATGATAAGAAACAGATTAAGAAATGAGCTTCAATTCTGGTATCTTTTCTAACAAATACAGGTCTTGCATCTAAATCACTTTTTGTTATTCTGAAACTTTCTTCAATTTTCCAAAGTCCTTTATACATTTGAATTATATCGGAATCTGAGACCTCTCTGTTTAATTGATAGAACTCATCATGAGTCCAGCGATGTTTTGCATTAAAAGGTTTATCTCCTACATCAAGTCCAATTACATTAGTCATTATTGCATAATAGCCATCAAGCTTTTCTTCTTCTTTTAAGAGATCCTCATCAAATGAAGTTAAATCATTCCATTGTTCACTATTGATCTCACCTGTTTTTGTGTTATAGCATTCTCTCTTAACAAATTTCATAGCACCTGCTGTTAATATTTTCTGACCATATTTGCCAGCTGCAATATTTTTAGCCTTTTCAATAGATTTAGCTCTATCTTTTTTTGCTTTCTTAGCATATTTCTTGCTATAGAAGATTATCTGTCTTTCATTTATTTCAGAATGACCTTTACCTCTTTGAATAAACTCCTTCATTATCATCTTTCCATTTTCTTCTACTTTTTTCTTAACAACTATATCAAAATTAATACGTCTAGAGGTTATTCTTGATTTACATTTGAAATCATATTCTCCATCTTCAAGTTCTTCATCATCTTTTTTCCATATTTCATAATCATCTTGATTTAATACATAATCCTTGAATTCTTTTGAAGCTTTTCTTATGGAGTAACTAATTACATAGCCTGATTTATTTGTTCGTATCTGTCTTATATTGTTACCAGACATCATTCCTTTGTCTGCAACATAAATCAAATTGTTTATATCTAAATCAAAGCCCAAAGTTTCCATTCCAGGAATCAATGTTCTATTATCATTAGTGTTTCCTTTGAATAATTCATAATTGACAGGTAAGCCTTTTGTATCCATGAACAAACCCATTTGTATAATAGGGTTTGGTCGATGTTCTTTAGATACACCTTTCTTTCTTAATTCATCTTCATCATCTATTTCAAAATAATAATTAGTAACATCATAATAAAGTAAATCAGTGTGTCTATCATAAAAATCTGTGACTCTTTTATTTACATTATTTAATAGCTTAACTTTATTTTCAGCAAAGAAATCTAGTGAACGATACATATCATCCATAGAAAAATTAAACTTTTCAAAGTAGAAATTTCTTCTCTCCCAAGCACCTTTTTTAGAAGATTGATTAATAATCCTATCCACAATTAACATTAGGAAAATCATATTGTGATTATATCTAGCTTTAGTATATCTTCTTCTATTGTTTATGAAGTAATGAATCTCTAATTGATGATATATAGCAGAAATTGCAGCATATCCATAGTTGAATAAGTCATTCTGAAAACCATTAGCATCAAAAGCATTAGATTCACTATCATCATATTCTTCAGAGAGATCATAATTACAACCTAGAAGATAGCTTTGTTTTTTTATCTTATTTTCTTGAGTAATTCTTTTAGCCTCAGCCTTAAAATGTGCAAGAGGATCATCATATTGATCTAAAAGATCTTCAATAAAACCAATTTCTTCAACAATCTCTTGTTTATTCTTATAAGTTTTAACACGACGACCTTTTTCATTTAATTTAAATCCAACTGGAATCCTCTTAGAAATAACATAAACAATCTTTTTTTTCCCGTCTTTGTTTCTTGGTAAAGTAGTAGCAAACATAATATCTCCTAAATTAAATATAACTCATATAACCAATTACGTCAACTCTATACAACTCCATACAATAAAATGTTACAAATAAATATTTTATAGCAAAAAAAATCCTTACCCCACAAGGAATAAGAAAGATTACAAAGACACAAGGGGTGCCAAACTCGGGAGATGGAAGGGTTAGCTATAAATAATTAGTTTAGTTTAAAAAAACATTAGGCTCAAATTCTTGTAAGAATCGAGCCTATATTTAATAATAGTAAAAAGTTATAAATTAATTATCTCTTCCAAAAATTCTAAGTAAGAACAAGAATATATTAATAAAATCAAGATACAAAGTTAATGCACCAAATATACTTGCTCTGTGCACATCAATTTCACTCATTGAATGTCCATAAGAATCATTTGTTCTCTTAATCTTTTGTACATCCCAAGCAGTAAGTCCTAGGAAAATAAATACACCAAGAACTGAAATAAAATAGTCTAATGCTGAAGATTTAAAGAATATGTTAACCAACATACTAATTAAAATTCCCCACAAGCCCATTCTAGCATAATAGCCTACACCTGATAAATCTTTTTTAGTTGTTTGTGCATAAAGTGCCATACCTGAAAACATTAGTGCTGCGACCATAAATGCTTTAAATATTGTTGCCATTCTAAATGCAAAAAATATGGAACTAAATGTAATTCCTGTTACAAGAGCATATCCTAGGAATGCAAAAGTAGCGGTATTTCTACTCATACTTTGGATTTTTGCTGATAAATAGATTACAATTCCAAATTGAATAACAAATAACAATATCAAAGAAACTTGAGATCCTAAGAATATACTTAACAAAGCTGGAGAATTAGCTACACTGTAAGCTGTTAGTCCGGTAACACCTAGACCTGCTGCCATCCAACCATAAACATTTTTTAAAATGTTTCTTTCTTTAATTTTTACATCACTAACTGATGAATAAACATTATTCACTGCCATAATGCCTCCTAAACATGTTAATAAGTTAATTACTTTATTTGAAAGGGTCAAGTATTTTAATAATAAGGTGACTTAATTCTATTAAAAAGTAATATTTTTATTTTACTATCTCATTATAATACAATTAATTAAAATAATGTGTAAAATTGTGAAGTTTATTTTATTAACTTAAAATATAACTAAATATCAAAATATAATACGGCAAATATTTATTGTTTTTATTTTTATGATATACTATTAAATATGAAAAAATACTTATCAATATTATTAATTTTTATATTAATGACTTTTATTAGTTGCACGACAACGAAGACTAATTCTGTGTCAGAAAATCAAGAAAAAGTTGCACTAATTAGAGAGCTATATTTATTAAATTCAATTACAAGTTTTGACAGTGAGGTTTTTAATAATATGGATATAAAAAATATTATTGGCGCTGATATCGATAAACTCAGACTAGTCGAAAATGAAGTTCCATATTTAAAAGAAAATTTAACTACATTTGATATCGAATTACATACAGCTTTTAGATTAGCTAGTATTTCATATCAAGAAATTTTATTAAAATATTCAAATGAATTAAATATGCCAATACTTTATCCTTACAACAATAATTATTATATAAGTGAAGATAATGAATTGACAGTTTTATTCAATACCTTTGGTGATGAAATTAATGAAGAGCTTACACAAAGTTTAGAGAAAATATTTGAAAATAGTTTTAAAGAATACAAAATTCTTGCAACTAATTATAATATCTATAGCAGTAGCCTAGCCACGTTAGGAAGAACAACATTAACCCCAATTGATATTAACATAAAAGAAAAAGTATTTACAATTTTTAAACAAACTGTTAACTCATCAATTATAAATATTGAAGAAACTTATCAATTTGAAAAAACATCAATTAACCCTGATAATATCATAATTACTAACTAAAGCGAGATAAAATGAAATCACTTGATTTATTTGCACAAAGAGAAATAGCTAATGAACCATTAGCCTTTAGAATGAGACCTAGAAATCTTAATGAATATATTGGACAAGAGCATATTATTGGTAAAGGCCGTCTATTAAGACGTGCTATACAAGCAGACCAGCTATCATCTTTGATTTTTTATGGTCCCCCAGGAACCGGTAAAACTACATTGGCAAAGGTAATTGCTAATACAACAAAATCACACTTTTCAACTCTAAATGCCGTATTATCTGGAGTAAAAGAACTACGAGAGGAAATCGAGGCAGCAAAAAATCGATTAGATTTATATGATAGAAGAACGATACTTTTTATTGATGAAGTTCATAGATGGAATAAAAGTCAACAAGATGCTTTGCTTCCATGGGTTGAAAATGGAACATTCATTCTTATTGGAGCAACTACAGAAAATCCATATTTTGAAGTTAATAAAGCATTAGTTAGCCGTTCTAGAATATTTCAGTTAAAATCATTAACAGATGAGGATTTAGTAAAAGTAGCTAATCAAGCAATTTTAGATAAAGACAGAGGATATGGCGAATTTAATGTATCTTTTGAAGATGGAGCACTAGAACATATTGTAAATGTTGCAAAAGGTGATGCAAGAAGTTTATTAAACGCACTTCAACTTGCAATAGAAACTTCTGTTGATAAATTTCCTCCTCAAAAAGGAACATCTCTATATATTTCAAAAGAAGTAGCAGAAGAGAGTATTCAACAAAAAGCTGTTTTATATGATAAAGAAGGTGACTATCATTTTGATGTTATTTCTGCATTTATAAAAAGTATTAGAGGAAGCGACCCTGATGCAACTTTATATTGGTTAGCAAAAATGATTAGTGCAGGAGAAGATCCTCGCTTTATTTTTAGAAGAATGTTAATTTCTGCAGCAGAAGATGTTGGCTTAGCAGATCCTAACGCTGTTGCAGTAGTTGAAGCTGATGCAGCGGCCTTTGACAGAATTGGATTACCTGAGGGTAGATTTCACTTATCACATGCTGCACTTTACATTTCTACTTGTGAGAAAAGTAATACAACTTTATCTTTATTTGATGCAATAAAAGCAATTGAAAAAGAAAAGCAAGATGATGAGGTTCCAAATCATTTACGCGATGCTTCTAGAGATAAAGATAGTTTTAATCATGGAGAAGGATATCTTTATCCGCATTCATTTAGAGAACATTTTGTTGCACAACAGTACCTTCCTACAGCACTTCAAGGTAAGGTATTTTATAATCCAGGTGAATTAGGATATGAAGCAAAAGTTCGAAACTCGGTATTATCAAAAAGAGAAGCTCAACTTGAAGCAAGTAATGAAGATACATTTGTAGAAAACTTAACATTTTCTCCAAATGATAAGGCAAGAAACCAGTGGATAAATCGTACTACAAGTGAAAGAGGAATTCTTGTTGAAAAAATTCGAGATGAAATTTTTAATCCAATTAGTTTTACACGAAGTGATCGAGTTTTAATTCTTGGAGCAGGTCATGGTTTACTTCTTTGGGAAGCATTTAGAAAAACTCCTGAAGGTATAGTCTGTGCACAAGTAAATAAACAAGTTGAGTTTGAATATATTAGCAACTATGCAAATACATTAGATATTGTATCTAAACCTTTTGTATCATTAACAAAGCCTAAAAAATTTATGAATGAGTTAGATGTAGACCTTAATTTTGAAAAGATAATCATAAGAAATCAACTTTCAAACTTTGAAGAGAGTGAAAATCTTATCGATGAATGTATTAATCATTTTGAATTAAATACTGACATGATTATTGCTCAAACAATTCCAAGTGGCGGATCAAGATTATCTGATTACGCAAATGATTTAGAAATAAAGGGAGCATTGTTAAGTGCAGAAGAAGAAATTTATAAACATAACTTGAAAGGATTAACAGGTTGGAATGAAAAAGATTTAGAAGATGTTATTAAAAGCAAAGGTTTAAATTTTAAGTCAAAAATTTTAAAACAAAAAGAAAAACGCTATATTGTCGATAAAGATATTGAAAGATGGATAGATAAATCATACTACCCAACTTTAGAAAAATTAAAGATAAAAGAAGATAAAGAGAAAATAATAAAATACTTAAGCTCTCAATTGTCTAATCAAAGTGTTGATTGGTCTCATAAAGTACTTATAATGCATTGCTCTAATATTGTTAAAGGTGAAAAAAAAATGGAAAATGAAGAAAGTAAAATCATGTGGCAACAAGTCCATAATAAGACAAGATAGATATTTTTTATAAAGATCTATGATTATTTTGAAGCATTTCAACTAATTTTCTTTAGTGGTTAATGAATTTTTTAATTATTTTTTTTAAACTTTCTCAACTTAATTTATACTTAATTTCTGTCTAGAAAAAGAATTCTATTATTTGCTATAATAAAATTATAAAAAAGTTGGTTTTTTTTTGATAATAATATTGACAAAAAAGGGCCTTTATGGCATTGTATGCCTCGTTGAGTCGCTAAGGTTATTAAACATTATTACTTTAGTTTGTAAGTCCAACTGATAAGTAAACGCTTAACAAAATGGTGTTACAAACTTAGAAATGATTAACATTGACGAAACCAAAAATGCGCCCGTAGCTCAGCTGGATAGAGTACCGGACTTCGAATCCGTGGGTCAAAGGTTCGAATCCTTTCGGACGCAATTAACCCGTATGGGCTGCTAGCTCAGCTGGTAGAGCAACAGACTCTTAATCTGTGGGTCAAAGGTTCGATCCCTTTGCAGCTCAATAGACATACACAATGTCTTTAAATAAATCCTTGTGTAAGGTAATAAATTTGTACGCTTATTAAGTGTATATAATTGCGAGAGTGGTGAAATTGGCAGACACGCTAGATTTAGGTTCTAGTGCCGTAAGGTGTGGGGGTTCAAGTCCCCCCTCTCGCAAAATGTTATTAATAATTGAGAGTTCTCTATAGATTAAAATCTGTTTTGAATTTTATAAAGATTATTAATTTATTAATTTTTTGCGAAAGTAGCTCAGTGGTAGAGCTCCACCTTGCCAAGGTGGATGTCGCGGGTTCAAGTCCCGTCTTTCGCTAGAAAGCGAGACATTGAAACTAGACATCCACTGCATAAGTATTTGGAGTCATCTATTTCAGGTTATTGTTTTTTTAAAGTATTATATTGCGAGAGTGGTGAAATTGGCAGACACGCTAGATTTAGGTTCTAGTGCCGTAAGGTGTGGGGGTTCAAGTCCCCCCTCTCGCAAATGTTTTTATTTTATATTAGATTTTATTGTAAGTTATTTAACAAATACAATTGAAAGCTGATAAATATAAAGACTATCAAGTTTTTGCGAAAGTAGCTCAGTGGTAGAGCTCCACCTTGCCAAGGTGGATGTCGCGGGTTCAAGTCCCGTCTTTCGCTAGAAAGAAAGGTGACTTAACCAAGATCATCCACAAAAGAAGTAATTAATTATAATTGCTTTTTTTTTATACTTAATTCATATCAAATCTATAGGAATTATATTTATAATAAGCCCTTCCCTTCGTCAAACTTCTTCTTATTCTAATATTTATAATTCATTCAAATACCCAATAAATAGAAACAGCAAAGATAAATAAAATTTAAAATCATCAATTTTCATTTTCAATGTTATAATACTAAGGATTAGATTTTAATTTATTTCAAAGATACATATTGTTAATTTTTTGCTTATGATTTATTATTAATAATCGTTATCAAATAGTAATGATTATCAATAAAGAAAATTTAATAATATTTTTGAGTAATATACCGGGAGTTTAGATGAAATTAACACAAATAGTTAAGCGTAATGGGAACCTTGAAAGCTATCAACGAGATAAAATCGTAAGAGCTATTCAAAGTGCTTTCATAGCAAAAGATTTAAAATGCACAAAGAAAGAGGCTACTTTATTAGTTAAAGAAATTGAAACACGACTAAAAGACGCAAAACAAGATGAAATTAATGTAGAAAGAATACAAGATTTAGTTGAAGAGACTCTAATGAGTCACAAATATTTTGATGTTGCTAAGTCATATATTCTATACAGATCTAGTCAAACTCAAAAACGAGAAGACAGAAGATTAATATGTAATAACCTTAATGTTAAAAACTTAAATGATGTTCTTAGAGAAGTTCAATTTGATTTTAGTAAAAGCCAATATAGTTTAAGCATTCTCCAAAGCAAGTATATGGCATTTACTAAACCTGAAATGAGTGAAGTTGATAAATTAAATGCATTAATAAAGGCTTGTGTAGAATTGACAACAATTGAAGCTCCTGATTGGGAATTTATCGCAGCAAGACTACTATATTTACAATTTTCAAATAATTTAGACAAATACAAAGTTCAATTCGGTTTTAGTACTCTTTATGATAAAATTAGATATCTAAGTGAAAATGGTTTATATGGTAAATATATTCTTAATAACTATACAAAAGAAGAAATTGAAGAAGCTGAAACTTTTATAGATGAGGATAGAAATAATTTATTTACGTTTAGCGGACTTGATCTAATGCTTAGACGTTATGTAATTAAAACTCATGACCACAAAATTCTAGAAACTCCTCAAGAAATGTTTTTAGGTATTTCTCTTCATCTAGCAATGATGGAAAATAATAATAGACTTGTTTGGGTAAAAAAGTTTTATGATATTTTAAGCGAGCTAAAAGTAACAATGGCAACTCCGACTATGAGTAATGCACGAAAACCTTATCATCAATTATCATCTTGTTTTATTGATACAGTTCCTGATTCATTGGATGGAATTTTTAGATCTATTGATAATTTTGCAAAAGTTAGTAAATTTGGTGGCGGAATGGGATTATACTTTGGTAAAGTTAGAGCTGTGGGATCTGCAATAAGAGATTTTAAAGGCGTAGCTGGAGGTATCATTCGTTGGATCAAATTAGCAAATGATACGGCTGTTGCTGTTGATCAGTTAGGGGTTAGACAAGGAGCCGTTGCTGTTTACCTAGATGCTTGGCATAAAGATTTACCAGAATTCTTACAACTTAAAACAAATAATGGTGATGATAGAATGAAAGCACATGATGTTTTCCCAGCTGTTTGCTACCCTAACCTATTCTGGGAAATGGTTGAAAAAGATATCAATGGCACTTGGTATATGATGTGTCCTTATGAAATTTATAAAGCAAAAGGTTATCACCTAGAGGATTACTACGGTAAAGAATGGGAAGAAAAGTATAAAAGTTGCGTAGAAGATTCAAGGATTTCAAAAAGAACAATTATCGTAAAAGATTTAATTAGAATGATACTTAAATCAGCAATTGAAACAGGTACTCCATTTACATTCAATAGAGATATTGTTAATGAGGCAAACCCCAATAAGCATGTTGGTACAATTTATTGTTCAAACTTGTGCACTGAAATTGCTCAAAACATGAAAGGTATAGAGCTTGTAAGTAACGAGATTATCACAGAAGATGGAGATACAGTAATTGTAGAGAAAACAAAGCCTGGTGAATTTGTAGTTTGTAACTTAGCATCACTAGTTTTAGGCAATATAGATACTGACAACGAGAATGAAATTGATGAATGTGTTAGTACTGTAGTTAGAGCCTTAGATAATGTTATTGATTTAAATATGTATCCTGTTCCTTATGCACAAGTTACAAACCAAAAGTATAGATCTATTGGACTTGGAACTAGTGGTTATCATCATATGCTAGCAAAACATCAAATAAGTTGGGAAAGCCAAGCTCATTTAGATTATGCTGATAAAGTATTTGAAGCAATAAACTATAGTGCTGTTAAAGCAAGTATGAATATAAGCAAAGAAAAAGGTAGTTATACTTACTTTGAAAATAGTGAGTGGGATACTGGTGAGTATTTTGATAGACGTGAATATAAAAGCGAAAAATGGAATACATTAAAATCACAAGTTCATGAATTTGGGGTTAGAAATGCTTATTTAATGGCAATCGCTCCAACTAGTAGTACAAGTATCATAACAGGTACAACCGCAGGATTAGATCCAATAATGAGTAAATTCTATTTAGAAGAAAAGAAAAATATGATTATACCTAGAGTTGCACCAGAATTAGATAAAGACACTTTCTGGTATTATAAGAGTGCCCACCTAATTGATCAGAACTGGAGTATTAAAGCTTGTGGCGTTAGACAAAGACATATAGACCAAGCTATGAGTATGAACATTTACATTACAAATGAAATGACATTTAGAACAATTTTGAATTTATACTTAGCAGCATACAAAAATAATGTAAAAACTATTTACTACTTAAGAAGCCAAGCCTTAGAAGTTGAAGAATGTGCTTCATGTAGTTCTTAAAAAAAAGGAGAAACAGAAAAATGGATAAAACTAAAATCAGTAGGAGACCACTTTTTAATGAGAATGGTGATATTTCTTTAGATAAAAGAAAAATGGTAGGTGGAAATACAACAAACCTTAACGACTTTAATAATATTAAATATAGTTGGGTTAGCGATTGGTATAGACAGGCTATGAACAATTTCTGGGTTCCTGAAGAAATCAACATGAATACAGATGTTCACGATTATCGATTATTAGATTCATATGAAAAAGAAGCATATGATAAGGTATTAAGTTTTTTAATATTCTTAGATAGTGTTCAAACAGCAAATCTTCCAAATGTTAGCCAATATATAACTGC
Organism: Sphaerochaetaceae bacterium; assembly: GCA_963678765.2. Lineage (GTDB taxonomy): Bacteria > Spirochaetota > Spirochaetia > Sphaerochaetales > Sphaerochaetaceae > Pleomorphochaeta. The sequence continues at coordinate 81,598 of CAXXVM010000004.1, read as the reverse complement.
TAATGAAGTAAATCTATGCTTAACTATCCAAGCTTTCCAAGAAGCAGTACATTCTCAAAGCTATGGCTATATGCTAGACACTATTTGTGCCCCTGATGAAAGAACAGAAATACTTTATCAATGGAAAGATGATAAACTTCTACTCGAGAGAAATAAATTCATTGGAGACCTTTATAATGAATTCCAAGAGAATCCAAATCTTTCTACATTAGTAAAAACAATGGTGGCAAACTATATTCTTGAAGGTGTTTACTTCTATTCAGGATTTATGTTCTTTTACAATTTAGGACGAAATAGTAAGATGCCTGGTTCTGTTCAAGAAATACGTTATATAAACAGAGATGAGAATACCCATTTATGGTTATTTAGATCTATGTTACTAGAGATGCAAGAAGAAGAACCTCAAATGTTTACTGAAGAATTAATTCAGACTTATAGAGAGATGATTCGAGAAGGTTGTGAAATGGAAATCGAATGGGGTCACTATGTTATCGGTGATAATATCGCAGGTCTAAATAAACAAATGATTACTGATTATATTCAATACCTAGGTAATCTACGTTGTACACAACTTGGATTTGAGAAATTGTATGAGGGACATGATAGTGAACCTGATACTCTTCAATGGGTAAGTCAATATTCTAACGCAAATCTAATTAAAACTGACTTTTTTGAAGCAAAAAGCACAGCATATGCTAAGAGTTCTGCATTAATTGATGATCTGTAAAAAATATTAATTTTAAAAATTATTTTTATTATGGAAAAGGAGCTTAGTTTAATATTAAACTAGGCTCTTTTAGTTTAATTTTCTAATAAATGTTTATTTTATACAAAATAATTTATATATAAACATTTGTGTTAAAATAAATATATTAAAAATATTTAATAACATCATTGACATTATTTTAACATTATTGTTATTATAAGAACATAAATTGAATAACTGATAGAGGTGCAATTCTTATCAGTAACACATGAAATTCTGGCTAAATAATTATGTGTAAAAGGAAGAATTGCCGAAGAGTTTATGACTTGCCATCAAAAATTCTGGCTTATAATAAAATATATTATAAGCTGTCACAAAAAGTGGAGAGCTATCAAAAAAACGGTAACACCGACTTAAACTCCATTTCCCAGTGATTCAAAACATAAGATTTATGGGAGTATGAATTATGAAAAATTTTACAAAAACAGCTTTATTGTTATTAACAATAATTAGTCTTTCAGTTGCACCGATTTTTGCAAACGGTCAAAGTGAATCATCAAAAATAGAAAAAGAACCTTCAAATACTTTAAGAGTAGCAATGGAATGTGGTTATGCACCATATAACTGGACTCAAACAACAGATGCTAATGGTGCTGTTAGAATAGAAGGATCATCAGATTATGCTTATGGTTATGATGTTATGATGGCAAAATTAATTGCTGAAAAATTAGGAAAGGATCTTCAAATTGTTAAACTTGACTGGGATTCATTAGTTCCTGCTGTTCAATCTGGTTCTGTTGATTGTGTAATTGCTGGTCAATCAATCACTTCAAGTAGACTTCAAATGGTTGATTTTACTACACCTTATTATTATGCATCAATTGTTGTTCTTACAACTCAAGATAGTAAATTTGCTAATGCAAAGAGTATTCAAGATCTAGCTGGTGGTACAAGTACTAGTCAATTAGGTACTATTTGGTATGATGTTTGTCTTCCACAAATTCCTAATGGTAAAGTTCTTGCAGCTCAAGAATCAGCTCCTGCTATGTTAGTAGCATTGAACTCAGGAAGAGTAGATTATGTTTGTACTGACCTACCAACTGCTATGGCAGCAACTGTAGCCTACCCTAACATGAAGGTTCTTGATTTTACTGGAACAGATGGTGATTTCAAAGTTTCTCAAGAAGAAATAAACATTGGTATTTCCGTTTCTAAAAAGAATCCTGAATTAACTAGTGCAATTAATGGAGTACTTTCTGGATTAACTACAGACAATTTCAATTCAATGATGGACGAAGCAATTTCAGTTCAACCATTATCAAACTAAGGATATAATCATGACAATTTCTGAGATGAGTTTTATAGGACGAATGTTTTATATACTACAACATTATGGTCCATCCCTTTTAAAGGGAACTGGTGTAACAATGACAATAGCAATAGTTTGTACTTTAATAGGTTGCATAATTGGATTTGCTGTAGGTATTGTTCAAACTATTGAATTAAAGAAAAAAAACAGTCTAACTAAAAGAATTCTTCTCAAGATTGTTAAGGTTATTCTAAATATTTATGTTGAGTTTTTCAGAGGAACTCCTATGATGTTACAGGCTGCATTCATATATTATGGATCTGCTCAGTTATTCAACATAAATATGGGAATGTGGCAAGCTGCAATTCTAATTGTTTCTATCAATACCGGTGCGTATATGGCAGAAACAGTTAGAGGTGGTATTCTTTCAGTTGACAATGGTCAAACTGAAGGTGCAAAGGCTATTGGTTTAAGCCATTGGCAAACCATGATACACGTAGTCTTACCTCAAGCTCTACGAAATATTATGCCTCAAATTGGTAATAACTTGATAATTAATATTAAAGATACTTGTGTACTTTCAATTATTGGTACAGTAGAATTATTTTTCACATTCAAAAGTATTTCAGGTGCTCTATATACATATTTTGAAGCTGCAACAGTTACTCTTATAATTTATTTTATTTTAACATTTACTTGTTCAAGGCTATTAAGAATGGCAGAAGATAGAATGGATGGTCCAAATTCATTTGATCTAGCAACTACAGACACATTAGCAATGACAAGTGGTCTTAACTATTTTAGAACTAACAAAGGAATTAAAGAAAGATGAGCCAAATTTTAACTGTAAAACACTTATCAAAAACGTTTGGAACAAATGTAGTTCTAAGAGATATAGATTTTCATGTAAACTCTGGAGATGTAACTTGTATTATTGGAGCATCAGGAAGTGGTAAATCAACACTGCTTCGTTGTATAAACCTTTTAGAGACACCTACAAGTGGAGATATTAGCTTCCATGATAAAAGTGTTACAGCATCCCAAATTAATGAAGATGAATACAGATCAAAAGTAGGAATGGTTTTTCAATCTTTTAATCTTTTTAATAATCATTCAGTTTTATCAAACTGTATATTGGGTCAAAAACTTATACTAAAGAGAAGTGATGCTGAAGCTAAACAGGTAGCAATCAAGTTTTTAGATAAAGTTGGAATGGCTCCATATATCAATGCTAAACCACAACAATTATCAGGTGGTCAAAAACAACGTGTAGCGATTGCAAGAGCCCTTTCAATGGAACCAGAGATTCTTCTATTTGATGAACCTACTTCAGCACTTGATCCAGAAATGGTTGGAGAGGTACTAGAAGTAATGAGAAATCTAGCAGAAGAAGGAATGACAATGCTTGTTGTTACTCATGAAATGGATTTTGCAAAAGAAATTTCCAACCATGTTGTATATATGGGTGATGGTAAAATTGTTGAAGAAGGTCCTTGTGAACAAATTTTTGAAAATCCAACTAATGATAGAACAAAAGATTTTTTAGCTAGATTTAGAAAATAATAAATTTTAAGCTTACAAAACAAAACACATAGCTATAAGAAAAGGTAATGCTGCCAATTATTCTTATAGCTATTTTTTATGTCTCAAAATAATTAACAAATCTGTATTATTTTATTTATCAAAATTTAAAAAAATAATTTCTTACTTAACTTTCTAAACAATGTATATAAGAATGTAGCTAACGGAAAGTATTTTAAAATTATCCTTTTTTTAAAAGTTTTTTGCCGTTAACGGCAAAATAGTTAAATCAATATCAATTATGCTATATTTTTCCGATAATTTAATCTATAATATTATCTAGGAGGATTTATAATGAATTATTTATCTGTTGCTGAAATAGCAAGAAATTGGAGGATGTCTCCTAGGAGTGTTAGAAATTATTGTAGTCAAAATAAAATTGAAGGAGCCTTTCTTACTGGAAAGACGTGGAATATACCATCTAATGCTAAAAAGCCTGCAAGAAAGAATTCAAGATACAATCCTTTGTTAGACAGTTTGAAACTTGAGAAGTTAAATAAGATTAGAGGTGGTATTTATCAAGAGCTGCTTGTAGAACTTACTTATTCTTCTAAAACAATAGAAGGAGGAAGGCTAAGCAAAAACGAAATACAATATATGGTTGAGACTAATACAATCAAAAGAGAAGAAAATCCTATTAATATTGATTTGTTACTAGAATATTATAATCATTTTGAATGTATTAATTTAATTATTGATAAAGCTAATTCTCCATTAAATGAAAAAACTATAAAAGATCTTCACTTTATTCTCAAGCAAGGCACATCAGATTCTCATCAAAATTGGTTTTCTGTAGGCAATTATAAAAAGATACCGATTGAAGATAAGCCAAATAAATTTATCATTTCACAAGATATAAAAGACAGAGTTAAAACTTTAATAAAAGATTATAATTCTATAAAGAAAAAATCACTTGATGATATAATTACTTTTCATTATAAATTTGAAGAAATTCTTCCCTTTCAAGATGGCAATGGAGTCATTGGAAGGCTAATTATGTTTAAAGAATGCTTAGGAAATAACATTTCTCCTTTTATTATTAGCGAAGACTTAAAATGGGATTATTATTGCGGATTAAAAGACTTCACTAATGATAAAGAAATTTTACTTGATGCTTGTAAAGAAGCACAAAGTGACTTCAAAAAATATCTTGAAAAATATGGTATTGAATGATTTATTTAGTACTTCAAACCTATTCCACAACTAAGTTGAATATCATGAAGTGTATTTGATGAGGATATATTATTGAAGTTTTTAATTGTAATAAAATCTAGTTGTGTAAATGTATTTAATCTATTATTTATTTGGTACTGGCCATTTATTCCTACAACTAGTGTTGATTCTACAGAATCTCTATCACTAGTATCACTATCATTATAGTTATAATTATCATGTGATGTTGTAGGAGTAGTATCTGTAGCAAAACCTTCCCAGGCTGTCCACATATCAAAAGTACCACTTTGCATATAAAAAATATTTCCCTCTATTCCCCATTTACCAAACTTTTTAAATCCTAGATTAAGATTTGTAACAATTGTATCATTTCCATACTCATAACCTAAAAACGCTTCATCATAAAATAAACCTGTTTTATCACTATAGTTTCTAATTGCAATAACATAATTAATTCCATAAGTTTTATTTATTTTACTAGAATCTGTAGAACTAGAATTACCTCTTAAATATAGATAAGGATCTGTTTTTACCCACTCTATTGAACCATATGCTAATCCTTTCTTGATAGGATAAGCACCTCTTAATCCAAGCATGAATCCAAAAGCCGATGGATAATCTAAACCTTCTCCTAATAATCTAAATTCATCTATTGCCACTTGTGCATAGATGTTAATATTTTTTATAGGAGTAAAATCAGTTTCAAAAGTTAATAAGGAATTTGCATTAGTCTTTATATAGTAATTATGATAAATCGATGCAGGATTAAATATTTGGAGGTCAATAAAGTTATCAATATTTTGATACATGATAGATTCATTAATTGCAAAATTAAATAAATTATGTACATTCCACTCCAATCTATGAGCCATAAACATATTAATACCAGATAGAAGTTGATTCTGTGTTGAAATGGCTCGAGTTTGTACTGTAGCATCTAAAGTTTCATCTTCATAATTATTGTAATATAAAGAAGGATGAGGAAAAAATGATGATATGAAAGTATACTTAAAGATTGGTGAATAAGTGGTAAATCGAAGCATATTATGATAAGGGACATGCTCACCTAACATAAAATTACCACTTAAACCTGGGCCCCAACTTACCCTATCTCTTCCGACTTGAACCGTCCATGAATCACCACCAGCTGAGACAAATGCTCTATATGGAAAATTTAAATTTAAATCAAGCATGTATGGATTTAAAGGACTAGTTAGCATAGGTATATTTGAAAGAAGAGATGAATACCCAAAATCTTTTGATAGATCAGATTCTCCTCCAGTGTGATAATAATTTTGTAAAGTAAACTCTGAAAATCCATAAAAAATATCAGAACTCCAACTCTCAAGCCCCACTCCAAAGAATGGAAGTTGTTCTTCCCAACCTCGTACCCATTTATCACGTCCTATATAATCAATATTATCGTGATAATACAACTCTAAATTAGTATCAAAGGTAAAAGAATATCCCATATCTTTATAATTTACCTTAGGACTCTCTTCTACTATCGAATAAATATAATCATAAATATCTTTTTCCCCATCATTCATCTTTGAAGTATCTAAAGCTTCTAAAGCCATGATAAATTCTGCACTACTATAGGGCTTAGCAGTAGAACTTTGGGGTAGACCTTGAGAAATATAAAGAGTAGAAAGTGCAAAATATATATCACTATTTATATTCTGAATTTTTTGATTATTACTTGAATAAATAAATGAATTAGTTGCGACGATAAGAAGGAATAAGGCAGAAATAATTTTTTTCATAAAAATCTCCATAAACTTTTGTAATTATAGTAACTCGAAAAATTATCATTAACAAGAGATTATAAAAATCACAAAAGATAGTTTTATTATTTTACTCATAAATTATATTTATTACAAAAAAAGCGATTTAATAATGCAGCTAATTAACAAAAAATACTTAACAAAAATATAGTTAATAGTATATAAAATAATATATGAATAATACAGAAACACTCTAAATAGTAATTTTTTATAATTAAGCAAAACTTCCTTGTTATTAATAAGTCCACAATATTAATGAATGATGGTAATAATATAGTGTATTAAATATCAATAATACATATAAATAAACAATTAACCTTTATAATAATATATAAGTATAAATCATAGATAAAAACAATGTTATTATGTCATTTTTAACCAATTAAAATAATTAATTTATCATATATATATGCCATCCACTTAGCCACCAAATTCAACTAAATCTCATTTTTTTTGTGTTATAATTATTCTTAATTAAAGGAGAAATGAAGGGATGAAAAAAATTTCTATAATACTAAAATTTATGATACTTTTAATTGTGCTAACAAGTTGTTTATCAATTAATAATTCACCACGAAAAAGATATAGTGAAGACGATATAAATATCAATAATGGTTCTTATGATATTCCTGCAACACTTGTTATGCCAATTAGCAATGCAGATGTTCCTGTAGTAATACTGCTACATGGCACGGGCAGTCAAAAAGATGAAGCAGGAGATGGCTTTAAAATGTTAGCAATTGAATTAGCTAATAATGGTATTGCATCAATACGTTTTGATTTTCCAGGTTCAGGAAGTAGTAAGGTGAGCTATGAATTGTACTCTAATTCTACAGCAATAGCTGATACTTTAAGCGTAGCAAACTATGCTAAAAATATTGAAGGAATTGATCCAAACAGAATTGGAATTCTTGGATGGAGCCAAGGTGGTTCAGATGCACTACTAGCAGCGGGTTCATCAGATATGTTTAAAAGTGTTGCAACTTGGGCTGGTTCATTATCCCTTTCTGATATGGTTACACCTCAAATGCGAGAAGAGGCTACTGCAAACGGATATGCAATTATGAATTTTGATTGGAGAGAGCCTTTACATCTTAGTAAAAAATGGATAGATGAAGCAGATAGTATGAATATATTAAACTATGTTAGCAAAATTAAAGCACCAATAGCATCTTTCCATGGCGATGAAGATCAAGATGTTCCTTTAGAAGAAAGTATAAAGGTCCAAACTGTGGCAATGAATCTTGAGAGTAAATTATTTATAATTCAAGGTACTGGTCACACATATGGAATTTTTTCAGGTGATTTGACAAAATTTAAAGAATTAGAGAACAAAACAGTTCTATGGTTTAAAACAACGCTTTAAAAAGATTCCTAATTATATATAAATTAGAGGCTTAACAATTATAATAATTTTAGTAACAGTGGATCACTAAAAAATTGGCAGATTTACTCTACTAAACAAAAAATTGTTTAGCCCTAGTTTCCTAGATTTAATTTACCAAGAAATAAAATTTCTTGCCTGTATAAACAAATAGCGTCCTATCATTATACAGTTCAGCACAAAGCTGGTGGGAGCAACACAAATTACATTATTTAATTAATTCGTCTGATTCTATTTTGTTTAAAATCATATATGACTTCATATTTAACTTTATCTACTGCTAAATTATGAACCACAATTCCGCTCTTCCGAGCAATATTAACGCAGGAGTTTAAATCCCTTATAACATGAACACCTGTTGTTTTGCATTCAAAGCTTCTCTTTTTCGGATTTCTATATTCAGAATTACCACACAAGCAACAAACTTTTGTAGTATTTTCCTCATTAACAACAATACAATGTTTTCCTTTACACTTTGCACTCCATTGAAGCATTGATCTAAACTTACCTATATGAGACCTATGGAGCATTGCTAATTTCATATTATCAAAGGGTATTGTTTCTTTCGTTGGTAAATAATCGCCTATGACTATCAAATCATATTTATCGGTAATCCATTTTACAATTGTTCCTAAAGCAGCCATTGTTTGCTCGTGTCTTTTATTGCATACTCTATCAATGGTTTTATTCAATTCTCGAACTCTATTACTATCAGGAAAAGTAATTTTCCCATCCTTATCTATAATTTTACATTTGTCTCGTTTCTCATAAACCTTAAATAATACTTTGTTAAAATATTCTTCTTGAATGATTTTATCAAATCTATAAGTACCACCATAAGAATCTATGGCATGAAAAAAGTTCTCATGATTTTGATCTATTGCAACCCAATTTTTTATATCCCTCATATTCATAATATTTACAAATTGTCTTTTGTATTGAAATAATGCAAAGTATCTTCCATATTGCTTTATAATTCTAAGATTTAGTAAGTCTTTTGAACCAATTTTTTGTGTTAATTTTGCATATATTCTTTTATTTGCTGACAGAGAAATTCTTAACTTATTATCAATTATTTTATAACCTATTTCATTTCCTCCATAGTAAAGAGAAAACCAGGTGTTTTTGAAATCTAAATAGGTTGGAGAGTCAAACCTTTTGTACTTAGGAATAGTTAATAGAGATCGTCTTAATCTATAGACAACATTTAGTAGTACGCCAGAATAAACTTCTCTCAAAAATTGATATTTCTTTTTAAGAGGTGCTATGCTATTTTTTAGAAAGTATTTGTCTTCTACACAAATAGAATTAGACTTTTTCTTTTTATAATCTAATTTACAGAAATCAAGCATATAATTATATAACCATATACAAACTTTGGATCTATAATCTATTTCAATAATATCTTTCTTTTCAATAATTATTTCTATTTTCTGAGTAATTACAGTCTCCAAAATAGCTCCTCCAAATTTTTCATATATTATTATAGAAACGAAAAAACTATTTTTGCTTGAAAATTTTGGATCTTTTTCATTATTTTGTTTTTGGAGCACCTACACTTTTCCTGTTTATTAGTGTACAACCATATTCTATTCTAGTTATAGTATCTGTATCACTTCCTTCATCTAATTTAAGAGATAGCATTTTAAAAGCTTTTTTTCCACGAGGGATAATATAGTGATCTATTGTTGTTAACTCCGTGCCTATAAACTTAGATGGAAAAATATTGTCAAATCCGCTAACGCTATAATCCTCAGGTACACTAAAACCTCTAGATTTAACTGCATCTAATACTCCATAGGCAATCATATCATTCATAGCAACTAAGGCAGTAGCATTTTTGTAAGTCGTTAAGCATTCAAGAGCTAGAGCATATCCAACATTATATTCTATGTCAGTGTAATTTAGTTCTTCTTCAGGAAAGATATATTCTTTAACAATAATTTTAGGAGCTTGAATATTATGCTCAAGACAGATTGATGTTAATCCCCTAAGCCTTTCGGTTCTAGCACTATGCTCCTCATTTAATGGAGTTGATATATAAGCAAATTCTTTGTGGCCCAAATCAATATAAAACTTTCCCATTTTTCTTCCTGCTAAATAATTATCTATTTCAACAGTATCAATTCCAAGGTTACATTTGCGATCCCCTATAATTACAATAGGAAGTAATTCTTTTATCTTAATTGCTACTTCATTTTTTTGAGGTATCATAGCAAAGATTACACCATCAACATGTTTTTCAAGTGCAATTGATAATACCTCATTTTCTCGAGAACTATCCCAATAGGTATTAAAAGTAATTGTAGTATAGCCTTTTGAAAAAGCTTCCATCTCCATCGATTGGACTAATGTAGCATAATAAGGATTATAAATTGACGGACACACTATTAGTATTAACTTCTTATTACTTCTTCTACTGATTGTTTTATAATTTAATCGTGCCGCTGTCTGACGCACTGAATCCAATGTCTCTTGAGAAAATCTCTCGATTTTTTTATTAGATAATATCATCGAAACAGAAGCTGTAGTTACACCACATTCTTTCGCAATATCTGCTAATGTCACTTTTTTGACTCTCATAAATTTTAATACCTCTTAGTAGATTAGCTCTCTTATCAATTATTTGTACAATGTACTTAGGTCTAGTATCCATACATAATATCAAACATTTTACTTATCAAAATTATAGTAATCCAATTTATTTAAAATTCATAATTAAAATATTAACTAATTCTTTAGAAAATCTAAAAAATTATTTAAACATCTAAAATTGTATAAAACTTCTCAAAAACAGTGTTTTTTAATAAGAAATTCATCATTTTGTTTAATTTTGTTTAAAAAAATTGCTTAATATATTTATTTATAATGAATATATTATCACATTTTTTTCTTGCGTGATATCAAATTGTAAGTTATTTTTATTTATAGAAAGGAAAAAAGATTAAAAGTATTAAAACAATAAATTTTTCTACTGTTTAATTTTGTTAAAATTTACTTCATTTAAAAGGAGATTAAAATGAAAAAATTTATCGCTGTAGCTTTATTAGCTACTTGTACTTTGGGATTATTTGCACAAGGTGCTGCTGAAAAGAAGACTAGTGCAGAAGATTATCACATTACTATTAAAATGAGCCATGTGTTTGCTCCAAATGAACAACTAACTAAATCTTTAGCTATGGTAGTTGATAATATTAAAGAAAGAACAAACGGTGCTATTGATATTCAACAATATCCACAAGGTCAACTTGCTACATATAAAGATGGTGTTGAACAAGTTGCTTTAGGTGCTAACTTTATTTCTGTTGAAGACCCTACATATATTGGTGACTATGTACCAAACTTTAAAGCTTTAGTTGGACCAATGCTATATAGCAATTTTGATCAATATGAATATGTTATTGAATCTGATCTTGTTAAGGGTTGGGAAAAAGAATTAGCTGAAAAACACAATATTAAAGTATTATCACTTGATTACATCTTTGGTTTTAGATCAATGATGACTAATAAAGTTATTAAAACACCTGCTGATATGGCTGGTTTAAAGATTCGTGTTCCAGGTTCTCAAATGTTCATTGATACAATCAATGCAATGGGTGCAACTTCAACACCTCTTCCATTCTCTGAAACAATTTCTGCTGTACAACAGGGTGTTGTTGATGGTCTAGAAGGTACAGTTGATGCTTATGGTTCAAATGGTTCTAGTGAAGTAGCTAAGAACATGGCATTAACAAATCACTTCTTAGGTGTATGTGGTGTTTATATTAATAATGATGTATTTAACTCAATTCCAGCTGAATACCAAACAATTATCCAAGAAGAATTTACAAAGGGTGCAAAACAAATGGTTGGTGAAATTTCTAACAACTATGATAAACAAGTAGCAGCTCTTGAGGCTCAAGGAATCATGTTTAATGAAGTTGATCATGATGCATTTGCTAAGGCTGTAGAACCAGTATTTGATTCTCTTGAAGGTATTGATTCTGATGTAGTTTCTAAGATCAAAGCAGAAATTGCAAAGATGCCTAAATAATCAGTTTTATTAAATTCTAAACGTTGGCCTCTAGTAATGCAGAGACCAACTTTTTTATAAAAAAACAAAAAGGGACAGGTAATGAAATATAAAATTACAACAATACTAAAAAATCTTGATGTTATAGTTTCTGGTGCTTGTATTATAGCAACTACAACTATTGTTTTAGTTAACGTATTCACGCGATATCTACTTAATACTGGTATTTATTGGACAGAAGAGGTAGCAACAGGTCTTTTTGTTTGGTCTGTATTTATTGGTTCAGCTGCTGCTTATAAAAAACATATGCATGTAGGAGTTGATGTTTTAGTAAAAAGAGCTAAACCACATGTTAGATATATTGTAAAAATAGTAGTTGATATATTACTAATTTTTATAAATGGATATATTACAAATATGGCAATTACCTATATTAGAATATCAAAAAGAAAGCCTACACCAGTCCTTGAGATTTCCTCAGCTTTTATTAGTAGTGCGATTCTTGTTTCTTTTGTTTTAATAAGTATTTATTCAGTTTATTTCTTGATATATGACTTACGCCATAAAGCAGCTATTGAAGGAGGTAATTTCTAATGGTTTCATTTATTCCAATTATTTTAGTATTTATATTATATTTTTCATCTTTGCCAATTGCTTTTGCACTACTTGGTTCAACAGTTTTTTATTTTGGATTTTTAGATACAACCTCCCCTACAGCTCTTTTGCTTCAGAGGTTTGTAACAAGTACTCAATCATTTCCTCTATTAGCAATACCTTTTTTTGTTATGGCAGGATCAATTATGAACTATTGTGGTATTTCAAAAAAACTAATGCAATTCGCTGATGTTCTCACAGGTCACCTACCAGGCGGGCTTGCTCAAGCTAATGTACTTCTTAGTATGTTAATGGGAGGAGTATCTGGTTCTGCTAATGCAGATGCTGCAATGGAATCAAAAATGCTTGTTCCTGAGATGGAAGCTCGTGGATTTGACAGACCTTTTGCAACAGCAATTACTGCAGCCTCTTCTGCTGTAACACCTGTTATACCACCAGGAATCAATTTAATTATTTATGCATTAATTGCAAGCTGTAGTGTAGGAAGAATGTTTGCAGCTGGATATATGCCAGGATTATTAATGACACTTGCACTAATGTTCACTGTTAATAGAATTTCAAAAAAAAGAGGTTATAAACAAACTCGTGAAGTAAAGGCAGATGGTAAAGAAATCGCTGTGCAAGCACTTGATTCATTGTGGGCACTATTGTTCCCATTTGGAATAATACTAGGTCTTAGAATTGGTATATTTACTCCATCTGAAGCTGGTGCAGTAGCAGTTTTATATTGTATCTTAGTTGGTAAATTTATTTATAAAGAACTTACTTTAAAACATTTTATACCAATTATGAAAGAAACAGTGTATGGAACAAGTTCAGTTGTATTAATAATTGTTGCAGCAAACGTATTTGGTTATTACTTAAACTGGGAGAGAATACCTCAAGCTGTTACTCAAGGTCTATTAGGATTAACTCACAATAAATATTTAATGTTACTAATATTCAATGTACTTTTACTTGTTGTAGGAATGTTCTTAGAAGGTGGAGCAGCTCTTATTATATTAGCTCCACTCCTAGTTCCTGTTGCAACTCAACTTGGTGTTGATGTTATACATTTTGGATTAATCTGTATCGTAAATATTATGATTGGAGGATTAACTCCACCATTTGGATCTATGATGTTCACTTGCTGTACTATTACAAATTGTGATTTAGGAGACTTTACAAAAGAAGTTATGCCATTTATAGGGGCTCTTATAATATCACTATTATTAATTACATATATTCCACAAATTACTTTAGTATTACCTAATCTATTTTATGGAGTTGCATAAAGGTATAAAAAATCATGTTAATTATTGGACATAGAGGATGTAATTATAAAGGTTACAACCAAAATACAATTAGAGCTTATAAAAAAGCTATATCAGATGGTGCAAAAGCTATCGAAATGGATGTACAACTTACAAAAGACAACCAATTAGTAGTTGTACATAATCTTGATTTAACTCAAGTTTCTAATGGAACAGGCCTTGTTAGAGAGACTACTTTTGATAAAATTGAATCATTACATGCAGGATCAGAAAGTAATGGAATTGATAAGATTCCAACACTAAAAGAAGTTTTTGAATTAATTGCATCATATGATAGTGAAGATAGACCAACTCTACATCTAGAACTTAAAGGTGATGATACAGGATCTCCTGCAGGTATTTTGTTAAAAAATGAATTTTTAGATAAAGAACTATTAACATTAGATAATATTTTGATTAGTTCATTTAATTGGAAAGAATTAGAAAAAATTAGAAAGATAATACCAAACATTAGAATCGCTTTGTTAGATGGTTCTATAAGAAGAAAAGAGCTATTAAAAAAGATAGAAAACGGAAAGGAACTTTTTGCTAAAATATTTGCCTATGGATTAGAAGATTATATGATTCCAAAATCAACTAATTTAGAGGAATGTATAAAATATTATAATGAACAAATAAAAGATAAAAAAATACGTTCTATTATAATTGAAGAAGTTACAAGATGTTTAACAGGTGCTTATTATAATGAGAATCTGTTATATGAGGCTACAAGAATGCATGCTAGCTCTGTTAATCTATTAGCTTTCACAGCAACTAAAGAGTTTATCGAAAAAGCCCATAAGAAAGGTTTAAAGGTCTTTTTATATACTGTAAATAAAGATTTTGAAATCGATAGAGCCTTAGATATAAAAGCTGATGGGATTTTTAGTGATAATTTCTCATATGTTGCAAACTATGTGGCTAATAAATAAATCATACAAGATTATTCTATTTGTAAATCTATTAAAGTCTAGCTAATTGTTAGACTTTATTTTTGTTAAAAAAAACTACACATCTAATATTATACAAATAATATTAAAAGGTAGCTTAACTTTAATTATAAAATTATTAGATCAATAAGTTATTTTAGTACACTTAAAACTTTTTCACTAAACATTTCATTGAAATTATCTTCAGTTACACCTAGAACGATTTCATCATTAACTTTCATATTAACACCGTTAGAATCACAATGACCTAAACATAATGTACCAGCTAATTTTACTTTTTTTTCTAAATTATTTTCTTTGATAGCTTTCTCTGTTAATGCGAAAATTCTCTTAGAACCTTTAACGTGACATGAAGAACCTAAACAAATTTCAATTGTCATAATAATACCATTCCTTTTCATCAATGCCGCAATATTCTTATATTTAAATAAAAATACAAGGCTAAATATATTAATTCCATGAATTAATTCTTATTGAACAACTATTTATTAAAATAACAAATAGTTGTTCATAAATATAGAGTCTTACTTAACTTCTCTAGCATATTTTGGTAATAGCTTTGGACTTAAAGTCTTTGAAGTAATACCAGCTTCTTTTCTTTCTTTCTCAAATTTAGCAATATGAGATAAAGTTAATTTACCTACTTTAACGTCTTTAGCCTTAGCTGCAGCAGCTTTACCTGCATCACGACCAAATACAACAACGTCTAATAGAGAGTTACCCATAAGACGGTTTCTGCCATGGATTCCTCCAACAGCTTCACCAGCTACAAATAAGTTTTCAACATCATCACTCATACAATCAGTGTTGATATCAATACCACCATTTTGATAGTGTAATGTTGGATAAACAAGAATAGGTACTTTTCTGATGTCAATATCATACTTACTAAACATTCTTAACATAGCAGGAATTCTACTTTCAATTGTACCTGCGCCATTCTTTAACTCAATCATTGGAGTATCAAGCCAAACACCTTCACCAAATGGAGTAACAATTCCACCCTTACCATCTCTTACTTCTTTAATAATTGAAGCTGCTGCAACATCACGAGTTTCTAGAGGGTGCATGAATACTTCACCTTCTTTATTAACTAGTTTAGCACCTAGAGATCTAACTTTTTCTGTTACTAATGCACCAAAAATCTGTTGTGGATATGCTGTTCCTGTTGGGTGATACTGTAATGTATCAGGATATAATAGTTTTGCACCAACTCTATAAGCTAATACTAGACCATCTGCTGTAGCACCATAGTGGTTAGTTGTAGGGAATCCTTGATAATGAATTCTACCTGCTCCACCTGTTGCAATAATTACGGTTTTAGCTCTAGCAACACAGAGTTCTTTTGTTTCCATATTCATTAATACGGCACCAGCTGCATTTCCTTTATCATCTAAGATAATTTCAATAGCAGCAGAGAAATCTACAACTTCAATACCTTCACAAAGAACTTCATCACGAAGAGTTCTCATGATTTCAGCACCAGAGTAGTCTTTAGCAGCGTGCATTCTTTTTCTTGAAGTACCACCACCGTGAGTTGTTAACATAGAACCATCAGAAGCTTTATCAAATTCAACACCTAAGCCATTTAACCATTGAATTGTTTCAGGAGCTTCAGTTACTAATTTTTTTAGTAGAGGTTTTTTAGCACTAAAGTGACCACCACCAAATGCATCTAAAAAGTGAATGTCAGGGCTATCATTTGGTTTATCGGCAGCTTGTATACCACCTTCAGCCATCATAGTATTTGCATCACCAATTCTAAGTTTAGTTGTTACTAATACATTAGCGCCAGCTCTTTTTGCTTCAATTGCAGCAGAAGAACCTGCTCCACCACCACCAATAACTAATACATCAACATCATATTTAGGAGAGTTTAGATCTACACTATTTGCTTTAATTCTACTTTTTCCCTGTAGTAATTCAGCTAGTTCTAGAGGTACACTTTCACCTTTATTAACACCCATTTCTAATTTAGTAAATTGATCTTCAATATAATCAGGATGGAAGTGTCTTAATACTTCATCTTTTTCTTCAGCACTCATTCTTCTTGGTTCAAGTGCAGCGTTTTCTTTTCTTTTAGCTTCAACCTTTTTGATTGACTCAAGCATTTCTTCAGTAAACATGGCCTCTCCTCCTATTTCTCAATATCTCTTTCGTTGTATAACTTTTTAACTTCATCAACAGGTCTTTCCATTAATGTTGAAATGAAGTCTTCAAATTTACCATCTTGAATTTCCTGAACTCTTTCTTTTAGTTCAGCACTTTCAGGAGCAATAAATTTACCATTAATTCTACGAGCTAATAAAGCTACTTGTGGATGAGATATACCTGCTGGACAACGAGAACTACAAATTCCACACATTACACAGTCGAAGGATTCTTCAGCACATTTATCAAATTCACCTCTTTGAGCATAAGCAATATATTGCATTACATTAATGTCTTGAGGACATGCTTTTGTACAAGCATCACAACCAACACAACTATAAATTTCAGGATATAATTGCATCATTAATTGTTCATTTGGAGTAATATCTTCAATATTATAAACTTGTTTTACTAATGGGAAGAATGGTAATGTTGCAATATACATATTCTCTTCAACTTTAGTTTGACAAGCTAGACAAGTTTTTAATTCTTGATCACCTTTGATACGATAGATAGTAGCACAAGCGCCACAAAAACCGTTACGACAACCTACACCTCTAACTAGTTCATAACCAGCATATTCCATAGCTGTCATAATTGTTAAATCTTCTGGTACTTCATATTTCTTACCCATTAAATAGATATGGACCATTTTATTTGTACTCATTTTAAAGGCTCCTTAATTTTAATATTCGTTAGGCAATTCGCCTAATTCATCGAAACGGAATACAGGTCCGTCTTTACATACATATTTATCACCGATATTACAACGGCCACATTTACCAACACCACATTTCATTCTCATTTCCATTGTGGTATAAACCTGTGTATCCTTAAATCCTAATTCCTTTAATCCTTGTAAAGTGAATTTAATCATTATAGGAGGTCCACAGATAATTACGGTATAACTTAAATCAGGGTTAAGTTCTTTAACATATGTTGGAACAAAACCTACATTACCATCCCAGCCTTCTTGAGGTCTATCAATAGTAAGGTTAACATCCATTGAAGGTTCATGAGACCATTCTTGAAGTTCTTTATAATCAACTAAGTCATTTGCAGAACGTGACCCATATACAACTTTAATTTTGCCGTAATCTGATCTTTTAGCTCTACAATAGTTTATTACAGAGTGGAGAGGAGCAAGTCCAATACCACCTGCGATAAAGAGAAGATCTTTACCTTTGAATTCAGTATCTACAGGGAAAGGTTTACCATAAGGGCCTCTAACAGCTACCTGTTGTCCAACCTCAGCTGAATGTAACCAACCAGTTAATTTACCAGCGTTTTTAATACTAAATTCCATGAAATCTTCTGTTGGTGATGAAGTAATAGAAATCATTGCTTCACCATAACCTGGTGCACTTAACATAGCACATTGGCCAGCTTCATGAGTAAATAACTTTTTACCATCTTTTCCAAGAACTCTGAAAGTTTTTACATCTGGAGTTTCTCTTGTTATTTCAGTTATTACACCGACATAAGGCATTAATGCATCTTTATCCATATTAATTATCCCCCATAGCTTTAATAACTTTAACTATGTTCATTTGAACTGGGCAACTTACTAGACAACGTCCACAACCAACACAACCATAGATACCCTCATTCTTTATTGGATAATATACTAGTTTATGCATGAATCTTTGTCTAAAACGTTCTGTTTGAGTTAAACGAGGGTTTGCAGCAGCCATCTTTGTAAAATCAGAATACATACAACTATCCCAACATCTAAAACGCTTAATACTACCATCACCAACTTTGAAGTCTTTAATATCAAAACACTGACAAGTTGGACAAACATAGGTACAAGTTCCACAACCAATACAGGTTGATGATAAGTCTTCCCATTCAGGTCTATCAAAAATTGCTTTAAGTTTTTCTTCAACTCCAAAGCCTTCCATATTTAAATTAACAAAAGGAAGTTTCTCAATTTTATCTAAAGTTTCTGCTTTTTGTTTTTCAACAGGAGCATCATCTTCTTCACTGAAGCATTCTTTAAATTCTTCAACAAAAGCATCACCTTTAGCTGTTAGTGGATTGAAATAATATTTATCATCTACATGCCAAGCTTGAATATCACCATTTGGAGATGTTGCATCAATATCAAATAGAGCACAAAAACAAGTTGTTGCTGGTTTTGAACAAGCCATTGAAATAACAAGTCCATGATCTCTTCTATTTTTATAATATGTATCAACAGGATCTTGAAGATATACATTGTCTAAAATATCAAAGCTCTTTACATCACAAGCTCTAACGCCAAAGATTACAAATTCTTTAACATCTTCTCTTGTATCAATAACTTCAACATTTTTATTGTCCATTTTTAGATCATATAAATTTTCAGATTTAGCAAAGAAAAAGTTTTTAGCACTTTTAACAGTTCTTAAAGCAGTACTGTATTTATCTCCATCAGCCCATCTTTTATATTCTGATTTACCAGTTTTGTTTTCAACTGGAAGGTATAATTCTCTTTTCTTTTCAATTAGAGCAAAAAATTCGTCTAATTGATTTTCTTTTAAAGTTAACATTATTTTACATCCTCCCTAGTCTTAACAATTGATGGTTCAACATCTACTGCATCAAATTTAGTTAATGGAGCAATTGTTTCAATATCATCACCAGCTTGGTAATCACCGTAGAATTCATTAATATCTTTAATAAACTTTCTGTTTAATAAATGAAGTGGAATATCTTCAGGGCAAACTCTTGAACACTCTCCACAGTCAGTACATCTACCAGCTACATGGAATGCTCTAATTATGTGGAACATATTTTCTTCAAAATCATTTGTTGCAACTTTGTTTTCAACACCAGATTCTCTGTTATCAAATACACAGTTTTCACAAGTACAAGCAGGACATATATCACGACAAGCATTACAACGAATACATCTTGATAATTCAGTTCTCCAGAAAGCATATCTTTCTTCAGGTTCCATTTGTTCTAACATTTCAACTTGATCAAAACGGTTAGAATCAAGAATTTCACCTTCTTCTCCAAATAGTTCATCATAAACTACGTGTTTGCGAGATTTACATGCAAGACATCTATCAAGTGTTACTTCACTCTTAGCAATTGTTTTTGTTCCATCAAGTGTTTCAACACTAACTGTTTGGCCATCACAACTAACTGATAAAATATCTTCACCTAAAGCTGCTTTTATTTTGCTTGGATCAATATTTTCATCACAAGGAACACCAATAATATAAACCTTTTCACGAGGAATTCTGTGTTCTTGTAATAGTTCATTAAAACTATAAGTATCGCAAGATTTTAAAAATACTAGAGTTTTACCTTCTTCTTTCTGAGAAATCTTGATTAAGAACTTAGAAAGATTGGCTGAAGAGAAATCATTATAGACAAAGTTTTTTTCTAGGTCTTCTGCACTCTTAAAGATACTTGGGTTTAAATCATAATCAAAATCACCCTTTCTCCAACCAATGGCTCTAACAATTTCTTCAGAGTTAAAAAGCTCAACTGCTCTTTTAATTATTCTGCTTTGCATCTTATATCCTCCAACTTACGGTTAGGACCGATTGCTTTAACATCATTTGTAAATTCACTCATTACTTCAGCAAATCTACCACCTTCAGATGCACTAACCCATTCAACTCTAGTTCTATCTTTTTCAATACCTAGATAGTCTAACATTGAGAATAAGAGTGTCATTCTACGACGTGTATAATAATTACCTGTTATATAGTGACAATCTCCAGGGTGACAACCACAAATAATAACGCCATCAGCACCTCTTTGAAATGCTCTAAGAATAAACATAGGGTTTACTCTACAAGAGCAAGGAACTCTTACAATTTTAACATTAGCTGGATAATTAGTTCTATTAGTTCCTGCTAAGTCAGCACCGGCATATGAACACCAGTTACAACAAAAAGCTACAATCTTTGGTTGGAATTCAGTTTTTTCTTCTACTGACATATAGCATCAACCTCCCCCATAATTTGTTTGTTTGAGAATCCATAAATATCCATTGCTCCAGATGGACAGGCAACGGTACAAGCACCACAACCTTGACATACTGCAGGGTTAACAGAAGCAACTCTTCTAATACGAGTAGTTCTATCTGGCATTCTGAATTCTTTTGCAACGTAAGTAATAGCACCATAAGGACAAACATTTGCACAAGATGAACATCCATTACACATGTTTTCATCACTGTGAGCAACACAAGGATTACCTTTTAATTTATCTTTAATTAATAAGATAATTGCTTTTGAAGCTGCAGCTCCTGCTTGAGCTACTGTTGATGGAATGTCCTTTGGACCTTGGCAAGCACCAGCTAGGAATACACCAGCTGTTGGACTTTCAACAGGTCTTAATTTAGGGTGTGATTCAGTGAACCATCCATCGCTATCTACGTTAGCTGTTAATTGTTGACTAATATTCTTTGCAGATTTATCAGGTTCCATTGCTGCTGCTAGTACAACTAAATCAGCTTCAATGTGTAATTGTTCTTGCATTAATAGATCTGAAGCTTGAACTTTTAGATTACCATTAGACATAGGAACAACTTTACCAATAGATCCTTTAATATAATGTACGCCGTACTGTTCAACTGCTCTTCTATAGAATTCATCAAAACCTTTACCAGGTGATCTGATATCTGTATAGAAAACATAAACATCAGTATCTGGGTATTTTTCTCTAGTAAGCATTGCGTGCTTAGCTGTGTACATACAACAGATACCAGAACAATATGTTTTACCACGACTTGTAGTATCACGAGAACCAACACACTGTTGGAATACAATTGTCTTAGGATGTTTTTTATCAGAAGGTCTTAATACTGTACCACCGTTAGGACCAGTTGCACTCATCAATCTTTCATATTCAAGAGATGTAATAACATTTGGACTTTGATCATATGCAAATTCATCAAAAGCATGAACTTCAATAGGATTGAATCCTGTTGCTACTACAATAGCACCATATTCACTTTCTATTAATTTATCAGCATCATCATAATGAATAGCCTTAGGAGGACATATTGCAGCACAAACACCACATTTTCCTTCTTGAAGTTTTTTACAATGAGCTGCATCAATAGTTGCTACTAGAGGTACTGCTTGAGGGAAAGGAATATATATTGCTCTACGATTATCTAGATTTAAGTTGAATGGATTTAAAACATTCTTTGAAGGACATTTTTGAGTACAAAGACCACAACCTGTACAAACATCAGGATCTACATAACGAGCTTTCTTTTTAATTGTAGCTGTAAAGTTACCAATGTAACCTTCAACCTTTTCAACTTCACAATAAGTCATTAGGTTAATTAATTCATTTTGTTGAACATCAACCATTTTAGGAGTTAAAATACATGAAGCACAGTCTAAAGTTGGGAAAGTCTTATCAACTTGAGTCATTAAACCACCAATAGTAGGTTCTTTATCAACTAAGTCAACAGAGAAACCTGCATCAGCAATATCAAGAGCAGCTTGCATTCCTGCAATACCTGCACCAATAACTAAAGCTCTTTTTGTAACTTTACTTTCACCAGGAGTTAAAGCTTCATTTAAAGCAACTTTTGCGATAGCTGCACGACCTAAAGCAACAGCTTTTAATGTTGCTTCGCCTCTGTCTTTATGAACCCAAGCATCTTGCTCTCTAATGTTTGCCATCTCAAGTAAGAAACCATTCAATCCTGCTTTATCAGCTGCTTTTCTGAAAGTTAATTCATGCATTCTTGGAGAACAGGAACAAATTACTACACCTGTTAAACCAAGTTCTTTAATCTTATCAATAACAAGATTTTGTCCTGAAAGAGAACACATGAATTGATAATCAGTTGAATAAATTACGCCAGGTTCTTTTGCTAAAGTTTCTGAAACTTTTGCTACATCTACAGTAGCACTAATATTGGTACCACAGTGGCACACAAATACACCAATTTTTTGCATCTATTTATCCTTATTTTGTATATTTACGGAAAGCTGTAACAATTGCTTGTTGAGGCATTTTATCTGTAAGTTTTTCAACAATCTGATCTGGTTTAAGATGATTATTTTCTTTAAGTCTAATAGCTTCTAATCTGATAGCTTCTACTAACTTTCCAGGTTCTACACCACGAGGACAACGTTCAACACATGCAAAGCAAGTTAAACACATATAAAGTGATTCACTCTTCATAAGTACTTCAACTTGATTGTTTTCTACCATATTCACAAATTGATGAGGATGATATTCCATTACATCATAATTTGGACAAGTTCCACTACATTTACCACAACGCATGCACTTTAGTACATCTACGCCGCTATTGCGTTGAACTTGTTCTTTCAATAATTCACTTTTATTCATTATTTGAAACACTCCCTTTCTTTAAGTCCTAAAGCATAAGCTAGTAATTCTGTAAAGTAATAAATTGGTGTCTTTTCACTCAAAGTGTTCTGTAATAAATTGTACTGACAAAGTGGACATGCAGTAATTAAGAAATCTGCTCCCATATCTTCAGCATTTTCAAGAATATTTGTTGTGTTTTTTTCTGCAGCATTTGTATCTTCTAAGATAGTATAACCACCACAACATTCATTTCTCATATTATAAATTACAGGATCAGCACCAAGTGCTCTAATAAAATCTTCCATAATTTGAGGATTTTCAGGATCATCAAATTGTAAAACTTTACCTGGTCTTAATAATAAACAACCATAATAAGCACCAATTTTTTTACCTGTTAGAGGAACTTTTACAGCTTCCTTTATTTTATCAAAACCAACTTTATCTCTTAAAACTTCTAGATAGTGATAAACATTAGTTTCACCATTATAAGGTGTATCTAATTTTAGGTAATTGTTTACCTTCATCGCCATATCTGAATCATTTGTTACAGCATAATTAGTTTGCTTTATAACATTGTGACAAGCAGAACACAATGTAACTAGATCTTGCTTAGCATCTTTTGCAGCAACTAGAGATCTAACTGAAGATAATTTAGTAACAATTTCATCTTTAGAAGATGTATATTGTCCACCACAACATTGCCATTCAGGGATTTCTTGAAGTGTAAAACCTAATGCTTCTGCACTGATACGACCACATTCATCGAGTTCTTTTGCTTTATTTTTTAAAGTACATCCGGGATAATAACTATAAATCATATTAACTACCTTTTTACTAAACCATCTTTTCAGGGTGGAATACTTCGTCAAATTTTTCTTCAGTTAAAAAGCCTAAAGCAACACAAGCTTCTTTTAAACTAATGTTTTCTTCATATGCTTTATGAGATGTTTTTGCAGAATTTTCATAACCAATATATGGATTAAGAGCTGTTACTAACATCAAAGAATTGTGTAAGTTGAAATGCATTTTTTCTTCATTTGCTTTAATACCAACTGCACAATTCTTATTGAAAGATACAATTGATTCACTTAATAATCTTGCAGATTGTAGGAAGTTGTATGCTGTAACAGGCATGAATACATTTAACTCAAAGTTACCTTGAGATGCTGCCATACCAACTGCTACATCATTACCCATAACTTGAACTGCTACCATTGTAACTGCTTCACATTGTGTTGGGTTTACTTTACCAGGCATGATTGAAGATCCAGGTTCATTTGCAGGAATGCTAATTTCGCCTAAACCATCACGAGGTCCACTTGCAAGCCATCTTACATCATTAGCTATTTTCATCATATCTGCAGCTAGAGCTTTTAATGCACCATGAGCAAATACGATTTCATCTTTACTTGTTAATGAGTGGAATTTGTTTGGAGATGTTATAAAGTCTTTACCAGTTAATTCTGCAATTTTAGCAGCAACTAATACATCAAAACCTTTTGGAGCATTTAATCCTGTTCCAACGGCTGTTCCACCAAGTGCAACTTCCTTTAGAGGAGGTAGAGATAATTCTAATAATTGTTTATCTCTTTCTAAAGATGCTCTCCATCCACTAATTTCTTGAGAGAAAGTAATAGGTGTTGCATCTTGTAAATGAGTTCTACCACACTTAACATTGTCATTGTTAACTTTTTCTAATTCTTTGAAAGTTGCAACTAATTCATCAATTGCAGGAATTACTTGATTTTCAAGAATTAATACTGCACTGATATGCATTGCAGTTGGGAAAGTGTCATTTGAAGACTGACTCATGTTGATATCATCATTTGGATGTAATATCTTTTTACCAGCTATTTCATTACCACGAGATGCAACTACTTCATTTGCATTCATGTTAGACTGTGTTCCTGAGCCTGTTTGCCAAACTACAAGAGGAAAGTGTTCTAGTAATTCACCAGAAATAACTTCATCACAAGCCTTTGAAATTGCTGAAACTTTTTCAGCAGTCATTTTAGCTGGGTTTAATTCAGCGTTTGCTAAAGCAGCAGCTTTCTTTAAAACACCAAATGCCTTAACAATTTCTTGTGGCATTGTCTCGATACCAAGACCGATATTAAAATTTTCATGGCTTCTTTCTGTTTGAGCTGCCCAATATACATTTTTAGGTACTTTTACTTCACCCATTGAATCATGTTCGATACGATATTCCATATTTTCCTCTATTATTCGAAATCAATTTGAGCAATAACATCTTTAAGACATTGTGCACTATGTTGTAATTTAGCTTTTTCATCATCTGTTAAAGGAGCTTCTAATTTGCTTTCAACACCATCACGTCCAACAATTGTTAAAGAACTAAGACAAACATCATCTATGCCATATTCACCTTCATGTAATGTTGAAACACTTAGAGCACTTTCACTACCACTTAAGATACATTTACAAAGATGTGTTACAGATACAGCTACAGCAAAGAATGTTGCACCCTTACGTCTGATAATTTTACCACCTGATTTTCTGATGTAATCTTCAATTTCATCATGATTTAAATCTGGAACAATTTTATCTTTATTCATGATACATTCTTTATATTTATCAATGTGGATGTTTGAAATGTTAGCTAATGACCAAGGAACAAAAGAACTATCACCATGTTCACCTAATACATATGCATGAACTGATTGTTGGTTTAAACCAAAATATTCTGATAATCTTGCTCTTAATCTAGCAGTATCTAATAAAGTACCAGAACCAATAATGTGGTTATTTGGAATATCTGAATATTTGTAGAATTGATAAGTTAATATATCAACAGGATTTGCAACAATTACATATATTGCATCTGGAGCATATTTTGAAATTTGAGGGATAATTGATTTCATGATGTTTACATTAGTTTGAGCTAATTCTAGACGACTTTGACCAGGCTTTCTTGCAACACCACTTGTAATTACAACGATATCTGAATCAACTGCATCTTCATAGCTACCAGCATAAATTGAAACTGGAGGAGTAAATGGTGTTCCTTGTCTAATATCTAAAGCTTCACCTAATGATTTATCTACATTAATATCGATCATATTAATTTCTGCTGCTAATCCTGTTACAGTCATAGTGTATGCAATTGTTGCACCAACACTACCGGAACCAATAATAGTAATTTTATTGCTCATGTTCATCTCCTAAAGTCTACAAATGATTTTTTGTAAACAAATCACATAAAACGTATTCATGGAATTTCAAGAGAGATAGTAATCATTCAGAGTTAAATACTCTATTTAGATATTCTCCTGCTCCACTTTCAAAAATATACCAAATTATAAGGGTCTGTGTTAATACTAAATTTATATAAAAATAATTAATTATCGATTAAAACAGGAAAAAATACCTCAATTTTGCTGTTTTTTGAAAATGTAACATTTAAATAATTATTTATAGCATAAGTAATTAATAAAAATGTTAGATTAAACTAATTCAATAAATTTTTATTAATAAAAAAATATTGATTAAAATTCCATTACTATTAAATTATCGATAATTTAATTAAATAATACAGGTTTATACCACTATTTTCTTGCAAAAATGCTTACTTTTGGAGAAATTAAAGCCTACATAAAAAGGTTCTTACCTCTATCATTTAAAATATAATCTTTGTGGGTGTTGGCAAATAAAAATGTATCCTGTCTTCGACACTTTAAAACGCAAAAAAGGCCCCCTAATTAGTTACGTAGTAACTAATAATATCGGTGGCCTTTTAACATTTTTTGTAGTTTTTAATATCACTATTATGTCTTTTTTTTAGTTTTGGCAATAATTTTTTTTATTTCTCCTATTGTTAAGAACTGTCTATCTAATGTGATTTCAAATTTCTTTTGAATTTCTAATAATATCTCATCAACATAATTGAAATTATATAGATTCCCAGTTATCAATGATCCATTTGCTGCTTTTATACTTTTTAGAATACTTTCAGTACTCCACTTACTTTCCAAATTTGTTTCTAATAATCTTATTATTACTAGTGAAACAAAACAGGTTAGAAAGTGAGTTTCTATCCTATTCCAGTTTCTATGGAATACAGGTCTAACTTCAAGACTACTTTTTGTAATTTTAAAAGTCTCTTCTATCTCCCATAACCCTCTATAAATTTCTATTATATCTTGAGTTTTAACTATCTTGTTTAATTTAAAATATCCATCTTTTGTGAATGTGCTTTTTTTGTTTAATGGCTTTTCTACATCTTCGAGTCCAATTACATTACTAAAGATTACATAATAACCATCTAAAGCCTCTTCTTTTTTTAGCTTTTCTTCATCAAAGAATAATTGAGAGCTACTTGGTTTTATTAGTTCACCATCTTTTTGTAGATATTCTTCTTTTATATATTTGTAACATCCAAATGATTTAGGAATTGCCTTATGATTCTCTACTGTATTAAAAGCTTTAAGTAATGCAGCTTCTCTATCAGCTTTAGCTTTCTTAGCGTATTTCTCACTATAGAAGACTATTTGTCTTTCATTAATTATAACTTTAGTTTTTTTACCAGTTTTTATATCTGGAACAGAAATCTCTCGTGGAGACATCCTCGTTTTAACCTTAAGGGTGTAAGTATTTTTCTTATTTTTATCTAGGTTTTCATATCTTTGCTTAACAGGCATGTCTATTAATTGATAATCATCTTGTTTTAAAACATAGTCTTGATACTCTTTTGATGCACCACGAACAGAATAACTAATTACATATCCATTCTTTTGAGATAATATTCTACTGATATTTTCTCCAGACATCATTCCCTTATCGCCAACAACAATAATATCTCTAATATCTAAATCTAATCGAGTTTCACCCATCATAGGTATTAAAGTCTTACAGTCATTGGTATTACCTGAAAATAGCTTATAATTAACTGGTAATCCATTATCATCCATAAATAGCCCCATTTGAACTATTGGATTAGGTCTATGCTCTTTACTTACACCTTTTCTTTTGTTTTCATCTTGATAATCAATTTCAAAGTAATAATTTGTAACATCATAATACAGTAGTGTTGTATCTCTACCGTAATTTTTTGTTATGGTTTTATTTAAATGGATTAGTAAATCATCCTTCCATTCAATGAAATTATCCATTGCTCTATAGATATTTGTAAGAGAAAAGTCCATTTTTTCAAAGAACCGGCCTTTATTGAAATAAGCTTCTCGTTTAGAACTTGGAAATAGTATCCTTGAGTAAACTAGTAGTTTAAATATTGCATTATGGTTGTATTCAGCCTTGGTGTATCTTCTTTTATTATTCATGAAAGAATCAATTTCTAATTCATGATAGATATATGATAAAACTGCAGCTCCTAAACTTTTTCTATCAGTTCGTGGAGTATTAATATCTCGAACTGCAATTTTAGCATTAGGATCTATATTAATAGATTTAGATGGTTGGATAGTTTTAATATTATTTTGTTCAGCTTTTAGTTCATCTTTGAAATGTTGAAGAGGATCTTCGTATAAATCTAAAAAATCTTCTATATAACCAATATCTCTAATTTTTCTTTGTCTAGATTTTTTACTCACTTTGTCTCTATAAGATTCTTTAACAACCATAAGTCTTTTGTTTTTAGATTTAACTGGTATTACACTGATGTACATATAGACTCCTCAATATTACTACAAATAGTGTATAACAAGATAATAATCATGTCAACGGTATATGACGCTACACATAAAAATGTCAAGAATAAAATGCAAAAAAATTTATCCTTTCAAAAAAAATAGCCAATTAAAGGCTTGAAAAGGCGATTTACAAAGAAATTTGGCTAGAAAATAAATATTTGTTAGGGCGTAGAAGTGTCGAACTAGGGTTAAATACTCTATTTAGATATTCTCCTGCTCCACTTTCAAAAATATACCAAATTATAAGGGTCTGTGTTAATACTAAATTTATATAAAAATAATTAATTATCGATTAAAACAGGAAAAAATACCTCAATTTTGCTGTTTTTTGAAAATGTAACATTTAAATAATTATTTATAGCATAAGTAATTAATAAAAATGTTAGATTAAACTAATTCAATAAATTTTTATTAATAAAAAAATATTGATTAAAATTCCATTACTATTAAATTATCGATAATTTAATTAAATAATACAGGTTTATACCACTATTTTCTTGCAAAAATGCTTACTTTTGGAGAAATTAAAGCCTACATAAAAAGGTTCTTACCTCTATCATTTAAAATATAATCTTTGTGGGTGTTGGCAAATAAAAATGTATTTGCTATATTGTTTATACATACAACTAATAAATGATAGGTGTATATTAGAGTTATACTGAATTACAAATTACAAGTTATTCCATTTTATTTATTAATTTTTACAAATTTTCTATAAAATTACTTGATTTTGTACCTATTTTAACTAACTTAGTACTAGTTCAAACTATTAAGTTTGTGTATAATCGTCTAGGTTGTAGTTATAATATGTAATAGTATAGACTAGAACTTTAGCAGGTCCTAAGACTTGCATTTGATAATTACTATAGGTCAAAGCGACCGAAAAGGAAGAAGATAGCATGATTGCTGATAAACAAATCAAGGAAAGTGAAAATTCCTCAGTCGAGTTGTCCATTACATTGACAGCACAATCCGTAGAAGATGCTTATAAAGCTTTAATTACTAAATATGCAAAAGATATCGTAATTAAAGGTTTCAGAAAGGGCAAAGCACCAATTAAATTAATCGAATCAAAATTTGGTGAAGAAATTCGTAATGAATCAACTTACAAATTATTAGAAGATGATTTAAAAGTAGCACTTGATGATGTAGAAGATAAATACAAACCTCTTCCATATTCTACTCCAGTTCTACAAAACGAAGATTCTCTTTCTCCATTTACACCTAATACAGATGTAACTTATTCAGTTGTATATGATGTATTACCACAGTTTGAAGCACCTGAATACAAAGGTTTAAGTGTTGAAGCTCCAACAGTTTCAATCAAAAAAGCTGATGTAGATGCAGAAATTGAAAAACTAAGAAACCAGAATGCTCTTATCGTTTCAAAAGATGAACCTGCTAAAGATGGCGATATCGTAACAATCGACTTTGCTGAATTAAATAGCGAAGGCAAAAATGACAGAAATGATTTCACTGTAACAATTGGAACTACTCCTACATTCTTCAATTTAGATGCAGATCTAATTGGTATGAGTGCTGGCGATGAAAAAACAGTTACAAAAGAATTAGCTGCAGATTTCGCTGATGCTGATTATGCTGGTAAAACTGTTGAAATTAAAATCACAATGAAGGCTGTTAAATTTAACGACGTTCCTGAATTAGATGATGATTTCGCACAGGATGTATCTGAAGACTATGAAACAGTTAAAGACTTAGTTGCAGGAACAAAGAAAGCACTTAAAGAAAGAGCTGACAGTAAATTAAAAGAATTAAAATTCACAGCAATTACTGATGCTTTAGTTGAGAAGTGCCCTATTGTAGCTCCTAAATCAATGGTAGATTACCAAGCTGATCAACAGTTACAGAATTTTGCACAAAACAATGGCATGGATTTAGATACACTTTCAAAGATTTTTGGAATGCAGGGTCAATCTCTTGATCAATTAAAAGAGACTTGGACACCTATGATTCAAAAACAATTAAATGTTGACTTAATTTTAGAAAAAATTAAAGAAACAGAAAACTTTGAAGTTACTGATGAAGAAGTTACAGAAGCTATGGGTGATACATCAAGTTACACTCCAGAGCAAGTAGAATATGTTAAAGATTATATGACTGAACAAGTTAAATTATCAAAAGTTAACGATTTCTTAATTGACAATAACACATTTACTAAGGGTAAAGCTCTTAGCTATGATGAACTAATGAATGGTCTAGCAGTAGAAGAAACTCCTGCTGAATAAGACAATAATTAGATTTATAACTTAATATTATCAATTATTAGAGGCGGGACTTTATTGTTCCGCCTTTTATCTTAAAAAAATATAAATTAGGAGTAATTTATGGATAAAACAAGAATGCAAACATTAGTTCCTATGGTTGTAGAACAATCCGGTGTAGGAGAACGCTCTTACGATATATTTAGCCGATTACTCAAAGATAGAATTATCTTTCTAGATGGTGAAATTAATGATGCAACTGCTGACCTTGTAGTTGCTCAACTAATTTTTTTAGAGAGTGAAGATCCATCAAAAGATATTAGTATCTATATAAATAGTCCTGGCGGTAGTGTTACTGCAGGTATGGCAATATATGATACAATGCAATATATTAAACCTGATGTTCAAACAATTTGTATGGGACAAGCTGCTAGCATGGGTGCCCTACTACTCACAGCTGGAGCAAAAGGTAAAAGATTTATTCTACCTTCAGCTAGAGTGATGATTCACCAACCATGGGGCGGTGTTGAAGGTCAAGCTACTGATATTGCCATTCACACAAAGGAAATTCTTCGCATCAAGAAGTTAACTACAGACATTCTAGTACAATGTACAGGACAGAATGAAGAAACTGTTAAAGCTGATGTTGAAAGAGATTATTTCCTAAGTAGTGATGAAGCACTAGAGTATGGATTAATCGACAAAGTAATGAGGAGATAATATGGCATTCGGTTCTAAACCACCAAAAGCAAATAGTTGTTCATTCTGTGGTAAACCTGCAGAAGACTGTAAACAACTTATAACAGCTAAACACGGTAGTGTTGCAATATGTGATGAATGTATTGAAAAATGCTACTACATGATTGCAGGTTACCCTTCAGCAACTCCAAATGAAAATTCAACAATTGATTTAGATGGCGATTCTATTTTTAGCGATGGTGGAAGTATTCCAACACCTAAAGAATTAAAAGCTTATCTAGATGAATATGTAATTGGTCAAGAGGATGCTAAGAGAGTATTGTCTGTTGCAGTATATAATCACTATAAAAGAGTTAAGTTCCAAGATAAAATCAAAGATGAGGGTGTTGAATTAGATAAATCTAACATTCTTATGATTGGTCCAACTGGTACTGGTAAGACTTTATTAGCACAAACACTTGCTAAAAAGTTAAATGTTCCATTTGCAATTGCAGATGCTACTACTTTAACTGAGGCTGGTTATGTTGGTGAAGACGTCGAAAACATTTTATTAAAATTAATTCAAAACGCAAATAATGATATTGAAAAAGCTGAACACGGCATTATCTTCTTAGATGAAATTGATAAAATTGCTAAGAAAGGTGAAAATGTTTCAATAACTCGTGATGTAAGCGGTGAAGGTGTTCAACAAGCTCTTCTAAAAATTATTGAAGGCACTGTTGCTTCTGTTCCACCTCAAGGTGGTCGTAAACATCCTAACCAAGAAATGCTAAAAATAGACACTAAGGATATTTTATTCATTTGTGGTGGAGCATTTGTTGGACTTGATAAAGTAATTGAAAAAAGAGTTACAACTCAACCAATGGGTTTTGGTGCAACTATTATTTCAAAAGATGAAAAAGACTTATCAAAACTATATAAAAAGCTTCTTCCAGACGATTTAGTTAAATTTGGTTTAATACCTGAATTCATCGGTCGTTTACCAATTCATGTTTCATTAAATCATTTAACTGAAAAAGATTTAGTAAGAATTGTTGGCGAACCTAGAAACTCAATTATTAAGCAGTATATAACTTCTATGAAACTTGAAGATGTTGAATTAGAATTTGAAGACGAAGCAATTTTAGCAATAGCACAAAAAGCAGTTTCACAAAAAACTGGTGCTAGAGGATTAAGATCAATTGTTGAAAATCTAATGATAACTATCATGTATGATATTCCATCTCTTGAAGGTGCGAAAAAAGTTGTTATATCAGGAGAATGTGTAACTGATGGAGTAGCTCCAAAAGTTTACTCAGGAAATGGCACATTAATGCTTGAAGATTTAAAGAATATGGAGATAACTGGTTAATGAACAAATTTTCCTACCCCCCTTTTTCAGAGAAAGTTATTAAGGTTTTAAAATCCACTTCCAAAGTAATTATCATAGGACACCAAAAACCTGATGGAGATTGCTATAACAGTCAATTAGCTATGGGTCATCTCATGAAAGAACTAGGTTGCAGGGAAATAATTCTTGCAAATGAAGGTCCTTTTGAAAGAGAAGAGACAAAAGTTGTTGAGCATTTATTTGTCAAGAAATTAGATGAAGAAATGCTATCAAACAACCCTCTACTAATTTTAGTAGATTGTGGAGAACTTAGCAGAATTGGTAATTTTGAAGATCAAGTTAAAGATTTAAAAACTGTTGTATTTGATCACCATCCAACTTCTTTGAGCCAGGGATGGGAATATAGTTATATTTTTCCAGCTTCTATTTCAACAACTTTAATTATTAAAAAATTGTATGATGCACTAAATATACAAATTACACCTGAAGTTGCTTCTCAATTATTTTTTGGGTTTGCAACCGATAGTGGCTTCTTTAGATTCATTCCACCACATAATGGAGTGGCTGTAAGAGAAGCAGCTGATTTGATTGAAAACGGTGCTAATCCATCACATACTGTGGCTCTAATGAGCGGTGGTAAACCTTTCTTATATCTCAAGAATACTGGTTTATTAATTGATAGAACAAGCTTTGTTTGTAATGGAGCAATTGCCCTATCTTATTTTAGACTTAGTGATGAGGGAGAGTGTCCTAGTGACAATTACTACTCTCAAATTATGAGTGTTGAAGGCGTAAAGGTTGTCTGTGTTTTTAAAGAAATTGAAGATAAAGTTGTCCTTGGTTTACGAGTTAACTATAACAGTAATTTCAATGTAAGTGAATTTGCACTTACTTATGGTGGTGGAGGTCATATTAAAGCCTCCGGAGCTACTATTAAGGGAGATTTCCAAGAAATAGTTGATAAGGTAACAAAGGATATTATTAAAGCATATAATAAAGAAAGCTAAAAAATCATGAAAGTCTCTATTTTATAGAGGCTTTT
This sequence comes from Sphaerochaetaceae bacterium, assembly GCA_963678765.2. GTDB lineage: Bacteria > Spirochaetota > Spirochaetia > Sphaerochaetales > Sphaerochaetaceae > Pleomorphochaeta. The sequence goes on along the minus strand of CAXXVM010000004.1, from coordinate 47,373 downwards.
GTATTTATAACTTCTTTTAAGAAAAAAAGACTAGTTCATTAATTTAAAAATGAGCTTAGTCTTTATTTTTTTTAGTCCTAATATAAATATTTTTAAATTGTGCATTACTTTAATATTGTAATTTAGTGCATAAAATAGGACTTTTTTTCACTCATTTTTCAATTCATGTGTCATAATATAAAATTGTCTTATTTTATAAATGGCAAAACAATCTACACCTTATTTTTATATTGTGAAATAAAGTCTAAAAACTTTCTAAACAATTGCCACAACTTTAATTTTCAACCTACTACTATATTTCTGAACTTCTTTTTTGGCATGGGATATGCATTTTGTATTCACGGAGGTCGGATTTAATTCCCTATTTAAAAAATGAATACAAATTATATTAGTGAAAAAAGAAAGACAATTAATGAGAGAGCAAGAAATTTAGAAAATAATGTTCATGATGATAATTACCAATTGATTTTAGACTATTCAAAAGTACTACTTTATCAATTACCTATTAAGTATAAATTAATTAGCGAGGAAAACATTGGTGAATTCTATTGTGATTACGCTGAAAGAATTGGAACTTTTATTGATTTATATGATAAATCAATGAGCAATTATTCTACTTTTATTAATACTTTAATTTGGAAATGGACAAAGTATTTCAATCTAAGAAAAAAGACTTCAGCTACAACACAATTTGTTAAGGAGCAGACTTACTTTTGTTATAAGACAGCTAGTGAAGATTGTTATTTAGAATCAATCGATGATTCTAATTCAACTTGCATTCCTAAATATTATGATAAAATTTGTGAGGATTCACCTGTATATGAAAAATTCAAAGAATTTAACCAAACTGAGAAAAATGCACAGTTAATTCGAGATTTTAATGAAATAATACAAGCGCCTCACACCATGATTGAAAATGCATTTGATAATGATTACATTAATAGATTATATATAAAAATGGGAAATAGAACTGTTCGAAAAAGAATTCTAATTTATCTAATGATTTTTCCTGATTTAATTATTGATTATTATATTTTGGAATGTTCTAAATTATTTAGTGTAAATCAAGAGTTAATGCTTCAATTATTATCTTCTTCAAGGCTTTTATTTATGAAGGCCTCAGATCATTTAAATGCTGAAAGAAATAAAGCTTCTAAACAAATGATGAGAATACTTGAACTCTCTGCTTGGAAACAACTTGAAAAAAGCTATCGAAAAAAAGATGAAATACAAAGTAAAATTGAGAGACGAAAAAGATCCTATGAAATAGCACTTCAGGAAATTAATAGGCTTAATAATAAACATATAAGTCAAAGAACACTTGCAAAGGCTCTTAATATAAAAAACGGAACAATTTCATCTTCAATATTATATGCAAAAATTACTCTGAAAGAATGTCTTGAAGAGAGATCTTATATTAATCAGATATAGATAATAATTTAATACTTGCAAATAGAAAGTTACAAATTTCCTTGCATTTTAAAATAGTATTGAGTATCTTTTTTATATGAAATTTATTTTAGCAAGCTCAAATAAGCACAAATTAGAAGAGTTAAGACTCTTGATGCCAGATGTAGAAATACAAGAGGCAAATATGGTAGAGGTTGATGAAAATGCACCAACCTTTGTAGGAAATGCATTAATCAAAGCAGAAGCCCTTTATAAGGTTAATAATGGTACTCCAATACTTGCTGATGATTCAGGTCTTTGTGTCAAAGCTTTTGATGGTAAACCAGGTGTTAAAACAGCTCGTTACGGTTCAGAAGAGTTTGGAAGAATTCTTGAAAGTAGCGAAAGAAATGAATACCTACTTAAGAATATGAATGGAATTGAAGACAGATCTGCAAGTTTTGTTTGTTCTCTAGTAGCATATTTTTCACCAAATAAATTCTACACAGTTACTGAAGAAGTAAAAGGTCATATCACAAAAAAACAAACCGAAGGTGGTGGTTTTGGTTATGACCCTGTATTTTTTATTGATGAAGCAGGAGCTACAGCGGCAGAACTAAGTCAAAGTGATAAAGGTAAATATAGTCACAGAGGCCGAGCTGCAAGAACAATGAATAATTTATTAAAAACAATTAAGGATGATATAAGATAATGAAAAGATCAGAAGTTAATATTAATGATACTTGGGATTTAACTAAAATTTTTAAAACTGATGAAGATTTCTATTCTGCATTAGAAAATTTTAAAAATGTTGAAACTCAGGAAGCAGCAAAATGGAAAGGTTTATTATCTAAAGATAAAGAAAACTTATTAAAAGGCTTTGAATGGATGAGAGAAGCAGATTTAAAACTTGAGAGTCTATTTGGTTATGCTCAATTAAAATCTTCAGAAGATTCTAGTAATGTTGAAAACCAAAAAATGATTTCACAAGTTTCTAGTGTTTATGCAATATACCTATCTCAGTTATCATATTGGGATACAGAAATTCTTAGCTTAGACAATAAAACATTAGAGGATTATATAGCTGATCCTGATTTTAGTGATATTAGTGTAACTCTTTCTCGTCTAAAAAGGCAAAAAGAACATATCCTAAGTGAAAAGGAAGAAAAAATACTAGCAGCCCAAATGGAAGTTGGTGGAAAAGCTAGTAAAATATTTAGTGATTTAACAAATGTTGATTTTAAATTTGGCGAAGTGAATGGTAAAGCTTTAACACAGTCAACTTTTAGTATTTTTCTAAAAGACAAAGATGAAAGTGTAAGAAGACAAGCATATAATCAATTGTACCAAGTTTATGCAGACCATCAATTCACATTATCTAATGTATATGAAACCTCAATTAGACAAGATATCTTTAGCTCTAAAGTTAGAGGTTATAAGTCGACTAGAGAAAGAAAATTATTTGGTGATAATGTAGATGAAGAAGTTTATGACAATCTAATTGAAGAAGTTCATAAAGGATTGCCTACATTACACAGATATTACAAGCTCAGAGCTAAGCTAATGGGTAAAGACAAGATTCATCACTATGATGTGTACACCTCTCTAGTGGACGGTTATGAGGCTCATCATACATATGAAGAAGCAGTTGAATTAATTTCTAATGCAATCAAACCACTTGGTAAGGAATATAGAGATACTCTAATTAAAGGTCTTACTACTGAGAGATGGGTAGATAGATATGAGAATGATGGTAAACGATCTGGAGCTTTTTCAAGTGGAACTTATACCAGTGACCCATATATTCTTATGAATTACAATGAAGAATCTCTACGTGATATTTTTACTCTAATTCATGAAGGTGGTCATTCAATGCACTCTCATTATAGTAATTTAAACAATAATTACTTTAATGCTAATTATACTATTTTCGAAGCAGAGGTTGCATCAACTTTTAATGAACAATTACTTGCAACTTATCTACTAGAACAGAGCAAAGATAATAGAGAAAAAGCATATATCTTAGGAAAACAAATTGATGATGTACTTGCTACCCTATTTAGACAAACAATGTTTGCTGAGTATGAACATAAAATGCATGTACTAGCAGAAGAAGGTAAACCAATTACTCTTGATATAATGAGAGGAGAATACAAAAAATTACTAGAACTTTATTTTGGTGAAAATGTTATTCTTGAAGAAAACAGTGACCTTGAGGGACTTCGTATTCCTCATTTCTACTCATCATACTATGTATATAAATATGCTACAGGTATATCAGCTGCTATTGCTTTAAGTCGAAAAGTATTAAATGGTGATGAAGAAGATTTAAATCAATATATGTCATTCTTAAAAAGCGGAGGAAGTAAATTCCCAATCGATACATTAAAGATGGCTGGAGTTGATATGAGATCTCCTCAGCCAATTGATAATGCTATTAAACATTTTAAAAACATGTTAGATGAATTTGAATCAATAGTTACAAATTAATTATTAATTTAAGATAAAAAAAAGAGGCTATTGTTAAAATCTTTTTGATTACAATAGCCTTAATTTTTATAGTCTACACTAATTTATTTGAGACGATACTTCTTACCATCACCAATATCAATTCCAAGACCTCTTGCAATATTAACCATTTGATTATCTTCTTTGATATATTTTAATGTTCCAGCAACATCTTTGAGTTTATTATAAGTAATTTTATTATCTTTAATGGCAACAGTTGTTCCATACTTTTTCTCAAGTACTAAACGTCCTGCAAAACTTCCCATTTCAGAGGATAAAAGCCTATCATAAGCACTTGGATTACCACCTCTTTGAAGATGACCTGGAACTACAATTCTAGTTTCAACACCACAATTTTGCTCGATATAAGTTGCTAAAGCTTTTGTTGATGAACTATCACCACCTCTATAAGCAATCCTCTCACTTTTTTTCATTTTACTTTCTGATTTACTCATAGCACCTTCTGCAATAGCTATGATATTAAAAGCATGACCTTCTTCAGCTCTTTTCTTAATTGACTTTGCAACTGATGCAGGATCATATGGGAATTCTGGAAGTAGTATAACATCGGCACCACCTGCAATACCTGCAAAAAGTGTTAACCAACCAACTTTATTTCCCATTAATTCTACAAACATAGTGCGGCCATGAGAGGCAGCTGTTGTATGAATTCTATCAATACATTCTGTAGCGATATCAACAGCACTATGAAAGCCAAAAGTAACATCAGTTCCAAAAATATCATTATCAATAGTCTTTGGAATACCAACAACATTCAAACCTTCAGCAGATAACAAACCAGCTGTTTTATGTGTTCCTGCGCCCCCAAGGGTAACAAGACAATCTAGCTTTAATTTATGATAAGTTTCTTTCATTTTATCTAATTTAGAAACACCATTTCGATCTTCATCTTTCATTAAACTAAAAGGTTGACGAGATGTACCAAGAATAGTACCACCTACATTTAAGATACCTGACAAATCTTCTTTCTTTAAGAGTCTTGTTTCATTATTTATCAAACCATAGTAACCATCTGTAATACCAATTAGTTCAACATCTGCCATTTGGTTCAATACAAATTTACAGAAACCACGAATAACTGCATTCAATCCAGGGCAATCTCCACCACTTGTCAAAATACCTATTTTCATTAATTTTCCTCATTATTAGTTATTGATATTTCTTATTTTATACCATATCAGGCTCTATTAAAAGAAATAATTTAAAAAAAGACAATTTTTTTAGTATTTATACAACAAAATTGATATACATAATTTGAATTCAAAAAATAGCAAGAGTAAATTTTAAACACCACAATTGGTAATTAATTTTGGATTTGACATTTATTAATACAAATTAGAAGGGACTAAAATTCCAAACAAAGGATGTTTCAAAAATTTTATCACTCCATGAATAACTACCCTCAATATCCAATCTTTCAAAGAGAGTAAATCCTGCTTTATTTTTTATGCTAATTTCTTTGTCAGAGTTAATTTGATAATATGGAAAATTACCCTCAAGTAAAATAAAGGCATATTTATTATAAAGTATTAATTCACTGTTTAATGATAGATTTAAAGCTAATTTAGAAAGTGGAATATCAATATCACTGGTAAGATCAAATAAGATATTCGAATTTCCTAAAGAGATTCCATAGCCACCTCTAAATAAAGGCTCTATTATATTATTTGCACCACTTTCTCCAATCAACATAAATTTTTTAGTAAAATCAAATCCATAATTAATTTTTGGATAAGAACTAAATTCAAAGATTTTAAAACTCTCAAGTTTTATCTCATCATCATAGACCAGTTTAAGTTCTAGTAAATTAATTTGAAGGGCTTGAGTTGGACCTTGAATTTGTTTATATCGTCTACTTGAAAAGAATGACCATCCTAGGGTTGGGTTATAATTCTTATTTCCAAATGAAACGAGACTCATATAACTATCAAGAGTTGTCCCATAATCATATAGGTCTTTTTGAGGTACAAAACTTAATAATTCATCTAAAGATTGGGTTTCATTTAAATTTTCATCATAATATTCTTTTTTTTCCTTAATTTTTTCACGGCTTATATTCAGATCCTCTTTATTTACTTTCGCTATAGGAGGAGTAAATGTACCAGTCTCTGTAATCAAACCATTGTTCTCTAGGATTACAGGTATGTATGATGGAATAATTAGATATGGTGTTTGGGCACTTAAATCTTTATCTGTTGCAGCATCAACTAGTCTCATCGATAAATCAGCGCAGTTCTCAGTAAAAAATTGGTATGAAGGAGGATTATCAATTACATCATACAATTTAATAATAAGATTATTAATGCTTTCTTTATTTAAATCTAGTTTAAAATAGAAAACAGTTCTCTCCTGCCCTATTGTATATCTCTCAGCTATTTGAGAAAAAGGTCTAATGTCAATATAACCTTGTAGCCCTGAAGTTGAACCTGTTAGAGCTTTTTCAAAAGTACCTAAATGTTCATGTTCCCCATAAAAATTAATTGCAACAGAAGAATTTAATTCATCACCATGAGATAAAACTAAAAAAGTATGACCTCCAATAGATCCAATAGATTGTACAGATGGACTTGCAACCATTAGATAAATACTATCATAGTTCTCAGAGAGAAGTAGATCTTTTGATTTAAAATATTTTAAGGCACTATAAGTTTTTTTATTAAGTGTATAAGTTTCCTCAAAAATGAGATAATCATTAATTTCATATTGATTGCTCTCTGCATAGAGAGACAGAGCTAAAAATATATATAAAAGTATTGCAATTGTTTTTTTCTTCATAATCAAAAATAAAGGTGTTTTGTATTTTTAGTCAATATCATAGATGCTAGGCTTAAAAAAATAAATTAAAAAGCACAAAAAATAGAAATGATATGCAATTATATCAGATTATTTTTTTGTTTAAAATTATTTAGTAGTTAATTTGAAATTAATAATATTGCAATAATAAAAAAAGTTATCCCAAATCAAAGTCTAGTTTAACTTAATAGGTTATTTAGGTTGAAAATATGAGCTAAGGGCAAAAAAAAAGAACAAGTACAAATCTATAAGATTGACTCATTCTATAGTGCGGACAACTGGACTTGAACCAGCACAAGCTTTCGCCCACTAGCACCTCAAGCTAGCGTGTCTACCAATTCCACCATGTCCGCAAAAACATAACGTTTCGGTATTTGTGAAATTATCATTAGTGCAAACTTTGGTCAATAGGTTTTTTAAAATAAATAATATTTTCTTCATTTTCTTGTTAAGTTTTTTATGACAAGGTGTAATTTATTTTGTAATAGTTATTGACATATGCCAATATTAATCTTATATTGTAATCATCAATTGATAGAAAAATATCTATCACAAAAAGGAGCAATATTTATGAAAATTGCAATGGCAACACTTGATAAAAAATTAGATTCAAAACTAGATCAGACATTTGGAAGAGCTTATTATTTTTTAATACACGACACAGAGACAAATCAGAGTAGATTCATTGATAACCTAGCAATAAATGCTACCGGAGGGGCTGGAATAAAATCAGCTCAAACTTTAGTAGATGAAAAGATTGATACACTCATTGTTTTCCGTCTTGGTGAAAATGCTGTAAAAGTATTAGAAGGTGCAAATATTAAGTTACTTAGAGCACTTGATGTTACAGCTCAAGAAAATATTGAAAAGTTTAATAATGGAGAATTAATTAAATTAGCTGATTTTCATCCTGGATATCATCACACTCACTAAAATTAATAATTATTAAGAATCAAATGCATGGTGATAGTTATATCACCATTTATTATCTAAAAAGGCAAATAAAATATGAACATAGCAGTATTAAGTGGAAAAGGTGGAACAGGTAAAACTTTCATTTCTACAAATCTGGCAAATATTATAAAGGGCTCCACTTATCTAGATTGTGATGTTGAAGAACCCAATGGTAGAATATTCTTTAATAATACTAACGTAAAAAGAGACAATGTATATAGACTTTTACCAACCATAGATAAAGACAAATGTGATGGTTGCAGATTATGTGTAGATTTCTGTAATTTCTCAGCTCTTGCATTTTTTAAAGACTCTCCCATGTTATTTCCTGAGGTTTGCCATAGTTGTGGTGGATGTAAAATTATCTGTCCAACAGGTGCTATTGAGGAAACTCCTACTAATGTAGGAATAGTAGATGTTAATATGGTAAATGGAAATAAAATTGTGTCAGGATTGTTAAATATAGGTGAAGCATCTGCTATTCCTGTAATAAATAGAGTTCTTGATGAGATAGATAATACAAGCATCATTGATTGTCCTCCAGGTAGTGCTTGTTCAACAATGGAATCAATTAAAAAGGCTGATTACTGTATTCTTGTAACGGAGCCTACGCTTTTTGGTCTTCATAATCTAAAAATGATTGTAGAATTAGTTACTTTGTTTAAAATACCTTTTGGGTTTGTTATCAACAAAGTTGAAGATAATTCTAATACAATAATTGAGGATTATGTAAAAACTTTAAATAAAGAGATATTAATTAAAATTCCTTTTTCTAAAGAAATAGCAAATATAGTTGCAAATGGAAATTTAATTAGTGAAAGTGATTCTGATATCAGAATTCTTTTTGAGACATTATTGCTAAAAGTAAAAAAGGAGCTATCATAAATGAAAAGTATTTTAGTACTTTCGGGAAAAGGTGGTACAGGAAAAACTACCATAGCCTCAACTCTTATTGATTTATTAGAAATAAAAGCATTTGCTGATTGCGATATTGATGCACCTAATCTTCATATACTCGAAGCACAAAACAAAAGTGCTGTAAAAAATCCATTTTATGGAATGGATATAGCTACAATAGATGAAAACAAGTGTATCAGTTGTGGTAAATGTTTCAAATCTTGTAGATTCGATGCAATAATAAAAAAAGATAATAAATACATAGTTGATCCTCTTTCTTGTGAGGGATGCTTTGTATGCTCTCTAGTCTGTCCTACAGATGCTATAGAAAGAGTTAAAAATTGTGTAGGAACTACTCAAGTATTCAAGGATGAAAGAGTCTTTTCAACAGCATTATTGAATATGGGCTCTGGGAATTCTGGAAAGTTAGTAACAGAGGTTAAGAAAAATCTTTATAAGAATGTTGATAATCAAGAGATTGCAATAATTGATGGTTCCCCTGGAATTGGATGTCCTGTTATAGCATCATTGAGTGGTATTGACTTAGCTCTTCTTGTAACAGAACCTACTCTATCAGGTATTAGCGATTTGAAGAGAATTGTAAAGACAAGTAGAACATTCAAAACTAATATTGCAATTATTATTAATAAAAGCGACTTAAATAAAGATAGAGAAATTGAAATAATAAATTATGCAAAAGATTTTAATATTCCATACCTTGGCTCAATTCCCTATGATAGAGAAGTCTCAAAGGCTATTAATAAAAATATTTCATTGGCCAGTGTAAATTGTGAAGCAACGAAATCAATTATAAAAATTAAAGATAAAATTATAGAAATTATCAGTTAATTATTCAAAAGCAACCAAAAAAAGTTAGGTTGCTTTTTTTATATGGTGGCATGTTATTTAATATAATGTTAATCTAAAACAAATGAAAGAATATATTAAAAATAACGCGGATGCATGGGATTTTGAATCATCAAATAATAACTTTTGGACTGTTGGTGCAGACAAAGATTCAATTGAAAGAGCAAAAAATGGAGATATTAATGTTTATCTAACTCCAATGAAATATGTAAAGAAAAGTTGGATTTCTAATATCAAAGGGAAAAAAATATTAGCACTAGCTTGTGGTGGAGGACAACAGAGTATTATTTTTAGTGCAGCTGGAGCTGATGTAACTGTTTTGGATATTAGTAAAAGCCAGATTGAAAATGATATAAAAGTTGCAAAAGAAAACAATTTAGAAATTAAAGCTTTAGTTGGAGATATGCAGGATTTATCTATTTTTGAAGACAATAGTTTTGATATGATTTATAATCCAACTTCCACTTGTTTTATAAGTGATGTGCAATCCACATACAATGAATGTTACAGAGTTTTAAAAGTTGGGGGTACATTTATATGTAGTGCAACTAACCCTGCCCTTTATCTTTTTGATGAAAAAAAAGAATTAAAAGGTAAGTTGAAGATCAAATATACTATTCCATATTCAGATCTTAAAAGTCTTAGTGAAAAAGATAGGAATAAAATGGTAAAAAGACATGATACTTTCGAATTTAGTCATACTTGGGATATTTTATTAGGTGGTTTATTTAAAGCTGGATTTATTCTTACAGATATGTATAGTGATTATTCAGGTTTGGAAATAGTTGATAGCTTTGTTCATGATTGTTATTTTGCACTAAATGCTAAGAAACTATAATAAATAAAAATATTTATTGATATAGATACAAAACCTTAGTATCTTATATAGAAACAAGGAAAATTAATGTTAGATTATATACAAAAATTAACAGTGGCAAAGGATGTTGAGAATTTAGCACCTTTTGCTATAAGACACTCAAAAATAGCAAAACTAGAAAAGCTTAAAAATGAAGCTTTTAATACAAATGGTATAAGTAGTACCATTTACTTAACTATATGTTTTAAACTATATGAATTATATACAGAAGATGAAGATTATGATGCAGCTTGCAATATAGCATTAAATATTTATCAGGGTTGTGAAGAATCAGAAGATGATGATATTAAAAAAGAAGCAATATTACATTTAACTGAAGCCTATTTAAACATTCATGATATTCTTGAAGCAAAAAAATATTATGAGAAAATAAATATTGGAGCTGAAGATTTTTATTATCCTCAATATCTTGTTTGTAAATCACAAATGGCAAAATTAGAAAAAGATGTTGAAAAAGAAACTAATTATCTCAGAGCTGCATACAATAGAAGTATTAAAGCCGATGATCCAATAAATATACAAATTAATATACTTGCTGCACTTTGTCTCAGTTATGAGAGAAATAGAATATTTGATAAAGCTTTTCATGGATATTTAGAATTGAGTGAGCAAATAACTCAAAATAATTACCCACTTACAAATGAGCAACAAATATCACTCCAAGTTCGCATAGCAACTCTTGCAACTTTGGGTAAAAATTACACATTTGCAATTGAGCTTTTCTCAACTTTATCTAATGTAAGTGAAAAAATTCTTAGGGATAACCATCCTCTTAGAAAACTAATTAAAGAAAAATTTGAGATTACAAAAAATTATTATAAAAACCAGAGAGTTTAATACTCTCCTATCTTAAAAAATCCTAGAATTAAAACTCTAGGATTTTTGTATTTATAATAATTAATTCTAAATAATGATTTATTCAACAAGGTCAATAAAAGGTGAAACTTCTTTTAATTTTTCCTCTCCAATAATTGATCTATTTTGTAGAGGCACACTAACAATAGGTACATCAATAAATATTGATTTAATTTTCTCAATCCAATCACTATTAGATGTCGATTTATTTATTACAATTTTACTCAAATTTAAATTCAAATCAGATAACTGTTGCTTTATAAGTAAGCTCTCAGATAAGCTTAATTCATCCTCATTCATTACTAAAACTAATTCTGTAATATTTTTATCGGACAAATTTTTATTTAGCAATTCATAACGAGCTTTCATTCTCTGTAATCTCATATAAACAGGATCATCTTCAACCTTGTCTAAATGATTTTTACGAATCCTTGCCACAGTATTTTTCTTATCAATAATCTGAACTCTCATTTCAGATAATGCATTAATCCAATTTATGTTAACTTGAGGAAGAGCTAGAGTTTTAAGGGTAAGGGCAGTAGGAGGAGTATCTATTACTAATGTTTCATACCCTTTTTTATTATAACAATCTTCTAAAACTAATAAGGAAGCATACTCTTCAGTTCCAGGGGAATACTTTAATATTGAAAAATATTTTTCCATGTTTAAAGATTGCTGATAGTGATATACATTTAGCATTGTATTCTTAATACCTTTAATATATTCTCTACTTTTTGCAGGTAAATCAGCTTCAGCTACATATAAATTATCAAACATCTTCTTTTCTTTTTTATTTAGTTTGTTTGAAAAAATATCATGCAAATTATGAGCTGGATCCATTGAAACCAAAAAGACTTTATTTGAATTTGATATATTATTAACAGCTTCTAATGAGGAGCATGTTGATTTCCCAACTCCACCTTTTCCAATAAAAATTTTATATTTACCCATTATCTCTCCTAAGGTTCTCCAATAATACTTGCAATTTCACTTAATCCATTTCCTGTTTGAGTAGCTCTTAAAACCATTCTTTCATAGTCATCTTTCATTAATGGAAGAAGTTCCATAGTTACTGAGGTTGGAGGTGATGGTAGCCCTACGGCATCACCAAATAAAAGCAATGTAAACATATGTTCCATCTCTCTAGCTTCATATTCAATTTGGTCAGTAGCCTTATTCTGATTTGCTATTTCAATACCATTAATAAAGCCTTTAATTGCTTTAATTTTCTTATTGCTATTAAATTTTTCTTTAATTGACAATATAAAGGCCTCCCCTATCTTTTATTTTTTATGTCTTCAACATTGAACTCTATCAATTCAAGATTTAAAGACTTTTTATTTGGTAATACAGAATAAATACCATATAAAGAACATAATATTGATACACTTAGTAAACCATCATAAATTAAGACAAAATAACCATATAGTGCAAATAGAGCACCTATAAATACACTTAGCATGGTGATGTTTTTAAATTGCAAGTATTTTCTTTTTCTAATATTTCCATTTGTTTTAACATCATTAAAAGTCAAAAGTCTAAATATAATGGGAATACATATAGAACAAATTACTGAGGAAACAAAACAAACCATTGTAATTGCATAACTTGCTCTCTCAAAACTATCAGCATTAGATCTATGACTGACAAAAATAATGAGAATTAAAGCTACTAGAATTACGCACATAATAATAAAGCGGTTACGCATAGTTTCATAAATTTCTTTTACCATTAATTAAACTCCTTTTAAAGATATCCGTTTTGATTTGAATTAATAACTTTAATACATATCTTACATAATGTATTCACAGTAGATACATTATCACTTTAAAGTACGATTAAAATTTATTAATTCAATATAATTAGTAGTATTATAAATCTAATAAGAATAGAGATATAGATGCACATAGCTTTATAAATTACTTTTTATATTTAATATTTTTATGGTGATAAGCGAAATGAGTGTTTTATTTCTCATTTCGCTTAGAGGTTTTATATACTTATAATTAATAAGCTACTATGCAACTTGTTTTTTCTTTGCTATTGCAACGATGCTATATATACCTACATATGCAGCGATTACTATGATAACAAAGTTAACAATACCTAATAAAACATTACCCTTGCCTAAATATGCAAATTCATTTTCAACTAATGCCCAAAGAGTCATTATAAACATGAATAATGCTGGAATAAATGTAGCAAGATATTTTTTTCCACCACGTCCTCTTAGATATACAGAACCAGCAAATAGAGCTAAGGCTGCAAGTGTTTGGTTATTAGCACCAAATAGAGGCCATAATACTGTTGCACCAACAGCAGTAATTAAACCATCTGCAGTTCTAGGACCTGAGAAAGCTAATAGAGCAGCAGCAATTAGAGCAATTGCAGTTGCACCATATTTATTTGTGTACCAGTGACCATTATCACTACCAACACGATTGTTTGAAGTTAATAATTCTTGAATAACATATCTTTGTAGACGAGTTGTAGTATCTAAAGATGTACCTGCAAATGATGCTACAAAAACACCCATAATAACAGCAGCAATACCTGATGGAATACCTAATGATACAACAATGTTTGAAGCACCTTCAATAAATGCTGTTGTTGCAGGAGTTTTTCCGTAAGATCCATAGAAACCACTCCAAATTTGAGCATCTGTTCCTTTTGCTGCAAGACCTAAACCAGCACAACATGCAATAATGACAAGAACAGCTAGTGCACCTTCCATTAACATTGAACCATAACCAACAAATAATGCATCTTCTTCTGATGATACTTGTTTAGAAGTTGTTCCTGATGCTACTACAGAGTGGAAACCAGAAATAGCTCCACAAGCAATTGTAATAAACAAGAAAGGCCATAGGCTTGGAGCACCTTGTGGACTTGGGGTTATAGCAGGAGCTATTAGATGAAGACCACCATTGAAAGGAGCTACAAGGACACCTAGAGTTAATAGACCCATAGCAATAAATAATTCCCAAGCGTTCATATAATCACGAGGTTGTAATAGTGTAGTAACAGGTAATACAGATGCAATAAATGCATATATAAATAGAATAATAGTCCAAACTGCTATTGGATCAAACATACCAAGAGATCCAACATTGATTGGTAGCATTTCACCAAGTACAACAGTTACATACATTGCAAATACTGCCCAGAAAGTACCTACTGTAGTTTTAACACCCTTTTTATATAGAGCCCAACCTAAAGTAATTGCAATTGGAATTTCAATCCAGAATGGGAATACAGAGCCTGGATATTGGCTAAATACAGCTGCCATAACTTTACCAAGAATAGCAATGAAAAGCCATAATTCAATGAAAACTATTAAAAAGAATGCAACTTTAATTTTCTTACCAATAACTTCGGTTGCAACTTCACTAATTGATTTTCCTTGATGTCTTAGAGATAAAATTAGTGATGAGAAATCTTGAACAGCACCCATAACAATTGATCCAACAAAAACCCAAATTAAAGCTGGTAACCACCCCCAAATAACAGCAATTGCTGGTCCAACAATTGGTCCAGTTCCTGCGATAGATGTAAAGTGATGTCCAAAAATAATACCCCTCTTAGTGGGTACATAGTCAACGCCATCTTCAAATTCAACCGCTGGTGTTTTATTAGAATTTGAAATCTCAAAGATTCTTCGTCCAATAAATTCACCATAGATTTTGTAAGCAAAAATATAGCCTACAAAAGCTAATACCATAATTAATATAACATCCATTTTTCACTCCTTTTTGATTGAAATATCATATATCTTGAAAAGTCAAACTGAGGCCAATCAAGTGTAAAAACGCATTAATTAATAAATATTAGCTAAAACATACAAAAATGTTTAAAAATTGTATTTGAAATACACAAAATAAAACTTAAAAGCATGCAAATACATTTTAACTACGCTAATTAGATTACACCTTGTTCTATTAGAATGCAACAAAAATATTGGAACATTTTTCCCACTTTTTGTAATTTATAACATCTTTGTAATAGAATTATGTCAGATTTAGAGATATTTTTATTATTAAAAAAAATGTCAATTAATCAAATTATTTAATATTTAGTTTACTAATAAAAATACTATTCATAAATTATTTATTAGCCTAAAAAGTACTATATACTAATCTTTTTTTTTATTTAATTTAAGAGTATTTCAAAATATTCATATTTTAAATTCTTTCTATATAGTTATTTAATTTATATTTATTTGACTTATATATAATCTACTATTATTTTTAAAGATCAAATTTAATAAAAAATTAGCTAAAAAAATTTAGGAGAATATTGAATATATTGAAATAGTGATATCAATTTTTCGATTATAATTTACATTTTTAATTTTTAATTTTAATAATCTTTTACCTACAATTGAATGTAAATTTCTTTCAAAAAAAAGTTAGATATATAATTTTCTTCAAATATTTTTTTGCAACAAAAGAGCAACAAATGAATAAAATATTTTTTATATTTTACACACTAATAAAATTTTGTTTCTAAGTGCATAATAACTACAAAAAGCTTACATATAAAATCTTAGTATTACAGAGATAAATTATTTATTATTTACAGTTTAAATTACAAAAATATTTCTCATCATTGTATAAAAACTGATACTTTTGTAATATCTATCTTATCAGATACATTTTTTTTTGATTATTTGAAAATGTATAATTTTTTATAAAGAGTAAAACATGCGAAAATACATATTTATAGGACTTGGAGGATTTCTAGGTGCTATTTCTCGAGTAGCTATTAAAAGTCTGAATATTTTTGGAAACAACCAACTTATTCCTTTTGATACAATTATAATCAATGTACTAGGGTCTTTCATAATTGCTTTTTTCCTTACTATCACTTTAGCAATTTTTACTATAGATACAGATATTAAAACTGGAATTAGTGTCGGATTCCTAGGTTCATTTACTACTTTTTCAACATTTACTAAAGAGGCAATGCTTCTATTAGTTAACCATCATCTTATTGAATCATTCATATATATAGCAACGTCTATATTGCTTGGACTATTCTTTGCTTTTTTAGGATACTATTTAGCCTTTAGAGCACAAGGCATTAATTATAGAAAAAAAGAAAAGGATAATATTTAATGATTACTATTTTATTTGTTGGTATTGGTGGAATTTTTGGTAGTATTTCTAGATATAAACTTGAGAGACGTATTTCATCAAATACAAATACATTGTTCCCTGTAGGAACATTCTTTATAAATTTACTAGGAGCTTTATTACTTGGTTTTATTAGTGCAATGTATTCAAGTACAAACATATATGCACTACTAGGAGATGGTTTTCTCGGAGCCTTTACTACCTATTCTACTTTTATGTATGGCTCAGTTGCTTTATTTCAAAAGAATGAATATAAATATGGATTGATGTATATCATAGGCTCTGTTGTACTTGGTTCGATTTTATTTATTGCAGGATTCTCAATTAGTCATATAATGTAATAAAAGGGGAATCATTATGGAAGAGTCAATAAAATATAAAATTCTCAAGATCTATGTAAGTGAAGATACACGTTATAAAAATCATAATCTCTATAATGCTATTGTTTTTAAACTTAAAGAATTAAATATAGTAGGAGTAACTGTAACTAGGGGAATAGCTGGATACGGTCATAATAAAGTAATTTATACATCTCGTTTAGTTGAAATGAGTTCTTCTCTTCCAATCATTATTGAAGCTGTTGATACCAAAGAAAATATTGAAAGGGTTCTACCATATATTAAAGACATGGTAAATGAAGGCCTTGTTACAGTTGATGATATAGATGTTATTCAGATGACAAATAAATAAAATTTTAATCCATAAATTTTTAGGACATAATATATATTAGATTCAATTTTCATATATTTTACTCATTTGCATAGTAATATATTACATTTAACTTTCATTTATAACTCATTTTAATGATTGAATATATTATACATTAATTATTTAGATCTTTTTGATCTCTAATAAGTTAAATTGCTAGTAATTTGTAGTTATTTAGTCTCTCTTTTATCATATTTCAATAAAATAAGATTGATATATTATACTAATCAAACTATTATTTAATAAGAATAATTAGTTATTAAAAAATACAGAATTAATCAAATAAAACGGATGAGGTTTACATGAAATTAACGAAATCGAAATTTCTACTATTAAGTATTATTACAATTTCACTCTCTCTTACACTAGTTAGTTGTAATAAAAAAGATATTGAAGTTATTGAAAAAGAACAAGTTACAAGCACTGAGAATTCAATAACTGAAAATAATAGTGAAGAAATTACTTTAGATTCTGTTGCTATTGATATAGCAAATGAAAAAAATGTTGAAGAATCTACTACTGCAACGCTTATAAACAAAAATGAATTAAATATAAAAAGCCTTGGTTTTGAATTTAAAGATAATTTTCTATATTACAATGGCAATCTAGTAAGTAATCATGAAATTACTTCCTACAGCATTGATCAGAATATAGCTAAATTTACTAATTCGAAAGGAACACTCATTAATATTAATAAAGATGGTTCCCTTCAATCTTTATTTGCAGCAGGCATTAAGATAGAGATAGCTCCATCAATGGCTTCATTTGTATTTACATATAAAGATTTTAGATTAGAACTTCCAACTATTCAAAAGTTCATTGAAAGTGATACTTGGAATACTTTAGAAGTAAGCGATGAAGTTTCTTTAAAATTCAACGATACAACTGTTATAGTTTATATTGATAATATTTCATTTACTTTTGTAAATGACAAAGTCACTACAAAATATAAAGATATTAGTATTTCAAATTCTCCTATAAGTAATATTGTTTTAAATATTCCATCTCTTGAAGTAAATTACGAGGATGAAAGTTCTCTTAATCATAAAATTGGCGATGGTACTAAATTTACTCTCAAAAACGGTGATAGTATTTATAATGATGAAAGTGCAACTACATTCACAACAAAAGAATCTACTAAAGTTCTTGATGGTGAATTAATTTCAATTGTTGAAGACATGGATGAAGAAACTATTACATTCTCAACAATTGATGATAGTTACACTCTATACTTATCTGATACAGAGCTAAATAAAGACTCAGATTCTGTCTCTCAGGTATTGAGTGACACAACTTCTACAGAGGAAGAAGAAAAGACTTTAAATGGCGATGAGGAAGCTATAATTGAAGATACTGTTAATATGGAAGAAGATATTGCTTTTGAAGATAATCAACAAACTATTTCTTTAGCATCTTCAACTGATAATTTTGATTTCCCTTCGTTATTTGAAACTACTATAGATAAACCATATCGTATTGGTCTTATGCTAAACTACACTTCTTTTTATGGAAAAGTAAATGACACTCTTCCTTCTGAATTTACTACTTTTGGATTAAGGTCTGATTTAGTTATTGAAAAAGAATTCTATAAAAATTGGGAGATGGGATTTGAAATTGGTGTGGGTGCTGATAAATTTGATTCAGGTTATGTAAAACAACTTGTTCCAATGTTCACTATTACTCGTGATTATAACTTACTAAAATCAAATACAATAAGGCCTTATGCAAGAATTGGTGTTGGTAGTCTAATCTTCATAGATGAGGATGATTTATATCCATTCTTTAGAGCAAAAGTTGGAGGTGGACTTAATTTAGATTTTACGCAATCACTAGTTTTAAGTGTTGGAGCTAATTATAACTTCCTATATAGATCAGATATAATATCTCATGCATTTGATGCTCAAGTTGGATTAAAATATAAATTTTAATTAATTAATAAGATTATATTGGCTATTTTCTAATATTGAAAATAGCCAATTTTTTTATTATTTATTAAAAGATAATAAATCCTTGCAAAGTTCTGTTACATCAGATTGTGTAGTAGCCCAACTTGTGCAGATTCTTATAATCATATGATTGCTATCATATTCTTCCCAGATTGCAAACTCATACTTTTTCTCTAACTCTGCTAAAAAGCTTTTTGGAATTATAACAAATTGTTGATTAGTATATGAGGTACCAAGCATTTTAAATCCAGCTGCTTTGCAAGATTCTGCAATTTTTTGTGCAGATTCATTTGCACTCTTACAAATCGAAATATAAAGTTGATCTTTAAACAATTCTCTAAACTGAACTCCAAGTATTTTACCTTTGGCCAATAAGCCTCCATTTGGCTTTATGTTGTAGTGAACATCATGGGAAAAGTTTTTATTATTTATCACTAATGCCTCTCCTAAGAGGGCACCACACTTTGTACCACCTATATAAAAGGCATCACTTAGTTCTGATAAAAGGGGTATACTTATTTCATTTTTTTCACTTGCAAGAGCATAACCCAATCTAGCGCCATCTACATAAAGAAATAAATTATTACTCTTACATACTTTGCTAATTTCAACAAATTCATCTTTAGTATACAAAGCTCCAATTTCAGTTGGATGTGATATATAGACGCCTGAAGGTTGAACTACGTGAAGAGAATTTGGATCATTGTTATATTTATTACAATATTCCTCTATTTGATTTGCACTAATCTTGCCATCATCATTTGCACTTAAAGTTAATACTTTATGACCTCTTGATTCAATTGCACCAGTCTCATGGGTTGATATATGTCCTGTAGTAGGTGCAATTATTCCTTGGTAACTTTTTAATACAGAAGATATAAATATCATATTAGCTGGAGTTCCACCTACTAAGAAAAATATATCAACGTCAGTGTTGTTACATTCTTTTTTAATAAGGTCCTTTGCCTCTTTACAATATCTATCTTCTCCATAACCTATAGTGTTAACAAAATTAGTATCAATCAAGGCCTGTAATAATCTTGGGTGTGCACTTGATGCATAATCATTTGCAAAAAATATCTTATCTTTATTATTCATTTTATTATCTCGCTTTTAAATATTAATAATATTTGAAATACAAAATATATTCAACAAACTAAAAAATTGGAAAGTTAATAGAAAACTATTTATTTACAATTATTGTATTTTCATTCTAAAATCATTTGTTTAAAATATTATTTTGTCATTAATAAAAACAAGAGAGAAAACTCTCGTCTTCTCCCTATTTTAAATTATTCTCTCTAGTAATATAATTTATCTGCCCATTCAGTAAGTTTTTTCTCATAAGAAAGTGTGTATGCAGGACTTGTTGATGGCATTGTAAAAAATTCAGTTCTATAAGGATAGTAATTAATATTCTTATCATAAAGAGCGGCTGCAGTTTTCCCATTAAAAAGCACTGTTTTTATGGATGGGAAAGTCATTAGTAAATTTTCTATCTCATTAACTTTAACATTTTTTATTGCACTATCAAGGGACCCTTCCCTTTCGCAGGATGAAACTACATCCCAAATTGCAATGGAGTTTTCTTTTGCAAAGTTAACTTTATCATCATAATTTAGGAATTCATCACCACCAAAAACATCTTTTAGAATTTTCCAAAATGCATTTCTAGGGTTACCATAATATTCAACTCTCTCTAGAGAAATTACACTTGGAGATGAGCCTAATACTAAGGTATGAGGCATCTCTCCTAAAACTGGTTCAAAACAATTTATCATGAAAGATATTTAATTACCGCATCAGCTGTATTTACACCATCAATTGCTGAAGATACGATACCACCGGCATAACCTGCACCTTCACCACAAGGGAATAGGCCATCTACACTCATGAATGTATCTTTATCACGTGTTATACGAACTGGTGAACTAGTTCTTGTTTCTGTACCAATTAGAATAGCATCCTTTGATAAGAAGCCTCTAGCATTTCTACCAAAATATCTAAATGCACCAGCTAATCTATTAGCAATAAATGCAGGATATAATTCATTTAAATCAGCACCAATTAAGCCTGGAGCATAACTTGTTTGAGGAAGAGATGTACTTGCTTTACCTTTTACAAAATCAACCATACGTTGAGCTGGAGCTTCTAATCCACCACCAATGTAATCCCAAGTTCTCTTTTCAAGAGCCTTTTGGAATTTTAAAACACCAAGAGGTCCTTCAAATTGAGGAAGATCTTCAGGTCTAATTTCTACAACAAATGCACTGTTTGCAAATTTACCACCACGAGATGATGAACTCATACCATTTACACAAGCATGGCCTGTTGAAGTATGTGATGGTACAATAACACCACCTGGACACATACAGAATGAATATACACCACGGTCTTTAACCTGTGTTACAAATCTATATTCTGCAGGAGGTAAGTATTTACCACGGCCTTCTTTGCTCTTGTATTGAATCTCATCAATTACATGTTGAGGATGTTCTACTCTAACACCAACAGCAATTGATTTTGCTTCTAATTCAATGCCTTTCTTTTCAAGTAAATAATACATCTCTTCATTACTATGACCTGTTGCCAAAATAACTGGAGCGATATATGTTTTACCATCTTTACAAACTACACCAACTGATTTTCCATCTTCAATTAAAATATCTGTTACCATAGTTTTGAATTTTACAACTCCACCATGAGAGGTAATAGTATTTCTCATATCTTCTATGATTGAAGGTAGTTTATCAGTTCCTAGATGAGGATGTGCTTCATAAATAATTGAATCAGATGCACCATGTTGGATGAACTGAGCTAAAATTTGTTTTACATCACCTCTTTTAGTGCTTCTTGTATAAAGTTTACCATCAGAGAATGCTCCTGCTCCACCTTCACCATAACAGTAGTTAGAATGTTCATTAACTCTATTATTTTTAATCATGGTAGCAATTGTAACTTTTCGATCATGAACATTTTCACCACGTTCTAGAACTATTGGTTTAAAGCCCTTTTCAAGTAGTCTTAATGCAGCAAATAATCCAGCTGGACCACAACCTACAATTACAACTTCTTTTGCATTGCTACAATCTTGATAACTTATCTTTTCAAATCTATTAGTTTTTTTCTCATTAATAAATACTTTCACACTCATATCGACAACAATAGGATAACGTCTTGCATCGATAGATTTTCTTTCAATCTGTATGTCATTAATACTTGGAGCACTAACTTTTAACTTTTTAGCAGCTGCATTAATTATACTAGATGAGAGAGAGGCTTCTTCAGGAGATAGCCTTAAATTTATATCTTTTATCATAGTGGCATAATATCAACTAAATAATTACAGGTCAACGAGTAAACCGTATTGCAAAGGATATTACAATGATATAATCTACAATTACTTATGAATATATTATCTTGTGAAAACATTTCTCTAACTCTCAACGATGAGCCACTCTTTGAAAACGTGACTTTTGGGCTTGAAGAGAGAGACCATGTTGGACTAATTGGAAATAATGGAACTGGAAAATCAACACTATTAAAAGTATTGGATAAAAAATTAGAAAGCGATACTGGAACTGTATCAATGACTAATAATAAAGAAATTATGATGCTCAATCAGCTCATAGATTTTGAAGAAAATGATAGTGTTAGGGATTACCTTTTCAAGGGAGAAGGCTCTAGGTTTAATAGACTAAGAGAGTACTATAAACTTCTTGAAATCAGTGATGATGAGTCATCACATAAACGCCTGGCTGAAATAACAGATGAAATGGATAGAGATAACACTTGGAACATTGAATCTGACTTTTTATCTATTTTAGGGGAATTGCAGCTTGCAGATGTAAGTGATAGATTGATGTCTACACTATCTGGTGGACAGCGAAAAAAGGTTGGAATTGCTAGAGTATTGT
This sequence comes from Sphaerochaetaceae bacterium, assembly GCA_963678765.2. Taxonomy (GTDB): domain Bacteria; phylum Spirochaetota; class Spirochaetia; order Sphaerochaetales; family Sphaerochaetaceae; genus Pleomorphochaeta. The sequence continues at coordinate 24,506 of CAXXVM010000004.1, read as the reverse complement.
GTTCTAATCCTGATTTATTATTATTAGATGAACCTACTAACCATTTAGATATCGAAACAATTGAATGGCTTCAAAAATATTTAGCAGCCTCTTCAATGACTATAATTGTGGTAACCCATGATAGATATTTCTTAAATGCTGTTTGTCAAAAAATTCTTGAATTAGATAATTCACAAATATATTTACACCCTGGTAATTACACCTCATATCTTGAAAGACGTGCAATAAGACTGGAATCTATGCAAAAAGAGCAAGATAGATTAACCACTATTCTTAGACGAGAGCTTGTATGGCTTCAAAGAGGTGCTAAAGCTAGAACAGGTAAAGATACAAACAGAAAAGATAGAATTAGTGCAATGCAATCCCAACAGCGAAATGTTGGTGATGTTGAGCAAACTAAATTCAAATCAACTGCAACACGTCTTGGTAAAAAAATTCTTGAAATCAAACATTTATCAAAAGCTTATGGTGATAATGTATTGTTTGAAGATTTTTCCTTCTCTTTCACTAAAGGAATGAGAATTGGAATTGTGGGTCAAAATGGTAGTGGTAAATCAACTCTATTAGATATATTGACTCAACACATCAAAGCAGATTCAGGTACTCTTGATATAGGTATAAATACTGTATTTGGTTATTATGATCAAAATGGTAGAAATATAGATAGTAATAAAACTGTTTTAGAATATGTTGAAGATATTGCAGAACGAATTACTCTAGCACCTGGGCAAGAATTAAGTGCATCACAATTTTTAGAAACATTTTCCTTCCCATCTAAATTGCATAGATTACCTATTGCAACACTTTCAGGTGGACAGAGAAGAAGATTATATTTAATTTCTAGATTGATGAAAAATCCTAATTTCCTTGTTCTTGATGAACCAACAAATGATTTAGATGTTGCAACCATGGAAAATTTAGAAAACTATTTAGCAGATTTTCAAGGGTGTACAATAGTTGTTTCCCATGATAGAGCTTTTTTAGATAATACATGTGATCAATTATTTGTTTTAAATAATCCAACTATCAATCAATATCCTGGTAATTATAGCAATTACAAAGAGGATAAAGATAATAACAATCTTTTCTTTGATAAATCCAAAGAAAATGAGAGTGAGATAATTGTTGAAGAAGTAAAAAGTAATAAAAACTATAGGGACAGATCTAAGAAAAAAGGCTTAACTTTTAAAGAAAAGAAAGAGTATGAAACTTTAGGCAAAAAAATTGAAAAATTAGAAGAATTTATTGAAGTTCTCGAAAATTCATTTGCTAATATAAATGATGATGAAAATGGAACTCTCGAAGAAAGAACAAAAAAATATAATCAATCTAAAATTGAAATTGAATCTTTAGAAGAGAGATGGTTAGAACTTGCAGAAAAGGATGAAGAATAAAAAAGAAGTAATACAAATATTACTTCTCCTTGTTGTACAACTCAGTATTTTAATAATACTGAGTTTCTTTTGGCACCATGCATTTCTCTTCTAAGAATTTTACACTCTTAGCAAATCTTTCGTCTCTCATACTAATTGCAGATGTTGGGCAAGAGTTTATACAAGCACAACAGTGTATACAAATATCAGAATCATTAAATCTCATTGCTCTTGTTGGGCAAATACTTACACATAGATTACATTCAGTACAAATTTCATCATCAATATATGGCATATATGTTGGAGGTTGATTAACAACTCCAATTCTATAGGGTCTTTTACCAGGAATTTCTGGTTCAAACTCACCACTTGGATAACGGTTAATTACTATTTTAGCAAAATCATCAATTACTTGAAAATCTTCTTTATCTGGTCTTCCATGAGCAACATTTCCGTCCTGACTATGCTGAGCTACAACAGAAAGGGCTCCTATTACCCTAGCACCCTTAGATACTATCAAATCCTTAGCCTCAATAAGAGAATCATCAAAGCCTCTATTACCATAGGTAGCTATTAAGACAACTTTAGTGTTCTTCAACTCAACAAAATCTCTTATATATTCAAAAAAAGTTACCGGCATTCTTCCTGAATAAGTTGGGAAAGAAATTAATACCATCTCATGTTCCCCTATTTCTTGTTTTTTATGCCTTGCAAATTTACTAGTAACATCAATTAATTTTTCAGTTCCAAGTTTTCCTGCTAAGAAAGACCCTGCAATTCTTGATGTATTATTTGGAGAGAATGTTAAATGTTTAACTTTTAGACTTGCAATTTTTGAACCTAATGCTAATACACTTAGGAATTTATCAAAGGTCATTGGCTTTGCATAATAATATCCTTGAGCTAACTTACATCCAACAGATTTTAAATATTTAACATCTTCTTCTGTTTCAACACCTTCTGCAATAACATCTAAATCAAGTTCCTTTGCAATACCAATTACAAGGTGAATAACACTCTTTCTACTATTATTCTTTGCTCGGTTCATCATGAATAACATATCAAGTTTAATCATATCAACAGGCAATTCACTCAACATATTTAAAGATGAATATCCAGAGCCAAAGTCATCCATTTCAATGTAAAAACCGCTTTCGCTTAGTTCTTTAACGATAGGAATTAACTTATCCTGTCCTTGCGTATAAGCAGTTTCTGTTATTTCTAAATGTAATAGATAGGATGGTAAATCATATTTCTTTAACAAAGATTTAAAGAAACCAACTAAATCATCATCATATATATCATTTCTTGATACATTTACAGATATAGGTACAACAGCAATTCCAGCATCAATACAATCTCTTTGAATTCTACAGACTTCTTCCCAAACATATTTATCAAGTTTAGTAATAAATCCGTTACTTTCAAAAAGAGGTATAAAAAGACCAGGATTCATAAATCCATCTTCAGGATGTATCCATCTTACAAGGGCTTCTGCACCAATAATTTTTCCAGATTCAATTTCTACTTTTGGTTGAAAATAAACCTTAAATTGTTTTTCTTCTAATGCCCTATCCATCTGAGATGTCATTCTTTGGTCTTTTAAAACCTTATCATAATCAGAGTTATTGTAGAAAGCAAAAGTTTTGCCATATTGCCCCTTAATACTAGTTATAGACATTCTAGCAAAATCACACATAGTTTTTACAGAATGTGTATAAACACCATCATATTCATAAACACCAAATTGAACATTCAATAGATTTGAAGCAGGAGCTTTTGCAATAAGAGCATTTAAATCATTTCCTATTTTAATAGGATCAATTTTATAATCAACTAAAGCATGGAATCTATCTGCGGAAAATCTTGCAACAAGCGCATTTGGTCCTAAAATTTTCTGAATAGTATTTCCGACGTATTTTAATACTTCATCGCCTACAACATCATCAAAAATTTGAGATATAATTTTGAACTGATTAATATCAGCACATAATACTGTATAAGTCTTTTCAGGATGAAGATTCATTTCTTGTTGAGCTTTTGTAAAAAAGCCTTCAGTATTATAAAGACCAGTTAAGGTATCATGTTGAACAATAGTTATGAAGGATTCGTTTTCTCTGAGTTTAATTATATTTTCGAGTCTGTGAAGAAGTAACTTAGCATTATAAGGTTTAGTTAAAAAATCGCTTGCGCCATCAGCTAAACATCTAATCTCAGCATCCACTCCTTCTTTTTGTGTTTGAACAATTACAGGAATCGAAAGAAGAGATTCATCTTTAAGTCTTATTTTTAAGAATTCAAACCCATCTAATACTGGCATGGTCAAATCTAAAAAGATTGCAGATATCTCACCTTTTCTTTCAGATAAAATATCCAAAGCTTCCTGACCATTAACAGCCTGAATAACTAGATACTTATCTTTTAAGATATTGCTAAGAACTTTTCTATTAATTTGATTATCATCAACAATCAATATCAAACGTTTTTCCACATACCCTCCATGATTTCAATAATGAAATCTAATTTATAAACAACAACATTTTATTTAAAGATACCATAGGATTATATAAAGACACAAGTTAATTATTTATAAAGAGAACTAATTTCTTCAATAATTGGTTTAAAACATTCATTAATATATAATTAGTTTCAATTTTAGAGTTTTAAATATAAAGCAACTTTTAAAAGCTAAATAAATTCATAAAAAATATAGAAAAGAATAAGTCAAACATGAATAAGTTTTCTAACAACAATAATTTATAAAAATCTTAGATTATATGCAATTAAAACTGAAATAATACCAAATCCAAACGACCACCATTTACCATGGGATTATATAGAGTTATTCCTCTATATTCATTTTGCGACACATCATACAAATCTTTGGTATAGCTATAAATATCATCTACACTTAATTCATTATCTGTAGATGAAGGAATTACACCTGTAAACTCACCTACACTAAACTCATCATTTTCTTCTATATCCCAGCCTAGTCCTTTTAATAATACAGATGTAAATGCACCAGTTATTTTAGGACTCATTGAGGATTGAATTTCATATGATAATTCATTAGGTCTTGAAGCACTTATCACAAATAAATCATTTATGCTATCGGCCTTTAATGATACTAAATTTGAAAGTTTATCATAAAATGATTTATTTGTAACTCTTGAATCCTCTACACTTATAGTAGAGATTGATGATGGAATTAAATTTCCACTAAAGCAAGAATCTGAAATAAGTAGTTTTTTGCCACTTATTTTTTCAAATGCATTGTACAGTGTATCAGGCTTTATTATATTTAGTTCATATCCACTATCAATTTTATCAAGCATTATCAAATCACCATTTCTATCATCATCTAAATCATTAATTGTTCCAAAACCGTGACCAGAATAATATATGATTAAAATATCATTGCTATTTAATTCTAAATCATCTGTATATAAATCACCGTACTCTTTATATTCATAGAGTCCCTCAAATAATTCAAAACTATTTGGATTTCTGATTATTGTAGGTTTATTAATAACACTATTACCTGCCAAATAACTTAGTGTATTATTTAAATTATCTATTGTAGCAAAATTAGAACTATCACTTTCTTTTTCTTGATCTTGAAGCATAGGTATCCAATAAAAATCTTTATTTGCTTTATTTGATAAAGTTTGAAAAGCTGCAGCACTGATTTTTATATCGTGTAAAGTTCCAAAAAGTTCTGAGTATATTCCATTGTCAGGAAACTCTTCATTATTAGAAAAGGTTTTATAATCTTCATCAATGTAATTTGAAGCAACACTCAATAAAACCACCTTCCCTTTTGGTTGTTCTCCATAATAGAGTTCACATGAAGAAAAGATGCAAGTAATTGAAATAATTAATAAAAGAAATATATTCTTTTTTTTAAACAATCAATAATCTCCTATAAAAATCACATTAATTTAATAACTAATTATACTCATTTAACTTAAATTAGTAAAACCTCATAGAAATTCAAAAATAATTAATATATTTTGTGAAAAAAAACCAGTAATCGTTAAATTACTGGTTTTTCTAATTAATACTTTACAACTAAATTAAATTATTTAATTCTCTTTGTTGCATCAGCCATTAATTCGTCTAATTTTGCACTTGGATTTTCGAATTTTGCTAAGAAAATCATTGCTGCAATAATATAAGGTTTGTAACTAGCTTCTTTGTATAGAGGTACAATGTAACGATCGAATACAGAAGCTTCAACTTCACCTTCTTTACAAGAAAGACCAGTGATATCAGCTGGAAGACAGTGCATGTAAAGAGCTTTAGCATCTTTAGTTGTCTTCATTAGATCTTCAGTACAAGTCCAATCTTTGAACTTAGCATTGTTTTCTAAACATTTCTTCTCTAATACATCTAGTTCATCAAACTTGCCTTCTTCAACAAGGTTAGTTCTTTCTTCCATGATTGAGAATGGAGCCCATGATTTAGGATATACAATATCTGCATCTTTGAAAGCTTCTTCCATTGAATTAACTTTCTTGTATGAACCACCAGATTTCTTAGCATTAGCTGCTGCTACTTCTTCAACCTCAGGCATTACATCGTAACCTTCTGGATGAGCTAGAACAACGTCCATACCGAATCTTGTGAATAGACCGATGATACCTTGAGGTACTGATAAAGGTTTACCATAAGAAGGACTATAAGCCCATGTCATTGCAACTTTTTTACCCTTAAGGTTTTCTACACCACCAAATTCGTTGATAACGTGTAGCATATCAGCCATTGATTGTGTTGGGTGATCAATATCACATTGTAGGTTAACTAGAGTAGGTCTCTGTTCAAGAACACCGTCTTCAAAACCTTCTTGTACAGCATCAGCTACAGTCTTTTGGTAAGTGTGACCTTTACCGATGTACATATCATCTCTGATACCAATAACATCAGCCATGAAGCTAATCATGTTTGCAGTTTCACGAACTGTTTCACCGTGTGCAATTTGGCTCTTCTTTTCATCTAGATCTTGAACTTCTAAACCTAATAGGTTACAAGCACTTGAGAAAGAGAATCTTGTTCTTGTTGAATTGTCACGGAAAATAGAAATTGCAAGACCACTATCGAAAACTTTAGTAGAAATGTTATTTTCACGTAGACCACGAAGGATTTCAGCTACTTTGAAAACAGCGTCGATTTCGTCGTCGCTTTCTTTCCAAGTGTGGTAGAAATCGTTTAGGTACATGTTTTTTGTATCAAGAGCTGCTAACTCGCTGATCATCTGTTTTATTAATGCTTTATCTTTCTTCATTAGATAATTCCTCCGATTGAATAATGGATTGACTTGATGAATGTACTATATCATAGACATTCATCATTGTCTATTATTTTGTTGCAAAATGTTGCAATTATTTTAAAGTTCCCATTTCTTTTAAAATTTTCTCAGGGGTAAATGGCCAAGATCTCATCCAAACACCCACTGCATCATGTATTGCAATAGCAATTGCAGGTGCAGCACCATTTGTAGCGATTTCACTAATTGATTTAGCTCCGTAAGGGCCATCATTATCATCAATATCAATTAATACAGCTTTAAAGTCATCTGGCATCTCATTAATCATAGGAGCACCATAGGAACGAAGTGTAGTATTTTGAGCCTCACCATCTTCTCCATAGATTAATCCTTCATAAAGAGTGTGACCGATTGATTTTAATGCAGCACCATACATTTGACATTCTGCTTGAGCTGGATTAATTGGAGTTCCTGCATCTTGTAGTGCATAGAACTTCTGAACTTTAACTTGTCCAGTTTTTTCATTAACAGCAACTTGAGCAAAGTGAGCACCATAAGGAATTGAGTTTGCAGCTGTTGTAAATGAACCTTTACCAATAATTTGTCCATTACCAGTACCAGTTAGAGCATCATGAGATAATGTTGCGTAGCTTAATTCTTTCTTAGTCTTTTTAGATACAATCTTTCCAGGGAAATCAAGATATAAATCACTCTCATCTTCACCCATTTGGAATGCAGCTTCTTTAATAACTGACTTTACGAGATCTTCTGCAGCAAGTCTAGCAGCATTACCTGTAAAATAAGTACCACTTGATGCATAAGCACCTGTATCAAAGTTACAAGAATCAGTATCACCACTTGTAACACTAATTTTGTCAAAAGGAACTTTTAGATTTTCACAAACCATTTTTGCACAAACAGTATCAAGTCCAGTACCTAAATCAGCACCACCACTAAATAATTTAACACTACCATCTGTCATGATTTTAGCCCAAGCATTAGAGTGATCTAGTCCAGGTAATCCAGAACCTTGTTGAATCATGGCAAAACCTTTACCAACTTTCCAATCTTTTCCTGGTGATTTCTCTTTTTTACCCCAGCCAATCATCTTTGCGCCTTTTTCAATTGCTTGATCAAGTCCACAAGAACCAACAGGAACAACATTACCTTCACGACCTTCTCCAAGACCTCTTAGAATTTCAAGCATATAGCCTTCTTCTACGTGGTTCTTTTCAATAACGTCTTTGTAATCCAATCCAAGTTCTTCAGATAATTCTGCAATGGCACTCATTAGAGCAAAGGTACCTTTAGGAGCACCATAACCTTGATAAGCTCCAACTGATGCAATATTTGTATAATATGTAGTTACATCAAATCTCATGTTATCTACTTTCATCAATGGAAGAGTTTTTGAACATGAGTTCATAGGAACTGTTAAACAGTGGTTACCATAACAACCAGTATTTGCTTTAACATCCATATCAATTGCAGTAATACTACCATCTTTTTTAGCACCAAGTTTTACAGTAAGTCTCATTGGGTGTCTTGTAGCAGTTCTTAAGAATTCTTCTCTACGTGTATTTCTAAAGTAAATATCTAATCCGGTTGTCCAAACAGCATAACCTAGTAAATCTTCTACTACTACATCCTGTTTTGAACCATAACCACCACCAACTTTTTCTTTAATAATACGTACCTTGTTTTCACTAATATTACATACTTTTGAAACAATACGTCTTACATGGAAAGGTACTTGTGTTGAACAATTTAGTACTAATCTACCTAATTCAATTTTACCAAAACATACATGAGGTTCTAGAGGTGTACATTGAATTTGATTTGTTCTATAAGTTCTTTCAATTACACAATCAGCATCTTTAAAAGCTTTATCTACATCACCAATCTCACCTTTTGCTTCTGATGCAACATTATGTCTAATATCAGCATGTAGTGGGAATGGATAGAATACTTTACCATCTCTTTCATCATAATTTGCGTTTAATTCATCTAGATTATCAGGTGCACCTACTCCGAATTCAATTTTTCCATTATGAACTAATGGAGCATCAGGAGCCATTGCATCTTCAACTGTTAATACAGGTTTTAAAACTTCATACTCAACTTCAATTAAATCTCGAGCTTTTTCTGCTGTTTCCATATCAACGGCTATAATAGCTGCAACACGGTCCCCAACCATTCTAACCTTTTGGTTAAATAATTTCTTATCATGTGGAGATGGTTCTGGTGAACCTTGTCCTGCATGAGTGTAAAAAATATCTGGAGTATTTTTATATGTTAATATTTTATCAACACCTGCTAAAGCTTCTGCTTTAGTAGTATCAATTTTAGTAATATAAGCATGTGCATGAGGAGAACCTAAAACAATCATTACATGAGAGTGCTCTGTTACCTTATCTTCTACAAAACATTTATCACCTGCTACTAATGGAGCACCATCAATTTTACCCATTGTCTTACCAACAAAATGTAATTGTTCTCTATACTCTTTTGCAATTTTTGTTTTGTATTTTCCAAAATCTCTTAATTCTGTTGCAAGTTTTACAGCTAAATAATAGTTTTCATAACCTGCATCTCTAATAAAGATACTTGTTAAAAGGTCTTTTATTTGCGCCTTTGTAGGATTTTCAAAATGTTCTAGTAACCATGTTAATAATAGAGCAGCAGCTGGAGAGTTATATGCACTCTGAACAATACCTGCATCTATCATAGCTTTTTGAACATAGTTAAGATTTCTCTGATCACCTAAGCCTTCAGCGGTTCTAATATTCTTTCCCTCAACTTGGAAAGGACTCATAAGATTAGAATAACAAGGAACATCATCAACAATTATAGTATCTGAACCTGCAAATCCTTCTGCGTCATCACTATCTCTAACACTGTTTAGGCCTGTGTTAAATAAAGCTTCTCTTAAACTCATTCCTTCTTCAAAAGGAAGTAATGAATTTTTACCATTAATTATACATTCTATTTTTTTCATTATTATTTACCACTCATTGTTTTTTTAGTTTCGTCATACATTGAAGCTACTGCCTGACCTGCAATATAAGATTTATATTGAGCGCTAGCTGTAGTATCATCAACTGCAACTTCTCTAGTTTTTGTAGATACTGCAAATTCAACATCTTCAACAGAAGAAAATGAATCTGTTTCAATAGAATTTTCAACATCTTTATATCTTTGAATACCTGTAGATTTGATAGCTGCAAATATTCTAACTCCTTCTAAACTTTCTTTATTTATTTTAGCGCCAAATGCAACAGTAACACATGATGAACTGTGAGCGGTATTTGAGAAGCGTTTAGATAAAACTACTCTATCTTCTTTTGGTAGAATTATTCCAACTAAAAGAGTGCTACTAAATTCTCTATGATAAGAATGATATTCTCTGATAGGTACATTGTCTTCAGTAAATACGCCTTTCTCAGTTAAACCGTTTGTAAGCAATCTTGCCTTAGCAGCAAGTAATGTTGGCATTAAATAAGAATCATCGGAGCCTAAAGCTAGGTTTCCTCCAATTGTTGCCATTTCTCGATGAGTACGAGATGCACAATATAGAGCTGATTGTTTTAAATATTCAGGAATTAAAGGGCTATCAATTAAACATTGGAAAGTTACACAAGCTCCGATTTTTACACCTTCTTTTGTATCTTCAATTTTGTCTAATCCTAAACCTTCTAGGGAGATTACATCTGTAACTTTAACAGCTGAATTTAATCTGTTTATTTCTGTTCCACCTGCATAAAAAGCAGCATTTGGATTTTCACTTTTGAGAGTTAAAGCATCTTTAACATCTTTCGCAATTTTGTAATTTTTTATCATTATTCTATAACTCCAGCCTTTTTAAGTAATTTTGCTGAGACCTCTCTGCCTTTAGCAGCTAATTCATCTTCATCATATCCAACTAATTTTCCATCATCAACAACAATTTTACCATTTACAATAGTATATGATGTATTATGATTTGTACCGCAGAATAATAAAGAAGCACTGCTGTCACTATGAGATCCCGCATATGGTAGTGTTGATACATCAAAAATTGCCATATCAGCATTCCATCCTTCCTCTATCTTACCAGTTTTTTCAAAACCTAGCATATTAGCTCCATTAATACTTCCCATTTTAAATACTTGATCAGCGGTTAATGCACTAGATCCATATTTTACACGTTGTAATAATAAAGCTTCTCTTAATTCACCTAACATATCAGAACTATCATTGCTTGCAGAACCATCTACAGCAAGTCCAACATTGATTCCTAACTCAAGCATTTCTTTAACTCTACAAATACCTGAACCTAATCTCATATTACTTGATGGACAGTGTGCAATATGAGAGCCACTATCTGCTAAATATTTTAACTCTTCATCGTTAAAATGTATACCATGTGCGAAAAACACATCAGAACCTACCATTCCACACTCTTTCATTAAATCTAATGGTCTTTTTCCATACATCTCTATACAGAAATCATTTTCATCAAATGTCTCACATAAATGGGTATGTAATCTTACACTGTGTTTTCTAGCTAATGCGCTAGTTGCACTCATTAAATCTTTTGTTACTGAGAAGGGAGAACAAGGAGCTAATACAATCTTATGCATTGAATTACCAGCTTTATGGTATTGTTTTATACATCTCTCACTGTCTTCTAGGATTTCTTCCTCTGTTTGTACAACAGAATCTGGAGGTAATCCATTATCTTTTTTTGATAAACTCATTGAACCACGAGTTGGGGAGAATCTCATTCCTAATCTATCAGCTGCCTCAAATTGAAGCCCCATAAGATCTCCTGAGAAACCTCGAGGATATAAATAATGATGATCTGTTGTTGCAGTGCATCCAGTTTTTAATAATTCACCCATAGCAAGAGAACTACTTACACTAACAGCTTCTTCATCAATTCCTTTCCAAATTTCATAAAGATAAATTAACCAATCGAACAATTTTGCATCTTGGACCTCTGGTAAATTTCTAGTTAATGTTTGATAAAAGTGATGATGAGTATTAACAAGACCTGGAATAACAGTGTGATTTGAACAATTAATAACTTTTGTTGAACTATCAGGACTTATGTTTCCCTCTTTTGAAATCTTTTTAATAATACCATTTTCTATTAGTACATCAGCTCCAGATAAAGCTGGTTTCTGAAAATCAGTTCTAAGACAATGGATGTCTTTTAGTAAAATCTTATCTGACATTTTTTCAACCTCCTATATTTTAGCAAAGAGAATACTCTCTCAAAATATATTTTGGTGTTTCCAATATCAATCTTATAATTCATATTTTATGTTTACCAAAACAAAAAACTATTTATTGAGCAATTACTTATAATTCACCGATAAATAGCTCACATATATAATAAAGCATAAAAAGCTAATTCGCAATGAAAATGTTTTAATATTTTTTTAGTTTAAATACATTTTAGAATGGTTTATTTGACTTTTATAGAAATATTTCTATTCTCTTTTAAGTTAACCATCATATTTTTAATTAAACAATGAGATTTAAAGCAATTGATATTAATGAGTAATATATTTTTTGTGTTTATTTAAAGAATACATTAAAAGTGCTTAAATTTAGATAGATATAATTTGATAATCAGAAAATGATAGACAAAGTAAAAATTTAAAGACAATTATAGCCACCCTTTCAGGTGGCTATAAATTACTTATTAAATATTAAATTATTTAGCTAAGCTATATGGTAGCATTGCATAGAATGCAGCACAAATTTCAAGATCCTTAACACGAGTAATTTCGTTTGGAGCATGAGCTTGGTTTTCATCACCAGGGCCAAATCCGATTGCAGGAATCTTATGACGACCAGTAGTTGCTACTAGGTTTGTTGAGAAAGTCCATTTATCAACAGTTGGAGCTTTACCGAATAATTCAGTGTGAGCTGCAACACCAGCTTGAACTAACATGTGATCTGCTGGAATTTTCCATGTAGGGAAATATAATTCTTGAGAATATTCTTTCTTTGTCCAACCAGTTTTTTCGTAGTTAGGCATTTCAACAATAATATCTTCAGGTTTATCACCAGTTGCTTTTGAAATGTATTCTCTAACTTGAGAAATAGCTAGATCAGCATCTTCACCCCATGTTAAACGACGGTCACAATATAACATTGCATAGTCAGCAACAGCACATTGAGAAGGGCCTTTAACGTCCATTTGAGATACAGTAATTGTACCTTTACCTAAGAATTTATCATCATCTGGTTGAAGGTCTTCGTTTAACTGTTCAATTGCTAAAGCAGCACGAGATGCTTTATAAGCAGCAGATACACCACGTTCTGGAGCTGAACCGTGACAAGAGATACCCTTAAGAATAACTCTAATTTCCATTCTACCTCTGTGTCCTCTATAAAGTTGACAAGTAGTTGGTTCTGTTGAAACAATTAATTCTGGTTTGAAGTTTTCTTCTTCAATTAAATATTTCCAACACATACCATCACAATCTTCTTCCATTACTGTGAAAGTAAAGTATACAGTGTATTCACCAGCATAATCTAATTCTTTAAGAATACGACCAGCTGTAATCATTGAAGCAGCACCACCTTCTTGGTCTGATGTACCACGACCTTTTACAAGACCATCAACAATTTCACCACTGAATGGATCGAAATCCCAGTTGTTCATATTTCCAACTTCAACTGTATCGATATGAGCATCAAAAGCAATTGTCTTAGGACCATTACCAACTCTACCAATAACTGAACCTAGATCATCAATATAAACTTCATCAAATTTAGCTTCTTTACATAGTTCAACAATAAGACGACAAACATCTTCTTCTTGACCACTATAACTTTTTACCTGAACCATCTTTGATAAGTTAGTTGCTGTGTAATCACTGTACTCTGCAGCTTTTGCTCTAATCTGTTCTACAATACCCATTTTATAATTCTCCTTGGCCTAAATGCCTTTTTTGTGTATATTTTTTTGTTTAAAAACTATTATCTAGCTTCTAATGTATCAACTTTATCCCAAACTCTCTGTGCAACTTTAGCTGCTTGAGCGTATATTTCATCAACATTGATTCCAGGGAACTCTCTGTTTTCCATAACCATTTTACCGTTAATCATAACAGAGTGAACTGAGTTACTACTCATACCCCAAACAAAGTGACCTGCTGCATTAGCTGGTAGTAATGGAGTTGGTGAGTGGTAATCAAGAAGTGTTAAATCAGCTTTATAGCCTTCTTTAACTTCTCCATAAGAACCATCAAAATAAGTTTCAATTAATTCATTACCTTTGTTCATAGCGCCAACAAAATCATTTGGCCAGAAAGGTCCTTTTGCGTCTCTATTCTTAAAGAATGCAATTTTACATTCTTCAAACATATTACCGCCACAACCATCTGTTCCCATAATTAATTTCTTAACTCTAGGAAGACTATTTGAATATCCAATTTGGTTATTCATATTAGATCTTGGATTATGTGCAAAGAAACATCCTCTTTCATTTAAGATATCAATTTCTTCATCACTTAAGTAAATACCATGAACTAATAAAGTGTTATCGCTTAATAGATCAAAATCATCTAATCTTTTAACAATATCTTTGTTGTACATGTGGTGAGAGTGAAGTTGATCATAGTCGCCTTCTGCAACATGAAGATGCATTCCACAACCTGTTTCTTTAACAGCCTCACTCATTAACTTTAATCCAGCATCTGGAATAGTAAATGGAGCGTGTCCACCAATCATTGCTTTTACCATATCAGTTGTACCTGATTTAGCAAAATCAACATTTTCTTGAACGCCTTCTTCTACTTCAGCCATTCCTCTATTTCTGTCAGTTACTTCATAACAAGTCATTCCTCTAAGTCCAACTTCTTCCATACCTTTAGCAATAGTTGAAAGGGAACCCTTTATATAGGATGGGCTTGCATGATGGTCAACAACACTAGTAGTACCAGCTGCAATTGCATCAAGAGAACAAATAAGAGATGAATAGTATGTTGCCTCTTCATCTAAAGCTCTATCAACTCTCCACCACCATTCTTTAAGAATCTGGATAAGATCTGTTTGAGGACCTGCATTAACAAGCATTCCACGTGATAGGCCACTATAATAGTGGTGATGAGAACAAACATTACCTGGCATTAAAGTTTTACCCTTAGCATTAATAATTTTTGCACCATCAGCTTTTATGTCCTTAGCTATACGGGCGATTTTATCGCCCTCAACTAGAACATCCATATTTTCTTGAACCTCAAAAGGAGGTTTAGTTTGCATAATTCTTACATTTTTAAAAAGTGTACTCATTATTATTTCCTTTTGTTTAGTCTTCTACATAACCTAATAAGTAGCTATATGATAGATAAATTTCTTCAATTACTGCAGCTACTTCTTCACTAACACCTTCATCACCTTCTAATAGGCCTTCTGCGTTAAATGAACAGTTAAATAGCTTACCATCAAGTCTAATTGTAATATCAGAACCTTCTGCTACGAAACCACTATTAGTTGAATTTTCAAAATCATCCATTCTTGAGAATACTGTGAATTTATCTTTGTAAGGTGTTCCTTCTGTGTAAGGACAGAAAGTTGCACAGTTACCACATTCATTACAATATGCATCAATGTGAACAATTTGGAATGGATCTTTGAAGATGCCAACGTTTCTAACATCAATGTTTAAATTAGCGCGGTTTGGACAAACCTCAACACATTTATTACAAACATATGAACATTCGTTACATCTTTGACCTTCATTCTTTAAGAATTCTTTTTGTGAAGCATCTAGAGGAAGTGTGATATTACCTTTTTTAACTCTAAGTTCTTTGTAATATTCATCTTCTTCTTTTGTGAATTCTTCTGCATCAAATTCTTCATCATCATCTTCTTCTTCACTATCGTGATCGTGTTCACAACCTGGTTCACCACAACCACAAGATTCAGTTTCTTCTTCTGGTCCTAGGATTTTATCTAATAGAGAATCAACACCTAATCTAGCTGAAGCAATACATTTTACTACAACAGTTGGGCCACTTTCCATATCACCTACTAGGTAAACATTTTCAATTGGTGATTCCAAAGTTTCTTTATTAACTATTACATTACCTCTTTCATCTACAGGTAAACCGTAGAAATCAGTAACATCAGCATCAACATGAGATGCAATAGCTGTAATAATATTATCACAAGCAAGTGTGAAAGTTTCATCTGTAGGAATAGGACGTCTTCTTCCAGATGCATCTGGTTCGCCTAATTCCATTCTTGAAACTGTTAATTGACCATCTTTGTATTCAGTTGGATTTGCTAGGAATTCATATTTTATACCATCTTCTAGAGATAGTTCATATTCTTCCATATCAGCTGGCATTTCTGCTACAGTTCTACGATAAACGATTGTTACATCTTCAACACCTTCAACTCTCTTAGCTGCACGAGCTGCATCCATTGCAACACTACCTGCACCTAATACAATTACGTGTTTGCCAAGTTTAGCAGAATCAGATTTTAGTCTGAATGAACGTAAGAAAGGAAGAGCTTCAACAACGATATCATCGCCACCAGTTAATTTGTAAGGATTATCTTTTTCTGTACCAATTGCATAGAAGATATAATCATAACCAGCTTCTTTAAGAGCTTTAATTGTTGTTTCTTCTTTTGTTGCACCGAATTTAATATCAACACCGTTAGATGTAATAAACTCAATATCTTGTTCAATTGCTTCAACAGGAATACGGAATTCAGGAATAACATTTCTAACTACACCACCAGCTGTTTGTTCTTTTTCAAATATCTGAGTTTGGAAACCAGATCTAGCTAAGAAGAATGCTGCTGATAAACCTGCAGGACCTGCACCAATAACTGCTGCTTTGAAATCACTCTTTGGTGAATTAACCCACATTTCTTTAAATGCATCATAGCCTTTTTCTGCAGCAAGTTTTTTGATTTCTCTAATTGCAACAGTGCCTTCATAATCTTGTCTTGTACAGTGATTTTGACATTGGTGATCACAGATATTACCAGTAATTGCAGGAAGAGGATTCTTCATATAAATTACTGTAAGAGCTTCAGCATATTTGCCTTCTGCCATTAATGCTACATAGTCAGGAATATCTTGTTGAATTGGACAAGCTTCTTGGCAAGGAGCAACATAACAATCAAATAATGGAAGTTTTGCATCTACATCAACTTTATCAGTTCCTCTAAATGCTTTATCTAAATATTTACTTGATAAACAATTTTTAGCTAGAAGATTAAGTTTTTCAACATCAATTTTATCCATATCCCAGTTAGTGTTTCTTTCAAGAATTCTAGCCATTTGTGCTAGTCTTGCATAACCACCTGGATGTAACATATCAGTTGCTACAGTAATAGGACGGATACCAGTATCAAAGATATCTGCAATAGTAAGTGCATTTGCACCACCAGAATAAGAAACAGGTAATGTACCATCAAATTCAGTTGAAAGAAGAGCTGCAACATTAACACTAATTGGCATTAGTGCACGACCAGATGCATACATTTCATCACCAGGTAATTCACCTTGATCATTTACGCTACCAAGAGTATTAGTTAGTTTAACACCGAAACCTCTACCTTTTTCTTTAGCAACTGCAACAAGTCTATGAAGCATTGCAACAGCATCTTTATATTGTAGATCTTTTTCAAAAGATTCTCTTGATAGGTGTAGGTAATCATAACCTAAACCATCTAAAATCTCTCTAACCTTATCATAACCTAATAATGTTGGGTTTAATTTAACAAATGTATCAATGTCTTTTTCTGTTAACATGTAATTACAAATTGCTTCAATTTCTTTTGGAGGACAACCGTGCATTGTTGATAATGTTACAGATTCACAAATCTTATTAGAAATAGATGATGGTAAATCAGATAGTTTATCTTCCATTCCAGCCCAATCTGAACCAGCAAATAAATCTTTTTCTTTAATTAAAGAGTCTAATTCATCTAAATATTCTTTAAATTTAGGATTTTTTGTAGCATCCATCATTGAATCAATGAAAGTTTGCATTTTAGGAGTTTTAATTCCTTTTAGATCATAACCAACACTCATATTGAAAATGAAAGTAGGTTCAGTAATTTTGCCACCGTTCATAACACTTTCAATTAAATGACAGATAATCCAAGCCTTAGCATATTCATCCCAAGCTTTTTCAAGTGTATATTCTGTTGACCATTCAACATTATAACCTTCATCTCTTGCATCAATACAAGGTTTAGCAATTTCAAGTGTGTCCATAATCTGAACTGTCTTTAATTCTATAAATCTAGCACCTGCTAAATAACTAGTAATTATGTTTTGTGCTAACTGAGTATGAGGACCGGCTGCTGGACCTACACAGGTAGTACTACTTTGATTGAAAACTTTATTTGATTTCTTTCTTTCGTCGATAAAGAATTGATCTTTAGAAAGGCCAAATATTGAATTCTGATTTCTGTATTCACCAGAGATTCTGTTAATTAGTTCCTCAAATGGAACTGGACGCATGATATCACCCATTACTGACTCCTTACTTGTATCTGCTAGAAGAACTAGCCTACGTATTATATTAAAGCGAATTGCTCAGATGTCAACTGTTTTTTGCAACAAAGTGCAACATTTTTTATTAATATATGAAAAACTACCCTTTTTTACAAGATTGAAGTCCCATATATACAGTATTTTTTTATTTAATTACAAAATACTTTGAAAATGTGCAATATATTTAAGAAAAGTTGATCTGCATTGCTATAATAATAATTTATATAAAATGTATTTTATTTATTTAGAAATTCTTTATCAAAAAGAATTTTGGAAAAAAGTTGAATCCTCAAAAGCTAACTTTACCACTTTAACCCGAGAATATATAATTTTTTGATAAATGTAAAATAACATTAATATCAAGTCTTGTAAATATTTATTTCAATAAGTTTGCAATAAAGTAACTCTTTATATATATATTTATCTAATAAACACAAAATATTCTTATTTAACTTAACCAAATTTTTAGGCTCAAAAAGTTATATTTTACTAATTAAAGAATATCAAAAGTAAGGTATTAATAAAATTTTTTACTTTTTTACTTTACAAACAATATTTTTAATATATAATGATACAAAAGAATAACTAATCTTTCATTAAGGAGAAAAAAAAACATGTTAATAAACTTAAATGTAAATAAAGATGTAAGAGCTAAAAACGTTCAACGTTGTAAAGAACAGGGTATAACACTACCGACATTTAAAGAGATGCTAAATCCTAGCCTAATTTCTGATGATGTAAAAGCTAAACTATCTACTACTGGCCTATGGGATGTTGATCCTGTTAACCTATATAGAATTACTTGGCACAACGAACCAAAAGCTAAGGGCGGCGAATTTGGTGATGTAAATTTCTTAGAAATCCCTCGTGAAATCACAGGCACAAAAGCAAGAATCATTGCTTTAGCTGGTAAATGGTTCCCTTGTGGTGTTCACAAAGTAGGTGCTACTTATTCTTGTTTAGCTCCAGCTCTAGTTACAGGTAACTTTGACTCTGTAGACCAACAAGCTGTTTGGCCATCAACTGGTAACTACTGTAGAGGTGGTGCTTATAACTCAGCTCTATTAGGTTGTAAATCAATTGCTATTCTTCCAGAAGAAATGAGTCAAGAAAGATTCAACTGGTTAAAGAGTGTTGCTGGTGAAATTATTGCAACTCCAGGTTGTGAATCAAATGTTAAAGAAATCTTCGACAAATGTCATGAATTAGATGCAGAACGTGGTGCACACATTGTAATTTTCAATCAGTTCGAACAATTTGAAAACTACCTATGGCACTATGAAGTAACAGGTCAAGCAATGATTGATGTTATGCATAAATTAGGAATTGAAGATAAAAATGTTAGAGCTTATGTTTCAGCTACCGGTTCAGGTGGTACACTAGCTGCTGGCGATCACCTTAAAAAAGAATATCCAAATCTTAAAATTGTTGCAGCTGAAGCTCTACAATGCCCAACTATTCTTAGAAATGGTTTTGGTGGTCATAGAATTGAAGGTATTGGTGATAAACATATTCCTTGGATTCACAATGTTAAAAACACAGACATGGTTGTAGCTATTGATGATGCAGATTGTATGGATGTTTATCGTATGTTCAACGAACCTGAAGGCAAAAAATACTTAGCTGAAAAGGGTGTATCTCAGGAAGCTATCGAAAGATTAGAACTTTGTGGTATTAGTGGTGTTGGTAACATGCTTGGTGCAATTAAAGTAGCTAAATACTATGAGATGGAAGAAGATGATGTTATATTAACTGTATTAACAGATTCAAGTGAAATGTATACTTCAAGATTAAAAGAACTTGAAGAACAACTTGGAGTTTGTGATAGAGAAGATAGTATCAGAATTTACTATAAAGCTTTAATGGCACAAAATATTGCTAACATGAAAGAATTAAACTACTATGATAGATTAGCTGTTCATAACCTAAAGTACTACACATGGGTAGAACAACAGGGTAAAACATATGAAGAAATCAACCGTCAATGGTATGATAGAACATATTGGGAAGAAATTCCAACTTTAACAGCAAAAATTGATGCTCTAATTGAAGACTTCAATAAAGAAGTTCAAGCTAAATAATAAACCCTCTTTGAGGTAATAATATAATAAAGTTGAGGGACATACTATTTGAGTGTGTCCTTCAAACTTGAAAAAAGGAATTAAAATAATATGCGTTTTACTTATAAATGTAATGATTGTGGTAATGTAATAGAATCAGATGAAGTTGTTTACCAATGTCCAAAATGTGCAGCTAATCAAGAAGAAGGAACCTTCCCTAAAGGTAATCTTGTAGTTCACTACAATAAAGAAGATCTTCAAGAATTAGCTAAAAAAGATCATGTATCAATGTATGATTTTTTCCCATATGAGGTAGTTGATAAAGATGTTTACCCAGTTGGTAATACTCCATTAGCTAATCCAAAAAGACTTGCTAAAGAATTAGGTTTAACTAACCTAACTTGTAAACTAGACTCAACTCTTCCATCAGGATCTTTTAAGGATAGAGCTAGTCAGTTAATTGCAGCTCAAGCTCTACATTTTAACACAAATAAAATTGCACTTGCATCTACAGGTAATGCAGGGGCTGCTATGAGTTGTGCAGGTGCTGCATACGGTCTTGAAATTATTCTTTTTGTTCCAGCTTCAGCTCCTGCAAATAAATTAATGCAGTCAGTATTATACGGAGCAACTGTAGTACCTATCAAGGGTACCTATGATGATGCTTTTGCATTAAGTATTGAATATACTGATAAATTTGGTGGAATCAACAGAAACACAGCTTATAACCCAATGACAATTGAAGGTAAAAAGAGTGTTTCAATCGAATTATTTGAACAAATGGGCAGAAATGTACCTGATGTTATGTATGTTCCTGTTGGTGATGGTTGTATTTTTGCTGGTGTTTATAAAGGTTTCTATGATCTTAAAGAAGCTGGCTTAATTGAAAAAATGCCTCATCTTGTAGCAGTTCAAAGTACTAAGAGTAATGCAATTTCTCAAGCTTGGAAGAATAAAAACTTTAATGCAATTAATGGTGCATCAACTAGAGCTGATTCAATTTCAGTATCAAATCCTGCTAACGGAAGAATGGCAGTTAGATACATAAATGAATCTGAAGGTTGGGCAGTTGAAGTTGAAGATGAAGAAATCATTAACTCACAGCTAGAACTAACAAGTAAAGCTGGTATCTTTGTAGAACCTGCTGCAGCTTGTGCATGGGCTGGTCTAAAAAAAGATGTTGAACATGTTAAAAAAGAATTTGGTGCAGATGCTAATATTTGTGTATTATTAACTGGTACAGGATTTAAAGATATGGCTGTATTTGAAGGTCGTATCAATATTCCTGAAGCAATTGAAAATTCTAAAGAAGCAGTTGTTGCAAGATTCACTAAATAATAGATAATTATTTCTATTTAAATCCCCTATTATTAAACTTCTCTCTCTATTTAATTTTTACAGATTTTAATAGACAGAGAAGTAAAAATGACATGTAATAAGCTATTCATGTCATTTTAATTTAATAATATGGGGATATTTTTATGCAAAAATAATATCTAAAGCTTTAATCTTTGACAAAAAACTAGTATTAGAGTATTTTTATTATACACACGGAGGACTTATGCAACAATTTCTCATAGGCTTAGCAATAGGTGCTGTACTTGCAGTTGTAATTTTAATTGCTATGGCAGCTAACAACCATAAAAAAGAACTTCAATATCAAAAAGAGATAGCAAAATTAAAGAATATTCTTACAGATCGAATGGATATTGAAAGTGAAGGTATTAACAAACTTAAAAGTGATTTGGAAACTGTGAAAAAACAAAATGAAAATCTAAGAATTACAGTTTCTACATATTCTCAAAAACCAGGTAGAAGAGAAATTGCTAGATTGCATGTTTACCAATTAGCAGCTGATAGATTAACACTTAACTCTCCTGGCTTTGGTGCTGCATGGCAAGCTTCTCTAAAAGAAAGTGAAGAAGAATTTGAAAAAACTTTCAGAGGAATTCACCCTTTCCTTAGAAAAATAGTGCCTATTAAAACAGATGCTCAAGTTATAAATCAAATCGAAGATAAATAGTAAATTAACTTTCTAAAAAAAATATCCCATATTAAATATATTTCACTTTATTGAAATTTACTTATATGGGATTTTTCATATTAATTACAGAGTAGTAGAGTTTTCCTCACCTACCCTGTTTAATTTTATATTCTAGATAAATAGATTTACATCACATTCACCAGCTGCTTCCATATAGGTTGCAACACCACCAATTTCAGCATTAGGTAATAATTCTTCTTCACTAATACCCATGATATCCATAGACATCTGACAAGCTATCATCTTAACACCTTGTGCTACTGCTTGATCAAACATTGCTCTTAACTGATCAACATTCTTTTTCTTCATGCGGCTTTTCATCATTTTTGGACCTAATCCTGCAAAATTCATTCCAGATAATTTTAGGTGTTCCATATCAGATGGAAGCATTGAAGAGAACATTTTACCCATAGCATCTTTCTTAATTTTCTTTTTAGGATTGGTTCTAAGAACTGTTAAACCCCAGAAAGTATAGAACATGGTTACTTTTTTACCAGAAGCTGCTGCTCCGTTTGCAATAACCAAAGCTGCAATAGCTTTATCAAAATCATTTGAGAATACTACAATTGATGCACCATTTCTAGGAGCAACCATTGCTGAATTGCTTGATGAATTTATGCTAGGAGAACATGATTTTTGTACTACTGCTACAATTTTACCATTTTCCTTGCTTGATTCAAGCAATTCGTTTCCAGTCATTTTACACCAAGAACCTACATCTCTTAAAAAGCCTGGATCTGTTGCACTTACTTGAACTACCTGTCCTGCACTCATTTCATCAACTTTCTTCTTAAGTTGAACAATTGGACCTGGACACTGCAGGCCACAACAGTCTAAGTCTAATCTTGGTTCAGACTGTTTTTTTTCACAGTACATCTTTTGGCAATCAGATGAATCTTCATTATTATCATCACAATATAGAGATATTTGTTTTTCATCATTTTGAGCATTAGATAATGTTGTGTATCCACCGGTTAAGTTAAATACTCTATCATATCCATATTGACGAAGAATTCTCTCACCAATATATCCTCTTAATCCAACTTTACACATTAAAATAATGTCTCTGTCTTTTGGAAGTTTGTCTAAGTTATCTCTTAGTGCAAAATGAGGTATTAGAATTGAATCTTCAAGATGACCTAGGTCCCACTCTTCTTTTGATCTAACATCTACAATAAGAGCACCATTGTCTTTCATTTCAAGAGCTTTATCATAGGATACTACATTCTCAAGTCCATCAACTACATTTAAAGCAATGAAACCAAGCATATTCAATAAGTCTTTTGCACTGTTAAATGGTGGTGCATAGCTATGTTCAAATCCAGCTAAATCTTCAACTGTTCCACCAAGACTCATTATAGAAGAGAGTACATCTAATTTTTTATCTACTGATTTATAACCAACAGCTTGTCCACCATATATTTCGCCAGTTTCTTTATTGAATAAAAGTTTAACAGAAAGAGGAAGTGCTCCAGGATAATATCCAGCATGATCTGAACCATGAACAATTGCAGGTGTATATTCCATATTTAATCTTTTAAGTGTTTTTTCATTCAAGCCAACACTACCAACATTTAAATCAAATACTTTTGCAATACTATTACCAAATGTGCCTTTATAAGGACGACAAGAGCCTTTTACAATGTAATCTGCACAAAGTCTAGCCATTTTATTAACAGGGCCTGCAAGAGCGATTGTATTGTTTCCTTCTGTATTTGGAGATGGATATTCAATTGCGTCACCTATAGCACTAATGTGTTTATCACTTGTTAAACAATTCTCATCAACAATAATGTGACCTCTAGGTCCAACTTTAATTCCAGCATCACTTGCAATTTTAGAATCTGGTCTAACACCAATTGAAAGAATAACAAAATCAACATCTTTAATTGTTGCATCAGGAAGGATTACATCAACACTAACATCATTATCTGAGATTTCTTTTAAAGCCTGATTTAAATATAATTTAATTCCATTATCTCGGAGAGTTTGGTGAACAGGAGCAACCATTTCTTTATCAAGTGTTATCATTACTTGATCTGCTGCTTCAACTAGGGAAACATCAAGGCCTTTCTCTTTAAGATTTTCAGCCATTTCGATTCCAATAAATCCACCACCAACTACAACAGCTTTTTTTGCTCCATTCATAGCAGATACAACTCTATCAATATCAGGAACATTTCTAACGGTTAATACTCTTTTATTATCTACACCCTTAAAAGGTGGTTTAAAAGGT
>CAXXVM010000003.1:0-261689 GCA_963678765.2 Sphaerochaetaceae bacterium | reverse complement strand
AATAAAAGATTTTGAAAAAAAAAGCATTTTTTTTGTAAAATCTAGTTGACGTAATACCCGACTTTTGATAAGTTAATGCTCAGAGCCGAGGTGGTGGAATTGGTAGACACAAGGGACTTAAAATCCCTTGTCCGCAAGGGCGTACGAGTTCAAGTCTCGTCCCCGGCACTATTTTATTTTTTTGTGTATACATTAAAATAATTCTTTTTTATATTTTTTATTTTTTTAGCCGAGGTGGTGGAATTGGTAGACACAAGGGACTTAAAATCCCTTGTCCGCAAGGGCGTACGAGTTCAAGTCTCGTCCCCGGCATAAAAGTTATTACTTTTATAGTAGTAACTTTTTTTTTCGCCCGAATCCTGCATAATTGCACTAAGCAAATTCTTAAAGGCAAAAAAAATACAATCAATTTACATTTTTTTCTTTAAAACTTATTATTAATCAAAAAGTTAACAAAGAGATAAATATGTCAAAAAAATATTCAAAAACAAAAAGATTACAAATTTTAGAAAACTCTACAGTAAATAATTTATTATATACAGATTCACATTTTCACTATCTATCTATGGAGAGCATAGGTAAATTGAATAGCGAGAAGTCAGTTGATGAACAGTGGATGGAAAAGGAATCTATTACATCTTTATTAAGTTCATCTAATTTCCAAGGTATGGATATTGGAACAAATTGCGATGATTTAGAGGCTAGATACAAAGCATTAGAAAAATATAGCAATATACACCTTTCAGCTGGCATTGGCCCTTGGGCTACAGATAGAGAAGAAAGTATTACAGAGCAAGATAAAATTTTGAGAGAACAATTGAGTAAATACCCAGTATCAGCTATAGGAGAAATAGGATTAGATAATTATTGGAATTATGGAACAGTTTCTAAACAAGAAGAATTATTTAATTCTCAATTAGATTTAGCAAATGAACTTAAACTTCCAATTATTATTCACTCTCGCGATGCAGATAAACAGATGATTGATATTCTTAATAATAGAGAATTTAAATATGGTGGTATATTACACTGTTTTTCAAGTGGAAAAGATCTTGCTCAAGCTGCACTTAATAAGGGCTTATTGATTTCTTTTGCAGGTCCTATTACCTATAACAAAAATAAAGAACTAAGAGATGTGTTATCATCAATTCCTTTAGATCAATTATTATTAGAAACTGATTCACCATACCTTCCTCCAGAACCTTTTAGAGGCAAGCATAATAGCCCTTCCCTCATTCCATTAGTTTATGAGAGAGCAAGTGAGGTTAATAAATTTTCGATTCAAGAGATTTCAAGCGCTGTAGCAAGAAATTTTTCAACCCTTCTTGGAAGTCCCAAACGTCTTGAGAGAGAATAATGGTTCTATCATTTGTGTCTAATGATTTTATAATCAAACTTAAATCATCATAAACAACTTTATTTATTTGATTATAATCTATTGATGTAGATAATGAAGATGGTAGACTATAACTTAGTGTATCATCTTCACTACTAAAATAAGAAAAAAGTGAAGAACCTGTGAAAACAACTTCATGAATTCCCTCTTTTTTTATTTTATCGATTAATTGAAGAGAATATTGTTTCAATTCCTCTCCATTTGCTTCAATATAAGTTAAGCCAGATTCTCCAAATTCATCTCTAAAGTATTTAGCTCGCTCTAAGCTTTGAGGCCAGGATGAATCACTTATAAGATAAACAGGTTGATTACTTCTTTTTAATTGGCTAGCAAGTTTTCCCCAGCCTTTATATTCTTTATCAACTATTGCAACCCTAGAATTCTCTTTATTAGTATCCACTCCGATTGTGATATATGGATTTTCTATCTCACTAAAAATTCCATCATTCATTATCTTGTAGGAAACTAAAGGAGAGAATATTAATGTAGCATTATTATCATATATATAGCTCATAATACTATCATCTAAATATTCTATTTTTTTTATCTTTAAATGCTTTCCTTTTTTTAAAGACTCCACACTTAAATTGAACTTTTGCTTCTCTATAACATTCTCATAATATTGATTATCAGTAAGAAAAATAACATTGGGTAGCAACTGAATGAAAAAAGAAAAAATTAGAGTTATTGCAACAAAGAGCAACAAAATCAATATTTTTTTATTTATTTTCTTTTTTTCCATAAAAAAACTGTACATTTGATTTACACATTGGTCAATATATACTTTAAAGTTGTTGACTCAAATGGAACAAAAAGCTACTTTATTACAGAACTAAATATCATAATTCGAGGTGCAAATATGACTAATTACAAAGACTTAGGTCTAGTTAACACAAGAAACATGTTCGCTAAAGCTGTAAAAGGTGGATTCGCAATTCCAGCTTACAACTTCAACAACATGGAACAACTACAAGCTATTATCATGGCTTGTGTAGAAACAAAATCACCTGTAATCCTACAGGTATCTAAAGGTGCTCGCGATTACGCTAACATTAACCTTTTAAGAAATATGGCACGTGGTGCAACAGAATACGCACATGAACTAGGATTTGATATCCCTGTAGTATTACACTTAGATCATGGTGATTCTTTTGAAACAGCAAAAGATTGTATTGATAATGGTTTCTCATCAGTAATGATTGATGGTTCTCATTTTCCATATGAAGAAAATGTTGCTTTAACAAAGAAAGTAGTAGAATACGCTCACAAATTCGACGTAACAGTTGAAGGTGAATTAGGTGTATTAGCTGGTATTGAAGATGATGTTGTTGCAGAACACTCAACATACACTCAACCTGAAGAAGTTATTGACTTCGTTAGCAAAACTGGCGTTGATTCACTAGCTATTTCTATTGGTACATCTCATGGTGCTAATAAATTCAAACCAGAACAATGTACTAGAAACGCTGATGGTGTTTTAATTCCACCTCCACTACGTTTTGACATTCTAGAAGAAATTGAAAAACAACTACCAGGTTTCCCTATCGTACTTCACGGTTCATCATCAGTTCCTCAGGAATTTGTTAAGATGATCAATGAAAACGGTGGTCACCTACAAAATAGTGTTGGTATCCCTGAAGACCAACTAAGAAAAGCTGCTAAGAGTGCTGTTTGTAAAATTAACATCGATAGTGATGGTCGTTTAGCTATGACTGGAACTATTCGTCGTGTATTCAACGAAAGCCCTGAAATCTTTGATCCTAGAAAATATTTAGGACCTGCACGTTCAGCTCTAAAAGAAATGTACATGCAAAAGAACAGAGATGTTTTAGGTAGTGCTAACCAAGCTTAATATTTATCTTTAAATATCGACCACCCACTCGTAAAGTTTGGGTGGTTTTTTTATAAAAAAGGTTAATAAGTTTAAAAATAATTGAGTTAATGCTTTGACTCAATTATACATTAATGTTATATTTAAACAGATATCAGAAATATCTGATACAATATTTTATGTTTTTATGAGTTTAATAAAAAGAAACTCAAGGAGTTCGATGGCTATAAAAGATTTACGAATCAACAAACAGATTCGCGCAAAAGAAGTTTTTGTAATTAATGCATCTGGTGAACAGAAAGGTGTAATGAGTATTTATGATGCAGTTAACCTAGCAGACGCTGAGGGTTTAGACTTAGTAGAAGTATCCCCTAATGCAAAACCACCCGTATGCAAGATACTGGATTTCGGTAAATACAGATACGAACAAGAAAAACGTATCCGTGAAGCTAAAAAGAACCAAACAATAATCAAAGTTAAAGAAATTCGAATGCAACCAAAGATTGAAAGAAACGATTTGGTTACTAAGAGTAAGTTTATTGCTGAATTTTTAGGTGAAGGTAATAAAGTTAAAGTTGGAATTCGTTTTAGAGGTCGTGAGCTAGCTCACACTGAACTTGGTAAAGTTGTTCTTGATAAAATCTTGAATGAATTATCAGAAAATGGAGTTCAATTTAATATTGATCGTCGTCCAATTATGGAAGGCAAAATGATGAGTATGATGATTAGTCCTAAAAAAGTTAACAAAAAGAATTAATAAACATTCGTTGAATGTTTTTAATATAGCTGTTTTCGGGGGTCTTGTTCCCTGACGACGCACAAAATAATTATAAGAGGTAATGCAAAATGCCAAAGATGAAAACAAGAAAATCCGTTGCAAAACGTTTCTCTGTTACTGGTAGTGGTAAAGTTCGTTTTAAGAAACAAGGACTTCGCCATATTTTAACTAAGAAAACCACAAAACGTAAGAAAAACTTACGTCACCCTGGAATTCTAGCCGAATGTGAAGCTAAGAAAGTTAGAGCACAACTTCCATACACCTAATAGGAGAAATTAAAAATGCCAAGAGCAGTTGACGGTACAAAACGTAAAGACAGAAGAAAGAAGATTTTAAAACAGGCCAAAGGTTACTATGGTCGTCGTCACTCAAATAACCGTGTAGCAAAAGATGCAGTTGCAAAAGCTGGTCAATATGCTTACCGCGGTCGTAAAGAAAGAAAAAGAGATTTCCGTAAATTATGGATCGCTAGAATTAATGCTGCTGTAAGAGCTGAAGGTTTAACATACTCTCAATTCATGCACGGTTTATCTTTAGCTAACATCTCATTAAACCGTAAAGCTTTATCAAACATGGCTATTGAAGACAAAACAACATTCAAAGCTTTAGTTGAACAGGTTAAAAGCGTTTTAGCTTAATAAACTTTTACTGATATAAAGTTATTTAAATTCTTAAGGAGGAATTTGATGGCATCAGAAATTAAAGATAAAATTGATCTATTAGAGTTACGAACTAAAAAAGCTGTTACTCTTATAAATTTTTTAAGAAGTAATAATAAAGAGTTAGAAACTAAAAATTCTACTTTAAATTCCAATATTGACGGGTTGAATAATCAAATTTCAGCTTTAACTTCAAATATGGAACTTTTAACAAAAGAATTAGATGAATTAAAATCAGAACATGCTAAATTGAAAATGGATTATACATTCTCAAATAACCGTGTTATTGAATTACAATCTTATGTTGATGATTACAAAGACAATTCCAAACAACTTGAGGAAAGTATTAATAAATCTATTGAAACTCTCGACGCAATCGAAGGTCTTGATGATATCGAGTTACTTGAAGCTCAGAATACTGAACTTGAAGCAGCTGATGGATTTACTTCCGGTGATGCTTTACTAGGAGAAGACCTTTCTGAATTAGATGATCTTGAAGATACTTTAATTCTAGACGATGAGAGTGACTTAGAGGATTTAGACAATTTAACTTAACTCTATTTCATTTAAATTTATGAAGACGGGCAATTTGCTCGTCTTTTTTTTATATAGATACTTGATTTATCTTAATCTTTTCTATATTCTCGCACATAAGATAAAAGTTGAGATAAAACAAATTATTAAAAACTACTTTATCTTTATCATTGGTTGATATAATATATTTATAGACATTAATGTTACTTGAAAATTATATAGTGATGTGAATAACAGACACGTGTCTCTTGGCTCAACTTTTACATTTGGGTTACGGCATAGCTTCTCTGCATTGCTCCTCCTCTTTTGAGGCATAACGGGAACAGAATTTGAGGCCAACTGGTAACCCCCTTGAACCAATAGGTTCAAGAGCAGTCTAATTATTCGCATCACTTTTTTTTATACATATCTAAGGAAACAAGAGTGAATTTATCTAACAAAACTGAAGGTATAGTCTTTATTAACTTACCTAAAGACCTAGAACAAACAATCGGAAATTTTAAAGTAGATCCAACTATTCCAATTCCATTACAATTACCTGAAAATCATGATCGTATGGAATCCGAAGATGTTAGTATTGAAAGAATTATCGCAGGAATGTTGAAAATTATTGCTTGGAATCCTGACCATGAGAATTTTGAGTACTATAGAAATTTCGTACTTGCATCTCAACCTGAATCAGTTGAACAATTAAACATTGCAGCCATTGCAAAAGAAAAAAAAGAAGATTACGATTTTAGTGAAGAGCTATTTTTAGTTGTTAATCACCTAGCTCCACAAAGTGCTTCTTTTATTAACTTAGCAACCCACTATGCAAAACGTGCTACTTTAGCTGAAGACACTGAAGGCAAAGATGCTCTCTATGATTACTTCCAACAAAAAACAATTGACACATTAGTTGAAGGTTTGGAAAAAAATCAAAATGACCCTGATTTATTATGTGAGATTGCATATTTCCACATTTATCAAAATAACATTGACAGTGCAAGAGATTATTTTGAAAAATTCATGGAAAATTCTCAGGAAGATGATCAAAGACGAGAGAGAGTTGCAAATGTTTTAAAAGACATTAATAACAAACTCACAGATGATGCAACACTACTTCAAGCCTATGATGAAATCCAATTATGTAATGAAGACAAAGCAATTGAACTATTAGACAAATATTTAGAAGGCAATAATGATGTTTGGAATGCTCACTTCCTAAAGGGTTGGGCTCTACGTCGTAAATTGAAGTTCGAAGCTGCTAAAGAGTGTTTTTTAGAGTGTATTAAACTTGGTGAAAGCAATAGTGAGATATACAACGAACTATCTATTTGTGCACTTGAAGAAGGTCACAAAGAATTATCAGTATTCTATCTAGATAGTGCTCTTGATTTAGAACCTGAAAATCTTAAAATTTTAACAAACTTAGCATTTTTAAAATTAGAAGATGAAGATTATGATAAGGCAAGATATCTTTTAGAAAAAGCTAGAGTTCTAGATGAAAAAGATCCTTTAGTTATTCACTTGTCAAAAGCTTATTGTAGTGCAACTGGTGAAACACTTGAAGACCCAATTATTGAGGAAGTTGTTGAAGACATTACTGAATATGAGGAAATTAGTGGACACTCTCATCATGCTCCTAAAAAAAGAGAGGATGAGTCAATAATTATTGGAGATGATAATTAATATGAAATTTATTAGTCATAGCTCTCAAGAAACACTTGAATTTGGACGAGAGCTTGCAAAGAAATTAAAAGCAGGTTCTGTTGTATCTCTTAGAGGAAGTCTTGGTGCTGGTAAAACAGTAATTGCTAAAGGTATTGCAGAATATCTAAATATCAATGAGGCTATTGTTTCCCCTACCTTCACTATTCTACAAGAATATGACGGGGATAGAGCTCTCTATCATATGGATTTGTATCGTATCTCAGGATGTGATGAATTTGAAATGATGGGTGGTGAAGAAATGCTATATGGAGATGGTATTACATTAATTGAATGGTCTGAGAAGATTGATGAAATGCTTCCTGAAGATACTATCTACATTGAATTATCAATAGAAGACAATCAAGATAGAGTTATCAATGTTTCTGGTCTTGAGGAATAAGAGGATTTTAATATGAATATACTAGCTGTTGATACAAGTACACAAGCTATGAACATAGCAATTATTAGTGATAAAAAACAAACATCTTTTCATCATATTGGAAAAATTGAACATAGTGAAAATTTAGTTCCTCGAATCATTAAACTTACAAAAGAAATGGGATTAACACTAAAAGATTACGATTTGCTTGTATGTCCTAAAGGTCCTGGATCATTTACTGGCCTAAGAATTGGTATGAGTGCTTTAAAGGGAATTAGTCTTGCAACAGACACTCCTTTAGTAGCTGTTGATACAAATAAAGTTTTTGCATCCCAAGTATCTTATTTTGATGGAACTGTAGTTCCTGTAATTGATGCAAAGAAAAGAAGATTTTATACAGCCATATTTAAAGATGGTCAAAGAATCACAAATGATGTTGATACAAATGAAGAAGAATTTATTACTCTTATTAAAAATGAGGATAGACTACTATTTACAGGTCCTGATGCTCAAACTTTTTATAACAAGTTAGTCGAAAAAGGACTTTTAGAATCTCATCCAAATGTCAAAATATTTATTGATAATGGCTCCCATGATTTTGCCCTTACACTTGCAACTCTTGGAGAAAAAGAATTTTCTGAAAATGGTGCGGCTGAATTAGGTTTTGGACCAACATATATTAGAAAAAGTGATGCTGAAGTAGCTCTTGAAAAAAAGATTATAGAAATGAATAAATAACTTTTTCTATACAACAGAAATTATTTTACATAAAAAAAGAAAAGGATTAAAACTTGAATTAAGGTTTTAATCCTTTTTTAATTTGTTACTTAGCAATCAATTAATTATACATGATTAAAAATCAAAAAAATTCTTTATCTTCATTTGATAAGTTATGTTATCATTGTGTGACAAAGTAACTTTATTTTTTGAGAAACTTTAGTTATATTATAATAGAAATATTAAAATAGAAACATAATTTAATAATGTTAAAGGATATATAAATGATTAAAACTGATATGTTAATAATTGGTGGTGGGGCTGCAGGATTATCTGCTGGTCAATATGGTGCAAGAGCTGGTAGAGACGTTGTAATTGTAGAAGCGCTTATGCCAGGAGGCCAATTAGCATATATTGATTCAATTGAAAATTATCCCGGAATTGACAAACCAATTAGTGGTTTTGAAATCGGTGAAATGCTACAAAATCAAGCAGAAAAATTTGGCGCTAAAATTGTGTATGATGAATTCGTTTCATTTGAAAAAAAAGGCGATACATTTTATGTAAAACTTAAAGAAGATGAAGTTGAAACAAAAACTATTATCTGGGCAACAGGTGCTAAACACAGACACATTGATGTTCCTGGTGAAGAAGAATATAACGGTCGCGGTGTATCATATTGTGGAACTTGTGATGGTGCATTCTTTAAGAATCAAACTATTTTTGTAGTTGGTGGTGGTGATACTGCTCTAACTGACGCATTATTCTTAAACAAATTATCAGATGATGTAACTATAGTTCATAGAAGAAGCAGATTTAGAGCTCAACAAAACCTAATCGAATTAGTTGAGAAATCTAATATTAAAACTATAATGAATGTTAAACCAGTTGAAATTCTAGGCGAAGATAATAAAGTTAGTGCTATTGTATTAGAAGATGTAAATACAAAAGAACAAACTACACATAAAACAAAGGCAGTATTTATTTTTGCAGGAATGCTTCCTCAAACTCAATTACTTCCAAAAGATCTTTTAGATGATCATGGATATGTTGATGCAAATCAAAGTATGGAAACTTCCCTTCCTGGATTCTATGCAATTGGTGATGTTAGAAACACTCCATTCAGACAAGTAGTAACTGCAACAAGTGATGGAGCAATTGCCGCTCATGCTGCAAGTGAATACATTGATAATATCAGTGGTAATGCTTATTAAAAATAATTACTAAGTAATTAGTAATGGGTCCTAAAAGATAATAATCTTTTAGGCTCTTTTTTTTGTTAATACAAATAAAAAATAAATATAATATAAAAGTTTTTATCACCTAATGTTTGAATTTTATTAATTGCAATATAAAATATAAATCAACTTGTTATAGTTTGGTTAATTGATTTAAAAAATTTAAATAATTTCTGACATTAATCATTTATTAGTTATGTAATAATAAGTTTTAATTAATTATTTAGTAGGTAAAAAATAAACAATATATTAACTCAAATTCTAAACAATAAAACTCCTATTAGAATAGTATTAACTGACAATTAATTACTTATTTTTTATTGACGTTTGGTCCCTAAGAGTCCATAATAAAGTCATGAATATATTAATGGTCACAAGTGAAACCGTCCCTTTTTCTAAATCAGGGGGATTAGCAGATGTAGTTGGAGCACTATCTAGTGCTCTATCTAAATTAAAAAACAATGTTTGTATTTTAATGCCAGCATACAAGTTTATTGATTTAAAAGGTTTTTCTAAGCCAATTGCATCTTTTGAGATTAAGATAAACAACAAAATGGAAAATGTTGAAGTTATTGAAAAAAACTTAAATGGAGTAAGATATTTAGCATTAGTTCATCCTTACTTTAGCCAAAGATCAGGAATATATGGTGATAACTCATTTACTCCATATGCAGACAACTTTGCAAGATATATGCTATTAGCAAAAGCTGCCCTTCCACTTTGTAAAGAATTAAATTTTAAAGCAGACATCGTCCACGCTCATGATTGGACAGTAGGTTTTATACCTTATCTCTTAAAACAATCAAAAGATGAGTTCTTTAGTAAAACAAAAAGTGTTTTTACAATTCATAACCTTGCATATCAGGGCATTTACTCAAAATTTGATGCGCTAAGTGCTAACATACCTTTAGATGAAAAGATGTTCACATACAGTGGTATTGATAAGCAAGTAAATATGTTAAAAACAGGAATTGAATTTTCAGACTTCATCACAACAGTAAGTCCAACTTATGCAAAAGAAATTCAATCATCTGAGTTAGGTTGCAATCTTGAAGAGGTTCTTAGAGAAAGATCTGAAAACCTATTTGGTATAATTAATGGTATAGACTATGATGAATGGAATCCCGAGAGTGATGAAAACTTTAGTAGCCATTATAATTTTGAAGACCTAAGTGGAAAAGAAAAACTTAAAACTGAAGTTCAAAAAGAATTTGGATTAGAAGTTAATCCTGATATTCCTCTATTTAGTATGATTAGTCGCCTAGCAGAGCAAAAAGGTTTCTTTGAATTACTATTTGAAGGAGATACATGTGCACTTGAAACAATTGTAAAAAACAACAGAGTTCAATTTATTATAATTGGAACAGGTGATCAAAGAATTGTTGATAAACTTAATGAACTTGATAAAATTTATGATAACTTATCTGTAAATATTTTATTTAGTAATAAAGCTGCACACAGGGTTGAAGGTGCAAGTGATTTCTTCTTGATGCCAAGTAGATATGAACCTTGCGGATTAAATCAATTATATTCACTTCGCTACGGTACTTTACCTATTGCACGAAGAACTGGAGGTCTTGCTGATACTATAGTTGATATAGAAGAAGAGCCTAAAAAAGGAACTGGTTTTTTATTCTCCGATATTAAAAGCCGTGCTATAATAAAAGAAAGTGAAAAAGCTATATCATTATATTATAAAGATAAAGCTCAAATAGAAAAAATGAAAAAACGAAGTATGCAAACTGATTTCACGTGGGACAAATCAGCAAAACAGTATATTGAAATATATCATAGGGGGATATAAAAATATATGAAAACAGAAGACGCAGTAGCAATTATCTTAGGTGGTGGTAAAGGAACAAGACTTTATCCATTAACAAAAGACAGAGCAAAACCGGCAGTACCTTTTGCAGGAAAATATCGTTTGGTTGATATTCCAATTTCCAATTGTATCAACAGTGATATTATGCAGATTTATCTATTAACTCAGTTTAACTCTGCATCATTACACAACCATATTAATAACACCTATCAATTTGGTGCTTTTACTCGTGGATTTGTTGAAATTCTTGCAGCAGAACAAACTTTAACTACAACTACTTGGTATCAAGGTACCGCAGATGCAGTAAGAAAAAACATGCTACACTTTAAAGATCAAGCACCAAAGTATTATGTTATACTATCTGGTGACCAACTTTATAGTATGGATTTACAAGACATGCTTAAAAAACATGTTGAATCTGGAGCTGAGATTTCTATAGCAGCTAAACCAATTTCAAGATCACAAGCTACAGGACTAGGCATTATTGGAGCTGATGAAAATGGTACTATTAAAAAGTTCTATGAGAAACCTGCTGATGATTTAGACATTAGTGAATATAAAGTTTCACCAGAGTTCTTAAAGACTTCTCTTAACAAAGAAATTTGTCCAGAAAATGAATACCTTGCAAGCATGGGTATGTATATTTTCAATGCAAAAACTATGGAAGAAGTTCTAGACAATGATTTAACTGATTTTGGTAAAGAAATTATTCCAAAAGCAATTGAAACTAGAAAAGTATTTTCTTATATCTTTGATGGTTATTGGGAAGATATTGGTACTATTAAAGCATTCTATGATACAAACTTAAATCTTGCTTCAATGACACCTGATTTCAATTTCTATGATGAGGATAGACCAATTTATACTCACCGTCGTCACCTACCTGCAACAAAGATTAACTTCTGTAATATTTCCAGTTCTCTAACAAGTGAAGGTTCAATTATTACAAACGCATATATTGTGAATTCAATCATTGGTGTTAGAACTATTATTGAAAGCGGTGCAAGTCTTGATGGTGTTTATTGTATGGGAGCTTCCTACTATGAAACAGCTGAAGATTTAAAAGAAAATGCAAAAAAAGGAATTCCTAACCAAGGAATAGGTCGTGGAACAATTATTAAAAAAGCTATTATTGACCAAAATGCTAGAATCGGTAACGGTTGTAGAATTGGTGTTGATGATATTAAAAGAGATGATTGTGATACAGATATGTATTCAGTCCGTGATGGAATTATTGTTATTAGAAAGAATGCAATTATTCCAGACAATACAGTTATGTAATCAGAAATGGTAAAAAAAAGGGAGCTTATAGCTCTCTTTTTTTATCACTTTTTAATTATTAATAAATCTTATTTTCTTTTATTGATCCAACAATTATTGGAGAAGGACTTATGAGGCTCTTCAAAATTTCTATATCTAATTTAGAAATTAAATCACTTTGATTAAACAAAATAGTTGATTTATGATTATTCTCAATTCTCTTGAGTAAACCTTCCCTATCATCAATCAAAGATTGTAAATACTCTTTATTAACAATCTTTTCCATATCAGCCTCACCCATACAAAAATTAGCTGCACTATGATTTAGACTACTCATTCCTGCAATAGCTAATACTGCACTTACATTTGATGGTATAACAGGATCTCTCTCGCTATGTATTTTAAGTGGTAAACATCTAGCTCCATCAGCTTCTAAGATAGTTACATCATATTTTTTACTCATAATAGGTAATATTTCAGAACGAGGAGAGAGAGCTTTTTTTGAATCCATAATATGTTGTTCAACAAATACTACAGATTCGCCTTTTAAAGGTTCATGAGAGAAAAAACTACATTCATCATAAAAGCTATGATTAGTTTTAAAATCAAAAACTCTAGGAGATTGAACTTTTGTACTAGTACTTAATAAAACACTATAGCCTTTTGCTTTGTAATACTCACCAAGTGCTATCATAGTGGTTGTTTTACCACCACCACCTGTAATTGCTATTACATTATTTTCAATCTTAGGATCAAATAATAATTCATCAATTTTATTAAGCAAATCCATAATAATCCTTTATTTGACTAATTAAAGCTCTATCACTTGGTGCAAATTCATATTGTTCTAAATTATCTAAACTTTCCCACTTGAATTCTGTATGAACGTATAACTTAAAAACAGGAGATGGATCTAAAATTGTAATCTCATGTGCTTTTAAAAAATAATGAACTCCTTTATTTTCAAAATCGTGAGTAGCAATTTCTTTGCCTACAGAAACATCAACATCGAGTTCTTCTTTAAACTCTCTCTTAAGTGTTTCCTCAACGCTCTCACCCCAACGATTCTTACCACCAGGGAATTCCCATGAATTACCAATAGATCCCTTTGATATTCTTTTACCAATTAATACTTTGTTATCTCGAATACAAATGCCTGCAGTTGTAATTCTTTCCATTTCATTTCTCATATAATTCTCCAATATTCCATTACTACAGTATTACCCAAGTTGGAAATAAAAAGTGTAATAAAGTAACAATGAAAATTATTATAGCATAATTTCTGTGTCTCGTAATTATATTTTCATCAATCACAATTGAGAGTTCTTTTTTAAACAATATGAATGTGAAATTTATAGCTGAAAGAAAAAGAAATATTGAAACTAGTAAATCCCCTAAAATTGATGGTCCAGGACCTAAGGGGAAAAATAGTGTTAATAGAGACAATATATAACCACTAAGCATTATTAGTATTATATATTTTTCATGATTAAATAGATAATCTCGAATCCTCAAAAGAGTTGGATTATAAATTCCAATAGAAGGTGTTAAAAAAATTAAACCTGTATAAGTCAAATAAAGTAATGTTATTAACCACAATTGCATCATTTGGCAATTACCTTTCCAATACCTTCAATTAATTTCATACTATCATAGTAACCAAATTCTCTATGGCATAACTCTCCTGCCTCTTTATGATAGAGAACTCCATATAAAGCACTCTTAAAAGGAGATAGTCCACCAGCTAGTAATGCAGCAATACAACCGGCTAATACATCACCTGAACCCGCTACTCCAAGAGATGGGTTATCACCACTTACTACCATAGGAACTCTTGCTGCAGTTGCAATAAAAGTTACAGATGATTTACATACAATAATAGCGCCGGTTTTAATGCTAATACTCTGTAACAACTTTAAAAAATCTTCAGGCTTGTCATCTTTTCCTACATTCCATTTATATTCAGGAACAATTGCCGATGCTAATATTCTCAATTCTCCCATGTGAGGAGTTAAAATAATAGTTCCATGACCTTGAATTTTTCCGCTTGAATATAGAGAGGAGAAGGCTCTAATTCCATCTGCATCAATTACTACAGGCTTCATTGTCTTAAGAAGTGATAATAGCAAGCCTTCTCTATTTTCTCCCCAACCAGGTCCACATAATAGAGTATTATATTTATTTATATCATCTATCTCTGTTGTAGGATGAACAATTACTGAGGGAGATTCACTTGCAACAATCGGATATATAATCTCATCTACAAAAGTACTAACCAATCCTACTCTTGAAACAAAAGCAGACTTTGCAGAGAGCCTAACAGCTCCTGTGTATTTATCCGAACCACCAAATATAGCAAGATGGCCTCTAATTTTTTTATAGGCATCAATATCAAGAGGAATTAATTGAGGTATTTCATCATTTGCTAATAGGGCTGATGGTTTTACACTGTTAGTTATAAATGGAGGGAATGATGGATTTAATGAATACAACTCACCACATTTTGAGTGTACATTAGGATTATAATAAATACTTTTTAAAGGTCCCATGCAAATAGTATAATCAGCCTTAACACAAATACTATTTACATTAACTTCATCACCAAGTCCTGATGGAATATCTATACTAAAAACCTTAGCACTACTTTCATTAATTTTATTTGCTAATAATGCAGCATCACCCCTTAGAGGACTTTTTAAACCAGTGCCTGTAATAGCATCAATAATTGTAGAGGCTGTTGCAATTGATTGAAGTGTAGTAGGATCTATATCATGATTTTCTAGACTTACACTAAAAATACGATATCTCTTAATTATCTCTCTCTGAATTCTATTACACTCAGAGATATGAGAACCTAACAATATAACAAGTATATCATTAACACCATCATTTATAGCCTCTCTAGCAATTACAAGGGCATCTCCACCATTGTTTCCACTACCAGCTATTATTACAAGGGGTTCATTAACATCTATCTTGCTCTTTATAAATTGCCAAGCCTTTAGACCTGCTTCCTCCATTAGACAAATTGAAGGAATTTTATATACTTCCTGAGACTTCTCATCAATGTAGGAAGCCGTTTTTCCACTAATTAAATTTTGCATAATTCAATTTTACTACAACACAACTAACTTGACAATCATAATGACAAACAATATGCTATTACAAAGTCCTGGGGTGGCCTACAAGCCTGAGATAAAACCCGTTTACTTGATCTGGATAATACCAGCGTAAGGAGACTTCTCTTTTATCAACTTAATATTTTCCCATGGCTCACATTTATATAATTAGGAGACTTTTTTAAATTATGAAAAAGCACATTTTATTTATTGTGATGCTAATTGCATTAACAACAGCCAATCTATTTGCACAAGGTGCAAAAGACTCACAATCAGATCTTCCATCTCAACAGATTGAAGATAACACTCTTACTGTCTATGCCTATGATTCATTCTGTGGAGAATGGGGACCAGGTCAAAAAGTTATTGATAGCTTTGAGAAGAAAACTGGCATTAAAGTTGATTTAATTTCAGCAGGAGACGGTCCTCAAATGTTAAATAAAGTTGAACTTGAAAAAGATTCACCTGTAGCTGATGTTGTTTTAGGAATTCCAAATGACCTTGCTGCTAAGGCTCTAAATACATCTTTATTTGAAGCATATGATGCACCATCTATTAAGGATATTCCATCCCATCTAATCTTTGATAAAACAAACACATTAAATCCTTTTGACTATGGTGATTTTGCTTTTGTTTATGACAGTGAAAAGATTAAAGGTGATGATATTCCAAAAAGTCTTGAAGAATTAACTGATCCAAAATACAAAGATAAAATAATATTAATTGATCCTAGAACATCAACAGTAGGTCTTGGTCTTTTACTTTGGACAAGAGAAGTATTTGGCGATGATTATTTAACTTGGTGGGAAAACATCAAAGATAATGCACTAACTATTACAGATGGTTGGTCATCAGCCTATGGTATGTTTACAGAAGGTGAGGCTCCAATTGTATTATCTTATACAACATCTCCTGCCTATCATGTAATGTGGGAAGATACAACTCGCTACAGAGCTGCTATTTTTGCAGAGGGTCACAGTTTAACAATTGAAGGAGTTGCATTAGTTAAGAGTTCACTTAGAAAAGAAAATGCAAAAAAATTCATCGAATTTGTATTAAGCGATGCACAATATGATATTGCAGTTACAAATACAATGTATCCAACAAATTCAACTGCTTCACTACCTGATGCATATGAATGGGCTCCAATTCCTGAAAAACAATTATCAATTGATTATAAGGATATTGATGAAAACCTTGATATGTGGTTAGAACAGTGGACAACATTAATGTCTAAATAAAGTTTTCACAATGTATTATATGAGGGGCTAGTCCCCTCATTATTTTTAC
Source organism: Sphaerochaetaceae bacterium (assembly GCA_963678765.2). Taxonomy (GTDB): domain Bacteria; phylum Spirochaetota; class Spirochaetia; order Sphaerochaetales; family Sphaerochaetaceae; genus Pleomorphochaeta. Next base: position 244,974 of record CAXXVM010000003.1, on the reverse strand, counting down.
TCTTAATTGATATTATATTAGAGTATTATTTTTAATATAACTTGTTGTTTTATCTAATATGAAATAATATTCAAATACATTATCTAAAGGATTTTTTATGCCAAATTACAATGTAAATAAGAAAAATAATTTTGAAAAAATAATACCTATTCCATCTATTATTTTAATAGTTTTAATTTTCTTAGTTCCATTAATTAATACACTTACACAAGCTTTTGTTAAAGATGGAGATTTCACTCTTTCTTTTATAAAAGAAGCTTTTACAAGTCAATATACTAGACAAATATTGTCATTCACAATTAACCAAGCATTAATTTCAACACTAATCTGTTTACTAATAGGATTACCTGGAGCCTATCTTTTATCTAACTATGAGATAAAGAGTAAAAAATTGATATTAGGAATCTGTAGTATACCATTCGTATTACCTTCAATTTTAGTTATCCTAGGCTTTGTATCTTTTTATGGAAATAATGGCGTATTAAATCAACTACTTATGAAAATATTTAATTTAGATGAAGCACCACTTAAAATACTATATTCATATAAAGCTATTATACTTGCTCATTCATTTTATAATTTCCCGGTTATTCTTTTACTTGTTACAACTTATTGGGATAATCTTGATCCAAAACTTGAGAGTTCCTCCTATGTATTTGGGGCCTCTAGAGTTCAAACATTTTTTAATGTAACACTTAGAAGATTATTGCCTTCAATACTATCAAGTTCACTTCTAGTATTTCTTTTTTGTTTCACAAGTTTTTCAATCATTTTAGTTTTAGGTGGTGGTCCTAAATATACAACTATGGAAGTTGAAATCTACAGACAGGCTAGAATTAATATGAATATCAATGCTGCCGCATCATATTCAATTGTTTCAATCATCTTTTGTATTCTTTTACTTCTCCTATATTTATCATCACAAAAATGGCTATCATCATCTGAAAGCATTGTAAATGATTCATATTACAAGCAAAAAAAGCCAACATCTAAGGGTGGAAAAATTGCATCTCTTATATATTTCTTTATGGCAATTATTTTTGTTTTAGCACCAATTTTATCTATTATTTTTAAATCTCTTATAGGAACTGTTTCTCGCGGTGGAGCTAAGGTTTTTACACTTAAATATTATAGACAATTATTTGGAATGGAAAGCTCTTCAGGTGTTATGAATGATGCAACTCCTGCTATTTTTAGTTCATTGAAAATAGCTACTATTGTGGCTCTATTAATCATACCAATTGTTTTATCTCTTGCTATTGCAACAAAGAGAAAGAATACATTCTCTTCATCTTTAATTGAATTAATAGCTATGTTACCCATTGCAATCAGTTCTGTTATTATTGGACTAGGATATTATCTAATTGCAGCTAGAGCACCTTTTATTCCACCAATGATATTAGTTGTATTAGCACATTTAATTATAGCACTACCATTTGCACTGAGAATTATAACTCCCGAATTAGATAAATTGCCAAAGGAACTAAGTCTAAGTGCAATTAGTTTAGGAGCCACTCCTTTTAGAGCCTTTATTGATATTGAATTACCACTAATAAAAAAGCCTCTAATTAAAGCTGCAATATTTTCCTTTGCAACTAGTATGGGAGAAATTAATGCAACACTAGTACTATCATCATCGAAAATAGAAACAATACCTGTGGTTATGTATAGACTAATTGGATCTTATAACTTTGCAGGAGCATGTGCTCTAGGTACTATTTTAATAATAGTTTGTGCCATAGTATTCATAACAACAGGATCAAGTCAAAAGGTAAAATAATGAGTGAAATAAATATAAGATTAAAAAAACAATTTAGCGAGTTTAAATTAGATATGGAATTTGTTGCAAAAGAGAGACAACTTATTTCTATTATAGGCCCAAGTGGTTGTGGTAAATCTACAACTCTAGGTTTAATTACAGGATTATTACCTCTAGATGAGGGAGAAGTTAGAATAGGCGATGTCGATTTAACATCTCTTCCTGTTAACCAGAGAGAAATTGCTATGGTTTTTCAAGATTACACACTCTACCCTCATTTAAAAGTTAAAGATAATATTGCCTATCCATTAAAAATTAGAAAAGTCAAAAAAACTGAGCGATACAAAGAGGCTACTCGATTACTATCATTAGTAGGTTTAGAAGGTTTTGAAGAGAGAAAGGTTGAATCCCTATCGGGTGGAGAGTGTCAAAGAATTGCTCTTGCAAGAGCCCTTGCCTCAAAACCTAAAATTCTTTTGCTTGATGAACCTCTCTCAGCTCTTGATGCTAAGCTCAGAGGCTATTTAAGAGATGAAATTAAGAGAATCCATGATGAGACAGGAATTACTATGATTTATGTAACTCATGACCAAGAAGAGGCCCTATCGATTTCAGATAAAATCATTATATTAAACAAAGGTAAAATTGAGATGATTGGAACAGGTGAAGAAATCTATAACCATCCTGAATCTCTCTTTAGTGCAACTTTCATGGGTGAAGGTAATTTATTAGATATTAGTAATTTTTCAAATATTCCACCATCTTTTACAGGACCCCTATTCTTTAGACCAGAAGATGCTAATATTATTGAAAATGAAAATCTTCCTATTCCTGAATTACTCCCCTATACGCTTATTAAAGATGTAGTAATTGAGAGAATTGAATTTAGAGGTGCTCACTACATTATAAAAGCTAAGAAGGGAAATAATAGTTTATTAATTTCTACAACATTTAAACCCGTAAATAGAGTTGTATCAATATTTATCCAACTTAGAAACTTGAGGGAATTTAGCTCCTAATGCAAATTGAGTGAAATTCATGCTAATATATAATTAAAGGAATATTAATATATGAAAAAAATACTATTAACACTAATTATGATATTAGCATTGTCTCCACTAGCTGCTACAACTAGAATAAATAGTGGCATAGAAACTAGTACCTTTTATCATCCGTCATTTGATTTAAGTGGAAATGATGAATTATTTATGAGATCTGCAAGGGGTACAAGAATTACACTAATTCCTGTGGGATTTTATATTTATGAATTTGAATTTTCACTTAATACCTCACTTTTATTAGTATCTCCATCAATTACATATAATAATACAAGAAATAGAGCCTACAATGGAATTGATATTGGTCTTGGGTTAGATTTTCCAATAAATAATAATCTTAGTACCAAAGTAAATGTTGCATTAGGAGCACTAGAATTAGGAGAGGCCGACCAAGAGGAAGCTTATTTTTTAGCATCCATAACACCATCTCTTGATATTTTCAAAAAGGGAGCAACTCAATTTAGTCTTACTCTCCCTCTTAATATAATCTATCGAAAACAACTTTTAGCTACAACAATTGGACTTGGTATAAAAATAGACTTTGATTGGATTGAACAGAAATAAATAAACTTCTAAAAATTAATGCAACTACACTTTTTTTCTCATAATTATTTATGAGGATAAAAAATGAAAAAGATAATTTTATTTGTATTAATTTGTTCCATAACTTTAACTAGTTGTGAACTCAATATTAAAGAGAAAAAAGGTGCTATGAATTTAGTAGTTGTAGCACTTGATTATGAAAATACTAATGTAGCATCACTTTATGGTACATTAAATGATGGAGTAGAGATAGAAAAAGCTCTAAGAACAAATGCTAGTAAAACTAATAAAGAGTTTCATAGCTACAAGTTTTATCAAAAAGGCTTTGATAATGATAGAGAAACTGTTGAAAATGAGAGCTACCCAAGTGTATCAAATATCTTAAGTACCTTTGATCAATTGAGTATTTCTTCTCAAGAAAATGATATAACAATATTTTATTTCTCAGGCCATGGTGCCAAAGAAGATGGCTCTATTCTATGTGGAACAACTGATTATTTAAAAGGCGAAACACTCATAGATCTTAATACAATTAATCCAGATTATTTAATTAAACCCATAGTAATTAAAGAAAAGATGAGTAAAATCAAAGGTGAAAAACTCATTATTGTTGATGCCTGTTATTCTGGATTTTTTTATGTGGATGATAATAATACAGTTGATGCTACACAAGAGAATAGAAACATATTAAAAACTTTCTTTGAGGACTCAAATAAAATTACTAATGATATATTTATTTTATGTGCCACAGAATCAACTAACTATTCTCATGAACCATCCTATCTATTAAATTCACATCCGCATGGCTATTTCAGTGCTGCTCTTCTAGAGGGACTGGGTTGGTGCTATGGAGAAAAAGGGCTCATAAATAATACCACAGTTCCATCTCTTATAGATGAAGATGATGTTCAAGGAATATTAGCTGAAGGGTTTCCACCAGGGGCCAAAGGCAATGTTCTAAGTGTTGATTCACTCTACACATACATTAAAGAAAATCAAAATATTCCCTTGCTTAAGGTTAGTGAAAAAAGAGTCCACCAACACCCAAGGGTAACTAGTGGACGAAAGGATTTAATTTTATTCAAATATTAGAAATTTATCTCTTCATTTTTTATCTTCTCAATTTCATCACGAAGAGCTGCAGCTTTTTCAAATTCAAGATCCTTTGCATAATTAAACATTTGGCCCTCTAATTCTTTAATATATTTCTTTCTATCTTTTTTAGTTAGTAAGTTATAATTAGAACGTCTAATATTTATTTCTCCATGAACATCCTCAGCAACTTCTTTTTTATTTCTTTCTATAATATCTTCAATTGCTTTTTCGATTGTTACAGGAGTAATGCCATGTTCTCTATTATATTCAAGTTGAATGTTTCTTCTTCTATTAGTTTCACCAATAGCCTCTTTCATTGCATCACTTTCTCTATCAGCATACATGATAACTCTACCATCGGCATTACGAGCTGCTCTACCCATTGTCTGAACAAGAGCTGTTGCAGATCTTAAAAATCCAATTTTATCTGCATCAAGTATTGCAACAAGAGATACCTCAGGTAAATCTAGTCCTTCTCTCAAAAGGTTAATACCAATTAATACATCAAATATTCCCTTTCTTAAATCTCTTAGTATTTCAACTCTTTCTATTGTTCCTATGCCACTGTGAAGATATCTTACCTTTAATCCGAGGCTTGCAAGATAATCAGTCAAATCCTCAGACATTTTTTTAGTTAGTGTTGTAACTAACACTCTTTTATTCTTTTTGATTGTAATCTGAATTTCTTTATAAAGATCTTCCATCTGACCATCAGATTTTCTAACCTCTACAATAGGGTCTAATAATCCAGTTGGTCTAATGATTTGTTCAACTATATTTGAAGTTTCAGCTAATTCTGTTCTTCCCGGAGTTGCACTAACATAGATTCTCTGTCCAACTTTATCACTAAACTCTTCAAATTTTAAAGGTCTATTATCTAGGGCAGAAGGAAGTCTAAAACCATAGTTAACAAGGTTCAATTTCCTAGATCTATCGCCTTCATACATGGCCCCAACTTGAGGAAGGGTTACATGAGATTCATCAATAAATGTAACAAAATCTGATGGGAAATAATCTAATAATACAGCAGGTCTCTCACCCTCTTTTCTTCCTGTTAAAGGACGAGAATAGTTTTCAATACCCTGGCAATAGCCAATCTCTTTTAACATTTCAATGTCATACTCAACGCGAGATTTAATTCTCTCAGCCTCAAGTACTTTTCCCTGTGTTTTAAAATATTCAATTCTATCTGCTAATTCATTTTCAATTCTACTAATTGAATTTAATACAGCATCATGTGGCATTACAAATTGCTTTGCAGGATAGAGTGTAAATTCATCAACACTATCTTGTTTTTTACCACTTATTGGTTCAAACCAAGTAAGGGATTCAATGACATCCCAATCAAGAGTTATTCTAATTGCATTTTCTAAATATGATGGAATACCTCAATAACATCACCACGGACTCTAAATGAACCACGGGTTAATACAGCATCATTTCTTTCATATTGCATTCTAATCATAGTCTCTAGTTCAGCTTTATGATCAAATATTTCACCCTTTTTAAAGGTATGAGACATATCCTGTACATCAATAGGACTACCAATACCATATATACATGATACTGTTGCAATTATTATAACATCCCGTCTCTCCATGAGTGAAAAAGCAGCACTAAGTTTCATTCTATCAATTTCATCATTTATATCTGCTGTTTTTTCGATATATAAATCTCTACCAGGAACATAGGCCTCCGGTTGATAATAATCATAGGAGGATACAAAATATTCAACTGCATTATCAGGAAAGAATGTTTTAAACTCTCTATATAACTGAGCAGCTAATGTTTTATTATGTGATAAAATTAGTGTTGGTCTATTAACCTTTTCAATGACCTTTGCCATTGTATAGGTCTTACCTGAACCTGTTACACCTTTTAGTATTTGACTGAATTCACCATCATCTAAACCTTTTGCTAGTTTCTCAATGGCTTGTCCTTGATCACCTGATGGATCATAGGGGGATACAACTTTAAGATCTTTTGTAGCACCTCCACTAATTCTGTGATAGCTATCTAGTAAATCACCTGCAAACATATCTGCAGAGGGAGCTTTTTCTATTATTTTTTCTTTTATATCTTTATCTTCTTTACTCATTAGTTAATTACCGATTTAAGATTTTCATCTCTTTCAACAAGTGTTATTGTTTTCACCATTTCCTTATTATCTCTAATAATTGTCACTTTGGCGCTATCACCCATTTTTGTAGCTAAAAGGGCATTGTAATAATCACTATAATTCTTTATTTCTCTACCATTAATGTTAGTTATAACATCACCACCTATGTAAATAGTGGAAGAGCCATAGGAAATTTTTACATTTCCACCTTTTAATCCAGCACTCTCAGCCTCACCATCTTTTTCAACTTGGCTAACTAGTATTCCTTGGCTTACATTTAAATTAGAATAACTTGCTAATTGCTTTGTTAGTTGAATAGGAACTATATCAATCCAGCCTCTAAGGACCTTTCCATTTGTCAATAAATCAGGAAGAAGAGAAAGAATTGTATCAATAGGAATTGCAAAATTCATTCCTTGAGTATCACTTTGAGTATAAATTGAGGTATTCATACCTATCATCTCACCATGACCATTTAAAAGAGGTCCCCCACTGTTACCTGGGTTAATTGAAGCATCTGTCTGAATCATACCAATTGCAAGGTCTTTATCACTAGTTTGAACAAAGCGATTAAGCCCACTAATTATACCAGTGGTTAATGTTCTATCATAGCCAAATGGATTACCAATTGCTAATACTTTTTGTCCAATTTTAAGAGTTGATGAGCGACCAAGTTTAATTGGATTTAAATCTCTATCAGCTTCAATGCTTATAAGAGCTATATCATCAACTTTATCAAGGCCTATGATACTTGCTTTATAACTACTCTCATCATCTAATGTGACAACTATATTAGTACTATCCTCTACAACATGATAGTTGGTTAGTATCTCACCTTTTTTAGATAATATAATGCCTGAACCGGTATTAGTTATTAGTGTACCATTACTTTTTGATGAGGTACTGCTTATATAAACAACACTGTTATTATTTGCCTCATAAACATCAATGTTTTGTTTTTCATCACTTGTGTAACTCCAATTACTTGAGTCACCTAGAATTAGTGAAACACCATTTTCATCATAGAAAATATCATTAACATTAACTCCAGCTAATGAGAGAAGACCTCTCTCACCCTCAACTTCTAATATCTTTTCAACATTTGCGCGAAGTTCATCTCTATCATAATCCTCTTTTATTCTATTGGACCACTTATGAAGAAAAACTAATGCAACAATAATTAATATTACTAATACTATTATCTTTATTAGAGTAAGACGACTCTCTTTTTTAGAATATTCCATGGCTTAATAGTACAAACAATGATGTTAGAGGGCAAGATAAATATATAAAAAGATTAAATAATGCTAAAAGAAAGTCAATTTATTATCTTCTGTGCTAGCAGATCTAAAAGCTATATCAAAGGGAGTTATAAAGTTAATACAATCATCTTTAAATAAGGCAATATTTTTAGGGTTATGGGCATCAGGATTTCCAATAACCTTTAGTTTTGGATAGTTTTGTGCTATTTCCCAGAACTCAGATATTGGATATGGTTGTCTATATTTATTATCTACAAATATTGGTTCTTTAATCAAACCATAACCATTAACCTCAAGGGCAACATCATATTCTATTGCACATTCTATTATATCATGTGATACAGCAATAGCTTCTTTATCAAAATGACGATACTGAATTGCAAATAAATCAGGATGAGCTGCAAAGCTGAATAATCCTGATTCAATGGAATCAATATACTGTGTTGCATAGGCAAATAGTTCTTTTTTACCCATAATTGAGGTGTGAAGTGCAAAGTCTTTGTCAGTTGTGGTTTGAAGATAATGAACACCAGTTATTAGATAGTCTACTCTCTCAGATAATTCTTTATAGTAATTCTTATATTCTTTTAAATAATCACATTCAAAACCCTTTAGTATTTCAAGGTTTAAAAAAGAATCTCTTTGATTTTCAATATCATGAAGATAGGTATCCATTTTAGAATAATCCATTCTTGAACTACCCCATCTATTTTCTCTTACAGGACAGTGTTCACTAAATCCTAATAATTTAACATCCGCTTTTATTGCACTCTCTGCATATTCCTTTAATGTGCCAACACCATGGCCACAATAAAAGGAGTGAGTGTGTAAACAATATTCGCCAAATTTATATTCCATTTGTATAATTTCCTTCTACATTAGATAAATGTTCTTCATAGGTTAATGCCATGTGAATATTCCCATTTTTATCATGATTATAATATAAATAATCACCCTTTGATGGGTATATTGCAGCTTTAAGAGAATCAAGGGATAAGGAGCAAATTGGAGTTGGGACTAACCCCTTTTGTCGTCTTGTATTATATGGTGTTATTTTATCATACAATTCTTGATCAATATCAGCTGTATAAACTCCTATCTCATAACAAGTTGTTGCATTAATTCCTAGAGGCATATTTGCCTTTAATCTATTATGTATAACCTCTGATATTAAGGGCATATCATCAGTATTATTTGTTTCTGCTTGAATCAATGATGCTATAATTAATATATCATTGATACTAAAATTTGATTTTGCAATATCTTCTAGATAAGGAGATAAAGATTTGAGTGTAGTTTTAAACATTAAAAGAGCTAACTCATTAACATCAAGTCCCCTATCTATATCATATTTTCCACTAAAGAACCAACCTTCTACAAAATCTAATCCATATTCTAGACTTATAGAAGTACAGGCTTTTAAGAATTCACCCTTTTCAATTAGATTTCTCTTAACTAAAAGGGTATCAATTTGATTAATACTCAATCCAGGATAGATTGTGAGTGATAGATTGTCACTTATACAAATAGTATCTGCGATATTTTCAAGACTCATTGAGGAGAAAATATAATATGTTCCAATATTAATCTTTGATGATAAATCATTATCTATAAAATAATTTAGCATTTTCTCCTCATCTACAAAATTACTAAGTGCTATAAGATGTGCAACATCTTTTGCACTCATACCACTCTCAATTACTAATTCATATGAAATGGCTCCTGTTGAAGAGCTAACAGGTTTAATAATATTATTAATGGAGCTAAGAGGATTAAGAGAAGAATCTAGTTCAACGACCTCACTCTCAACTGATAATTTATTATTTACTAATTTTTCACTCCTCAAATTTTTGTGGAAAATTATTATAAGGGTTAAAATAACTATAGTACTTAGTACTACACTGAGTAAAACTAAGTTTCTCTTAAAACTATCATCTCTTTTATATATTTGTACTTTATGCTTTTTACTCTTTTTTGGGCTAACTTTTTTATTAGCATTTATTGAAGAAGTCTTTTTTAAAGCACCAAGACTCTTAATAGATGGTATTTTCTTAGTACTACTTTTACTCGATTTAGTTTTATTACTCTTTATGTTTGTAGCTTTAGTTTTATTTTTTGCAGTACTTTTGTGCCCAGTATCTTTTTTTGTAGTTGCAGGATGAACTGTATTAGAACTCTTTTTTGTAGTTGCTTTAGAGTGTACGTGAGAGAGTGAACTACTTTTTCTATGCTCTGATGCCCTCTTTTGAGCACTCTTAGAACTATCACTAGTTTTTTTTGAAGTTGATGAGTGAGCTTTATTGTGAGTACTACTGCTTTTCTTTCTAGGAGTATTACTTTTATTAATAGTTTTTCTTGTTTTCTCACTAATTCTATTAACTGATTCACTAAAACCTTCTAAATCAGCTTGAATAGATTTATTACTTTTAATATTAGTTGTGACCTTATTATTAGATGGTTGTGATAAAAAGACTTTAGTCCCTGAATTAGGAATACCTCTTTTTCTAGTTGAATGATGAGAAGTATTTTTATTACTACTATCACTCTTTGAATTCTTTTTGTCCATTATATATTTCCTAAGTAGTAACTATAAATCTTCTGAATAAACACCTTCTAAAACAAGGTTATCTATTTGAATTTTTTTATCGCTAATAGATGATTCTATTTTATCAATCTTTTCATTACATGTTTCTATCTGTAATTCAAGTCTCTCAATATTAGATTTTTCCATACTAATTTGCGATTTAATTTCTTCAATTTTTAATTCATTTGTTAATAATTTAATATCATTATTTAGTTTATCAATTGCTCTTTTATGAAGGGTTATTTGATCTATCAATTCAATTGCATTAACACCAATGTCTTTACTAGTTATATCATCAGGAAGAATTTCATACAATTCACTACCAAGTAAAATAGCGGCCTTAACTGCACTCTCTTTTGCAAGAATAACTGATCTTTTTAACTCTTCTAGTTTACTCTTTGTATCACCCTCACCATCTTTTTTTAACTTATCTCTCTCTTCCTTATAGATTTTAAATGAATATAGTAATTCACTTTGTTTGTGTTTTAATTCAGTATAATGATTTAATATATTTTCCTTATCAATCATGGGAATTGATTCAAGGGCACCTTGAGTTTCAAGAAGAATGGCAGCCTCATAAAAAGTTTCTAAGAGATTAACTCTTTTTGAATTAATTCTTTTTTGAATAATATTTTTAGATAAATCTAATTTTGATGTTTTTAATTTTGATTCAAGAACTGATATTTTTTTCTGCTTCTCTTCAAATTTTACACTCAAAAGTTTCATAGTTGAATTTGATAAAATTTTAGAGGCATAGGCTTCATAAGAGGCCGCTCCTATTCTAAGTAGTACTTTTTTAAGTTCACTCTCATTTTCCCTAATACTTTTATTAATATTCTTTAATTCTTTTTCAAGTGAATCAAGAGTTTTCTCAATATTAAGATATTTTTCTCTCTTTGACTTTAATTTTAGATATTCATCATTTGCAAGAGAAAAAGAAGTTAGTAATTCATCACAATAATTTAGTGTCCTTATTTTTGAAATTTCATTGACACTTCGTCCCAACTCTTCATATAAAAGAGAGGTGTCTTTTTCATTTTCTAATATTTTCTCTTTTTTGATTTTAATTAATTCTAAGGGATTATTAGCCATAAAGATACTATATCAAAAATTCCTTTCCTTGACAAAGATATTGTTTCTTTTATATTCTTAAAATCAATCGAATTTTGCAGGATTTCGATTCCAATGTGACCTCAGGGTATCCTTTGGACCCTTAGTAAGTACCTTTTCTTGACTAAGGTTTATATTATTCTCTTAAATTAATTAAATAATATTAAAATAATAAAAAATATTATATTAATAAAGAATAACAAAAAAGGTGTTGTACTAAATACCCAGTCAGTACAATAAACATTTAAGGAGATATGCTCATGGATAATATCAACAAGAGCAACCCGACCGATATTGATGTAATTATCGGAAAAATCCAGCTGCTTGCAGGTAAGACAAAAGCTTACAGCAATCCAGATGAACTAGAAACTTATAAAAAGTTAATTAAAAAAAATGTACCTTGGCATTTAAGAGGTTATTTCATGGCTTACTTATTAAAAGAAGTAATGTCTAATGAAAAACCAAATAGACCACAGAAACAAAGACCTCAAAGAAAACCTAAAGTAAAAAATAGCGAAAGCTTTGAGAAAAAGGGTGCAGCAGCTCCTAAGGCAAATGCACCTGTAGCTGAAAAAGCAGAAAAGAAAGTTAATGCTCCAAAGGCAAAAAAAGAAAGAGTTTACCCAGAGGGGTCAAGAACTCTTTATTTAAACATTGGAAAAATGAAAAAGCTTTATGCTAAAGAACTTTCAATAATGCTACAAGAAGATCTCTCTATTAAGAGAGAAGACGTTTATGCAGTAAGAGTCCATGATAAATATTCTTTCATCACTATGAGTCAAGAAAATTGCGAAAAGGCAATTGAACTTTATAGTGGTAAAGAAATCAAGGGTAGAACTGCATCTATCACATATTCAAACAAGGAGTAATAAAACATGTTCATTGAACGCTTAGTAGTAGGTCCTTACCAAACAAATTGTTATATTTTAGGGGAGGAAGCAACACAAAGTGCTTGGATCATTGATCCAGGAGCAGAAGCTGCTAGCATAATTGAAGTTTTAAAATCCAGAAATGTTTACCCAGGTTCAGTATTATTAACACATGGTCATTGGGACCATATCACAGCCCTTCCTGAATTAGTGCAAGAATATCCAAATCTAGAAATAGTAGTTGGTGCAGATGATGCTAAATATTTAGGAGCTAAGGGACGAGATAATATCATTAGAGATTGCCCAGATCGAACTTTCCTGCAAGAATTTGATAAAGCTTTCTCTAAGATGCCAGAACCTTCAATTTTACTCAGAGAAGAAACCGAATTACAAGATTGTAATCTTAGAGTTATTTTAACTCCAGGTCATACCCCAGGCGGTGTTTGTTATTACAGTGAAAGAGGAAATTTCCTTTTCTCTGGCGATACATTATTTGCACATAGTATTGGACGTACAGACTTAGCGGGTGGATCAACCTCTGATCTCATTACTAGTTGCAGAAAATTAATGGAACTAGATGATGATGTAGCTGTTTTGCCAGGACATGGTCCTCAAACAACTATTTATGAAGAGAGATCTAACCCATATTTTTAATCTAGGTATTATTTGAGAAAGGAGTGTAAAATTAATTACACTCCTTTTTTAATTATTTTAAAAGGAGCTAAAGCACAATGTACCTAAGCTCCCCTTTTAATAATTATTTGTTACATGCTTTTTTTCGATATACAGGTCGTTCCTCTCCCGATTTGCAAGGCACACAAAGTACAGCATAAGGAATTGCCCTTAGTCTCTGCTCTGGTATCTCTTCACCACATTTTAAGCAAATACCATAACAGTGATTATGAATCCTTGATTCGGCATTTTCTAATGCTTGTAGCTTGTTTGCATCATGATCTGCGTTTCGTTGCATTTTTTTAAATGCAAGTTCCTCCGTAACTGAATCAATGCTATCATTAATAGTTTTAGCACCAACTAGTTCTCTAAATTCTGAATCTTCTTTTAGAAGGCGATTCAAAATTTCGAGCTTTTGCTTTTTGATTTCAGCTTCCATCTCATTAATAAATTCTCGAGTCATCAGGCTCTCCTGAGCGCTCTGTCACAGCGAAGTGTTTTTGTTATGAGTAAGATGAAAAAAAAACGCATTCTAGTCAATAGATTTTTCAAGAATTTAAAAAAAATAATGCAACATTTTTAACATTTCTGTCTTTTTGTACTATACATAATTATAGCATGTCTCCAGATGTGTAAAAAAGCTCATTTTTTTGTTACAAAAACAAAATTGCATGAGGACTGCTATAAAATCAAAAAATATTGCAGATATATGTCACTTATAAATTAAAATTCTTGAAACTTTCTATCCTATTTTTTATCATCAAGGGTACTAAAGCCCTTAACTAATGATTTTGTAATTTTAACTAAAGCTACAAGAATTAATATAACAACAACTATAACGACAGACTCAATAACATTATTACCATGATAAACCATTGCAAGTAAGCTAAAGCCTATAACTATGCTTATAATTAATATTATCATTGGTATTAAAATCTTGATTTGATTCTTATTCATTAAAAGATGCCTTTATTGTTTCTAAAAATTCATCATAGGTAGTACAAAGTTTTAAATCTGATTCAGTTTCTAAAATCTTTGCTGGAGCTCTAAAGAGACAACCATTATCTGCTCTACGAATCATAGATAAATCATTGTAAGAATCACCTGCTGCAAATGTTTTATAGTTAAGAGATTTAAAAGCATCAATTGCTTTTCTCTTTCCATCTTCCTGTCTCATTTTGATGTCCACTATACGATCATTTTCATCGATGACTAATTCATTACAAAGAATTGTAGGATAGTCTAATTGTTTCATAAGTGGAGAAGCAAATTGATTAAAAGTATCAGATAAAATTACAACCTGAGATAATCTTCTAAGCTCACTTAAGAATTCATAGGCACCCTCAAGAGGTTTAACTTTTGCAATTGTTGATTGCACATCACTTAGTTTAAAATTATTGGCATCTAGAATATCCATTCTATAGCGCATTAATTTATTATAATCAGGTTCATCACGAGTTGTTCTTCTCAACTCTTTTATACCTGTTTCCTCTGCAAATGCTATCCAGATTTCTGGAACTAACACACCTTCTAAATCTAAACAAACAATATTCATAAATTTTTCCTTAATTAAATAATATATTTTATTAAGTATTATGAAATTAACTAATATTATCAAGTAAGGATTAGAAAATTTATTCCCAACATTGATAAAATTAATTAATTTTTTAGAAAAACTCTATAGTTGAGTCTCTGGCTTTAGATTTTCAGCTTCAATATCTTTGAAATATTTATAGGTATCAACTTTTAATTGACCACAAGATGCCTCATCAGCTACGATGATTGAAGATGGGTGTAATTGCAAAGCAGATAATGTGCATGCATGAGAAACAGAGCCTTCAACGCCATTTGCTAGGGCACTAGCCTTATTATGGCCATTAATTAGTAAAATAACACATTTAGCACTTGTAATGGTTTTTACGCCAACTGTAAGAGCTGTAGATGGTACTTTATTCATATCATTATCAAAGAAACGAGAATTAACAATTTTTGTATCAGTTGTTAGAGTTTTAACTCTAGTTAGGGATGAGAGTGAACTAAATGGTTCATTAAATGCAATATGACCATCAACACCTACACCACCTAGGAATAAATCGATTCCACCATAGGAGGCAATTTTTTTCTCATAATTAGCACACTCTAAATCTAAATCAGAGGCCATGCCATTTAAAATATTTACATTTTCCTTTTTGATATCAACATGAGAGAAGAAATTGCTCCACATAAAATAATGATAAGATTGTTCATTTGACTCATCAAGGCCAACATATTCATCCATGTTAAATGTAACAACATTTTTAAATGATACATAATTTTCTTTGTTTAACTTGATCAATTCTTTATAAACACCAAGAGGAGAGGATCCTGTTGGTAATCCTAATACAAAAGGTTTGTCTTCACTAGGATTTGCATTTTTGATTGTTCTAGCTATGTAGTTAGCACACCATTTTGACATGTTTTCATAATTTTCTTCAATTATTATTCTCATTAATTTTAACTCCAATTTATTTTTAACAGGATAAAGTCAAATAGACTTAAAGACAAGTAAATCCCTAAAAAAACATCTTAAATAGATTATATTTTTTAGGGATTTTATATTTTATTTGTACAAAAGATTTATTATTTTGTCTTATTGATTATTCCACCTGCCATAACACAGTCATCTTGATAAATAACTAGGGATTGGCCCTCAGTTGCAGCTTGAATAGGAGGATCAAAGACAGCCTTTAATACATCCTCTCCATCTTCATTTTTATAGGAACTAACTGTTGCCTGAATAGGTAATCCAGTTGATCTAATCTTAACTTCATAAAGTCCCTCTTCAAGAGATGTAACTTTACTCCATACAACCTGAGTTGCTTCAACCTCTGTGTAATAAGTATCTTCTTTATAGCCAACAATTACTTCATTTTTAGTTGTATCTAATTCAAGTACATATAAAGGTTGTGGAGCTGCAATTCCAAGTCCTTTTCTTTGACCTATTGTATAATGGAATAAACCATTGTGCTTTCCAAGTATTTTACCATCTCTATCAACGATATCACCAGGAACACCTTCAACACCTAATAAATCTGTATAATCACCACCATAGAAGTCTTGGCTCTCAGTTTGCTCTTCATCATGGAAACCCTGTGCAACATCAATAGCTCTTATTTCACTCTTTTGATAATCACCTAGGTAGAACAAAGTATTTGATAATTGTTCTTGGTTAACTCTATATAGGAAATAGCTTTGGTCTTTTTTCTGATCTGCTGCTCTTTTTATAAAGAATCTGCCATTTTCTTCTAATATTCTTGCATAGTGACCTGTTGCAAATTTATCAAATTCTAATCCTGCAGCTCTTGCAGCATCAACCATTGCACCAAATTTAACTTTAACATTACACCATACACATGGATTAGGAGTACGTCCATTTAAATATTCATTTTTAAAGTTTGATAATACTGTTTCTTCAAAAGTTGAGGAAATATCAACAATTGTATGAGGTATATCAAGTTTTGCACAAATTTCTTTAACTTTCTTAATATCTTCATCTTTGTTTGGAGCAAAGCAATAATTTGTACCCTGAGGATTTGCAATCATACTACTTTCATTATTTCCAAGAAGCATGGTAACACCGGCTACCTCATAACCTTTTTGTTTTAATAAATATGCAACAACAGAAGAATCGATTCCTCCACTCATGCCAACTAGAACTTTCATATTTTAATCTCCTATGTAAATAGTATGTTTTACACCTATAAAAAAACTCCCTACTTTATAAGGTAAGGAGCTTGTTTGAAGCGAGAGCGACGGGGATCGAACCCGCGATCTTCGGCGTGACAGGCCGACGCGATAACCAGCTTCGCTACGCCCTCGTAACAATAGTGAATTTATAGAAAATCGCAGTTTATGTCAATATCTTTTATAAATTTTTATTTTTTATTTTATTCGATTGTTTTTCAAGCATAATAGATAAAATTGTTCTATCTGTCTGTTCCATGCCCTCATGACTAATTCTTGATAAAAAATCAAAAGATTGTTTACAATCATTTCCAACAATTCCACTCTCAAGACTTGGGCCTATCCCTCTAATTGCAAGTTTAGTTGCAAGAGCTGCACTTTCAATGCATGAGTAAATCTTTAGAGCACATGTCATTTTAGCACCATCACATATAACACCTGTTAAATTTCCAATCATAATATTAATGGCTTTATTCATCACATCACATTTTCCACCCATTAAATAAACAAGTCCACAGGATGTTGCAATTGATGCTGTAAAGGCACCACAGAGAGCCGATAAACGGTCCTTTCTTGCAGTTAGTGATAATCCAATCAATTCACCAATACAAAGAGCCTTAGCTATCTCTTCATCGTTCTTTCCAAGATATTGGCCCATAATATAAAGGGGAACAGTTATAGTTATTCCCTGATTACCAGAACCACTGTTTATTACAACAGGAAGAGGACATCCTGCCATTCTTGCATCACTTGCAGCAGCCGCTAGTGTAGCACCTAGAGCAAAGGCTTCATTTAAATCTTCAGGTGGTTCATGAAGACCTTCATAGTTTATCTTACCAACAGATAATCCATAATCTTCTTTTAGAGCATGATGAGCTATAACTAGATTAGTTTTAGCCGCTTTTAAAAGTAATTCTGCAGTTTCTTTAGGAATGTGATTTGAAAATTCAATTATATCTTCAACTTCAACAGCTGCCATAAAGGTAGAGTCCAAAACATCAGTGTTTAAACTACAATAAGCATTAAGTGGCTCATCAATTATAACATCTCCATCTTTTTCAAGATAAGAGAAGTTTGAATGGGTTCCACTTATGATTGCACAACTACTGTGTTTATCATTTTTACAAGTTACTTTGATGTATAGTGGAGGAACATCCTCAACCATTATAAGTTCAACAGGAATATTAATAGCCTTTTCTCTCTGTTCATCATTAACATCTGATAAAATACCAAGACCATTTGAAATATTGCCACCGGCAATTCCTAGTGCAACTGCGATTGTAATTCCTTTTTGAGGACAATTTGGAATTCCAACACCCATAGCATTTTTTACCATGTCACGGCTTGTTTCGATTACAGCACTATCACAATCACCCTCTAATAGTTGAGAGGCTCTAGCTCCTGCTAAAGCACTAGCAGCTGGTTCTGTACATCCCATGGCAACAACAATTTCTCTATTTAATAACTCAATAAATTTTTCACTTTTCATAATTTAACATTAGCATGAGAATTACCAATTATCAATGAAATTATACAAAAAGTATTTTCTATGATTTTCAATTTAGTTTAAAATAGAATAATCATACAATTTTTTATATTTAGCGAAATAGCAATAACTATTTATTTTAATAATAAATCAAGATAGAAGAGAAAAAAAGACTAGACTCCTATAACATATAAGAATCTAGCCAAATTTTTATAAAAGGCTATTTGCCTATTAAATATTCAACTGTGTAATAGGAAGTTGCTCTTGTAACCTTTTCTTGTAAGGCTTCAAGCAAAAATCCATATTGATCTAATTGAGACATTAGGACATCAGTTTCATCACCGTATCCTACATCTTTAATTGCCATATTCTGATCAACCTTAGACTTTGCTACCTCGGCACTAAGTTCTTTAAATTCAATATTTGAAGTACTATAGTTAATCTGTAGCAAAGATTCATTAATCTTTTGAGCAACTTGTTCTTTTGCATCAATAGTATCTAGAGCAGCAGATTCTTCTTCAATGGTTTTTCTAGAAATTTCATTAAGACGCTTTCCACCATCCCAAAGATTACCACCTAGACCAATTGTAAGATTTAATCCATAAGAATCTTTATAATTATAATCACCACTCTGTATTGAGGTATAATAACCTGTATAGTAAAGATCAGCCTTCAAAGCTACATCTGGTTTCCAATATATACTATTATCAGCTACATCTTTTGCCTCAGAACTAACATTTTCTAATAGATTTAACATAGCAAATGTTTCACGAGTTGGCTCTAGAGCTTTCTTTAGTATTGAATCCCAATCACTATTGATTAATTCTACCATAGCATCTTCATCTGGAACAAATTCAATATCATCAACATCAATGTCTTGATTACCAGTTAAAGTTCTAATTGCAACTAATTGTTTATTAAGTTCAAGTGTTAACTGCTTTATACCAACATCAACTTTCTTAGCCTTAACTTTTGCATCAAGTACATCTTGAGCAACTAACATACCATTATCTTTTGCATCTTGAGAAATAGATACTAATTTAGTTGCAATTTCATTTTGCATCTTAAGATTATCTCTCATTTGTTTTAGATAATAAACTGCTGCCTCACGTCCTCTCAATTCAAAACCTAATTGACGAGTTAGTGATGTTACCTGTAAATTTCTAACAAGCTCTACCTTATTGTAGATAGAAACTGCATCATTTAACTTACCCCAAGTAAATAGAGGTTGAGTTAATGCTACATCTGCTTGATAAACCATATTACCCAAAGTACCTGTTAATGTATCAGGTATTGATGCTAGATATTCATTGATACTACTAAATTCAACTTTACCGTAATTTTCTGTTTCAATCGCAGTTACAGCACTCATTAAGCTAGTCTTATCCAAATCATAGGAGATACTTGGTGGATTTACCAAATACATAGCACCTGCTGTGTAATCAATACTAGGATGGAATGATGCCTCTGCATCCTTAACATCAAGAGAAGCTAATTCAACCTCTTCTCTTGCTTTATTTAAATCTGTGTTATTTCTAGCTAGCATGCCCTGCAACTCAGTATCGCTGTAAGCAAATACTGATGTTGCACTAAACATGGCTATTAAACATAGAGCTATATTTTTTTTATATTTCATATAGTTGAACCTTTTTATTCATAGTCATTTTTATCATTAAATATTACCTGTACCCTAAAAATCTTCTTCTTGGTTTTCTAGGATTCTAGATCCATCCATATTAAGTCCTGGAGTACCTGCATCACATCTATAATCTAAACCCTTTGCAATTGCTCTTTTCTCTTTTCTATATAGAGTTAATCTCTCAACTACATAATAAATTGTTGGAACAACAAATAGAGATAGCAGTGTTGAAGTTAATAGACCACCTGCAATAGCTTGACCTAGTGGAGCATATAATTCTGAACCCTCACCATTTGAGAATGCCATAGGAACAACACCTAACATAGTTGATAGGGATGTCATTAATATAGGACGAAGTCTTGAAGCAGCACCTCTAATTACAACAGATTCTAAGTTCTCAACTGTTTCAGGAAGAACTTTTCTCTTTTGGTTAAAGTAGTCAATCAAGATAATACCATTGTTAACAACGATACCTCCGAGAGATAAAATACCAAATACTGCAATCATAGATAATGTTGAACCAAAGGCTAATAGACCTAGGATAACACCAATCAAACAGAAAGGAATTGTAAACATAATAATCAATGGCTGCTTAAACTTTTCAAACTGGAATACCATAGCAGTATAAACTAGGAAGAAAGCTATAATTATAGCAGTTAGCATTGGTACAATAGATTTACTAATTAAATCCATAATACCACCAGGTTGAGTACTAATACCGGCCTTTAGTGGATGAGCTTTTAGATAGTTATTAACATGGGTGTTAATAGGTGCTGCATCTTCATTAACTAGATTAGCTGAAATTGTAATAGTTTGAGCTCTATCATCATGGTTAACTGTTGAAATAGCATTTTGTACATCCATATCACCTAGGTTTGCAAAACTAACATGCTCACCTGTTGCAGTAACAAGATCCATTTTAGCAACACTATCTGGAGTTATAGGAGTATCAGTCATATCTGATGATATTCTAATATCATAACTCTCACCATCTTCAGAGTGGAAAGTACCAGAATCTAATCCACTAAATAATATAATGGATGTAATACCTGCCTCATAGGAGGATGCACCTACACTACTTAAGAAGGCATGATTCATATCTAATTGTAGTGTTGATGAATCATAGTCAGTATTAATAAATGTTGATACTACACTTGGATCTGTTGCTATTTCAGCTTCAATTCTTTGTGCCTCAGAATATAATACTTCCATATCATCACCTACTAAGGTAATACCATAACCACCACCACCGGAAACATAGCCTAGTAGTTCATCAAAACCACCATTGTTAATACTTACAACAGTATCAGGAATGGTTGCAGATAATTTATTTTGCAATAATAGCATTATTTGATGTACATCTCTTTTTCGATCAACTTTATCAGTTAATAGAATATGTAAATCAGCCTTGTTTTTAATATTAGGGCTTAATGCTTGACCATCATTACCACTGTAGACAATGTATTGATCTATTTCAGGAATTTCTTCTTTTACAAGCTCCATTGCCTCTAGAGTTTTAGCTCTTGTTTGTTCAAGAGAATAACCTTGAGGATATGTTAATTGCACATTGAAGCTATTCATATCTACAGATGGTAGGAATGTAAATCCAAGAGCCTTTACAACAAATAGAGTTATAAGTAATACACTTGTTGCTAATAAAATTACATAGCGGTGTGTCTTCATACTCCACTTAAGTGCAGCTCTATAGCCCTTCTCTACCTTGTCCATAAATTTATCAAAAGCTCTTTCTTTTTTAGCAGGTTTAACGGCTTTTAAAATAAACTTCATCAAGAAAGGAACAATGATAACAGCTACTAGGAATGAACCTGCAATAGCTAATATTAATACAAGTGAGATATCATGAAGAGCATCACCTAGTAATCCTTGTAGGAATAAAATAGGAACAAATACAACAATAGTAGTTACGGCGGATGCAAAGATTGCAGTACCAACTTCATCAGCACCTGTTAAAATACTCTTTTCAAGACTCATAGTTCGTCTGTTATAATACCTAAATACTTGCTCAATCATAACGATTGAACCATCTACAATCATACCAAGGGCGACTACCAAACCTGCAATACTTAAAATATTAACAGTCATACCTGTAATTCTCATACCAATAAAGGTAAATAGAATTGATAGAGGAATTGAGAGTGATATAATGAGTGTTGCTCTGAAATCACCAAGGAAGAGAGCAATAATCAAGATTGCAAATATTAAACCTTCAATACCTGATTGTAATACAGTACTAATAGCAACTGATGTAATTTTAGATGTATCTGAAATAATATCAAATTGAATTGCACCACCGCTCTTTAGGCTCTCATTTTCCATTATCTGTTTTGCTGTTTTTGAGATATCAATAATATTACCACCACTACGTTTGGCAATTTCTACAACAACCATTTGACCCTCTGAGCCATCTACATAGTAATCGGGATCTTCATAGGAGAGAGATACATCGGCAACGTCTCTCATACGAATTAATACATTATTATCATCAACGCCAACAGGAAGTCCTTGAATATCTTCAATGGTGCTATAATCACCCTCATATCTGATATCAATAGTCTTTCCTTGATATTCACCAGTACCAATAGGTAATTTTACATTACCAGCTTGTAGGCTTTTATAAATATCAAGAACACTAATTCCCTTAGCTGCAACATCATCTAGTCTAAGTTTTACCTCAACTCCTAAATCTTTTGCACCTTTAACAGTTACAGATGATACTCCTGCAATATGGTTAAATTGAGGTTTAAGCGTATCTTCAACATATTTAGAAGTTTTACCAATATCATTACCTGCATTAACTGCAATAGTTAAAATAGGAAGCATATCAGCACCACCTACTATAACCTGAGGTTCTCCTAATAATTGATCTGGTAAATCATCAAGTAGTTGAGATATTCTGTATCTTATTTCTTCTAATTGATCATATGGGTCAATTCCATCATTAAAAGTAACTTCAACGATTGAATAACTATTATTACTCTCACTAGTCATTGATTTGTAGTTTGGCAGTGTTATAAAGTCATCTTCAAGGATGTCTGTAACATCAGTTTCAACATCTTCTGCACTAGCTCCTGGATAAAGAGATATAACCTGAACAGTAGGAAGAGAGATATCACTCATAAACTCAAGTGATAATCCTCCAAATGAATAACCAGCAAAAGCAAACAATGCAATTAGTATCATTGCAATGATTGTTGGGTGTTTTACTGAGAAATGTGAGACTTTCACTACTTGTCTCCTTTGATATTAACTTTTTGTTTATCAAAGACAGTGTTTTGTCCATCAACAATGAAATTAAACTTAGCTAGAGAAGATGGAATTTCAAATACTTCATCATTTTCCATGATGATATTTAAATCATCACTGCTAATATAGTTTGCACTAGCATCGGATGGATCATAATAATATACAGAACCATCTGTTTTTCTAGCACTCTGAGGAAGTAGTGGAACATTTTCATCTCTTGCATAGGTAATTGTTGCAAGGGTGTACATACCTGGTCTGAAATTTGTTAAATCACCAGTTAATTGGCATTTTAATATAAATACTTTACTCTCTGGTTTAATGTATGGATCTATGCTAATTACACTAGCTGTTGTACTACTACCATCATTTGGTCTAGTTACAATTACACTCATTTCATCTTTGTTTTCATTGAAAATATTAAAGTATTTTTCAGGTACTTGAATATTAACAATTTGATCGGTTAAATCAGCGATTACTGCAACTGGATTTGGAGATGCTGCAACAGAGCCTTTTGCAAGAGGTGCTAATAATACAGTACCTGATACAGATGCCTTAACAGTAGCATAGCCTAGTTGAGTTTTTGCCTGTTCTAACTGAGCTTTAGATGCTTCCATCTTAGCTTTTACTTCATCAAAATTCTGTTCACTAGTTGAACCATTTTCATATAATCTTTGAACTCTATTATATGTTGCAAGGTAGGCTGTATAAGCCGCTTCAGCTTGTAACTTTTGTTGCTCAAAAATTGATGTATCAATTTGAGCTAAAACTTGATCTTTTTCAACATAGTCACCTACTGCTACTGAATATTCATCAATAGTGCCACTAACAAAAGGAATGATAGGAATCATATTCTTTGCTTCAACATAGGTAGGTAATTCTACACTTTTTTCGATTACTCCCATCTTAGGAGATTCTACAACAACACTTGGTGTTGGGCTTACATAGGTAACTACTTCTTTGTTCTCGATTGAGTAGTTAACAAATAAAACTAAAAGACCAAGAATTAAAAATAAAACGATGTAACGAAGAATTACAACTCCAATTTTTTTCTTGATCTTTTCTTTCTTTTTAGGTTCAGTTCTTTTGATCATTTGTATCTTCCATTTATAAAAATTATGGACATAATCTAATCAATGAATACTAAACCGTCTACATACTTTTAGACATATTTCTAAATGTGTCTAAAAGTATCAAATAGTTGCACAGAAGACCGCATTTGTGGTAGACAAAGAGTATGAAACCCCACTAGCTATTGCATAAACATCACCTTTTGTGAATTTAATTTCTTTATTTTCTACATATAATTTGTTATTGTCACCGGTATTAAGTAGTATTTCAATTGAATTAGTAGTGACTTCAAATTTACCATTTTCCATGACAATTAGAGTAAATTCTTCTGTTGGAGTCTCAACAATTACACGATTTGACTCATCTTTATGTTTTTTAGATAGTGAAATCTCTCCACCCCTAACAATCATAACTCTAAGAAGTTCATCAACATCCATTTTCTTATGTGTTAGTCCACCTCTTAGTACATTATCAGATGCACTCATCAATTCAATACCATTACCATATACATAGGCATGTAAAATACGAGGTTCTAGATATAGTGAATCACCTTTATTTAAATGAGCTACATTTAAAATTAATGGCATGAAAAGACCTGGATCTAGCGGATATTCTTTATAAGCAAAAGCTATAATTTCCTCTTTTGATAAGAATTCATCCTGGGATTTACTAACACAAAGATTACTCATTAATTCATCTATTAAAACACTCAATTCATCTTTTGCCATTCTATAGAGAGTTTCAAATATTGAGGATAGTTTTTTATCAGAACTATCATCACTTAAATCTATTTTTTTAAAGTATTTTTCATAGCCTTTTGGTATAACATTTAAGAGATTATTTTTTGCAACATCATAGGGTGCAAAGCCACACATTGCAGTAATAGGAGTTAGTGCATATATAACCTCTGCCTTCCTATTATCATCTTTATAATTCCACAAGTTCTTTGGATGAGTTTTTCTATAATCTTCCTCTTTTTTCCAACCCTCTTTTGCAAGTTCAACAGATGGATGACATTGAATTGAAAGAGGTTTTTCAATTGCTAAAATCTTAAATAGAAGTGGTAAAAATGTACCATATTTATCAAGATGTTTTTGTCCTAAAAATGATGGATTTTCTTCTAAGAAAGTTGAGAATAATTTATCATCCTCTACAGTTGATGGAGCTCCACTGTGTGTACCCATCCAAAGTTCAGCCTTAGGCTCATCATCTATTTCTTGATTTAATAGTTGAGGGATAAAACTTTTGTTTCCCCAATCATATTTCATAACCTTTGGTTCAATTTTTATATATTTCTTCATATCTTTAACTCCTTTTCTAAAACCTATCATAAAGGTTTAAAAAAAAACAGGATTAAATATAAAATATCTAATCCCATTTTTATTATTATAAATTTAACTCATTTTATTAAGCAAGTTTCTTTGGCAATATAATAAGTGCAGAAACAAAACAAACTAATGATACTAACCAAGTAATTAATATGTTCATTTCAAATATACCACCAACTAAATATCCAATAAATGAACATGAAGCAACTGTTATTGCATAAGGCAATTGTGTTCTAACATGTTCTAGGTGAGGACAACCTGCACCTGTAGAAGATAAAATAGTTGTATCACTAATAGGAGATGCATGGTCTCCAAATACAGCACCACCTAGAACAGCACTTATAGAGAATAGACAACTATTAATCATATGTGTTGCATCAACAGCTGAAGCTGTGCTTAAACCGATTATAATAGGCATTACAATAGGAATCATAATAGCAAAGGTTCCCCAAGAAGTACCTGTTGAAAAAGCAATCAATGCAGATAGAGCAAATACTACCATAGGTACACCCCAAAGAGGGAATCCACCATTAACAACAATCTCAGAAAGATAGGAAGCAAGTCCAAGTCCACCCTCGGCTGGAGAGTATTTAATAATTCCACCAATAGTCCAAGCCATTGTTAAAATAATAAGAGCTGGCATCATAGATTCAACGCCCTCTACAAATGAGTCAGAAGCACTCTTAACGTTGAATAGGCCTCTTATTACATAATAGATATATGTAATTACAATTGTTATAACTACTGCATAGAATAGAGCCGCAGCTGCATCTGTATTATTAAATGCCTCACCAATTGAAATAACGGCTCTTGCATCTGCAACACTGAGTATAGACACACCATCAATAGATGCTAACCATGTAGTCATTGGGAATAATATAAGAGCTGATACGATCAATAGTATAATTGGGAATAACATATCAAGAGGTCTAGCTTTTTCAGCTAGTTCCTCACCCTCTAGTTTTATTTCACCAGGAGCGGGTCCAAAGTCTTCATTATATAATTTTCCAGTTAACTTTGCATATTCAACACTCTTTTTCATAGCACCAAAGTCAATTCCTGTAATTATTACAGTACCAACCATTATAAGTGTAAGTATTGCATAAACATTATATGGAACAGCTCTCATAAAGAATTCAAATTCACTCATATTTAATGAGGAGAATCCCTCAGAGCCTTTTATTAAACTCATTACTGTAATTACCCAAGATGAAATTGGAACTAATATACAAACAGGAGCTGCAGTTGAATCTAAGATATATGCAAGCTTTGCTCTAGGAATACCATATTTATCAGTAATAGGTCTCATAACAGTACCAACGGCTAGAGAGTTAAAATAATCATCAATGAATATAATTATTCCGCAAAACCAAGTCATTAATAAACTTGTTCTTTGACTGTGTAGCTTTGTTGCTGCCCAGTGACCAAATGCACTAGCGGCACCTGTTCTTTTTAACATACCAACAAGACCACCTAGGAGAGCACAGAATAATATAATTCTAATATTCCAACCATCACTTAATGAACTTGCAATATTATCAGTTAAACTTAATATTGCAGCTATTGGGTTTCCACCCGCCACGAATTAGAGAACCTGAAAAGATTCCTAGAAATAATGCTACAATTACATCCTTAGTAACAAATGCTAAGATAATTGTAAGTAAAGGAGGAATTAATCCCCATGCGCCAAAATTTTCCATAAAACACCCTTTTAAAAATTTATTATTAACATATCATCACTTTATAACAATGTTAATAGTTTTACGTACAATTTGCACATTTTTTTTACATTATGTGACTATTTTAACAAAAAGTCCCTATTTTTACGTTTGTAAAATTGTCAGAAACTCTAATTTTTTCTATAAAAGTACAAAAATAAACCCCTATAAAACTTAATGAATTATAGAGGTCTATTTGTCTCAAAAAGAGCTATTTATTATTTAGCACTTAATAGAGAGAATCTAAAACTTAATACATCAGAAGGTGTTGAACCTAGGACTGTACCAAATTCTTTAAAGTAATAGGCTGCATCTAGGTGTAATAACCAAGGAAGTATATCAATACCTACACCAACACTCTTATAACCAGAACTTAATCCAGCTCTAAGGTCTAGTATATCAAGTAGAGATATTTGAGCACCTACATTAATTGATGCTAATAAATCAGTTGTAAAATCACTAGAAGAACTATCATCAAATACATTTAGTACATCCTTAACATCTAGGGCAACAACAGGTTTTAAGAATGTAAATCCAGGATCCCATGTAAGGCCCATATCTAGTGTCCAATCATTCTCAATATCATAGCTACTACTTGCCTCAGGTTCAGTATTAACATTTGCTGCAATGGTAGCATCGGAACCTGTATATAAACTAGTTTCCTCTCCAATTATACTTGTGATAGTTGGATCAAAGTTAATCATATTCTCAAGGCTATAGTATGATGTGAAATGATAGGTATCATTTAAGTTTCTAACTACTGCTGAATAGATAAAACCAAGTGGCATGTTTAAATTAGCACCAAGTGTTATAGGAATAGCATAGCCGGATGCTACAGGAATTGTTTGGCTTAAATCATCCATTGAGAAATCATTAGCCAAATTAGCTGCATCAACTGCACCAAGGGCTTGAGAGTACACTCTATAATTAAATGATAGAGATGCACCTAAATCAAGGGAGAATTTATTTGAAACAGGAATATTAAAGCCAAATGCTCCTGTTGCAACAATATCAACTTGATCTAAATAAGTTGCACTTGTTGAACTTAAACCAAAGTTATTTGATCTAATTTTATTTTGAACATCTAGATTAAATCCAAACATTCTTGTTTTAAAACCAGTTCTTAGATTTGCTGTGCTTATTTCACCATAGCCCTCATTAACTGAGTCTAATAGTAAATCAACCATATCTCCTGAAATATCATCACCATTACTTGATCTATCAAATAGTTCAAATAGACCATCTTGAGATGGATCATCTGGATCTATTAAACTCTGAACATTATTAATTGAAAATGTTAGTGTTGGAGTTAATAACTGGAAACCTGATTTGCTAATATTAGCTGGGTTATAAAGGTAACTATCATAGAATCCAGTTACTCCTAAACCTGCACTACCCATAGCATATCTATGACTACTTGGTGCTTCATAACTTTCTGTTGCAAATAAGTACTTGCTTGAGTCAGTTAGAGGAGCAGCTGTTGCAGCTGCTAGTGTACTAGAAATTCCTAGAGCACTTAGAGCACTTAATAAGATTATTTTATTTAATTTTTTCATAATTTTACTCCCCTATCCTTTTGATACATAGTATGAAGGAATTTCATTTTTGAAATCCTCTAAAGCATCATTTATATCATTTAATATGCCATTATCATCAGATGATGAAGCTCTATCAATAATAATTTGACAATTTTCAATAAATTCTTCTAATTCATCTTGAGTTAACATTTTAGATAATAGAGCTGAAGCTTCAAAATCGCTTCCACTAATAACATCTAAGATTGGATCAACTGTATCATCACTATCATCCATATAATAGAAACTCATAACATCAACAGAGCTACCATTAAATATAGAATCAAAGGCATTTGTATGTTTTGATAAGTATTCATTGAATAAGTCTTCAACAGAGCCATCACCTACAGTAGTTCCACCATTATCATAATATGCATCTTTTAATCCATCTAAGCCTGCATCAATATTTTCTGCAAAGAAAGTTAGGAAATAAAGTTGAATACCATCAAGTCCTACAAAAGTATCATAGTTACTTAGTTTTGCCTCTAAATCAGAGCTACTTTCTGACATATCATCAACTGTAAAGAATGTTGTAAACATAGTTGAAATTGTTTCATTACTAGTTACATTTGCATCATTTAATGTTGAATCATAAACATATGAACCATTCACACTCTTTATTCCTACATAGGATTCAAGAAGCAATTTTAATGTTGGTGCAAAAGATTCTAACTGTTCATTAATATCAGCTTGTTCCTCATCTGTTAGTGATAGGCCTTTACTAATTGCCTTTGAAGAAAGTGAATCAATTAATGAACCAATATCAATGGTTTCAATTAAATCTCCATTTTCATTGTTCAAATTTGCTACACTTATAGCGGCATTTGCATCATCTAAAACAGATATTAGTTTTTCAACTACATCTGAATCGCTAGCTGCATTTTTAAAATCAACAGATGATAAATCACTACCACCATCTAGCATTGCAACAAATGCATCATTTAAACTATTTACTACATTAAGTGCTAACTGAACGTCTAGAATATCACCTTTAGTTGGAGAGGCTGGTAGAGTTGGAGTTAATTTATCAGTTAAGTCTCTTAACTGTTTTTTAATCTCTAAAACTTCTTCACTATCACCACTTGCATCTGTAAGTTCATCTTTTATTGCCGAAAGACTATTTGCTACAATAAGTGAACTATTGTGAGCTGCTAATAAAGTAGATGGATCTGTTTCCTCTTCATCTAGACTTTTTTGAAGTGCTGCTTTTGCTTTTTCATTACTAGTTGTTAAACTAGCTGTAAGAGCATCTTTTTCTTCTTTAGTTTTTTTACTTAATTTTGGAACACTCTTATCACCATTAGCATCTGATAATATTACAAGTTTATCTGTTCCTAATTTATCATTTACAAATGCTGAATCAAGACTTGATGAACTCTTTACTACAGCATTTAAAGTAGTAGTTGAACTAACTGCCTGTTCATCACCATCATCAAAAGTTTCATCAGGATCAAAAGTTGTATCAACTTCACCACCATTAGCTATACTATCCTCTTCTGAGGGAGAGAGTGTTGTTAGTGTTACTGTTTTTGAGGAAGGGTTTGTTGCCGCATCTACAGCCTCAATAGCTTCATCTGCTGATTCACCTGGTAGTGATACTCCTAGATTATCGGAATAAACATTACCACTCATTAAATCAAAGAAACCTGAATAGGCATCCTGACTACAAGCTGTGAAAAAAAGAGTACTAGCTATTGCTAAAGCTAATAGGCTTAATTTGTTTTTTTTAATCATATACATTCTCCTTTGAAATGAAAAATTTAATTTTACATCCCAATTCTCATGCGCAACCTATTTTCTAGATTATTACTTATATTTTAAAGTCTATAGTTAATAGGCAATTATTTTTTATAAAAGTCGAAAGTGATTTATTTAATTGAATTTCTAATCCAATAATCACATATTTATTGTTGATTATTAAAAACAAATAACAATTATTAATTTCCCAATATTCACATTTCTTATAACTTAACTATAGCATAAATCTATTCAAAAACATACGGAATTTGAATAGTTCTTTATTTTTAATAATATAACATATATATTATATAATAAATTAGTGAATAAACCTTAGTTATATTACAACTTATTATCATTTTAATTCACTTTTTTAACCCTATTTTAAACTAGTTAAAGAATTATTTATCAAAAATAAAGTTAAAAAAAAACAATTTCTTAAATATTATTATATTTAGAAATTGTTTTAAAGAACTCTCAAATATTGATATTAAAAGTATTTCTTCTTTATTATTTCAATATTCAATTGTGTATTTGTCTCATTATCAATATAGAGAGAATCTATTCTATCCTTATAGAATTCAATAGTTTTATATCTCACTAATTTCATTGTTGAGTTAACAAGACCATCATCCTCACTAAATGGTTTCTCAATAATTGCAAACTTATGAGGTAACCAAACATTTGGAATTCCCTGAGCCTTTGATTCATAACTCTTTAATTCATTGATTATAAAATTATGAGCCTCTTCAGGGGTACTTAGGTTATTTTCTTTTATTAATTTTTCCACCAAATCATCTTGAAGAGTAACTAAACTTGTAGTGTAGGATTGATGATCATTATAAATTAATAATTGATTTATAAAATCAACATTATTATACATAAGCTCTTCAACTTCTTCAGGAGAATATTTCTCCCCATCTCTGTTGATTAATAGGGCTTTAGCTCTACCTGTTACAACTAAGAAACCATCTCTATCAAAATACCCAAGATCACCTGTCCAAAGCCAATTGTCTTTTAATACTTCATTTGTTGCTTCTTCATTTTTATAATAGCCTTTCATGACATTGTCACCTTGGATAACAATTTCGCCTCTCTCTGTAACTTTGGCCTCTCTATTTTCATCTATCATAATTTTACATTTAATAGATGGAGCTACCATACCACTTGTGCCAAATTTACATCTCAATGGACTATTACTACTAATTACAGGGGCTGCCTCAGTTAAACCATATCCTTGATAAATAGGAATTCCTATTGCAGCAAAAAATCTCTGTTGTTTTGCCTCAAGTAGAGCACCACCGCCTACAAAATAATTAAGTGAACTACCAAAGACTTCTCTTAGTTTAGAAAATACAAGCTTATTTGCAATTGCATAAGGTATAGCGGTTCTAAATTTAGTCCAACTAGAACCTGTATTAAAGCCATCACCATTTCTAGCAATACCTGCTTTTAAACCCATATTAAATAGTTTTTCCCCTATTCCACCTTGTTTAACTATTCCCTGGTTCATTTTTTTCATAAAATTACCACTAATAGATGGGACACTCATCATAAATGTTGGATTAACTTCTTTAAGGTTTTTAGGGAAGTTTCTAATAATTGATGCATTATTTCTTCCTGGATCTACAAAATGAAGTGTTATACCTCGTAGAAATGAAGTATAGATACCAACAGTATGAGCAAAGGAGTGATCTACTGGTAGTACAACTAATGTTTCAAAGCTACAATCTGGTAATTCAAATATTTTAACTGCATCATGAGAGTTAGCCCAATAATTTAGGTGGGTTAACATTATACCTTTAGGATTACCTGTAGTACCACTGGTGTAGCAAATATTGATTGTATCATTTTCACTGATATTTTTTTCAACGTCAGATACAATAGTTTTCTCTTTTTCTAATATTTTTTTGCCATCTTCAATAAGAGATGAGTAGAGTAGATAATCTTCCCATTCAACCCAATTATTTTTAGAAGCTACTTTTTCAATCTCATCACCAAATTTATCAAGATATAATATTTTTACTTTATGATCAAAGAAGGAAATAGAGCTTTCAACTTTTTTAAAAGTATTATGTGATACAACAATAATTGTTGATTCACTATGATTTACTCTAAATCCAATTTCTTCAGAAGTTAGTTTAATTGATAAAGGAACACTTATACCTCGAGCTTTTATAACACCCATTTCAGTATTAACCCACTCTGTACTACCTTCGGCTAAAATTGATACCTTTTCTTCAGCATTAAAGCCTCTACTAATTAAAGATGCAGCAATTCTATCAGTTACTGTATTACAAGTAGAATAAGAGCATTCTACCCATTTATTATCAACTTTTTTAGTTGTATATGCTCTATCTGGATATCTTTCCACAGCTTCATGGAGCATTCTAATAATCGTTTTTTCCACAGTTACTTCCCCTTATTAATAGCTTCTACATTAAAATATAAAATACAGTTAATCAAGACAAAAATTAGCTTTTTGTCAAAATAACTGTATTCCATTAATATTTCATTTAAAAATTATTTTTAAAGGTATTAAAAAAAAACTCTTTAAGACTCTCTTTTACCCCAGGATGATATTGAAAAAGATATATCATTACTGTTAATAAAGGCCTCTGCATATTCTGCAACCTCACCATTATTAAACTCAGATGTTCTCTTTATTCTAGAGTGTGCAGATGTTATAGATAGGTTTAACATTCTCGCTTCTTCTATAGTAGGATTTACTGGAGTTAAAAATGTTTGTACTCTAACAATAGGCTTACCTGCAACAACTGATAAAAGTGAGATACTATTGATATGATTGATATCTTTTTCAAGTAGTTTTTCACCTATTTCTAGTCTATACCAAGTTGATACAATAGCCTCAGGTTTATTATCTCTAAAACGTAAACGTTTTATGTAGTAAACCTCTCTCTCATCTCTGTTCAATTTCAATGCAAGAGAAACTGTTTCATTTGGCTTTACTACTTTTGCTTCAAGCACTTCATAAATAATATTAGATTCTGAGGAAACAGCATATTGTTCATCTAACACATCTTTAATGCTAGCTCTAACAAAAGTACCCTTTCCTTGAATTTTATAAACTAAGTGTTGCTCTTCTAATTCTTTTAATGCTCTTCTTACAGTAATTCTAGAGACCTGATATATTTCACATAATTGTGATTCAGATGGAATTAACATTCCCTCATACCATGCACCTGAAAGTATTTTGTCCTGTATAGAACTATATAGTTGTTTGTGTTTAAACATATAAACTCCGTTATTTAATTTGTTTCCTGCTTTGTAAGTTACAAAACAATGATGTCATATTCAACCTTAAAAGGTAATAAAAGCGCGATTTAATTTATAATAATGGGAAATTGTACTTTACATTTTACTAAACAAACATTTAATAAATATGAGTAAATAAGCTATAAAAATATAGCTTTTAAATACTTAAAATAACATTTAATCAGAAATTTTATATTTGTAGCTATTTTTTGGTTATATAATGGCTAACTATAATTATGGGTAGATAGAAAACTACCTCATCAAAAAGATATGATTTATGTCAAAATTTAATTTTTTTCTAAATAAATTTACTTTAAAATTCTATAAAATTAATTTTAAACTGAATAAATCATATTTTGTACTTATTAAATTCTTTTTTTAAAAACACAAAATTAGAAAAACAATTATTCTCTATTATAATTTTTACTGATATTTTTTAATAAAAATTTTAAACACTTGAATAAAGGAGAGTATATTTTATTATTTAACACGCTCTTTTCTAACTTTATTAAAAGCTAAAATACAAATAAAATCTAGGGGAAAAAATAATACAAGTGAAACTTAAAAATTACACTAAAAAGAGTTTTTTTAATAAGTTATTGTATCAAATTTCAAGGGCAGTTTTAGCTTTGCTTTTAGATTAAATTTTAGATTTTTTTAGGATCTAAAAAAGAGTATAACTACTCTTATTTATCCCTTTTTATTTAACTCATCAAATTCACATCTTCTGATACTATAGTGATTATAATCGGCTACTCTATTATTAATATTTTCATTTTTTTTGCAAAATCTGAACTTCATTTTGCATTTCTGCATAACCTTTCCTGATGCTATATTATCAACCTCATGAAGTCCAATAATTTCAACAATATCAAGATTATTAAATATATATTCAATAAAGAGTGATAGAGTCTCACTCATATATCCTCTATTCCAATACTCTCTATTTAATACATAGCCAAAGGTTGCTTTTTTATCATCTAAGAGTTCAAAATCAATACACCCTATAACCTTATTATTGCTCTTTAATACAATGGCATAGACACCATTTCTATTTAACACACCCACAATACTTTCAATAGATTGTTCAATTGTTTTATGTGGAGACCAACTTAAGTATTTTACTGTTTCTAGATCACTAGAATATTCAAACATATCAATTGCATCGCTTTCACAAAAAGGTCTAAAATATAGATTATTTGATTCTAAATTTTCACTAAATTTACAAGCCATTAATTCCCCCAGTATTATTAAATATAATTATTAAATATAATTATTAAATATAATTATTAAATATAATTATTAAATATAATTATTAAAGTGTATTATTAGTTAATTATACTAACAGGCAAATCAATTAAAAAGCAACAAGTAATTATTGATAATTAGCAATATTTTATTATAAATAAATCTAGTAGAACAATAAAACCCAATAGAGATACAATCCCCATTGAGTTTTATAATTAAAATCAAATATTTTTAATTTACTTGTTTTACTCTATTCTCCCTCTACATACCAAGAAGCTCTTAGTACTAGAATTAGGAATATACTACAAATAAATATTCCTCCTATACCTACA
This sequence comes from Sphaerochaetaceae bacterium, assembly GCA_963678765.2. Classification (GTDB taxonomy): domain Bacteria; phylum Spirochaetota; class Spirochaetia; order Sphaerochaetales; family Sphaerochaetaceae; genus Pleomorphochaeta. The sequence goes on along the minus strand of CAXXVM010000003.1, from coordinate 209,510 downwards.
AAGCTATAGGAATCAGTAAACTTATAAACAAGACTAAATAACCAAGGACCAATAGCACTTGCTGCAACAATAATTGACATTGCAAAACCACTAATTGCACCATAGTGTTTTCTACCATATAGTTTTGGCCAAGTAACGATATTTAGCATTCCAAATAAACCACCACCAATACCAAAGGATATTATTACTAATATTCTTCCAAGTGGAGAATATAATATTGTCATAGATATTGATACTAACAGTAGTGATAATACGTATGCAATATAAATATATTTTATTGAAATTCTATCGCTAAGATAACTACCTGTAAATCTTGCTATAACTGAAATAATAGAGATTGGAAAAAATATCTTAACAGCTTGATCGGCGGAGAGTCCAATTTCTTTAAAAATTGATACTACATGAAATGTAAAGGCTGTATTAAACAAACTCCAAAAACCAATACTAAATAAAATAATCCAATAAAGAGGTTCTTTTTTTGCCTCAGCAACAGTCTTTTGAACTTTAGCATCATTTACTCTGTTTTTACCTTTAACATTTTTACTAACCATTCCCTGCTCAACTTCCATACCATATTTATTAGGCTCTGCACGGAAAAATAAGAGTACTAGAGGAAAGAAAATAACTATTAAAAACATTGCAATTACTAATAGAGCTTTATCCCAACCAAATTTGTTTATCATGGCATTTATAGGTTGTGGTGCAATAGAGAAACCAAAAGCTGTTATAAGGCCCATAAGTCCTACTGCAAAGCCACGGCGAGGTCCAAACCACTTAGCAACCATACCCTTTGATACAAGTGTTAATACACCTTGTCCAAAGAATCTAATGCCAAAGAAACCTACAGTTACTACGACAAATACAATAATAAAATGAGGAAGATTAATATTACCTGCTAAAAACTCTATGATTCTTGGTGAATATCCAAACATTAATAAAAATAAACTTAAAAAAACTGTGGCAATGGCAGCTACTACTCTAGCTCCATAGCGATCAAAAAATATTCCTGCATAGGAAATTAAAAAACTACTACAAAGTGTTCCAATCATATATGCTGTTGATATTTCAACTCTAGAAAGACCCAGATTACTTATATAATAATCTGTGAAAACTGATACACCCATAGTTTGACCGGGAATACTAGCTAGTACTCCAATAGATCCTACTAACAGTATTATCCAACCATAATAGAAGGGTAATTTAGATATATTGAAAAAGGACTTCTTTCCAATTTTTGAATCCTGTTTTTGAGACATGAAAACTCCTAAAAAAAATAACTAAAGGGAGTCTATCAATTATGAGAGGAACATTCAACATAACATTTTTTAGATTAGACTCAATTTCTAATATATAAATTTATTAAATACTAACACCTTTAATCCCTATAATAATTTTGGATTAAAAAGTATTTATAGAAACTAAAAAATTACCCCCTACCTTTAAGAAAAAGATAAGGGGTGAATTATATAGTTTTACTCTATTTCTTTTCAGAGAAAGAGTGTGTTATTCTATCAATAATAATAGCTAAGAATACAATGGATATACCAGCTTCAAAGCCTCTTCCAACTTCAATTCTACTAATAGCTAAAAGTACTTCCATTCCAAGTCCTTTAGCTCCAATCATAGAACCAATTACTACCATAGCTAGAGCCATCATTGTAGTTTGGTTAATACCAACCATTATTGATGGTTTTGCAAGTGGGAGTTGAACATCAAAAAGAATTTGTTTTGGTGTTGAACCAAATGCCTTAGCAGCTTCTAATGCTTCAATATCAACAGTTCTTATACCAACATTAGTTAATCTAATAACAGGAGGAACTGCATATATAATTGTTGCAAACATTGCAGGAACTTTACCCATTCCAAAGAACATAAGAGCTGGAATTAGATAAACAAAACTTGGCATGGTTTGCATACCATCTAAAATAGGCTTTAATATTCGCTCTGCTCGATCAGATCTAGCCATCTTAATACCAGTAGGTAATCCAATAAGTAGTGCAAATACAACTGATGAGAGAACTAAACTTAGTGTTCTCATAGCTAAATCCCAATAACCAAAGGTTCCTATTACAAACATCATTAACATAAATACAATAGCTGTACTTATTTTACCAAGAAGTTTCCATCCGGCAAGGCCAACAATTAATATAATGACAAACCATGGTACAAAAAGTAATAAGTTTTCAAGAGCTAGTACTACATGTAAAATGATAGCACCAATAAAATCAAAAAAGCCTGATAGATGTAATAATAGCCAATCCATTATTGAGTCTACTACTTTAGCCAATGGTAAATTAAATATTTCTGGAAATTCTAACATACTATTCACCTCCTAATGGGGAGAGAGATTCGAAAATCTGATCGGTAGTTACAACACCCTTTAATTTGTTGTGTTCATCAACAACGGGAATAGGCCAAGGGTTCTCAGTAACAATTGCAAATAAATCCTCTATTAAGGTATCTTCTGTTACCGAGGATACACTCTTTATAGATGAGATTGGAATGGTTTTTAACTTCTCCTCATTTTCAAGAAGTTTTTCTAATTCCTTATCTCTTATAACTCCTAAAAGTTCTCTTGATTTATTTACAATAAATGCAGCACGTCTTTTATTAGAACGAATAAGTGTTAAAGCTGTTTTAGGACCTTCCCAAGCATAGGCTAATATAGTTGGATCACTCATGATACTACCTGCTGTTAATACTCTAGCAGGAGATGCATCTTGAACAAATTCTTGTACGTACTCATCTGCTGGATTACTTACTATATCCTCAGGAGTTCCAACTTGAACAACCTCACCATCTCTAAGGATAGCGATTTCATCACCAAGTTTAAGAGCCTCATGTAAATCATGGGTAACAAATATTATTGTTTTCTTTAATTTTTCCTGAAGTTCAACTAATTCATCCTGCATCTGACGTCTAATAAGTGGATCTAATCCACTAAAAGGTTCATCCATTAATAGGATTTCAGGGTCATTTGCAAGAGCTCTTGCAAGTCCAACTCTCTGCTGCATACCACCACTTAATGAACCAGGATAATAATCTTCCCAACCCTTAAGCCCTACAGTTTCAAGTGTTTGCATAGCCTTAGCATAGCGCTCACCCTTAGGCATGCCCTTAATTTTTAACCCATAGGCCGCATTATCTAATACAGTCATATGTGGAAGTAGTCCATAATGTTGGAAAACCATTCCAAATGTATCACGTCTAAATTGCAAAAGTTGCTCATTATTCATCTTAGTAATATCCTTACCATTGATAATAATTTTACCCTTTGATGGGTTAACTAGACGTATAAGAGATCTAATCAGTGTTGATTTACCACTACCAGAGAGTCCCATTAAAATGTAGAACTCCCCTTTTTTAATCTCAAGGTTTATATTTTTTAATCCTACGATACATCCAGTTTTTTCCTGGATTACCGCTTTTGACTCACTCATTAACTTTTTATTAAAGACACGCTTTGCATCTTTTCCATAAAGTTTCCACACATCTTCAATGATTACTTGTGGTTTATTTTCCAAACTGTCCATACTACTCCTATAGTGCATCTTTTACTTTTTTAGCTACATCAGAGGATACCCATTGGCTCCAAACCTCTTCATGATTTTCTAAGAACCAGTGTGCAGTTTCTTCTGTACTCCATTCCTCATCATCCATCATTGCTAAGAATTCATTATTCTGATCAACTGTAGTTGAATACTTTTTCAAGATTTCTACTACATCTGGAGCTTTATCTAACATAGATTTGTTTACAAGAATATTTACATCGGCTGGATCAAATTCACTACCAATTAATCTAACCATATCAAGTTTACCTAGAATTGGAGTTGGTGCCCAATAATAACCAACCCAAGGTTGATTTTTCTTATATGCGCCAACCATAGAACCAGCTAGTGCTGAACCTGAGCCTGTAATACTAAGATTGTATGTGTCGATTAGATTATTATCTTCAAAGATTTCCTCTGATATTGCCATTTGGCCCCATCCTGCAACACCACCGTAGATTATACCTTTTGAACTATCTTCAGGATCTGTGAAAAGATGTGCATATTTTGGTAGATCTGATACTTTCTTTAGATCTGGTGCTAATGCATCAGGACCTTCTACTAAGTAACGAGGAACCCACCAGCCCTGTGGAGCATCTGGCATATTTTTACCAAGGTCAATTAAATTACCTGAGTCTACACCCTTTTGATAGATTTCATAAACATTTGAGTGCCATGATTCCATATCTACATCGATATCACCTTGGATGATACCATTAATAATTGGCATTGTATCACCTGGAACATAATCAGCCTTATAGCCTTCAAGACCATTTTCGATTATGAATCCCATTATTCTGTTGTGTACTTGAACACTATCCCATGAAACATCACCAAATACGATGGTTGTTTGACTATTAGTTTCTTTATCTCCACTAGCAAACATAAATGTTGGAACTAGTAGAATCATAATTAGTAAAATTATTGATTTCTTTATTTTTTTCATTTTATACCTCTTCTTTAAAATTCATTTAATTCATTACAATACTAAACAATTTTAATAAATTATGTCAACTGTAAGGTATTTTTTGATTAGTGATGTAAGTAAATTATAAGCTATATATCAAATAAAAGTGCATAAAATCAATAAAAAATGCATGCAATGTAATATTTACTATACTAAACAATAAATTATATTCTAATGAGAATTTAATTACTTCAAACAGAAAATTAGAAAGTTAATTACATTTAATTTCTATAAATAAAGAGTTATTAAACTCCGATAAATTAGGAGAGCTTAATAGCTAAGTTTTAGCTATTTTTGAGTGCTAAGATGAAAAAATATAAATAAATAAATTATGTAAAAAAAATATACTATAAGTGAATTTTTAATGAATATATGTAATTATCTATGATTAAAATGAATTAATTTATTAGAGGATTTTTACATTTAAAAAAATAAGTACTAATTAAAATCAGGGCAATGAATAACTTAATATCTACACATATAATAAAAGAGCGATGTATTTAATCAAAACTAATTTATCTTTAGTCTCAGATTTTCTAAATTATCTAGTTTTAAGTAAATTTTGTTTATTTTTTATTTGATTTAACCATTTTATAATTTTTTTTACAAAAAATGATCTAAATAAGTGATTTTTTATTGTTTTTACATTAAATTCAAGGAAGTTTATTACAATTCCTACCATTATTAAGAATTTAAATACACTCTTAAAATTAACTATACAAGGCTAGAAGTATAATATATAATTGTGCAAATTCAAGATAATCTAAGTCCTATTGAGAGATTCAATAACACTTAAATATCTAGCATTTATTTAAAATACTCAGTATGGTAGTAAACAATTAGGTGGCTAAAATGGATCATTACAGTATAACAGAAGATGTTTTTATTTCATTAAGAAAAATAGATCGTTCTATAGATTTACATTCAAAAAAATTGAAGAAACAGTTTGGACTTACTGGGCCTCAATTGATGGTATTAAAAGAAATATCACACAATTCAAACAAACAAATTTCAGCAATTGCAAAGAATGTAAGTCTCTCTCAAGCAACTGTTACAAGTATCCTTGATAGACTAGAATCACAAGGCTATGCAAAAAGACAGAGAAGCCTTGTTGATAAAAGAAAAGTTACCATTGTTTTGACTGAAAAATCTAAAGAAATATTAAAAAGTGACCCAAATCTATTGCAGGATGATTTTTATTCAAACTTTAATAAACTAGAGAGTTGGGAACAGATGATGATTTTAGCATCACTTAAAAGACTTGGTGGTCTACTCAATGTAGAAGATATCAATGAAGAGCATGTACTTTAGGTTATTTAAACTAGTGTTTAAATCATTATAATAAAAGAAATTATAATCTACAATTAATAAATAGCAAAGTTCCAATTTGATTGGTTTCAAATTAGAACTTTTTAATTATTATCAATATACTAAGGAGTATTTTTCACCCCTTATAACTACCTTAATAAACTATCTTATCATGCTTGTTAAATTACTCTTTATCTCTGAAGGTTCATGGATTTGATTTTCCCTACCATTTTTAATTAGATTAAGAGTCCAGGCCATATTTTGAGATAGATTTTTTAATACTCTAACCCCTTCTTCATCCTCTTTAGCCTCACCTTTAGCATGTCCATAAATTACATTCCAATAATTTGATGATGGTAAAATCATTTCAGCATATTGTAGATATTGATTCATCTGATTATTTGCAGGAATACCACCGGCTCTTCTTACAGCTCCAAAGGAACAACCAACCTTATGTCTTAGTGGATTATCCATTGCAATATTTATATAAAATAGTCTATCAAGTGCGGCTTTAAGTCCACCTGCCATTCCAGCAAAATGAATAGGAGATCCTATAATTAATCCATCACATTCTAAAAACTTTTGATATAATTCATTAACAATATCATCATTAAAAACACATTTTCCATCTTTTTCTCTAAAGCAACGCTTACAATCAATACATTGATGTATAGCCTTACTACCTAGATTAAATACCTCAACCTCTATGTTTTCTTTTAATAATTCTCTCTCCATTATTTTAATACCATAGGCTGTATTACCATCTACTCTTGTACTTCCATTAATTGCTAATACTTTCATATATTAATCTCCTGCTATTTAAATAAATATTTTATAGATTCTCTATTATTTCTATCGAATAATAGTTACAAAAAAATTGGATGTCAATATAAAAGTTCATCAATAGTGCAAAAGAATAATATTATATATAATAAGTTCTATATTATCAAACTTATTGATAAATTTACAATTATTCTTTGAGTTTTTTATATATCAGGTGATAATACTGAACTTTTATGCTATAACTCCTAATAAATATTAAACAAACACAAAGTATTAGCTATTTATCAAAAAAGGCTAGCTTAATTATATTAAAAGAGGTCTAGATGAAACAAAATGATTATATACAGTCTGTTGAAAGAAGTATGAGTATATTAAATTTTATAGCCGATACAGGAAGTGTAAGACTAAAGGATATTTGCAATTATACAGGACTAAATAAATCAACAGCATTTGGACTAATTAGAACATTAGAACATGGTGGATATGTTAGTAGAATTAATAATGGATTAGATTATTGCCTAGGTCTTAATTGTTTAAAACTAGGTATTTGCTACAATTTAGAGACAAAGAGTAAAGAGAAAATACACCATTTACTTGAAAGATTAGTCGAGGAAACAGGAGAGACTGCCTACTTTGAAATAAAGGCACAATCAAAATTCTATTATTATGATATGGTTGCTTCAAAATTTGCATTAAAGGTAGTCCCTGATAATGATAAATTTGTAAGTTTACCAGATAATTCAGCAGTAGCAAAAGTATATAGAAATTATAGAGAAAAAATTAAATATGAAACTGATTTAGAAGAAATTGAAAAAGGATTAAATTGCTTTGCTACCCCTTTTATGGCAGGAGATGAAATATTAGGCTGTATTGCAATAACAGGACCTAGTAATAGATTTACTTCTACAGATATAGAAAAAACCTATGAAATCTATTGTAAAATCATGAATGAATTAGATTTATTAGAACATGTACTCTAGAGTAGATATCTAAAGCGAACAAATATTAAATATTATTTGTAAAATTTTATACAATCTAATCATTAGTAAATAATATTTTCTAATGATTAGATTATAAATAATATTAATCTATCTCAAAGTATTAATTAGTCAGAGATAAAAGTATCAATTGCAATAAAGATATCAAAATCAGGATAATCCTCTTTTAATTTTACAACAATAGAATCACGAAGAGCATATTTATCTTCAACATTAAAATCTACAACAATATCAAATGAAAGTTGCTTTGCTTCAAAATTAATATAGAAGGCATGCATCTGAAGAATTCCATCAATACCTGAGATGTAGGTATTTATTTTATTCATTATATCTATAACAAAAGGATCTTCAGTATTAGCTGCATAGATACCAAATGTAAGAATTATTCCATATTCATCATACATGTCCATTCTTAATTTTCTAGTAAGTTCATAGATCTGTTTTGTAGTAATACTTTCTTCTAATTCAATATGAACAGAACCAATCATGGTCTCAGGACCATAATTGTGTAGAATTAAATCATAAACACCTATAACTAAATCCTCTTCTTTAATCTTAGCCTTTATCTCTTTTGAAAGAGAGCTATCTATTCTAGAACCAAGAATTCTATCAAGTGTATCACTTAGCATATCCCAAGCAGCTTTAATAATTACTAGTGAAATAGCAACACCAACTATACCATCTATGTTTAACTTCCATATTATTGAAACTAAAGCAGATAATAGAGTTGAGGCAGAGACTATTGCATCAAAGGTTGCATCAGAGCCTGATGCAATTAGTGCATTTGAATTAACTGATTCCCCCACTCTCTTAGTATATTTTCCTAGTACTAGTTTTGCCGCTATTGCAACGATTATAAAAGCTAGCATTATTGGAGTATAGGTAGAGGTAGTTGGATTAATAATCTTCTTAACAGATTCTATTAAAGAAGTAGCACCTGCAAAAAAGACTATGGATGAGACTATCATAGCAGATAGGTATTCTATTCTGCCATGGCCTAATGGGTGTTTATTATCTGCAGGTTTTAATGCAAGCTTCATACCAATAATTGTAATTATTGAAGATAATGCATCACTTAGGTTATTAATTGCATCCATCATTATGGCAATTGATGATGATAATAATCCTATAATTAATTTAAAAATTGAAAGAAAAGTATTTGTTAAAATACCTATAACACTTGTCCTAATTATTTGTTGATCCCGTGAGAGTTTTTTTTTCATATTATTCCTTTAAAATATATAAAATCTATTTTAATAATTATCTAAAAAATACTAAATAATTACAATAATAGTTAATAATAATACTCTGCTACAGTTAATGTCTACACTATTTAAATCTTTTTCACACTTAGTGAGTAAAGAGTGAACTTTTATAGTTTTTTAATCCTTTATAATAATGAGTTTTTATTATTTGTTTTGCAAATAACGAATTAGTAAGACTTTACCGCAGTATTTCTAGGTGCTATAGTTATAGTAAAATAAAAACACAAGGAGTTCATTTTATGAGTGGTAAGTTCATTATTAAAAAAACACCAAAGGGATTCTTCAGATTCTCACTTGCAGCCTCAAATGCGATGGTAATTCTAACAAGTAAGAATTATTCATCTCGCGCTAATTGTCTTGCAGGAGTTGAGACAATTAAAAAGAATTGTTGTCTTGAGATTGAAGATCAAACATTAGCAAAGAGTGAACCAAAGAAATGTCCAAAGTTCGAAATCTATCTAGATAAATCTAATGCCTTTAGATATAGAATGATTGCTTCTAATGGAATGAATGTTGCTATATCAGAGGATGGCTATTCTTCAAAACAAGCTTGTATCAATGGAATAAAGGCAATAGGTAGGGCTCTTGATGGAGCTGAGATAGATGACTCACTTTTGCAAAACTAGTTTAAATCTACCTAGATTATTATTACATAATCAATAAATTAATAGATAAGTCTGAAATTTCAGACTTATTTTTATTATTAAAAAAAGATAGTTGAAGTACAAAATGAATAAGTAAAACTAAAAGAGTCTATTATATTACTTACAAAATCTAAAAGTTCAATATTTTATCAGTAATTAAAGAATATTAGTTAAAAAATTACTCAAAACTCTCCTAAATATTTGCTTTATCTTCAACTTGGGAGTAGAATTAGTTTATATGAGTATAACTCATAAAATAAATTTTTATAGGAGATTACAGATGAATTCAAAAGTTACTAGTTCTCTAAATGAACAAATAAACAAAGAGTTTTTTTCAGCTTATTTGTATTTAAGTTTTGCAAATTATTGTGTAAGTGAAGGCTTAGACGGATTTGCTAATTGGTACAGAGTACAAGCTCAAGAAGAAAGAGATCATGCAATGCTAATGGTAGAATATTTGCAAAACAATGATGAAACAGTAGAGTATGAGGCAATTAAAAAACCTGGTAGTACTTGGAAAAATGCACTAGAAGTTCTTAAAGAAGGACTTGCTCATGAAAAGTTTATCACATCTTCAATTAACAAGATTTATGATATTGCTATAGAAGTTAAAGATTATAGAACAACTCAATTCTTAGATTGGTTTATCAAAGAACAAAATGAAGAAGAAAATTCAGCTAGTGTATTGATTAAGAAAGCAGAAATGCTTGGAACAGAGGGAAAGGGATTGTATCTACTTGATAGAGAATTAATTCGTCGAGTTTATACACCTGCTCCAAAAAACATATAAAATAAAATGCTTAATATTAAGTATTTAACAAGGGACTCTTTAATAATTAGATTTATACTAATCATTAGGAGTCTCTCTTATGTTGATAAAGATATATTAATCATCTTTTTGTTTTAATTTCCTAAGATCATTTATATGCTTTCCTGGATATACCTTTGTAGGACATACCTTACTGCATAAATAATGCTTATCACAGGCATCAACTCCATTAGTATTAAAGGCTTTTGCCTCTAATGCCTCAATAACACTCTCATCATTTTGCTTACTAATTTCTCTATTAATTGATGCTAAAGGAGAGGGACCTAGAAAATCAGATTTAACGGGACATGCACTTATACAGGAGCCACACTCAATACAGTTTTCAAATCTCATCCAATTCTCTATTCCAACGGGTTTTAAAGAATAAGAGGCAACCTCACTCTCTCTTAAATAGGAGGTACCTTCCATTTTATTTATCATAGTTGAAATATCCACAACAAGATCTGATATTATCTTAAAAGAATCAAGAGGCTCTAATATTATGATATTATCACTAAATTCATTTAAGAATGTCATGCAAGCAAGTCTTTCTTTTTTATTAATTATACAAGCACAAGTACCACAGGAGCCATGGTGGCAGGAGTGTCTATAGGTGATTGTAGGATCTATTTTAATCCTAATTTCATCTAGGGCATCAATAACAGTTAAAGAGCTATCTAAATCTAGAGTAAAATCCATATATTTATCTCTATCTCTTTTAATCTTTATTGTATAAGTTTTAATTTCTCTATTCATTGCATCCTCCCCTATAATAGTCTCTATAATGTGGTAAAACAATTTCTGAGGTTTGACACTTGATAGAGAGTCCTAATTTATCACAAACCAGATTTGAGGCAACCTCACCCATAGCCCTAAGTGTTGTAGCCTTTCCGCCAACTATGCTTATGAGATTATCAACATTATCACGACTCTTGTGATCTATTGCCACAAAGTCCCTACTAAGATTTCTAACATCTTCCTCATTAGTATGAGCTCCAAATAAAGGACGAGAGGCAGCCCAGGCAGTATGATATTCTAAATCTTTAAAACATGGGAAAATATCGATAGCAGATTTATTTAGAAAATCTATGTCTTCTTGAGGAACTCGGTTTATATCAGGATTATCACTTAACCACTGGGTTGAACCAATTATTGTTAATTGTCTCTGAGGGACAATTATATCCCCGTCTCCAGCCTTATGTAATCTACTAACAACCATGTTAGATATACGTCTCTTTGCAGCAAGCATTGAGCCAGGAGATGGGGATACAGATAATTCTACTCCAGCCATCTTGGCAATATCACCGGACCAGGGGCCACAGGCATTAATAAACACATCACCTTTTATGATTTCTCTCTTATGTGTTATATGATTGATGAGAGTGATTGATTCTATATTACTAGCATTTTTATTTATTTCTATTACTTCATGGTATGTTTTAATTTCAGCATTGTTGGTTTTTAAGGCCCCTGCTGCAAAGCTAATAGCAAGTCTCCATGGATCAATTGTTCCATCAGGAACTAAAACAGATGCTTTTATAGTTCTATTTAATTCTCTCTCATATTCAAAAGCAAGGGATGTGGGAATTTCCTTAGCAGGAATTTTGGCTTCAAGGCAACACTCAATAAAGCTATCTTTGTATTGCATATCATCATCATTTAAAGCTACAAACATTCCCATATTATATTCTATTGCATTAGGAGCTATTCTCCTTAGTATTGCACTTTCACTCATACACTCCTTTGCTATGTTTTTATCTCCCATAGCATATCTAGCTCCACAGTGTAATTGGCCATGATGTCGACCTGTTGTTCCACTTGTTAATTCGCCTTTTTCGATTAAAGTTACCTTAAATCCTCTAAGGCATAAATCATACATAGTGGCAATTGCAGTTCCACCACCACCTATAATTACAACATGAGTTTTATGAGTCATTAGTTTTCTCCTTACTATATTAATAGAAGTATAGCATTAAAAAATAAGGAATAATAATTAAATTTTAAAATTTTTACCCATTTGTGAGAAAACTATTGATATTTAATAAAAATAAATACGATACATAAGGAAAAGGCCGACCCATAAGAGTCGACCTTAGTTAATTTTTAAGTTAATTGCTAAATTACTTATTATATGTCTATAATTTTTGACTATTATAGAGTTGAGTATATTTACCGTTTTGCTTAATTAGTGTTTTATGATTTCCCTTTTCAATTATACGTCCATCATCAATTACAATAATATTATCTGCATTTACAACAGTTGATAGTCTATGGGCAATAACAATTGAAGTTCTACCCTTAGCTAATCTTTCAAAAGCCTCAGTAATTAAATGTTCACTCTCACTATCAAGGGCACTAGTTGCCTCATCAAATATTAATATAGGAGGATTCTTTAAGAATACTCTAGCAATAGATAGTCTTTGTTTTTGACCACCTGATAATCTAGCACCATGTTCTCCAACCTGTGTATCTAAACCATGAGGAAGAGATGCAACAAATTTTTCTAAATTAGCTGCTCTTAATGCATCCCATAACTCTTCATCGGTTGCACCAACTTTACCATATTTTAAGTTCTCCCTAATAGATGCATCAAATAGGAATATATTCTGTTGTACAAAACCAATTTTCTTATGAAGAGAGGATTGTATTATTTGTCTAATATCTTGATTATCAATATAAATAGTTCCTGAACTTACTTCATAGAATCTTGGAATAAGGTTAGCAAGTGTACTCTTACCAGCTCCAGATTCACCAACTAATGCTATTGTAGAACCACCTTCAATAGTTAAATTGATGTCTTTTAATACCTCAGATCCATCATCATAGGAGAAGTTAACACCTTTATAGATAATAATACCATCTTTAATTTTTAACTCAGTTGAAGATGGGGAATCCTCAATTTCAGGATTAATATCCATAACTTCAACAAATCTTTGGAAACAAACAATACCTTGTTGTAATTGTTCCATAAAGTTAATTAATCTATCAATTGGAGGAAGAATAACAGTTATAAATAGTACAAAAGTAATTAAATCATAGGCTTGTAATTGACCTTGATAAATAAATACTGAACCACCTACAATTGGGAATAAATAACATAGATTTCTAAAGAAATTCATTATTGAATGGAATTTTGCCATTGCATCATATTGTTGTTTCTTAGCATCCATTAATACGTTATTACTATTTTCAAATTGCTTTTCTTGATAATCTTCTGTATTAAATGATTTTACTTCACGAATACCCTGGATAGAATTTTCAACAGTACTATTTACATCAGCTAAAGTCTTTCTAACTTTTGCAAATCTACTTTTTAATTTCTTACCATAAACTACACCATAGGTAGCTAGTAGAGGAAATGGAATCAAAGTAACAAGAGCTAATTTCCAGTTGAAAATAAACATAGCTGTAAAACCACCAATGATGGTTATACTACTTATTATTATATCCTCAGGACAGTGATGTGCTGTTTCTGTAATCTGGAACAAGTCATTTGTGATTCTACTCATTATATGACCTGTTTTTGTTTGATCATAATAGCTAAAGGATAGTTTTTGTAAATGAGAGAACAAATCTGTTCTCATATCTGTTTCAATATATACACCTAGGATATGACCCCATTTTAATCTTATAAAGTCACAAATCATTTGGATTATATATATTACTAAAATAACAACAAATGCCATTATCATATTATTCCACATCATGTTTGGAATATATGTTTTAATTAAATTTCTTGTTACTATAGGGAAGAAAATAGATACTACTGAAAAAACTATTGCAGCAACAATATCTAAAACGAACAAGCTAAGATATGGCTTGTAATACGAAAAAAACTTTTTTAACATTAATATTCTCCATTAATTTAATATAATTGCATTATATAAAATTAGACTCTGTCTATGGCCTCTTACAAAGTTTTAGGTAAAAGACATAATACAATACAGAGTTATTTACATTTATAAATTTAGATAAAGGCTATTATTAGTCTTTAATCTTTTAATTTTAATAAGTTGATAGATTTTTTTCATCATCTAAGATTTTAAAAAATATTTAAACTTTTTATACACATAAATACTGCAATTAATTGTTCAAAAATTACAAATATTTAATAATAATTTAAAGATTTAAAACTACCCCACATTTATTGTTTGAAATTTAATTTCACATTCCAATAATAACTATTATATATTTTAAAAATGTATATAACATTCTCTATTTAATTTATCAGAATCAAATCTTAGTAGATCTTTGAGGTATATCATCCGCTATAAAACTACATCTTTACTAATTTAAATACAAGTAGAATATTAGCTATAATCAGTGCTAATATTCAAAATATTCTATCTAAATGATAATCAAATACACAGGCTATCTATAAAAGTTTATAATGATAAATCCTATCAAAGTTTAGTTTATATATATGTATATTCTTATGGGCTAAAGTTAAAGATTTTAGTTATATAATATTAAAATTAGTTCATAAAATTAATACATAAAACTTAGTAGTTAAATGTTAAATGAAAGTTATTTAATTTTTAATTCTTTAGTTTTAGAGTATCTATTTCAGGATTAAAAAGGAGGATCCATTAGATAGGTAAGAATTTAATGTGTAGATATTGAATAAATTTGAGCCATCATCTAATTAGGAGTTCTAAGGACCTAGATTAAATAATGGCTCTGAGTGAAGCGATGTGAGAGTTATATTAGATACTCTTTTTTATTTGATCAAACTCATCTAAAATTGCTCTATCTTCTTGAGGATTGAATTTATTAATTATAATGATTAGTAAAAAGTTTGCAATAAAGCCTGGTACAATTTCATACATTACACTACTAAGTCCAACTTCTTTCCAAACAACACATACAACAGCTCCTGTTACCATACCAAGGAGAGCGGATTTCCAAGTTGTTTTCTTTGAAAATAATGCCATTAATACTACAGGACCAAAGGCAGCACCAAAACCACCCCATGCATATGATACTAAAGATAAAATACTGCTTTTTGGATTAAGTGCTAATACCATTGCAATTATTGATATGATAATTACACAAAGTCTTCCAATCCAAATGAGCTCTTTTTCAGTTGCATCATGTTTTATTATTTTTTGATAAAAATCTTCTGTTAGTGCAGATGAGGAAACAAGTAATTGAGAGTCAATTGTTGACATGATAGCTGATAAAATAGCAGCTAATAAAATACCACCAACCCAAGGATTGAATAGATCACTAATCATGTAGATAAATACCTTCTCAGCATCTCCACCAGGAGCATCTTTATACATTGCAAGTCCAATTAAACCAACACAGATTGCACCAATTAATGAAATAAATACCCATACAGTTGCAATTATTGTTGCCCTTGATAATTCTTTAACATCTTTGATACTCATGAATCTAGCTAAAATATGAGGTTGACCAAAATATCCGAGTCCCCATGCCATTGTAGATATAATTGCTACAACTCCAGCCATTCCTGAATTAGAATCAAAAAGAGACATTGAAATATTTTTAGCCTGAGCTGCTGCATTTATTGCATCAAATCCACCTCTTGTTACTATTGCAAAGATAGGAACAATTAAAATAGAGAAGAACATTAGTGCACCTTGGAAAAGGTCTGTCCAACATACTGCTAAAAAACCACCTAAGAATGTATATAATACAATTACAAAACAACCACCTATTACGGCAACTGTATATGGAATATTAAACATTGATTCAAATAATTTACCAGCTCCAGCCATTCCTGATGATGCATAGATAGTAAAGAATATTAATGTAATAATTGCAGAGATAATTCTCAACAAACCAGTTGGATCTTTAAATCTGTTTTCAAAGAAACTTGATAGTGTTAATGAATTTGTTTTCTCAGTATAAACTCTGAGTCTTGGTGCAACTAATATCCAGTTTAAAACTGTTCCGATAAATAAGCCGATAGCAATCCAAGTCTGTCCAAGACCATATAAAAATATAGCACCAGGTAATCCCATTAGTAGCCAACCAGACATATCACTAGCCTGTGCGGAAAGGGCAGTAACCCAAACTCCCATTGATCTACCACCTAGTAGATAATCTTCAAGGTTATTAGTTTTTTTGTAAAAGAAAAACCCGATAAAAAGTAAAAATATTAAATAAATAATAAATGTAATAATAGTTGCAACAGTTGCCATATAATCTCCTAATTTTGTATATATTACTTAAAAATGTATATTTATGCAACTATTATACTTTTCAGTTAATTATGTCATTAAAAAGCATTTAAAAATTCTCTTTTTCATTTTTCTATTCCCTACTCTCAATAAGGAAAAAATGAAATTAACAATAAATAAAAGTTTATCAATAATTCTTTATACTTACTTAGCTAAGTATTGACTTAGGTATTTGAGTGTGATATTTTGACTAAAAACATACATAGGAGATAGATTAATATGTTAACAACATTCAAAGCTAATGCTAGAAAATTAAAAGATGGATTACAAGTTGAAACAAACTCAAGAGGTTTCAAGATTTTAATTGATGAACCTGAGGATTTAGGCGGAACAAATGCTGCAATGAATCCTGTTGAGACTCTACTTTGTGCACTAGGAGCTTGTCAAACAATTGTTGCATTCTCTTTTGCAGAATATCAGAACTTCCAACTAGATGATTTCCATGTTGAAATTGAAGGTGATTTAGATCCAGATGGTTTCATGGGACTAGCAGATGTAAGAAACGGTTTCCAAGAAATTCGTTATAAGATGCACTTCAAAACAAGCGAAACTCAAGAAAAGACAGAAGCTTTTGCACACTTTATTGAAACAAGATGTCCTGTTGGCGATTGTTTAGAAAATGGAGTTAAATTAGTTTCAGACGGCGTAGTAATAGAATAATAGCTACTTTTTCACAAAATGGGATTACAAAAGTAATCCCATTAATCTTTGGAGGTATAATATGAATATTGAGGGACCAATTATTGTTGGTGGAAAACCTGGTAAGGTTGGTAAAATTAGTGTCAAATTAAATGACAAAGTAAATAAAGGTGATATCATAGCACAAATTGAAACAGGCAAAGGTAATAAACCTGTTAAGGCTATAGAGAGTGGTATAATAACTAAAATATTATGTGATGAGGGAGAAGATGTTACTTCAAAACAAATCATGTTTGAATTTGATGCCATAGAAGAAAACCTTAATACAGATAATTCACAAAAAACTGAACAAAAAAGGAATGATTGTGAAATAAGTAATATTGAAACTGATTTACTTGTTATTGGAGCTGGTCCTGGTGGATATGTAGCAGCAATTTATGCAGCAAAAAAAGGCTTAAATGTTACTATTGTTGAAAAAGAATATATTGGTGGAACATGTTTAAATGTTGGTTGTATTCCTACAAAGTCATTTGTTAAATCCTCTGAAATTTGTCATAACATAAAAAACTCTTCAGTTTTCGGTATTAATACTACAGGAAATCTTAAAGTAGATATGGAGAGAGTTGTTTCTCAAAAGACTGAAGTAATTAATAAACTTGTATCTGGTGTTGATTATTTGATGCAAAAGAATAAAATCAAAGTAATAAAGGGTAAGGCCTCCTTTATTTCATCTAATAAAGTTTCACTAACAGGTGATAAAAATTATATTATTTCAGCTAAAGATATCATCATTGCAACTGGATCAAAAATCTCAAGAATCAATATTCCTGGAATGGATCTTCCACTAGTTATGGATAGTACCACAGCCCTATCAAATACAGAACTTCCTAAATCAATAACAATCATAGGTGGTGGTGTAATTGGAATGGAATTTGCATTTATCTACAAAAATCTAGGTGTGGATGTTAATGTTGTAGAATTTATGGATAGACTTCTTACCATGGTCGATAATGATGTTTCAAAAGAAATTAAAGAAATTGCAAAAGATAGTGGTATTAATATTTATACTAGTTCAAAAGTTATAAAGATTCAAAAATCAACAAATAATAAGGCAATAGTAACATTTGAAGGCAAAAACGGAGAAGAACTACTTATTAGTGATAGAGTTCTCTCAGCCATTGGACGAGAGCCAAATTTAGATGGTCTTGATGTAGAAAAATCAGGTATTGAATTAAATAAAAATGGTAGAGGTATTTCTGTAGATGATAATATGAGAACAAGTGTACCTCATATTTATGCAATCGGTGATGTTACAAATATCATACAACTAGCCCATGTTGCATCTCATCAAGGTATCACCGCAGTCTCTAATATTCTAGGAGAGACAAAGACAATGGATTATACAGCAGTTCCAAATGTTATCTTTACTAATCCTGAAATATCTAGCGTTGGTTTAAATGAAGAAGAATGTAAATCAAAGAAATTAGATTATAAGGCAAGTAAGTTTAATTATATGAGTAATGGTAAGGCTCTAACAATGAATGAAACAAGAGGCTTTATTAAACTAATTAAAGATAATAAGACAAACAAGATTATTGGTGGAACAGTTATAGGAGCCGAGGCTTCTTCAATCATTAGCACAATCACACTTGCAATATCAAATGGATTAACTGATGAGAAAATTAGAGAAACTATTTTTGCTCATCCAACTACATCAGAGGTAATTCATGAGACTGCATTTGGATTGGGAATTGGAGCACTACACGAATAATGAATAGGATTTATTTATCAAAAGAAAATGATCCATATTATAATGTTGCAGCAGAATATGAACTATTACATAGAGCAAGTGATGCTACTGATTTGTTTTTATGGCAAAACAAGCCATCTGTAATTTTTGGACGAAATCAAAATGCATTTGCTGAAATTGATATTGATACTCTCAATAAAAACAATATCTCCCCTGTTAGACGATTTTCAGGTGGAGGTGCTGTTTTTCAAGATTTAGGAAATGTTAATTTTACTTTCATCACCAAAGAAAACAATGCAGAGCCTGAGAAATATTTATTAGTACTTAAAAAGGCTTTAAACTATTTTAATATAGATTTTGAATTTAGTGGTAGAAATGATTTACTATGTAATGGAAAGAAATTTTCCGGACATGCCTATTATAGTAATGATGAAAAATATATTTATCATGGAACAATCATGGTGGATGTAGATTTAAATATGTTAGAGAATATATTAAAGCCCTCCTATTTAAAGCTTAATTCTAAGGGTATTAACTCAGTTAGAAGTAGAGTTATTAATTTAACAGAGCTAAATAAGAATATAACTAGAGAAAATATTAAAGAATCTCTTATGAGGGCATTTATTGAAGTTTTTGGTAAAACCGATTCTATAATTAATATTGATAAAGAATCTTTTGTTGCACAAAAAGAGCAGATAATCAATAAAGATGAATGGATATATGGAGAATCACCAAAATTCAGTATTACGCTTGAGAGAAAAATGGAATGTGGAAATGTATCTATATATGCAAATGTTGCAGATGGTTTAATTAGTGATATTAAAATTCAAAGCGATACTCTTATTATAATTGATCTGACAAAGTGTGAGGAGAGTTTAAAAGGAAAGCTTTTTCAAGAAGAAAGTATCTTTAATTATATAAACAAATATATTCTAGGCCATTCTACTAATGATTAATTGAATGTAGAAAAAAATACTGTAATATAATATACTACTTTTAATTATAAGTTAGGTTGGTGGATAAATGTTTAATCTTGATGATTGTTTTGCTTTAATAACAAGTCGAAGTGGTAAAGTTTTTGCAAAAACATTAGATGGACAGCTTTCATCTAAGGGCATGCCAAGAACCCAATGGATTGCTATGTATTATATTCATAATAGTGAATATTTGACTCAAAAAGGTCTTGCGGACAAGATGAGTATTAGAGAACCAACTGTTGCTAGAATGCTTCAAAAAATGGAGAGCGAGGGCTTTTTAGTTCGAGAAGGAAGTAGCAAAGATAAACGTATTAAATATTTAGAATTAACAGACAAAGGTACTAAAGAATTTCTTGAATTAATGCCTATTGTTGAAAGATTCAAAGACAATACTGTTAAAGGTATTTCTGAAAAAGATCTTGAATTATTTAAAACACTTTTAGATAAAATGATTGAAAACACTCTAAATATGGAATAATCATTGCAAAATAATTATTCCTAACTACAAAGCAAGCCACCCTAGCAAAAGGAGTGGCTTGTTTTAATTATTAGGCTTTTAATTGTTTTTGTCTCATTTCAAATCCTAAAATCAATATCTCTGCGATTATACCAATGATTAGAATAATAAAAGAGGCATTGAAATAAATAGAAGATATTCCATTTTTCACAATAAGATTTCCATTTATAGCTGTTCCTAAAGCACCACCAACAAACATATTAAAGGATGCTAAAGACATTGCAGTTCCGGCCATCTTTGGTAATTTAGCTTGAGCTGTTGATAATAAAGAGGTCTGTAGACTTATAAAAGCTAGTCCAAAAATAAATAAACCAAAGCTCAAAATTACAATATTGCTACTATAGGATAGGATAAATAGTCCAATAAAACCAATTATTCCAGCTATTACATAATAACCTTTTTTAATGATACTCTTCATCTTTGGAGCTATTCTTCCACCCAAAACAGTACCAAGACCAAAGAAAGATAATATAAATCCAACTTGTAATACACTGTAGCCAGTTAATTGTTGTATGAGTTTTCCTGAATAAGTAAAGCTACCAAACACTGTGAACCCAACAAAGAATATTAGTGTTACTAATCTCATAAATCTGAAATTTGCAAAAGGAGTCTTATAGGCAGAAAATATATTTAATTTTGACACAACGGCCTTATCTCTTTCTAATGTTTTCATGATGATAATAGCAGCTATTAGTTCACCTACCCCATAAATTATATAAACCATTCTCCAAGAACCAAAATAGGATATAGTTCCACCAATTGCAGTAGCCACAGCTCCGCCTAAAAACATCGTTCCCATTACTTTTCCAAGAGCCCCTTGCCTTTCTTTATTATTGAAAGACTGTCCAACAAGAGCCAATGTGACTGGGAATATACCAGCTCCGAAGGCTCCATTAAAAGCTCTAAATATAATTAAACTTTGGAGATTAAAAGCAAAACCACCAAGTATACTAAATATAGCTGTTCCAAAAGCTGCAATGTTTATAACTCTTACTTTACCAAATCTATCAGACAAAGGTCCAAAAATTAGTGTAAAAGCACCAAAGGCTAGCATGTATGCCGTTACTGAGTATGCTGCAGATTGCAGTGAAATTCCTAAATCCTCAGAAATCTTTATTAAAAGTGGAGCTGCTGCATAATTGTCTCCATTAGCCATAAAGGCAAGTAAACTCAAAAGAGTTACCATTTTTGTCTTTTTATTATCCATATTGTTTCCTAAATATCCTTAATTTATTAAAAATTGTTTCCATATTATGAAACTTATAAACTAATGTCAATTTACTATTGACAATTTCTGCTAAATTTGGAACTTTATTACATATGATAAGTAAAAAAGAAATATTTAATGCTGAATTAAAATCACAGATGTTTAAAGCATTATCAAATCCAATTAGAATAGTATTTTTAGAAAAACTTAGGGATAAACCCTGGTGCGTTTGTGAATTGGCAAAAGAAGTTGGAATTCCTAAATCTGCAGCTTCAAAGCATCTCTCTCAACTAAAAGATGCAGGATTACTGGATATGAAAAAGAATGGTATCAAGGTTGAATATAACTTAATTGCACCAGAAGTTTTTGACTCTTTATCATTTGCTCAAAATACAGTTCTAAGTAGCAGAAAGAAAATGCTAGGCCAATAGTATTGCAAAACAGTTAATGCATTAAAAAATAGCTAATTAATCAAAAATATCTAATTCATATAATGATATGAGCCCCTCTTAACATATAAGAGGGGCCCACATTTTTTTAAGCTTCATTTGATAAAAGAATTATTTTCTTATCAAATGAAAAGAATCAATATTAATTATTTGGATCTGATCTTCTAAGTCTCTCAGTAAGATTTAATCCCTGCCAAGCTAATTGATCATCAGCTAATTTATAATGAGAGCTTTCAATAATATTAACTTCAACAATATTTTCTGCCTTCTTTAATAATTTAAGACATTCCTCACTAAGATTTAACAAATGAAGTTTTTTGCCCTGTTGTCCATATTTATCGGCAACAAAGTTAATAGCTTCTAATCCTGAATGATCATGAACATTAGCTTTAGCAAAGTCGATAACGATATCTTCAGGATCATTATTATAATCAAATAGCTCTTTAAATGACTGCACAGAACCAAAGAATAGAGGGCCTTCTAAAGGATAGATTCTAGAACCAAAGTTGTTGGTATATGGAGTTGCACCCATTTTTTTACCTTTCTCCCAAGCAAATACAAGGGCAGATACTATAATTCCTAATACTACTGCAATAGCTAAATTGGTAAGTACAGTAACTACAGATACTACTACAATTATTAGAGCATCTGATTTAGGAATACCCCTCATAACACGGAAGCTAGACCATTCAAAAGTACTTATTACTACCATAAACATTACTCCAACAAGAGCTGCTAAAGGTATCTGTTCAATTAATGGAGCGCCAAAGAGGATAAAACATAGAAGCGCTAATGAAGCTGTTATACCGGAAGTTCTTCCACGGCCACCAGCTCTAATGTTAATCATGCTCTGACCGATCATAGCACAACCACCCATTCCACCAAAGAAACCATTTACGATATTAGCAATACCCTGCCCTACACATTCCTGATTACCAAAGCCACGAGTTTCAGTTATTTCATCAACAAGTGTTAAAGTCATAAGAGACTCAATCAAACCAACAGTAGCAGCTAGTATTGAATATGGTAGTATAGTTCTAAATGCTTCTAGTGTGAAAGGAATCTGAGGAATTGCAAAATGAGGAAGTGATGCAGCAAGTGTTAACTTAGTTGGATCCTTTGCCTGTACAAAATCGAGTACAGTTCTAACTTGCACTATTTTAAAATGATTGAGAGCTAAGCTTATTAAGCTGACAACTACAAGAGCTGTTAGTGTAGCGGGTACTGCTTTTGTCATTTTAGGCATAAGAAAACTTATTGCCATTGTTAATAGAATTAATATTCCCATAACAGTCCAAATGATTTGCTTTTGAGATACAGGCATACTATGGCTCAATTCAAACATTTCAAATTGAGATCTAAATATAACAATTGCTAGTCCATTTACAAAACCTAGCATAACAGGATGTGGTACTAAGCGGATAAATTTTCCAAGCTTGAGTACTCCAAAAAGAACTTGAATTAGTCCCATCATGACTACAGCTGCAAAAAGATAACCAAGTGCGGACTCCATGCCTCCCACAGCAAGTCTTTGTCTAACTAAAGGTGATAAAATTACTGCAACAGCGCCAGTTGCACCAGAAATCATTCCAGGACGACCACCAATTAATGATGTTACAAGTCCCATCATGAATGCAGCATAAAGACCGATGATTGGATCGATTCCAAGAATAAACGAGAAAGCAATGGCTTCAGGTACTAAAGCAAGAGCAACAGTAAGCCCAGATAAAAAGTCGTTTTTCAGATTTCGCGGTTTTGAAATCCGAAGAGAAAAAAGTGAATTGTTTTGTTGTTCCATTAAATATAAAAAACCTTTAAAATGTATTTGGTTCGGGCACTTTAACAGTTTTTATGATATTACACAACAAGGAATTACCTAAAATTTTTATTCTCGCAAAAGAAAAACAACTTTATCACTCTATTTTAAGTAAACAAGAGATATTTAACACAACACTTTAAATCACTTTACAGTAGTTAATATAAAATCAAATTCTTATAAAAGCCATTATATATAATTTTTATTCAAAATATTAATTAAATTCACAATATAAAAATTTGCAAAAAAAAAATTAATCACGAAAAAAATGATTTAAAGTATAATTCAAAACAAATCAAATATTAATAAACTAGTATTCAAAAGGTTCTGGACTCTTATGTGTTAAATGATAACCATTATGAATTGGACAGTGATATATAAATAATTTAGTAGAAGTCTCTTTCTCTAAAATATTAGCCCTTCTTTTTGCTGATTCTTTTGAATCGTATAGCATTTTATTCTTTCCATTTGAATCAAGACATTCACACTTTTTGCACTCAGTATGACGACTTTTAGGGGATAGATGATAAAAACCACATTTTTGACACTTGTAAGAGCACATTGGATTATAATTTTCTTTGTTTTCAGCAATATAATTTATTGCTTCCTCAGCCTCTTCCTTGCTTACATAGCTAGTCAAAGGTTTATGAGATCCTTTTCCAATACATTTGTCACTCTTAAAACTCATAATTTAACTCCTTCTAAATCTTATAATTTAATACAAGACTTATAATTTGATAAATTATATTAGATAACTAAGATATATACAATCATAATAAATTATAAAAGAACTAACGAAATATAGGTATTTCAATATATATAAAAGACTATGATATAACATTGATTGATGAAAATTAAGCCAAATAATAGATGCAAAAATGCAAACTAATAGAATATATGCCATTAGTATATTTTATCTAGAGTTTAAAATTATATGAGTTAAACATGTTGATCTAACAAAATACAATTTCCATCAGGATCTACTACTGTAAAACTAGCTGGACCCCTTTCTTCATTTATCTCCTCACCTGTATCAATTCCCACTTGTTGCAGTTGATTTTTAATTTCTCTCACATCATCAAAAGAAGAAAGAGGTTCTGCATTCTCATTCCACCCAGGATTGAAAGTCATCAAATTATTTTCAAACATTCCTTGGAATAATCCAATAATTGTACTTTCATTCTTCATTATTAAATATCCCTGACTAAGCTCTCCACCAAACTGTGAAAATCCTAAAGCCTCATAAAAAGCTTTTGATTTATTAAGATCCTTTACAGCAAGACTAATTGAAAATGCACCTAATTTCATAATTACACTCCTCTTTTAACTCTAATTTAAAAATGAGATTATAAATATAATCTTATAAACTATAAAATATTATAACATACTAAAATTATAAAACAATAATGGGATAATATATAAAGTTAACAGACAAATTATTGTTAATTAAAATTATAATTAATGTCGTTTAATTGGTTTTGTAGTAAGGATTTCTAAAGAGATTAATCATTATTCTAATCAAAGTTATCAATATGTTTATATAAAACTGGTTATATATCTAATATTTTTTTGATAGAATGTATTTCTAATACAGATTAAATAAAAAATATGGAGTAAATATGTCATTCTCACTAATTCAAGAAGATATTACTAACATGAATACAGATTGCATAGTAAATGCAACTGATACGTATTTTAGCGGACAAGGACAGGTTGATTACTCTATTAATAGCCAAGCTGGAGCTAAACTTAAAAAAGCTTGTAAAGCTTTAGTCCCATTAGACGTAGGAGAAGCAAAATCAACAAAAGGATATGAGCTACCGGCAAAATACATAATTCATACATCAGGTCCACACTGGAGTGGAGGAACTAATGAAGAATTAACACAACTTAAAAACTGTTATATAAATAGTATAAAACTTGCTAGAAAAATAAAATGTAAATCAATAGCCTTTCCAATTATTTCATCTCATGATAAAGGATTTCCTAAAGAATTAGCACTAATTATTGCCATAAATACTATCTCTGAAATTCTGAGTGTAAAAGATGATATTGATGTATATCTGCTAATATTTAAATCTTATGAAAAGATATATTTACTCCCCTACTTGCTGATATTCAAGAAACAATAAAAGATTATTATAAACCAAGTAATAAGTATGCTGAAGAAATACTATCACTACCTAATCATAGTAGAAAAAAGTGGCACATCAAATTTAAAAAATCAAAAGGCATTAAAACATATTAATGAACAATTTTCTAATTCTGTTAATTTGATGAATTAATAGAAAAACTAATAAAAAATCCTACTCAAAAAACCTTAATAAAGTACCAATTGAAGAAAATTTTGCTACAACATTATCGAGAATTTTAAAAGAGAAAAAACTAAAACAAGCTTCAGTCTATGATGAATTAGGAATGAGTAATGTTGTTTTTGGAAAATTCTAAAAGGAAATACAAATCAAACAAAGAAAACAGTCTTTGCTTTAGCAATTGCACTAAGACTTACGAGTGAAGAAACTAAAGACCTTTTGATGAAAGCCGGTTATGCAATCAATCCATCATCTCTTTTTGATGTAATATTATCAAAGCTAATACAAAAAAAAGTTTATGATAGATTCACTATTGATGAATTATTATATTCTCTTGATCTTCAATCATTACCAGGGGCTCAAACATATTAACTGTTAGTTAATACATTATTTTTATATTTATCCTATTATTAACTAGTAGCTTAAAAGCAGCTAGTTATTTTTTTAAATAGTTAAATCTTAAAATTACCTAAACTTTTATTTTAATTTTTCAACCTCAGATAAAAATTATAACTAATAGAGGAGAATATTTATGAGAGAGCAAAACCAATTAAGGAGTGATCAAAAGGCTAAAACTAGAGAAATCTTACAACAAATTGATTTTATAGCTTTTACATTTGATATTTCAGGACATAACAAAGGTTGCACACTAGATCATTTAAATGGAGATTATGGATACATTAAACTATAAGATGCTATAAATGATAATTGGAACATTTATGACTATGAAACTGATAAATTAATAGAAACTTTTAATTCAATTGAAGATATTATTGCCTGTGGTTAGAAAGTAAGTACTTAGATATCACTTAATAATTCAAAGAATAAAGGAGATTTAGTTTTATGGAAAAACCATATCATGGAGCAGGAATACTAATCTGGAGTATAGATAAAGATAATAATATCTTAGTGCTTTTAGGAAATAGATCTATCAATCCAGCTAAGGGTAAGTGGTCAATTCCTGGAGGCCAATGGGATATTAAAAAAGATCTATATGATGAGTGTGGAAAACCAAAATATCTAAAAACAGCAATTAGAGAAACCAAAGAAGAATTGTTTTTAAAAATTGATAATACAAGAGATGTTAATGCTCTATGGAAAATTGATGTTCCCTACTTTCATTTTAAGGTTTATTCCCATCAACTGCCCACCCAAAGGAAATTTAATCATAATTTTGAATTCAATGAGTTAAAATGGTTTAATATATCAGATTTACCCATTAATTCTATGTTTTTTATAAAATCACAAGTTTCAAAATTAAAACATCAAATAAGCTAAATGCAATTAAATTCAGTAATATATTACAATTTAAAAACATATATATATTGTAATTATTAAGATTTAATCACTAAAAAAACTTCATATAATTCAAATTTTATAGGAGATAAATCATTATAGTGCAATATTTTATTGTACTGTAATTATTTCTTTGTTACACTTTTATCAGATACATCTCTTAATTAATACACCTATTAAAAATACAAAACGGTAACATTTAAAAGATGAAATAAGGATTACAAAAATGTCTTTAGCTTGTACTTTCTACAAAATTTTTATTGACCCCTTACTTTATAAATTAAGGCATAGGGTTGCATCATTGATCCCAAAGGATATGAGTATAGTTGAAATTGCCTCCGGAACAGGTGCACAATCACTGCTACTTGCTCGCACAGCTCATAGAGTAATTGGCATTGATATTAATGAGAGAATGACTGACTGCGCATCTAGGCGTGCAAATGGTCTTAGTCTTGATAACATTAAATATCATACTGCCGATGGAAGTAGCTTAACATTCATTGAAGATAAAGAATTTGATTTTTCAACGATAACCCTAGCACTTCATGAATTAGATGATAATTTGAGAAAGGACATAATCACAGAAATGCAGAGAATCTCTAAACATATGATTATTGTTGATTATAATGCCCCACTTCCAAAAAGTATCTCTGGTTGGGGTTCCTCTCACATTGAAATGTTGGCAGGAGGCTCTCATTATGCAGGGTTCAAAAACTATGAACAACGAGGTGGCCTTATAGCCATTATAAATGAAATGGATTTAACTATTGAAAATCAATATACTGCAATAGATGATGCAATATTAATTCTAGAGATTTCATCAAATTAACTATTATATTTAAACAGATACAAATATTCAAACTAAGATAAAGAGCTTCCATTTATCCCTACAATTTTTATATTTATTTTTTCTATTGTAATTAAAATTATATGCTATCTTGAGAGGATTCCACTTCAAGGACAAAATCAAAACTCTTAATATGTTAAATTGTTAAGAAAAAAATCTGCAAAGAATATGAAGAAGATTTTATTATTCACTTTAAAGATAAAATTAACTTCTATTACTAGGTGCAACAAGTTTCCAAGGCATCAATTTTCTTTCAATCAACTCTATAGATTTATATAAGAAAATACCCAAGAGACTTATAAATACAATTCCTGTGTACATTTGAAGATAATTAACCATTATCCAACTGTTCATAATATAGTAACCAATTCCATAATCTGTTGCAAAATTCTCACTGAAAAATAAAACTGATAAGCTAATACCAACAGAAATCCTTAATGTTGAGAAAATACTTGGTAAAATACTAGGGATAATAATATCATAGAGAACTTCTCTTTTGCTTAAATTATATGCCTTAGAGAGCTCAACATAATGATAATTTATCTCTGCTACACTATCTTTAATCATTAATACTGCAGGAAAAAAAATAACCATTGAAACTATTAGAATTTTACTTAGATCTCCAATTCCAAATAGAACAAGAAAAATAGGAAGCAAAGCAATTTTTGGAACAGGTTGAAAAAGATAAATAATAGGTGTTAATAATTTATTAGTTGCATCTTTTAATCCCATTAATATACCTAATGGAATAGCAAGTACTAAAGCCAATAATATACCGGCTAAAACTCTGTAAAGGCTAATTGCAAGGTGAATTAGAACAACACCACGTAACAATTCTGAAAAGACTTCTTTTAAAACTAAATGAGGATATGGAACTATTGGCATAGAAAAACTAAAGGCAATAATATACCAAGGTATTAACAATATCAAAGCACCTTTTATAAAATACCATTTATTCATGAGCTCTTCCTTTTAGTGCAAGTCTAACTTCTTTTACGTTTTTAAAATATTTTTCTGATAATCTATTGTTACCAACTGTATCAATTTTCTCTCATTTGATCACCAAAGACAATCACCCTATCGCCCATGTACACAGCCTCTTCTATATGATGAGTTACAAGTATTAAACTCATACCAAGAGATTTAGATAATTCAACAATACTGTCTTGAAGGGATTCCTTTGTTAATTCATCTAAACTAGCTGTAGGTTCATCTAAAAGCAAAACCTTTGGTTGTCTTATCAATACACGAGCTAAGGCAACCCTTTGTCTCTCTCCACCACTTAGCTGAGATGGATATTTATCTTCATGTCCTTTTAGCCCAACCATATCAACATATTTTTGAAATGGTAAGTTTTTATCAAGGCCTAATAGGATATTATTTTTTACAGTCTTCCACGGTAGAAGTCTATCTTCCTGAAATAAAATACCAATATCTTTTTGACTAATATTATCTAAATGTATAGCACCTTGAGAGAGATGCTTTAAACCTTTAATACAATAGAGAAGGCTTGTTTTTCCACAACCGCTGGGACCAACAATG
This sequence comes from Sphaerochaetaceae bacterium, assembly GCA_963678765.2. Taxonomy (GTDB): domain Bacteria; phylum Spirochaetota; class Spirochaetia; order Sphaerochaetales; family Sphaerochaetaceae; genus Pleomorphochaeta. The sequence goes on along the minus strand of CAXXVM010000003.1, from coordinate 179,628 downwards.
CTAATATTATTTTTTTGTTCAATTTTAATATTTAAGTCTTTAAAAACTTCAATTGAACCATAATTAAAAGAAGCCTTCTCTATGTTTATCATTATTTTACAAACCTTCTATCTAATATATCATCTGGTGTAATTTCATAGGTTTTACCTAATAAATTTCCTGTCCATTCAATCAATTCATTAATGAACTTATCAGATGGTAGAGTACTATCCTTATAAGTAGGTAGTGTCATTGTATCTTTAACTTTAGGAGGTAGAGTACTTATATTTTCCATTAGAACATCTCTTGCAAGAGATGAATCTTTTTGAATATCAGCAACTGCTTTTCCATAGGCTTCAACGAACAACTCAATGGAATTATATTTCTCAACTATTGCTTTATCAGTAAATGCCATTATATCAAGACTCTCACTAGGAATACCATCATAAACAACTTTAACTAAACCATTCATCTCACCAATAGATGCAACAGGTTCAGGGATTAAACCTCTTTCAGTAACACCAGTACCGATTGCTTCTAAACGAGTTGGAATAGAATTAATATAAACTTTCTTATAGTTGTATTCATCGCCAAGATATTGTTCTACAAGATAATTAGAAACACTTATTTCCATCATACCTACACTAATATCTTTGTCATCTACATGTTTTGGGTTAACAAGAAGTGGGAACATACCATCTGTTGATACTACACCTTTTAAACCAAAACCTTCAGCATTATTTGTAATTAGTGCAACTATATCTGTCATAGCACCATCTATTGCATTAGTTTGTAGAGCAGTTTGTCTATTTTGAGCATCTGTATAGATTTGTAGATCTACATCTAAACCAAGTTCTTCAAAATAACCATTTTTTTCAGCTAATAATATTGGGGCAATATCAACTGCAGGCATCAAGCCAATTTTTAAAGTCTTTGTTTCTTCTTTAACACCTGCTGCGAATAAAGATGTGATTGAAAGCATCACTAAAGTTACCAATAATAATCTTTTTTTCATTATATTTCCTTCTTTTTTATTTAGTTAGAATTATATCAAAATACACCAAAAGGCATGTTAGTTTCAAGAGTAAAAAATCTTTTAAATATTTGCATCACTAAATTTCTTTTATAATGATGTAGTATCATTTGATTTATATATATGAAAGACTAGTTGGTACATTATTACTCTTTTTATAGACTTGACCTAAAATAAAAGCAATGGTACAAACTTAATGATACAAGCATTTATTTAAAGGAATTATAGAAAAATACATGAAACAATATAAATCATTAATTAAAAATTATTGGATAGCTTTAAGAGTCTTTTCTCTTTCATTGGCTTTTGCAGCAACAACTTATGGAATTTTAGCGGCATATATCAATGGATATTTTGAAGGACATAGCACATCGTACATGGTATTCCTAGTACTCATTATTACAATTGCAGGGCTAGCCTCTCAAGCTGGCGCTAATTTAATTAATGATTTCTTTGAAGGAAGTTTTAAATATCCACCACAAGGTACAAAAACTATAAAGTTCTTAAAGATGGAACGCACATACTTTGATGTATTTGTTTTTCTCTCTGGCATTGCTATTCTACTTTTTGCCTGTCTTATAGGTCTATACTTAATATACATAACTAATATCTGGATGTTAGTTATTGGATTGATTGGAATAATAGGATCTTATGCATATACAGGAGAACCTTTTGTTTATAAACGTAGAGGACTTGGTGTTCCACTATCTTTTATACTAATGGGACCTCTTATGAGCTTAGGTGCCTATTATGCAATCTCTGCATCTTTTTCATTTACACCAATCATACTAAGTTTACCAACATCTCTACTAATACCTGCTCTTATGATTAGCAATGAGATGAGAGACTTTCATAGAGACAAAAAATTTGCTATGGGAACTATGACTGTTAAAATAGGATCTAAGATGAGCACAATTTTGTTTATATCATTGGTATCAGGTGTATATGTACTTACAATTCTTTACACCATAATTGGTTTATTTCCTGTTTATACACTAGCTAGTTTCATAACCCTTCCCTATGCAATAAGAGCTATAGATAATGTTAAAAATGCTAAGAACTTAGGTATTCAAAATACTACTAAAGTTCATTGGTATTATAGTTTAATTATATTTACTTGTTTTATAATTTCATTTATTAAATAGTCTAGCTAAAACCAATAAAGCAAAATCTACAACATAGTATCAGATAGAACTTATATCTTTTAACCCCAATAAGAATACTTATTTGGGGTTAGTTTTACTAAATATATAAACATCTAATTCTAATTAATACATCTAAGAGAGAGTTAAATATAAATTGAGATAATAGATAAATTTCCTAAAAATTCTGTGTAAAAAAGTAGATTATCGATTTTATAAGTAAAAGGATAAGTGAGGGACAATAGAGAGTAGCACAGAGAATGTTATAAGACCTGTGAACTACTACTAATAGAGTCTTTGATTTAAAACAAATAGAGACTTAATATAAATTATAAGAACAACTGTCTAAAAGATTTAAGCTAATTAAAATAGTTTTATTTATACAAAATTACATTTTAATACAATAAAAAAGGCTGCTACTAAGTCAATTGCTTTTGACTTTTGTAACAACCTTTTCTTTAAGAAAATATTCAAAAAGTGTTTACTCTACAGTTACTACACCATTAGCTAGTGCTTGAGCTGCAAGTTCATATAATCCATTAACATGAACTGATACACCTGCAATATCATCAGTGTGACCTGAATCATCTTTGTAAGTAATAGCAGTTACATCTTGAGTATCGATAAGATGTTGTTCAGCAATAGCTGCTTGTTTATACCAATCAGCCTGAGCACCACCAAATTCAACCATGTTATAGTTACCAGCCATATCATAATCTTTTTTATCTTCACCGTCTTCATTAACAGCTGACCAGTATACATTAACAATATTTCCATTTTTTACAAATAATGAAACGTATTCTTTCCAACCATTATCAAATTCAGCAGCACTTGCATAATATCCACCATCAACATATGGACCTGATGCAATAGGACCTGCTTTTAATGCAGCATCAGCTAAATTAAAGAATGTATTAACATGAATAGAAACACCTGCAATATCATCTGTGTGACCTGCATCATCTTTATATGCAATCATTGAAGGATCTTGACTATCCATTAGATATTGTTCTGCCTTTGCAGCTTGTTCTGACCATTCAGCTTGAGCTCCAGCAAATTTTACCATGTTATATTTTCCAGCAGCATCATATTCTTTTTTATCTTCACCCATTTTATTGATTGCTGACCAGTTAGCACCAACAATATTACCGTTGATAACAGTTAGTGAAACATAATCTTTCCAACCATTTTCTGGGAATTCTGCATCAGAGATGTAATATGCACCATCTTCATAAATACCACTTCCAACAGGACCATTATCTAGAGCTTCTTGTGCTAATTCAAAGAATTCAACTACATGAACAGATACACCTGCAATATCATCTGTGTGACCTGCATCATCCTTGAAACTAATTACTGATGGATCTTGAGTCTTAATTAGATACTCTTCAACTTTTGCAGCTTGTTCATACCAATCAGCTTGGGCACCACCAAATTTCTTCATGTTATAGTGACCAGCTTTATCAACATCCTTCTTTGAAGGACCAGCACTAACGTTTACACCATTCCAATCAGCTTTTGCAATTTTGCCATTCTCTACAACTAAGGTTACAACATATTTCCAGCCATTAGATGCAAAATTCTCTTCCATTGCAAAATAAGTTCCATCTTCATAGGAAACATCTTTTGCAACAACCTCTTTTACTTCTTCTTTTGTAACAGTATTAGTGGTAGTTGTAGTTTCAGCTTTCTTCTGACAACTGACTAACGCGACAGCCATTAGTGTAACTAATAATGCCATATTAAAAATTCTATTTTTTTTCATTTATTACTCCTTGTAAGTCTTTATAGGGTTGAAGTATATTGCCTGTTACCAAGTTTATCAATAGTTATAGATATTAAATTATTTTAATACTATTTCTTTTGACAATAAATTACTTAACTGATACCATTTATTCATGAAAAAACTAACACTTATTGATATAATTATATTTATTTTATTCCTCACGATAAGTGTTTTGAGCTTTAGTCTTTATACAAATGTTTCTGGAAAACCTGAAGTTCATATTACCCAAGATGATAAAGAATGGGTATATGATCTAAGTGTTGATACAACAGCATCTTTTGAAGGACCTATAGGTAATACTACAATAGAAATATCTAATAATAGAGTTCATGTTCACTCCTCTGAGTGTAAAAATCAAATATGCGTATCATCTGGATGGATAGATAAGCCTGGTCAATGGATATCATGTCTTCCAAATGATATATTTATACTAATTAAAGGGCAACAAGAGATAGCCCAAGAGGGGGAAACTGATGATATCTCATTCTAAACTTAGAATTGAACTAGTTGCTCTTTTTGCAGCATGTGCTCTTTTTCTTTCAACCATTGAATATATGATTCCAAAGCCTGTTCCTTTTATGCGTCTAGGACTTGCAAATTTGCCTCTTATTCTCGCACTAGGGATATTTAAAAATAGAGAATATTTTTTATTACTTTTATTAAAGGTATTAGGACAAGGATTAATCAGTGGGACTATTTTTAGCTACATTATTCTTTTCTCTCTAGCAGGGAGTCTATCAAGTGCTCTAATAATGCTTATGATATACACAATATTTAAAGACAAAGTAAGCAGAGTTGGTATCAGTTTAGGAGGAGCATTAGGAAGCACTATCAGTCAACTCTTTATAAGTAGAATTATTTTATTCAAAGAGGCTACCTATGTAATAGCACCACTATTTCTATTTTCAGGCTTAATTAGTAGTATAATTCTTGGTCTATTTGCTAGTGAATTTATTAATAAGAGTATGTGGTATGCCAGTCTTAAGGAAAGAGCTATATGAAATATTCAACACTAAGACTTATTAGCGGAGCCTTTATTATAGCAGGGATACTCCTATCTCAATCTCTTATCCTAAGACTTTGTATTACCATATTTATAATTATATTAGCATTAAATAGTGGAAGAAAATTTAGATTACTTCCAAATTTAATTTTACTCATAACAATTTCATTTGCACACACACTCTCACCAAATGGATTGGTAATTTTTTCAATTGGATCCTACCCTATAACACTCGGAGCTCTTTCAGTTGGGGCAAATAAAGCTTTACTTCTCATAAGTTTTATTTATGCATCTCATTATATGATGAGTACAAGGCCACAAATTCCAGGAAAGTTAGGAGCTATAATTTCACTTCAATTTTATTATTTTGATCAATTAACAACTACTTGGCATCAAATTGAAAGAAAAAGACCACTCATAGGTGCAATAGATGAATTACTTCTAGGCATTGAAGAGGAGAGAGTGGAAAAGGATATAAATAAAACAGAGATACGCTATGTGAAAAAAAAAGATTTATTTATCCACATCCTTCATATCTCTATTATTATTTTATTATTGTTGCTATTTAGCGAAAAGGCTAAAGCTCTGTTTCCTTTTATTGCTCTATTACCTTAAATGAGTCATCACTCAAAACATAGGTAATAGAATTTTCTTTAAAGCCCTTTGAAACATATATATCTTTATTATCATCAATAAAAAGTGCTTCAACATTATCAATTGAATCAATAAGGGCTAATCCTTTTTCAAGACCTAAGGAATAGATTGCGGTACTTAGAGCATCTGCAATAAATGAATTATTAGCAATTATACTTGCACTAGTTAGGTTAGTCACAACAGGATAACCCGTGTTTGTATCTAATATATGGTGATAAATTACTCCATCAACTTCTAAAAATCTTTCATATGGGCCACTTGTTACAAGTGCAAGATCTTCAAGATTAACTATCATAACATAGCCACCTCTTTCTAGCGCTGGATTTTGAACACCAATTCTCCACTTAGTATCATCAACTCTAGTTCCAATTGTTAAAACGTTACCACCAAGATTTACAATTGCTTTTTCTATATCATGAGCTTTCAAAATCTTAGCAACTTCATCTGCAGCATAGCCTTTGGCAATACCACCTAAATCTAGCATCATGCCCTCTTTTTCAAGGTAGACACTTTTATCTTTTTCATTAAGAGTTACATTATTATAGCCTAGGAGAGGAAGAAGAGAGTCTATTTCCTCTTGAGGTGGTACTCTTGCATCATCAGAGCCAATATTCCAAGCAGAAACTAGGGGACCGACTGTTGGATCAAAGGCTCCATTACTGAGAGATGCAACTTCAATTGCCTCTTTAATTACTTTATAGGTATCATCTGAGACTACAACCGGCTTAATTCCGGCATTTTCATTGATTTGAGAAACTTCACTTGTAGGAATTCTGATAGACATTTTATTTTCTATATCTTCTATTCTTTCAAATGCCTGTGTAAAAGCTTCTTCAGTTGGATAATCATAAATTGTAATTTTGCACGAAGTGCCAAGAAGAAGTTTTGATTGAGACTCAACTGAGGTTTTTCTCTCTTCACTAGTCTTATTGCAACTAGTGAATAAAGTTAAAAAAATTATTGTTATAAAAAAGATTTTAATTGATTTATTATTGTGTTTCATGTTATTAATGTATAATAATATATCGATTTTCCCGATAATTTCAACCATCTTCTCTTGATATTTTGTATTGTTGATGACTTAATGATATTACCCATTCTTAATAGATAGATAGTTGAAAAAATATAAGGAGTATAAAGTGGATAAGAAAAGGATTGTAATATTAGGCGGAGGTTACGCTGGTGTTCATGCAGCTAAAAAACTCGCTAAAGAATTAAAAAAATTCAAAGATAGAGTAGAAGTTACTCTTATTGACCGTAATAAACACCATATTTTAATGACAGAATTACATGAAATTGCTGGTAACAGAGTTGATGAAGACTCAGTAAAAATTTCATTTGATAGAATATTTGCAGGCAAAAGAGTTAATGTTGTACGTGATGAAGTAAAAACAATTGACTTTAAAGAACAGCTCATTCATGGAGAAAGAAATTCATACCCATATGATCAAATCTTAATTGCTTCAGGAGCAGAATCTACAGATTTTAACATTCCAGGTGTAAAAGAGAATGCTTTTTTTGCATGGGGCTTACAAGATGTACTTCGCATTAAACGACATATCATGGATAGTGTAAGAGCTGCAAGTTATATGAGCGATCCTGTTGAAAGAAAAGAAAAACTTACATTTGTTGTAGCAGGTGGTGGTTTTACAGGTGTTGAAATTACAGGTGAATTAATTGAATGGCTACCAATACTTTGTGAAGAGTATGGTGTAGATCATGATGAAGTTACACTCATGAATATTGAAGCTCTTGGTAGCATTTTAAACATGCTTCCTGAAAAACCAAAGAATAAAGCTATAGCTTATATGGAAAAACATGGTGTAGTAATAAGAACAAATAGCCTTATAACAAACGCTGATGCTGAATCAATAACACTAAAAGATGGTACAGTCATTAGAACACGTACATTAATTTGGACATGTGGTGTTAGAGGAACAACATTCTGCCATAATTTAGACATTCAAGAGGGTAGAGTTCAACGTAAGCAAGTTGACCAATTTATGAAATCACCAGATTACGATAATGTATTTCTTGCAGGTGATGGAGTATGGTTCTTAGAAAACAATCGCCCTATTCCACAAATTGTTGAAGCTGCGGAGCAAACAGCATCTACAGCTGCAGATGGAATTATCTTCAATATTAAAAAAGAATTTGGAGTAGATGCAAAACCAGTTGAACCTTATAAATCAAACTTCCATGGATATATGGTAAGCATTGGTGGTCGCTATGCTGTATCTCATGCAGGTGGTATGTCTTTATCTGGTTTCCCAGCAATGGCTATCAAACACCTTGTAAACATGTACTACCAAGCAGGTATATGTGGAATCAATGGTGCATGGAACTATGTAAAACATGAAATACTAAATATCAAAAATAGACGTTCTCTTATTGGAGGTTTTGCATCTTATAAACCTCAAGGATATTGGTTTGCATTCTTAAGAATCTATTTAGGTATCATGTGGTTAATCGAAGGAATTGGAAAAATTAAAGAAGGTTGGCTTACAGATACAACTGGATCTAAAGTATACTGGGGTGCTCCAGCTGGTAATGCAGGAGATGCTGTTAGTGCAGCCTCTGATGCCGTAGCTACAACTGCAAAAGCTGTTGTTGATACCGTTTCAGCTGCTTCTGGTGTAGTAGCGGGAAGTACTGAGGCCGTTACTGAGACTGTAAAACAATTTGCACCTCCTCTTTTAAAAGAGCCATTAGCACTATTTACATGGATGAACGACAATCTTGTTGCACTAGCACCATATTTCTTCCAGATTATGATTACTTGTTCAGAAGTTGGAATCGGACTTGCTCTAATTGCTGGTCTTTTCACAGCTCCTGCAGCCGTTGTTTCATTAGGTCTATCTACAATGTTCTTAATTGGAGCACTTGCTGGTAAAGAAATTCTTTGGTACATGGCTGTTTCTATCGCAATGATTGGTGGAGCAGGTCGTGCATTCGGACTCGATTATTGGGTAATGCCTTGGATTAAAAGAATTTGGAATAAAATTCCATTTGCTAAAAGACTCTACATATTTATGGATGAACCTGTATATACTAAAAAACAAATGGCAAGGAAATTAGCAAAACATAAGGATATTACAATCTAGTATGAGTAATTTTTGGAAAGATGAGCCATCTATTGAAGCCACTCTTCAACAGGTGAGCTCACTAATGATTAATTCTATTGAACAGTCAAATCCTTTTGTTAGAGACTTATTGATTGATAGAGTAACAAGGGGGGGAAAGATGATTCGCCCTGCCCTTGTTATTATTGGTTCTAAACTTGGAGAACCAGGAAAAGAAGATGAGGCTATTAGATTAGCAAGTGTATTAGAAATGATTCACATAGCATCTTTAATTCATGATGATATCATTGATGGTGCTAAAACTCGTAGAGGAATTGCTACAATTAACTCATTAAGAGGTCCTAAGCAGGCAGTTCTAGCAGGAGATTACCTATTAGCTAAAGCTATGACTTTAATTAAAGGCGAAGAAGGTGATCTTAGTGCTAGTGCTGTGACTAATGCTTTTACACGTCTATGCGAATGTGAATTAACTCAAGATGCGGATGTAGGTAATTTTCTAATTTCATCATCAACATATATTCGCAGAATAGGCGGAAAGACTGCCTCCTTATTTGCTCTTAGTGCCTATTCAGGAGCAGCTGTTTCAGTAGCTAAGAAATACCAACAATATCTATTACATAGAATTGGGTATTGTCTAGGCATAGCTTTTCAGATAAAAGATGACATACTCGATTATACTGGAGATGCAACTAAATTAGGGAAAGAGATTGGGCAGGATGTTCATATGGGAATTCCTACATATCCCCTAATCGCTGCACTAAAAGTTGAAGAGAGTAATGATTTAGAAAATAGACCTTTATTTGAATTGGTAAAGCAGAAAAAGGCATTATCAAAGAAGGATAGTAAAAAAGTTGTGGCACTTACACTTTCTTTAGGTGGAGTTGAAAAAGCTGAAGAACTTTCTCAAACTTACATAAATAGAGCTTTAAGTGATATTGAAAAACTCAATAATGAGGAAGTTCAATCACTACTTGTATCCTTATTCTCAAAATTATCATCTAGAATTATTTAGCAAATATAAATAATTTCATTAAAAAATGTAATTTTCCTTCAGCATAAGAAGCATTTATCAAACCTATTTAATCATTAAAGCTTTAAAATATAAGCTACTAATAAATACTGTTGATATACTTTATGCTGAATTTTTTGGCCCTTGCAATAAAAATATGATAGATTATTATTGAATCAAATTAATATTACTTATTAATATTTTTTATTTAGATTGATACTATAAAATCATTTTCTTATTCATTAGCCATATCCTTTAAACAATTATTCAAAATAAATTTATCTTATTTTATATTATAAGTTGTTTTTTCCTGTATAAAATATTAAACTTTATCGTAAAAATTATATTAACTTATAAGAATATATTTAATCGATTAAATATTCAAAGCAACAAGTTAATATTTAGGAGAATTGTCACATGAGATCAATAAAAACTCTATTATTAAGCTTCATAATACTGTTCATTACACTTAACAGCGCTTTTACTTCAGGCCAAAAGGAAACTGAAAAACAAGAAACAATATCAATTGAATCATCCCTTGAAAGTCAAGTTTCAAATATTTTGGCAGGTTATGATATTGAGGACCTTTCGGATGAGGAGATTGCATCAATTCATGAGGCTTTTAAAGAAGAAGGAATAAAAGGAGGAGAAGAACTAAATGCTGCAATCAAATCTATTGGAGTTGACCCAGAAATATTAAATAATCAACCTCCTGCAAGTTCTACTAATATTAGTGAGGGAGACGAAAATGATCATAGTGAGAATATTGAGGCTCACTCTAAAAACAAAGAAGTGAAAATATATGATGTTCTTTCTACCGAATATGGTCCATCAGATTTCACCCTTTCAAGTTCCGCAGTTGTAGATGGAGAACTTCTTCTAAAATACCAATGTGAAAAAAAAGTTGATGATAAAGAAAATTCAATTCCATTGAATTGGGAAAACATTCCAGAAGGAACAAAATCACTGGCAATTATTATGTACCACTTTCCAAATCCTGACAATAAAGCTTTTGTAAATTCTTATCTACTACTATGGGGTATAGAACCTACGGTATCTGAAATTCCATACAGTAAGGCAACAAGTGATGAATGGTTCATGGGAAGTAATAAGGATTGTACAGCTACCTCATATACATCTCCATGTAGTAGCGGAGCTGGAACTCACGAATATTGTATAACTCTATTCGCATTATCTGAGTATCCAGAGGGCCTTCCAAAAGAAAGCTCATTAGATGTAGATTTCTCAACCTTCATGGATTCAATTGATGAGAATAATATCATGGGCAAAGCAGAATTGAAATTTAGTGTTACTAGATAAAATACATAATAATAATTAGAACTTAGTGGAACATATTTTATCAATTGACCAGTTCTTAAATAAAATAGAACTGGTCAATATAAAATTTAACTATTTAAGAGAAGTTGCAATATTATTAGCAATTTTGTCAGAAACTGTTGGTAATAGTGTATCTTCTAAGAATAGAGTTGTAGATTCTTGGATTGTTTTAGATTTTGACATCCAATTTATTAGATTTTTAAGGTTTTCTCTGTCTAATTTTGATGATTTAATTCTATCATTGCTTTGATATAAATCATCAATGCCGGTATATGACCAGTAATATTTAGAATAAACATCTGTAACAGATTCCATCTCCATAATATCAAAAGAGAAAGCGATGTGTTTATTATAAGGTTTATAACGAAGATCTTTTGGAGTATTATATTGATTAAAGTCTACTAAATCAGAACTCATAGGATCATGCATAAAATCAGATGTAGCACTAAGATCCAAATCTACATCTTCATATTTTGATAACTGATACTCAAGAGAGAATGGATTGCTATCATTCCTTACTATAGCAACATTTAATTTTTGTGGCTTCATATCTCTAACATCTAACCATTTGGTTTGTAGAGTAGCTGGTCCAATTGATGAGATTGAGAAACCAAAATCTGTTGAATCTTTTATATCAAAGTTATCTTCTTTAATAAAGCTATCAGTATCTAGATCTAAGACTTTAATATTTACATTACATAAGCCTGAAGAAATTAATGAATATTTAGTAACTTCCCAATCTGGAGCAGATATTACTCCACTATTTATAGGACGAATTGAAGTATCTAATCCTGTTTCTGTATTTATATCAAAATCAAAATAGACCATAATATTAGCATTTTTTGAAGTCGCAAAATCTTTAGCTTCGCTACTAAAGAAATCATATTTTGCAGTAGTTGCAACTAATTCAACAAATTTTTGAGATGCAATTTCTTCACTTACAGAAGAAATAATTTCTAGTTCACTATCATTTTTAGGATTTGGTGTAAATAAAATAACTCTTGCAATAGCCTTTGTATTAGCTTCTTCAATATAATGTTCAATATTAGGATAATCGCTTACTAAATATTTTGTATTTGTAAAATAAGATAAAGCATCTTTTGCATTAGCTCTTCCACCTTGATTGATTAATTCACTACCCTTTTCAAAATAGATATCTGCGACTCTATTCTTTGTAGCACTCAATTTTTTAGTGAGAGCTTCTACATCTGTTACAAACTCTGATCTACCTGAAGCATTTAGCATTTTTTGAATATCAATTAATTTTTCATATTCTCCAAAAGCTTTAGATATAACATATGGGTCTGAAGATTTTTCAAATGTATCAATATTTGCACTCCATTCACTATTAGCTTTAGTCCATGCATCATTTAGTACAAAAAGGGCATCAGAGTCTCCTGAATCATCACTGAGAGCTTCTAAAGCTTGAGCAATAGCGCTGTGGTAATTTCCCTTTGAAAGAGAGGCTGCAGCCTTTTCAGAAGTTGAAGCACAAGAAACAAATAAAGAGATTATTAGTGTAAATAACACCAATAAACTAGAAATACTTTTTTTCATAAAATTCTCCTCATAATTATATAATGTAATATTTATATTTTAAAAAATAAAATACCTGATAATTCGCTTCTAATTTTCAAAGATTAACTGAATAATCTCTGTTTTTTTAAATCCCGTAGTATTTAATACTTTCTTATATTGAACATTTATTGAAGAAAATAATCTCCTAAATATGTTATCAATTTTATATATTACGTTTGTTGAAGTTGGATTATTTATTATTAAATTCACTGCAATTTTATTTTTATAAACTTCTTGATAAACAATTAATTCTTTATAATTTGTTTCATAAAAAAGCAATAATATTAGTGTTTTAACTAGAATACTGAATTTCTCTTTATCAATATTTACCAAAATAGGCTCTTGTATTAATCTTAAATCAATTTTTAAATCGGTTATTAAAAGACTCGGTAATTCTAATAAAATCATATTCTTAATAAGCGTTGTGAGATTGCAATATTCATTTTTATTTATATTTTTATTATCAATGATTTTGTAGCTAAGATTTATATATTTATATCCAAATTGTAAAAGCTCAACTATCTCTTTATTTAAATATGATTTACTTTTATAGGAGTTTACCTTTTGATTAACGATTGATGTAATCTTCTTGTTTAGATAAAGAGCCTCTTTAGTTGTTTTAGATTCCATTTCTTTTGATTTGTTCTTAATAATTTTGTGCGAATTGATAACAGATACAATTACAATAATTATTGTAATGAAGATAATTGCATGGGCTATTTCTAATAGGACTTCCTTAATAATTTGTTTATTACTTCTTTTTACAATCAAGTAACTATCCCATTTCGATAGATATTTTATAAAGGTTAGTGAATTGTCACCACTATTATCAAGGAAAACACCATTTGTGATTTTTTTATATTGGTTTAGGTTTTTAAATTCTTTTTCAATATTTTTATTATTGTTTGAATATATTATTGTAGAATCATTTATTAAAAACATTTCAATGTTATATAATCTTTCTAATTGGTTTAGATAGCTATCAAAGTTTTTATAATAAAAGCCTCCCCCAGCCACTCCAATATATTTTCCTTGTTCATTAAGTATTGGAATATTAATAAATATTGTGAGAATTTTTGGATAAATTTTATCGATGTAGAATATACTTTCACCTTTTTGAGCACTTGTACTATTTCGATAATCAAAATACCAACCATCTCGTTTTAAATTAGTACTATCAAGACCAACTACTTTATCGCTTCCATAATATGTTAAAGATTTATCATCAATAACACTTGCATGGACTAAATCATAAGTACTAGCTAAATTTGTTAAATAATTAATTAATTCATTTTCATCCTTAATAGAATCTTCTAGCCATGTTTGTATGTAATTATTATCTTCAATAGCATTCTCTACCTTTGTATATGGATCGCTAATAGAATTTAAATTAACCTCCATCGTAGCTATTATTTTAGGAAACTCTGTTTTCTTTAATTTGTTTACATATATCTGTTTTGCAAATAATAGATATAAGATAAACAAAAAGAATAATATAATTGAATATTTCTTATTTACTTTAACCATCAAATTCCTCCAAATTGAGAGGAATACTCAAAGTAAATAAATTCTTTTTATCTACTGTTTTATGATAAGTCAATTCACTTTTATTTAGCTTTGCTAATTTGAATGAGGTATTTAATCCTAACCCTAGAGATATTTCTCCTCCTGTAGGTTTAGTTGATATTTTTGAGTTATCACAAAACAAGAACTCTATCTCATCATCATTTATTAAAGAACCTTCATTTATTATATCGATAATAAGAAAATTATCTTTTATTCTTGTTTTAAGTTGAATTTTAGAATCATAGGGAGAATATTTTATTGCATTATCAATTAAATTATTAAGTATACCTCTAAGAGCAATTCTATCAAATGTGATAGAATTTGGTAAATTATTATCTTGCCAAGCGATAATTTGATTTTTCTTTTTAGCCTTATTGTTGCTGGAATTTTTTAGATTATTCATTATATATTTAAGATCTATTTCTTGAGGTACATTTATAAATTTACCATCATTTAATCTAAAAGCAGCAAGTACATTTTGAATTATTTGATTTATTTCATCACTTGTAATCTGTATTTCTTCAACATCATCAATAATATCACTTGGAAGATTTTCATATTGTGATAAATCATTGATTTGATTAATTAAAATAGTTAGTGGTGTATTAATGTTATGTGTTATGAAATATAAAAATGTATTTTTTTCTTTTTCAGATAATCTTAGTTCTTTATTTTTTGAATATAATTCTTTTTGGTGGATTAAATTTCTAATTCTAATTATCAATTCATGTACTTCTATAGGCTTAATGATAAAGTCATTTATTTCTAAATCCTTGAATTCATTTATATAGAAGAAAGAACAGAACTTATTCATCATTATTATAGGAAATTCATAATAAGCCTTAACTTTTCTAATTTGGGCACATAAGCTTTTACTTTTTTCTCCAGTACTATCAGGATTAATTATTAAAAGATCAATCTCATTCTTTAATATCAATTCAAGAATTTCTTTTTCATCATATAAGTTTAGGCTATTGATATTATTTTCATATAAAATTGAGATATAATTGTAAGTATTTTTTTCATCATTATCATAGATAGCAATTGTTATTTTATTTTCTACCTTTAAATTATAACTATAATTTAAATCATAGTTTAGCTTTGTTTCATTTATCCTACCTGTTGGAATAAGGCACTCATATCTATTTTTTAATTCAGATTTATAACTTATAATATTTGATTTAATCTTCTGTGTTATTTCTTTACAATTTGTTTCATCAATAGTATTTATATATGCTAATTCACTATCAAAAAATAAAAATAATTGACCTAAATTCTCTAATGCGATTGTACGTGAATAATTATCGAGATTTGATATCTTATCAAAATTTAATTCTTTAATTTGTTCTAATTCTGTTGATAAAACTTCAATTTCATTCAGCTGATTATTTTTTCTACAAATTAATAAAAATAGCAAATATTCTAATAGAGAAAATAAAATAGAAATTAATATTATATATTTGCTACTACTTATAAAGAAATTCCCTTTAGAAAAATTATATCTATATTCTATTATAAATGCTAAAGCAACAATTAAAGGATTGATTAATATTGTTTTTAAAGACTGTTTAAAATAAGTTGATTTAAAATAACTTGAAGGTTCCCTCTTCTTTGATAGGATCAAATATGGAATACTAATTAATATACAAAGACTAGAAATAGCAATTAGTACTTTTAAAAAGCCAAGAGTAATTGTTTGAATTTTATAATCTTTTTCCCAGGTTTCAATATCTACAATTCTTGGAAATATATAATTCGTATCTTTATCTTGATATTCTAATATGTATTTAGATGTTTCTTTATTTTCTAATGAGACTATGAAAAAGGGGCTTGTATCAAATAATTGATCATTTATTATTCTTTTAAGAAATACTAATTCATCTCCATCTATCTTATATAAATTAATTGATGGACTATTAGATTTTTCAACAATTGCAATTTCATTTGCACTCTTATCTTTATTCTCAATAGTAATTAAACAATATGTATTTAGTCCTTTTTTTTGTATGGGATTGTTTTTGTTATAATGTGAAAAAAGAATGTTATTAAAATTAGTTAATTCTGGTTCTATTAAATAGTCTGAGTTTAAATATTTTATTTCAAATTGATTGAATATCGTATTTTTATAGATATTTAAAAAATCAAATAAGACAAGAATAGAGACAAAGATAATGAGGTATAAGAATATTAAAAATGTCTTAATTTTATACAACTGCCCCATATCCCATCCCCTATTACTATATTTATTATAGTATAAATCATAAAACTTTGTTGTCAATAAGTTATAATAAGTGAACTTACATAAGTTATAATATGTTAATTGAAAACTTAAATGCATTTCTACAATTTAAATATTCAACATTTACTATTGCAAAATTAAGGATTCGATTTAATCTTGCAAATAAAATTGTTTTTTTATATTACTTTTCCTTTTTGTAATTGTAAATGCAATTATTTAAAAGTTGCAGTTACTTTTACAAATATCTTTATTTTTCAATTATCAAAGTATAAACCTTGATTTTTTAATAAGGCGGTTCCTATTATAAAATATTAGACTGTTGGCGTTTTGTTTTACCAGGAGGTTGATATGGAAAATAAAGTAACACACAAAACGCATCTAACATTTTCAGATAGAAATAGAATTCAAGGAGGATTAGCTAATAGAAAATCATTTAAAGAAATAGGTAGAGACATTGGTAAAAGTCCTTCAACTATTTCAAGAGAGATAAAAGCTCATATGTTTATTAAGAAAAAAGGAAAGAATTATAGCAGATACTTTAATGACTGCGAACTTAGAAAGGTATGTAGAAAGCATTTTATTTGTTCTGATTTGAATTGTATCAAAGATACATGTGGTAATTGTGGTAAATGTATTTATATATGCAAAGACTATAAAAAGAAGGTTTGTAATAAAAGAGAAAAACCTCCATATGTTTGTAATGGTTGTTCTATGAAAGGATTATGTGATCTTGAAAAAAGATATTATGATAGTACTATTGCACAAGAGCAATATACACAAGTTTTAAAGGATACTAGAAAAGGTATAGCAATATCACAAAATGAAAAAGAATTTTTAGGAGATCTTTTACGACCACTGTTACGAAAAGGACAGTCTCCACATCATATTTATGTTAACAACAAAAATATTATAAATGTAGATGAGAAAACATTATACAACTACATTGAGGCTGGTGTATTTGATGATATAAATAATCTAGATTTGCCAAGACAGGTAAGATATAAGAAAAGAAAAGATCCTGATTATTACAGATTAAAAATTGATAAAGGTTGCTACATAGGCCGTAATTATGAAAGCCTTAAAACTTACTTAAAAGAATATCCTGATACTCCTATCGTTGAAATTGATAGCGTAGAGGGTCTTAGAGATGAAACTCAAGCTATATTAACTATTCACTTTGTAAATTGTGGATTACAACTAGGATTCTTTAGAGAACATAATGATGCCCAATCCGTAATTGATATTTTCAATGATTTGTATAAAACACTAGGAGAAAAAGACTTTAAAAAAATATTCCCTTTGTTGGTTGCCGATCGAGGTCGAGAGTTTACAAATCCTGAGGCAATAGAGCATAGTCTAGATGGAAAAATAAAAACAAAAGTCTTTTTCTGTAATGCCATGAGAAGTTATGAAAAACCTCATTGTGAGCGAAATCATGAATTAATGAGATATGTTATTCCAAAAAAGAAAAGTATAGCTTTTATGAATCAAGAGAAAACAATGCTAATGATGAATAATATAAATAACTACAGTAGAAAGAGTTTAGGTGATAATACACCTTATAAAATATTTGAGGTTATTTATGGGAAATCAATTTTAAAAAAACTGGGAGTAAAATACATTAACCCAAATGATATTTTACTTAAACCCAGCTTAGTAAGAAATTAGAAATTCGCAAAATCCAACAGTCTAAAATACATTATAATCTTAACTAAAAATAGGGTTGCATTTTATCTTGCAAAGAAACAGTAATTTGCCAACTCCAGTAAGTTATAATCAAAATGTTAAACTTTTTCTTAATACTCTATTATTTTTGGTCTAATTTAGGGAAAAGTCAAACAAAAAAGTTATAAAAATTAAATTTTAGACAATATCAGTTGCATTAACATTTGCAAACATACTTTTAGTTGCATTTAAGTTTTCAATTAACCATAAGTTATAATATTAAAAGTTTGTATACTCTATTATCATTAGTATTTATGATATTTGCTAATATAATGATAACTAATTAATATTTAAAATATAATTATGCTAAAATGTTACTCAGTTTTCATCAATTAATTTTATTAATCACATAAAATTTAAAATCCTTTAAAGCTACTAAATTTTCAACAATTTTTCACTTTAAAGGCAAACTAATTTGGAAGTGATTTTATTTATGGAATATTAATATTTAGTGAGCATCCATAAATCTTACCCAGCCTCGGTCCATTCCCTTTTTCCAATATGATATTTTTTTATAATCATCTATTGCATTTGAATAAACATAAGCATTAACTTTGCATCCTTTAAATGGATCGCCCTCTACTCTAGTTATAAAGCCATTATTATTATTTAGAATAAAGGCTGTTTTTAATTTATCACAATATGAAAAAGCTTCTTTTTCTAAAAGTTCAACAGAGTATGGAATTCTAACAAGTTCTAATGAATCACAATTTTTGAATGCGTATGAAGAAATTTTTCTAGGTTGACCGGTGAAAGTTATCTCTTCTAAATTCTTATCATTTTCAAATGCTGCTACAGGGATGTTTGCACTAGATGCATATGTAATTGTTTTTAAATTTTTACAATTATCTAATACTTTTTTTCCAATCTTTGTTACATTTGCAGGAATAACAATACTTGTAAGATTGTTATTTTTTCTTAATGCATATTCTTCTATTGTACGTAATGAAGAAGGTAGTACTAATTCTTTAATTTTTGTCTCAGCAAGACATCCATGGCCAATAACTTTTAAGTTTCTAGGAAGATTTATTCTCTCAATACTGCAGCCTGTAAATATATCATAAGCGTAATCTTCTATATCATAATCTCTTCCTGTAGGGAGTTCATCACCTAGATACAATAGTGTACTTGGTAGTGTTACATCTGTTAATCTATCACAACTATATGCCATTTTATTTGATAGTCTTTTTATACCTTCAGGAATATTTAAACTACGTAGATTATCGCAATCATAAAAAGCAAAGTTTCCAATTTTTGTTATGGTATCAGGTATTATAACTGATATTATAGAATCATTATCTTTAAAACAGCTTTCACCAATTTCTACTACTTTTTTGCCTTCAAAATATGATGGAATTATAATTTTTGAATCCCATCCATCTTTTACGCCAACAACTTTCCAATAACCATCGCTTCTTCGCTCTAATTTTACATTAGACCACATAGCATAATATTTATTATCATCAACATCCCTAATTACTGTGTTATTATCAATTACATTCCCTGTTTTAGAAGACATCCAACCACAGAAATAATAATCTGAATTTGTAGGGTTATTTGGCAAATTAATATAGGTATTTAATTCTTGCTTTACAACATCAACATTACCATATTTATCTTCAAACTCAAAATCATAATATTTCCAAATACCATATACTTTATGACTTAAAGAAACCCTTGTATTTTCATTAAATACTGTTTCACCTTTCTTATCAAAAGCCCAGCCAAGGAATTGATTTCCTTCTTTTGTTGGAGATTCAGGAATTAAGGCGGTTGTCTCACCTTCTAACAACGTATAACTTGAGTAAACTTGATTATCAACAATGAATGTAACTGTAGGTGGTCCAAATAGAGAGGCACATGATGTTAATACAATGCTAATAAATATACTAATTGTAAAAATAAATAGTTTATTTTTCTTCATCTTTTTTCTCCTTTATATATCCATAAAGTAAGAATATATTAAAAATCTTACATAATTCTTACAAATAAAGTATTATTTTTATAGTTAAAGATTTTTATATATTGTAAGTTTTTTGTAAGAAAAACATGATAATTTAAAAAAAGAGATATTGAATAATTTTGAGGAACTATGGAAAATAAAATATTGATTATTGATGATGACAGAAGATTAAATGAATATTTATCTAAGAAATTAATAAAGGATGGTTATGAAGTTTTTAACGCTTTCGATGCTAATTCCGCCTATAAACTCATGAATGATGTTTTATTTGATTTAGTAATTTTAGATATTAATTTGAATGATAAAGTAAATGGATTAGATATTCTAAAGCTAATTAGAAATCAAGATGATTTTCTTCCTGTTTTAATAATATCTTCTATCAATAATGTTAATACTCAAATTACAGGTTTTGATATCGGATGTGATGGTTATCTAGTTAAACCCTTTTATTACAATGAATTAAAAGCTAGAGTAGATAGATTTCTATCTAAGAATAAATTATACCAGCCAATAAAATCAAATATAAAAAATGAAGTTTCATATAAAGAAATAAGATTAGACATAGAATCTCAAAACTTATATATCGCAAATAATTGCATTCATTTACAGAAACAACTGTTTAATATTTTATTACTATTTTTAAATAATCCAAATCAAATTATAACTTTTGATATCTTAATTAATAATTTATCGCTTAATGATAATTGTGATGATCCACTTAATACTTTGTATGTATACATAAAAAGGTTGAGAAATATTTTTAAGAAATACGATTTAAATTATATAAAGTCTGTTAGAAGCATTGGATATATTTTCACAAATTAATTTTCTATAAGTGTAAGGTTTTTGTAAGATTCAAAAAATATACTTTTCTTATTCATATTTGGAGGAAAAACGTATGAAAAGATCTAATTTTACAATTCTTAGCATCATTTTGTTTGTATTTTTAATTACTGGATGTAGTTCATTATTTGGACCATCATTAAGTGGAAATACACATATTAAAAAAGCTTTAGATGGAACTGCTCAAATTGAGAATAGTGAATCAGCAGATGATGAATTAATTCAATTATTTAATAATGAATATATCAAAGCTTATGAAGAGGCCCAAGTTTTAATTAATGAAGCAAATGAAGATGTTTCTAAGTATTTAGATATGCCTTATCAGGACATGGCTAATTTGGCTACTTCCTATAACAATATTAAAAATAAGTATGGAACATTGATTAGTAGCGATGTTGATTTTGTAGCTCTTGTAAAAGATATTGACAAAGTAGCTGCTCAAAAGCTATTTGATGCTGCCCTTTCTCTAGATCAAAATACAACTGATACTAAACTAATCGATACCAATGTTAGTTATATTAAAAAAGCTTACAAATTAGATGAGACTTTAACCCAAGATGGTATTAAAATAATAAATGACTATTACATTCTTGCGGGCGATATTAAAGTAAAATCTGATGTAAACAATGACTTACTATATGCAATATCTTATTATGAAAAGGTATTAAATACTGATAAAGATAACACTGAAGCACAAGCTAAGTTAAAAATAGCATTAAAGAAACAAACTGAGTTAAAATTGTCTTCTATAAATGAACTCATAGAGAATGGAAGTACCTTTAGCGACTATTATAAAGCTGAGAAACTATTTAATTCATTAGACTCTGATCTTAAAGAAGAATATTCTAACTTAGGTGATATTATTGAACAAAAAAGGAATGCAAGGGTTCTATTTTGTGTAAGAGATATTGATAATGTAAATCTTCCTAGTACAAAAGAATTTAAACCTTCTTGGTCAATGAACAAAGTTGAATCAAGTCCAAAGAAAATTATTGTAGATTTCATAAGTATTAGTAATGAGTATTTTGATATTCCTGAAAAATATAATTATGTATTTATTCCTGATTCCAATTTTGGTGATGTAGATTATGATTACAAAACTACAAGTGATAATATAAGTGTCAATTTAACAAATAATGCAGCAGAAGAAGCTTTATATAAATTGACGTTACAACAAGATCCAAATAACAAAGAGGCTTTAAAAGCTTTAGAGAGTGGAACTTACAAAGAAACAATTACTACTGTAAGTAGAAAAGTAAATAACATTTATCATATCTATAAAGTAAATAATGGATCTAAGGAAAAGATTGACTCAACTTCAGAAGATATTGATAAAAAAGAATTAAAAGAAATCCAATATATTTCAGGTTCAAAAGAGGCTATTGTTGATAAAACAGATGCCAATTTTGTTAATGGAAACACTTGGGGAGAAAGATTTAATTATTCAAATATAGAGAATTATTTTAAACCTATTAGTAATAAGAGTTTATATAATAGCTATATTAATAATTTAGAATCTTATTTCTTTCTATTCGAATAGAAAAAGGTAATGCTAAAAAGTCGGATTTAAATTTATACGAATTTGACTTTTAGTAAATTAATACCCTTATATTAACCATATTATAGCAAGAAAATAGTATTCAGATTATCTCCATGAGTTTCATGGATTATAATAAAAATTTGTTACTTTGTTGTAGTGTAATCCTAAGTGTGTAAGTTCAAAAATAAGGACTTACACACTTTTTCTTTTTGATTCAGAGAATAGAAATAGCAAAAATCTTAATTAATATTAACGTTCTCAAAAATTATAATAGGATGTATTTAGACTCATTATAAAATATATATGAGTGTAATAGCTATTTTAAATATCGCATTAAGCAAATTCATTAAAAACAACCGATTCTTTAACAATTTTGCAATAGTTTTCTTTTAGTAATGCCGAGAATTCTCTCTAAACCTTGCATATACCTTAAAGATATAGCTTAGAGGGTAAACGAAAAAGAGTTCAATACAACATTGTTATGCAATTAACCATCTAATAGAACAATTATTTCAACTTCTATGCAAGATTACTGATTAGTTGACTTATTAACTTTTTAAATGTATTATTGAATTAACCGATTAAAAAAAGAGTATTTAATGAAAAATAGAATATTACTCATATTATTAAGTGCATTTATTATTACAATGTTTTTAGCTTGCGATGAGAATATAAATTCTTCAGAAGAAGTATTATCCCCCTCATTTGTAGAAGCTCTTAGTTTTAAAAGTGCTGTCATTGGATTTAATTCTGATGATCAATCAACTAATTTACAAACAGCTAATCATGTATATATGTATTGTTATAGCCCCGCAATAGAAACATTTACAAATAGGAAACTAAAAAATAATCAGTCTTATATAGCTTCTATTTTAGACACAAAAGTATCAATAAATTATACAAAAGATAATAACATCCTCCATTATATTGGTAAATCAGAAGATAATTCTATATTTGTATCAGTTGATTATAATACGGCTACTAAAACGTATGATTATAAAAATATTATTTTATTAACGCTGACTATGAATAATTCAGAAGTGCAACAATTATTTGTAACTAAAGGTGAAAATATAGCTCTTGATGAAAATGGAGATTCTTATGGTAAATCTGAATTCTATACATATTTGGGAGACAATGAATGAGGGACTCCTGTTATAGTACTGGGCAATGGTGAATTTAAAACTGACTCTAAAGTTTCTGCATATGTAACACATAATATGGGTACAATTAATGAACTCGATGAAAATGGACAAGAGATAAATAATGATAATATATTTAACGATGATACTAATGTATTAGATAATGCATCAAAAATTATTGATTATTGCTCAAATAATTTTGATTCTATTTCTTTAACACCATTCTATTCCCTCTATTGGTTTGATAAAATTAACAAAACTTTTGAAAGAGCTCCTATTGATGATGCAGGAGATTTAGCAGCCTCATTTACTTTTGAAAATAAATCTGAAGCACAAAAAAAAATATCCGATATTTGTGATTCTAATTGGATTCTTTCAGATTAAAATCTTATAATTATACTATTAACATTTGAATTATACTTGAGAATTTTTATAATGATAGTCACGCTCATCATTGTTCATAATATTACAAATAAGGACTTTTAAAGCAAATAAAAAAGGTCTCTAGTTAAGCCTTTATAAGTAATGTCCAATAATTTTGGAATAATTATAAAGGCTTTGATTAAGCAGCAGATATGATGAATTGAAAACTTAATTGGTTAATAGGATAATAGTTAATATTATAAAAATATTTTAGAGATTATAGTAAAATGTGCCACATTACTCAGATATGTAGTTATGTACCAATTATTATATAACAGAAATAAAGGAGACAAAATGAATTTTTATTTCGGTAAGTTTAGTACATTACATCCAGAGCAGATAGAGAATCATTATTATGCAGGTGGAAAAAAAGGCGATAATTGGTATGGCGGTATAGAAGTCGGTGACTTTGTTTATCCAATTTATAATGGTTATGTCTCTCAATTGTGGAGAGCAAAAGAATATCAAGAAAATTATACTCATCAAAAAAATAACAAAGATGTTCTGCTTTTTGAAGTTTTCAAGACATTTGACAAAATAGCTGTATCTTCTGCTTTTTTAAAGTGTAAATATTTTGATTTAGATTTAAATTTGTTAAATAAAAGTGTTAAAAGTGCAAAAAAAGGTTTCTTTAAAATATCACTTGACCCAAAATTTGATTCTACTAATTTACCCGATATTAGTAAAAAAAGAATAATTTATATTGTTGATAAAAATTACTATGCAAATCAATCTTTCGACGATAAAGATATTTGTATTTTTATTGATTGTGAAAATAATTATACAATAAGTTTTATTGAAGAATTCAATAACGGTTCATTTAGCGAATATATTCCTTTATGGGATTTATACAAAGAAAAGAATTTAATCAATGAAAGATATAATTTAAAAGAACTATTAGAATATTCTATTGAAGACAATGCGCCTAGAAAAGAAAAGTACTTGAAAGCTGTTATTGAATCTTTAGATGAAAAGTCGTTCTATATTGTTAGTAATCCCGTAGCACTTTATGATAATATCATTGTGGGAAGAAAAGTAACTAAAACAACAAATGCTAAAGGATCTTCAGATATTTCAGATATTTCAAATATTTCAAATATAGAAGATGCTGAAGATACAGAAGATTCTTTTGATGAAATAGTGAGCTATGACTATTTAAGAAAACTTATAGATGATAATCCTAATTTGATATTATATGGTCCTCCTGGAACTGGAAAAACATATACAGCTCAAAGATTAATTGAAAATATTGAATATAATTTGACTGGACAGTGTAGAAAATTTGAAAGCTTAGTTAATGAAGAAAGAATTAAATTCATAACTTTCCATCAATCTTATTCATATGAAGAATTTATAGAAGGAATTCGTCCAACTTATAATGAAGACAATTCTAGTAGCAATTCTGTACAGTATAGCATTCAAGATGGTATAGTTAAGAAATTAGTAAATTCTGCAAATTTAACTTACCTAAAAGAAGAGAATGTCGATATCACTAAACATTGTTCTATATATAAAATCTCCCTAGGTCAAAGGAATTTTGATAGTGATATTTATGAAGATTGCATAGAAAATAATTTCATTTCAATTGGATGGCTAAATGATGTGTCTCTTGAAAATAAAAGTAAGGAAGATATTTCAGATATATTAAAAAACGGAAATGATGAAGAATCACATACTAATGATATAAGTACTATAGATTTATTTGTGAATCAATTAAATATTGGTGATATAGTATTTGTCTATGATAGCCCTTCAACAATCCGTGATATCGGAATTGTAGAAGGAAATTATTATTTTGACAATGAAGCCGAATACTATAGACATAGAAGAAAAGTTAAATGGTTAAAGCATTTTGATATTCCATTTGATATTTTAGATATGAATGGAGGCATAAGATTAACTTTAAAAACCATATACCCTTTAACTAGAATACAATTTGCAGATATCAAAGATTTACTTTCAAACGGAGATGATAAAAATAGTTTAAATCAGCGAGAAAATAATAAACTTAAACCTTGCTACTTAATAATAGATGAAATAAATAGAGGTAATATTTCCAAAATTTTTGGAGAATTAATTACTTTAATAGAAAAAGATAAAAGAGAAGTATTACCTATAACACTTCCATATTCACAAAAATCTTTTAGATTGCCAAGAAATCTTTTTATTATTGGCACCATGAATACAGCTGACCGATCCATTGCCATATTAGACACTGCATTAAGAAGGAGATTCACTTTTGTTGAATTAGAACCCAATCCTCAAATTATTAGCAATGTAGATGGAGGATTAGTTGACGATGAAATAAATTTAGTCGAACTATTAACTTCTTTGAATAATAATATTGTTAATGTTTATGATAGAGACCATCGAATTGGTCATTCCTATTTTTTAGATATCAATAGTTTAGCTCAATTTAGAAATGTTTGGGATTATAAAATAATTCCATTGCTTATGGATTATTTTTATAATGATATAAATAGCATTTCAAAAATTATAGGATCTGCATTTATAAATTCAGAAAATAGTTCAATAAAACAATTAAGTAATGATGAATTTAAAAAAGCGATAAAAAAGATATATGATAAATGCTAAAAGATAAAAAACTATTAACGATCTTTCAAGATCATAAAGTAAATATAAAAGAATACAGTGATTATTTTAACGATATTTTGTCAATCAAAAAAATTATTGGAGATCAAAATTGTATAATAGAAGTCAATGGTGACATCCTAATAAAAAATTATATTGGCTGTTTTAGTACAAAAAGAATTTCAATTCAAGTGATTCCAAAAATTTATGATGAAGAACTTTTAAATAGTCCTAATGAAATAAAGAAATCATTAAATTTGGTTTACAAATTACTAGAATGGTCTGATTATTTTTCTTTTGTAAAATTTAATGCATCTAGAATTATCTCCAATACTGATTCCTTTTTAGAAATAATTATTAGTTTATTTATCGATGAATTTCTAATAATTCATGGTAGGAATAACTATAGAGAATATAGGGATATTGAAAGTGAAGAAATTTTTCTCAAGGGGAAAATCTTATTTAACAAGTCAAATGATTATAATCCTACAAAGAGTTTAAGAAAATTTATTCAATATGATGAATTATCAATAAATAATTTAATTAATAGAATAATTAAAACCACTATTTTTAAGTTAATAGGATTTACAAGAAAGGAATATAATATAAAAAAATTAAGATTAGGATTATTATATTTGGAAGAAGTTGATTTTATAAATTTGAATAGCGGTTTATTCAAAAAAATTTATTTTAATAATATTAATAGAGAATATAAACCAATTATACAATTTGCTGAAATGTTCTTTAGTTCTCATCAATTTGAATTAAAGGCAGGTACTAATGAAACATTAGCATTTTCAATTCAATTAAATTTGCTTTTTGAAAATTTTGTTCTCAAGGTTCTGCAAAATATATATGTGGGAAAATATGAAGTAGCTTATCAAAAAAAAAGATATTTAGCCGAAGATAACTTGAATAATCCCAAGTTCCAAGTAAAACCTGATTTTATGATTGTTGACACATCTAAAAATACAATCATGATATTAGATACAAAATTTAAAAATCCTTATCCTAAAACAGATAAAATAGGTATCAAGAGCTCCGATATCTATCAAATGTGTGCTTATTCTATTTGTTTTAATTGTAATTCAATTGTATTAATTTACCCGGTTTTTAAAGGTTGCGAAAAATTAGAAAACACATGTTTTAATATTAATATTGAATCAAAAAAATTAAAAATTAATATTGTTCAAATTGATTTATTTGTTGATGATTTTGATTCAATATGCAAGAATTTTAAAAATCAATTAGAGAACATATAAAACTTATTAGTTTAACCTAATTGATTCGCTCAATAAAAAATTAAACATTCAAAAATGCTCAAAATAACTTAGTTTCCAGATATCTCTGAGCTAAGTTATTTTGCATTAATAATTTCAGTAAAAACAAACAAATAAGATTTAACTAAACATTCAATGTGTTTAATTTTCATGTTATAGAGATTAGGAATGTTCCTATATTTTATTACTAGTATTATTAGTTTTTTTAATTTCTAACGTTAAATTGATTCATACAAGTTACAATAAAGTTTTTTATTCCTCTAAAACAGTAAAAAAAACTATCATATATTAAATACTTATTATATAGTAACATAAAATAAAAGTACTTTAAATTTTATCAAAAATATTATAAAACGATAAATTTAATTACCAATAAATTCATATATAAATATAATATTTTTTGTAGTATTAAATAATGAGAAACTTTTTCATTATACTAATATGCTTATATTTATAACCTAGGAGAAAGCATGGCTACAAAAAAAATTAATATAGTGACTATAATAAATAGCACATTATTAGTTTTATATATTGCTACTATTTTATTCTTTACATTAACAGATGATTCATCAGGTATGGGTTTCAGTCGAAATACTATTGCTGATTTTAATGATAATTGGACTATTTCATACAATAATATAATAGAAGACACAACAAGTTTACCTCAAAACTATCATCTAGAACCAGGCTCAACCTATTCTATAGAAAGAGAAATTAATAGAGAGGATTTTATTTATCCGGTTCTAAGAGTGCGTTCTTCAATGATGGATGTAAGAGCTTATATTGATGACCAAATAATATATTCATTTGATGTTACAACAAATGATACAGGATTTCACGAACCGTATCCCTCATCTTGGCAATTAATAGATATACCAGTAGCTGATTCAATTGGAAAAACATTGAAAATTACCTTTTCTTCTCCTACCACTCAATTTTCAGGTTTACTAAATTCTATTAAAATAGGTACCGGTGAAGCTATAATATTAAATCTAGTACAACAAAATTTCCTTAATCTTATTATTTCAATATTTATTATTCTACACAGTTTATTTGCCCTAACAACAATATTTTGGACAAAGAAATTAGGAATTACAAAGCATATTATTTATCTTGCATCTTTTGGCATTGCTGCAGGATTCTGGATTATTTCAGAGTCCACCCTTCTTCAAATATTCATCCCCAATAGATTTTTAGTTTCAAGTACAAGCTATATATTAAATCTTGTATTACCATTAATAATAGCATTATTTTTTAGAGACGTAGTTTTAGAAGGATTTCAAAAAATAACAACATTTTTTGCGAGATCAATTTTTGCTTTATTAGTTTGTGAAATTATCCTTCAACTTACAGGTACTGTAACATTCATCACTTCAACATTTTTTTCAATAATACTAATTACCATAGAGGCAGGCATTCTTACTTACTGCTTATTTAATGAAGCATATAAAAAAAACAATCCTAGAGCTAAACACTATATATTAATTTTCCTAGCATTAATCGCTTTTGCTTCAATAATAATGGGATTATTTGTATTTGGTGTTTATCAAAATTTAGCTAAATATCTTGCTTTTGGAGTTTTTGGATTCTATCTTCTAGTCATGAGTGATGGACTCCAATCAATTCACAATTTAATTGAAACTAAAAACAAAGCATTAATTTATAAGCAACTAGCCTATGAAGATTACCTTACTAAAGGCTGGAACAGAACTGCGTTTGAACAAGATATTGAAGAGTTTATTAATCTAGGTAGAGCCTTTAGACTAGTTCTACTTGATTTAAATCATTTAAAACTAATTAACGATACCTACGGACATAAAGAAGGTGATTTTATAATCACTGAATCATATAATTCAATAAAAGAACCAATTAAAGAAAACGGTAAAAGCTATAGAATTAGTGGTGATGAATTTGCTTGTATTCTATTTGATACTCGAGATGAGATATTTGAAAAATATAAAGAACAAGTTGCTCAAATTCTCAAAGAAAAAGCAAAAGATAAACCATATGATGCAGTTCTTGCTTTTGGATCAAAAATTTATAAAGATAGTGAAAATTTCACAGATTTCTATAAAAAGGTTGATATTGATATGTATAAAAACAAAAAGTTTCTTAAAGAATTGGAATCTAATCAGACATAATTTTTCACGTTTTTAATCAATTAAAAATATGAACACTTTAGTTTATCATATACAAAAAATTTAATGCAAACATTTACTTGCACCCTTCTTTGGAATAGAAAATACCTTATTAAAATCACTAAAATTTTAATAAGGTATAATACTTAGTTATTAATATTGAGCTAGTTTACAAATCTAACTCTTTTAGAAATGTCTTCTTTATCTTTTAAACTTGGTTCTGTATTTATTCCGCCAAAAGGCATTTGAGCATTAAGTTCATAATTTTCTGGAATATCAAATAATTCTTTGACCATTTTATCAATTACAGGATTATAGTGTTGAAGAGAGGCACCAATATTTAATTCCTTTAATCCACTCCAAATTGATAATTCTAACATTCCTGCAGACTGCTTTGACCATTCACTAAATTTTGAAGCATATGTAGGAAATTGGTCTACAAGCAATTTTACTGCAGCCTTATCAACAAAAAATAAGATTGTTCCATATCCATTTTTGAAACTATCTATTTTTTCTCTAGGTACTTTACCATCAAATACTTCATAGATTTTATCCCAGAGTATATCGTGCTTTTCTTTAGTAACAACCACTACTCTAGAGCTTTTCATATTAAAAGCATCAGGAACAAGTTCTGTAGCTTCTTTAATAAAATCAAATATAACCTCTTCTTTTACAGGTAAATTCTTATTAATATCGTAATTTGATCTTCTTTGTTTCAATGACTCTATAATTTTCATAATTTCTATTCTCCTAAATTTATTTTTTTAAAAATGTTCCTTCATCTAATTCTTTGAAGGCTTCTATTAATTCTTCTTCGGTATTCATGACAATAGGTCCTGCCCATGCCATTTCTTCATTTAATCTTTGAGTTTTTAATACAAGCAACTCTATATTTTCATCAAGGGATTCAATTTCAAAATAATCCACATTAGATAATTTTACTGCTGTTTTTTCCTCTACTTCTTCATCAGATATTTTTAGATTACCTAACAGTGAAAAAAGGATGACAGTTTGATTAGCTTCTGTATCAAGTTTTATTTTACTATGCTTTTCCAAATTAATTGCATAAAAATCTAAGGGTAAATATTTGGATTGGTGAGCACTATACTCTTTATATTTTCCACTAATTAATTTTAAAACTCCACCAGATATTGAGATTTTTGCAATATCCTCATCTCTAATATTCACATAACTTGGATGGTCCATTTTACTATCTTTAGGCATATTCAACCAAAGTTGTACCCCTAGTAGTCTATCAGATTTAGAAAATTGCTCCTCATGCATTATTCCTGAAGCAGTACTCATCCACTGGACCTCTCCATCAGTTATAACCTCTTCATTGTTTAAAGAATCTCTATGCATCATTTTGCCTTTTGATAAATAACTAATTGTTTCGATTCCTCTATGAGGATGAAAAGGAAAACCATTTTTATAGTCTTCATAATTAGTAGAATCAAAAGAATCTAGCATTAATATAGGATCAAAATCATTGTAGGTTCTTTTACTCAATACTCTAACTAGATGAACATTATCACCATCAATTGCATTAAAGCCTTTAACTTTTTTTTCTATTTTTCTAATCATAATTTATAACCTGTTATTTTTTTCAAGTATTTTAATAAAATATCTTGTTCACTTTCATCTAAAACTGAAATGTGAGAATTAATATTTGCCTCTATTTCTGGATATACTTTATCCATCAATAATTGACCCTTTTCACTTATGCTAAGTATATATTTTCTCTTATCAATTTTATCTTTATGTCTTGTAATTAAATTATCCTTTTCAAGATTTTTTATAATTACTGCAATGGTTCCACTAGTACTCAATATTTTCTCTTGAACTTCACCAACTGATAACTCACCTTTATGATAAAGTGCTTCTATTACAGCAAATTGAGGTGGTGTTAATTTATATTTATTTAATACTTTTGAATTATCTTTATTGATAAAATTCAAGGCTCTGTTCATTGCTATAAATATCTTTAATTCTAGGCGTTCCATTGTTTATTCCTTTAAGTATCTCTACCTAGAGATAAATTACTCTAACTAGAGATAAATGTCAACAATCAGACCCTCTTTCTAATTTATAATATTTTATTCTATCCCTTAAACCTTATCTCTCGTAAAACAGATTCTCCTTATTTACCTATTAAAAGTTCTATTTATTTTACTACCTAGTTACATTAAAAAATAATTAAGGATGAAACTATTTGGCTAATTACATCTTTATAGGATTTCTCTAGGATGATTTATTCATACTCACTACAAAATTGCTATAAATCAATTTTAAAGACAGCTTTAGCATTTAATATCTATTTTTTAGATATATCGTATCATAATAATCTGTTTTACAATCAAACTTTTCTGTGATAACTTGAATCATCAATCGATTGAATCAATTTTAGGAGGTGAGATATGAATATTGGTTTTAATATAAATAACCATATTGAAAGATGCTCACAAGAAGACATTAAATATTTTAAAGAAATTCCCGTAGCCAACATTGGCGATTGCATGAATAGAAATGCATGTTTAAGTTCAGACTTAAGACCGGCGAATAATGTAAAACTATGTGGAAGTGCATATACAATTAAATCAGTTGCAGGCGATAACTTACTTTTGTATTATGCAATTGAACAAGCCCAAGAAAATGACGTTATTATATTTAGTGCTGATGGATATGAAAATAGAGCTATTTGCGGTGAATTGATGTGTACTTGGGCAATGAAGAGAAAACTTGGTGGTATTATAATTAACGGAGCTGTTAGAGACATTGAAGCTTTAAGCAATCTCAACTTTCCTGTATATTACAAATCTGTTTCACCTAATGGTCCTTATAAAAATGGTCCAGGTGAAGTTAATTCACCACTTGCAATGGAAAATCAAGTTATTAATCCAGGAGACCTTATTGTAGGTGATGCGGATGGAATAATTTGCATTCAGCAAAAGTATATTTCTCAGTTAAAAGAAGACGTGGATTACGTACTCAAAAAAGAGCAGAAAATTTTTGATCGCATTAACAAAGACAATACTTTTGATATCGATTGGGTATATGAAAAACTCAATGAAAATCAGATTAAATATTAGGAAATATTATTATGACATTTACTTTTGATGTAATACAGACTGCAGGAATTGCAGGTTTAGTTTTTTTACTTGGAACATTTATTAAAAGCCGCGTTGAATTTCTTAGGAAGTTCTTTATTCCAGCACCAGTTATTGGTGGATTAATATGTTCATTTTTAATCTTTTTTGTTGGTTTTTCTGGAATCACAATTAATTTTGATAAATCACTACAGAATTTTTTCATGGATATTTTCTTTACTTGTATCGGATTTACTTGTAGCTTTAGTATTCTTAAGAAAAGTGGAAAACGCGGTGCAGTATTAGCAATTGTTGCTGTAGGATTTCTAGTTATTCAGAATCTTGTAGGTGCAACACTAGCAGGTCTATTTGGTCTTAATAAATTATTAGGAATTGCAATGGGATCAATTTCAATGAGTGGTGGTGTTGGTAGTGCTGCTTCCTTTGGACCTTCTCTTGAACAACTAGGTGCAGTTGATGCAACTACAGTTGGTGTTGCTGCAGCTACTTTTGGTTTATTACTCGGTTCAATTATTGGGGGACCAGTAGCAAAAAGATTAATTTTAAAAAACAATCTTAAATCAAGCTTTTCTGAAAGCAAAACAGAAGAAAAAGTTTCTCATGAATTAGATATTAATCAAATTCTTTTTACAACTATCTTAATTCTTATAGCTGCATTCCTAGGAACTTATATTCATAAACTTTTATTATTAACAACTCTTAATTTCCCTTATTATGTAGGTAACTTATTCGGTGGTTTAGTTGTAAGAAACATTTATGATAATAGTAAATATAATTTAAGAACAGAAGAAGTTAAACTTGTAAGTACAATTTCATTAGATTTATTCTTATCAATGGCTTTAATGACACTAAATATTAGTGCACTTGTATCATTAGCTGTTCCTATGATTGTTATATTATTATCACAAGCTTTAGTTATGGTTCTATATGCATATTTCATAACATTTAAAACAATGGGAAAAGACTATGATGCTGCTGTTATGGCTGCCGGACACTGTGGTGTTGGTCTAGGACAAACTCCAAATGCTATTGCAAATATGTCATCAATTATTGAAGAGAATGGTCCAGCTCCAGAGGCTTGGTTCACATTACCAGTTGTAACAGTTATTTTTATTAATATCTTTAATCCAGTTATTATAACTTTCTTCATGACTATATTTTCATAAAAATTAAAGAACTATTGAATATTAAATAATTCTTCAATAGTTCCATTATTTATAGTATTGGCTGATACATGATCTTTAATATTATGTATTAGCCTTATTTTTTAATTGCAAACTAGTTTGATCCATCCAAGGTTCAAATACACAAATATCTGTTTGGTTTTCAATATATTCTTCAATTTGTTTGATAAAATCATTTAATAAAAGCTGCTTTTCATCAGACATATTCTTATTAATTAACATATAACAGTATCTTGGTGGTGGACTTACTTCGAGATGGTAATAGCTGATATTAGCATATTGTTTTAAGATAGTAATAACAGACATTGGAGCTAATGCCCACTTCTTCTCAGAATCTAAATAATTAGATAGCATAGAACCTGTATTTACTTGTACATTCTTTCTTATATCTGAATTAAAGAAGCGATCATGCCATAGTTGAAAATCGGGAGCCCATTCAAGATATATTTCTTGATTAGGATTTAGTTTATCTATTGGATAATAATCATAATAGTTACTATTTTTCTTGCCGATTAAATACATAAGTTCTCTATAAATTGGTTTGGCAATTACATTTTCTTTTTTCATCTCTTTTAATGTAAATCCAATATCAACTTTATTCTCTGATACTAAATTATATATTTCATCAGAGTGAAATGTTTTAATATTTAATTGAACCTTTTCATTCGTATTTACAAAATTTTTAAAAAAAGGAACTAATGTATAATTGTTCACAGAATCTACACCAGCTATGGTTATTATCTCGGTGTTACAAAGTTTATTGAGATTTTTTGCTTCATTTTCTATACGCAAAAAAGAATAAGCAAGATCAACAAACTTTTCTCCCATAGGAGTAAGAATAATCTTATGCATACCTTTTTTTCTAATAAACAAGGTTGTATTTAATTCATTTTCTAATTCTATCATTCTGTTCGAAAGAGCAGATTGAGAAATATATAATGTCTTAGTTGCTTTTGTTATGGAACCTTGTTTAACAATTTCCAAAAAAGATTCTATCTGCAGTGAATTCATATTTTACCATTCCATGTATTAATTAAATCTATATCTTTGTTATCATAGTATATTTTAATAATAATGTGTATCTAATACTAAATCATACTTAATCTAACACTTTGGATAAAGTTTAAGTATTTAGGTTAATCTTATGATAAGTATTCAATTCAATTTAGAACCCACAAAATTAGAAAGCGGCTCTCTGTAAGAAGAACCGCTCTGAATTAATTAAATTTCAACAACCTTAATCATATTTGTTCTGCCTGGAGATCCTACAGGAACACCGGCGGTGATAACGATTTTATCTCCTGGTTTGATATAACCAATAGTCTGCAAGTACTTAGGTGCTATCTCAAACAATTCATCAAGTGAACTAAGGTGAGGTATTAAAACTGGTGTTACTCCCCAAGATAGAGCAAGACGTTGTGCAGTCTGCTTGATAGGACTATAGGCAATAATTGGGACAGCAGGTCTGTACTTAGATATCAATCTAGCAGTACCTCCGGAATGGGTAAAACATGCAATATAAGCGGCTTTAATTGCCATTGCAAGTTCACGTGTAGCTACTCCAACTGCCTCTGTGGTACTCTTCTTACGATTGATTTCAATATCTTCTTGATTCAATCGTTGGTCAAGAACTAGTCTATGATAAGTAAGACTTGCTTCCGTATAACTAATTATTCTTTTCATTATTTCCACAGCACGTAGAGGATAA
Organism: Sphaerochaetaceae bacterium; assembly: GCA_963678765.2. Classification (GTDB taxonomy): domain Bacteria; phylum Spirochaetota; class Spirochaetia; order Sphaerochaetales; family Sphaerochaetaceae; genus Pleomorphochaeta. Next base: position 143,573 of record CAXXVM010000003.1, on the reverse strand, counting down.
TTTCCGGCTGCAGTCTCACCTGAAAGCATCACTGCACTAGTACCATCTAGGATAGCATTAGCAACATCGCCAGCCTCTGCTCGTGTAGGTCTAGGATTATTAATCATTGATTCAAGCATCTGAGTTGCTGTAATTACAGGGAGTCCTGCAAGATTACACTCTCTGATTATAGTTTTCTGAATAACTGGAACCTCTTCAGGAGAGGTTTCAACACCAAGGTCTCCACGGGCAATCATTATTACACTTGATTCTGCAATAATATTTGTAATATCAGTAACAGCTTCAGGTTTCTCAATTTTGGAAATAATTGGAATTTCTCTACCATAATTTTTATACATGAACTTCTTCAATGCTATAACATCTCGTGAACTTCTTACAAATGAGAGTGCTACGAAATCTAAATCATTCTTAAATGCAAAATCTAAATCCTTTTCATCCTTTTGAGTATAAGAAGAAAGATGCTTTAGAGCAGCTTCTGGTAGATTTACACCTTTTCTAGGTTTAATAGTTCCTCCATCAACAACCTCAGTTGTGATGACGTTACCGTCCATTGAGGAGACCTTTAGGGCAATTAATCCATCATCAATTAGGATTCTATCACCCTTCTTTACTTCCTCATGTAGGTATGGATAATCAATACTGATTAAGTCTCTATTTCCTAAGCATGGTTCTGTAGTGATTTTAAGAGTTTCCCCTGCGTTCACCTGAAAAGAATCCATCTCAATCTGTCCTACACGGATCTTAGGTCCCTGTAAATCCTGGAAAATTGCAATTGGTATATCAAGTTCCTCAGATACCTGTCGTGCCCAGTCAACAGTCTGCTGATGTTCTTCATGGTCGCCATGGCTGAAATTGAGTCTAATTACTCTCGCACCAGCTTTGATAATATCACGAATCATCTCATAACTTCTAGAAGAAGGTCCAATGGTCGCTACGATCTTGGCATTGGTTGTGTTTTCTTTCATATATAACCTCTCATATTTATGATACATTATATATTACAAACGTCAAGTTAAGTGTTTATAATTAACGAAAAGCAACATAAATTTTCAAAAAATTCATTTTATTGATACAAATTTGTACCATATTCTATTTAATGCAACAATATACTTTCATTTTCTATAATACATGAATGAACTTAATAATAATATTATTAGTTGCTATAATTTAAATTCCATTTAATAATTTTTATTTAGTTTTAACTCCAATACTTGAAAGTTTTACAAAATCAAAGATTAATAATTGAACTCAGATTCAATCTATCAATATTATATGATTTATAAACAAAAAAAGATAACAATATGTAGTTGTAAAACTATTTCTTGCTATCTTTTTTGTAAATATTATAAAAGGTATTAATCTTTTACTTTGATTACACCAACTGGACAATTCTCTGCTGCTTCATGTGCTAATGCAATATTGCTAGAAGTTACTTCTCCATAAGCCTCAGCTACACTCTCTTCTTCATTCATGCGAAATATTTCATCACAAGTTACAACACATAGGCCGCAACCAATACAATCATCACTAATTTTTACTTCCATTAGTAACTCCTTAATTTAATAATTATCATCTATATTCACCAATATTGTTGAATATAGTTCCACCTCGTATCTGTAATATTTTTTATAAATAATCCTTATTATTTTAATTCAGATTGATTAGATATTTCTTTAAGCTAACTTTAGGAGAGATATCAAGATCTTTTCTAATCTTATTCCTATGATAATCTACAGCCTTAGTAGTTAAATTTAGTTTTTGAGCAATTTCTTTACTCGTATATCCAGCCTTTATAAAATTAATTACAGTTAATTCTTGTTCTGTCAGTTGTGATAATTTCGAAATATTATTTCTTAATAGATAATCTTTACTAAAATTTAATTGTCGTGAAACCATTTCATATAAATCCTTATCTAGAATTTTATCCAAGTAATCTAATACAGGCTTTATAGAATCATTAAGATTCTTTGATATAGTCTGATATATTTCAATTTCTTGATCTTCTTTTTCTAATAAATATTGTTGAAGTATTTCATTTTGTCGTTGTAATAATTCAACAGATAGTTCAGCCTTACATTCTTTAGAAACATCACGAACATATTCTATTATGCATATTATTTTTTTATCACTATCATAAAGTGGTAATGCATAAAGATATTGCATTCCTTCATTTTTCTTTCCTACATCATAAGATGCAGCACTTGCTTCAAGTTTTCCAGATTTTAAACTTTTTGTAACAGGGCAATTTTTACAAGGTTGTTTTTTACAATGATATCGTTGATAACATTTTTCTCCATCGTTATCTTTATACCAACGCCGCATTGAAGGATTACTATATAAAATATTTAAATCTGGATCCTCAATACTAATACCATCTTGAATTACATTGAACAATTCTTTAAGTAAAGATGTTTTAAAATTTTCAATATCAAAAGTCTCTTTTGAATATTTATTTTGTAAACTATAAATCCAGTCTAATTCTTTTATTTGCATTTTTACATCCATTTTTATTTTAGTATCAATTATTAATTATCCTATAATGTAATAGCTAGGAAGACAAGAAAAACTTTATTTTAGAACTTGAACTCAATTTTACTTTGATCAGAACACTCTTTTTATATAGAATAGCACTCTTTATTATTATCATAGAGAGTGCTATTTATACTTTTAATCTATATTTTAAGTATGTTTCTCCTTAATTTTTCCTTCAGTTTTAATCATATTTTTATACTCTTCAATATAATGTTTATTATATGTTGCACAACCAACATTATGTTGACGTATTAATAATTCAACGCAGTGATCACATACGGTACACCAATGAATTTCGTCTTCTCTATTTTCTTCCATTTTTCGAGGAAGTAGAGGATCTGCAAATGCTTGGCGTCCAATTGCTACTGCATCAACAACTCCGTCATTAATATTTTTATTACCCCAGAATCTTAATGTATTATTCTCAGGTTTTACTGCTTGGAATTTTGTCTGTCCATTTCTATAAATTGTATAAGCTGAGCCAATAATAGGAATAGAAGAATTAACAGCATCCTTACATACTTTTTGGAAATAGAAATGCATATAAGCATAATCAGGAGTTCTAATATCAGGATGAGCTAAGTCTAATGTGTGAGATGGAGAACCAGCTGATTCAAGAATATATTGAGCACCATGAGCTTTAAGTGTTTTAACTAAATCAATAGACTCTGTTAAATCCATACAAGCGCTATCAGGACTTAGTGTACCTACACCACCAGGGAAGCCTTCATATAAAGAAATCTTAGAACCAATAATGAAGTTTGTATCAGGTACTTCTGTGCGAACTCTATCATAAATATTGATAGCAAATTGTCTACGATTTTCCCAAGGACCACCATATTTCCAGTTTTCTTTATTAAATGGTCTTAAAATTTGAGAACCAAGATATCCATGACAAAGTTTAAGATCTACACCATCAGCTCCTACTTCATATGCAATTTTTGCACCTCTTGCATAATCTTCAATTACATTGTCAATTTCTTTTTCTCCAACAAGCACAGCATCTTCATATCCTGGAAGAGGAGTTTTAGTTACTCTTATTCTCTTAGAATAAACATTACTACTTATTTCTCCAGAATGTGTAATTTGGAAAAATATGAGAACATCAGGGTTAATTTCTTTCAAATGTTTCATAAATTTCTTCAATGCAGGAATATTTTTTTCTGTAATTGATAGTTGATTTCTACGAGCAATGTAATCATATTGAGGGGTAATTGCTTCTAAAATTATGATACCAGCATCACCTTTACAATACTGTTCATATCTTTGATAAGTCTTCTCACTAGGATCTCCATTTTCTAATGCATCAGCACATTCCATTGCATTAATAACGAAACGATTCTTAGCAACTCTTGGGCCAATTTGCATAGGTCTAAACAAATTTTCTTTCATGTCATTTTCTCCTTTATCACTTGTTTTGATTTGTATAAATACAATTATAGACAGTATTTAAGGTAAAACAATCCTAATTAACTACTAGTTAAATACTAGTGATAATTAGTAATATTTCATTAAAGAAGAAAATAAATCATCTATCATTTCCTAGTCAAAATATTCATGATTTTTATAAAAAATTAGAAGTATTTTATGTATTATAGGAGTCTTACACCTATCTATTAGCTATAAACATCAATGTGGAAATCAATTCAATTAAAATTCATAAATATATAATAATTACTATGAGCCATTTTGATTAAAATATGATCATTGTATTTATGTGGAAATATTATTGATGAGATTTTTTAGGTAACATGTAATCTATGTTGTATAAGAAGAATATAAGTGGAATGAATACATTGATTCTAGAAAATTTATGACAAAAATTATTATGTACAGAAATACCTAAATCTATTTATTCGCTTAAAAAGACATAGAATATACATTTGTAGATACCCTATCATTGTTAACTTTAAGATAAAAATTCGAGAGTTATTAATTATTATTATACATAAATAAAAAATTCCTTTCAAAAAATACTTGCAAAAATATTTAAAACAGTTTACAAGATTATAAATCGTCTTAACTTTATTTAAATAGTTACTGTATTTGAAATTACTTATTTTAGTAAGATAACTTAGGATAATATTAATTGTATTTTTTTATTTATTAAATTACTTAATATTATCATAAAATTATAAATATATTTTGAATACTATTAAATCATTTAAGACACAAAAAAAAGAAGGGTTGTACATGAATAGAGAAGAATTAACAAGTGCTGAAGAAGCTATGCTTAGAGAGATTGAAGAATATAATCAAGAAAAAGAGAAAATCCGTGAAATGTTGGGAAAATTAGGTGGGAAGAATTTTTCTAAAGTTGATTCTATTGTAAATATAGTTTTTCTAACTATTATTCTAACTCTATTTATACTTGAAATGGCAACTCATTTTTTACCACCATTTATTTCTCTCGAAATTAGTGTTCTACTTGTATCAATAAAGATAGTAGTTATGATGCACCACCAATATAAAACTAGTCATTTCCAATTTTGGATTCTAAACACTATTGAGTTTAAAATTAATGCAATGCATTCAGAATTAAGAGACTTAGAAAAGAAAATCAATGATATGGAATTTGAATCTGATAATAATAGAAAAGCATTATAAATAAGTAAAATTAAAAGTTAGCTAACTCTTTTTTTTATATTTTGAAGTTTCATTCGTATTTGGGTTAAATGATATAATTAAATTTAAGAGAGTATAAAAAATAGAAATATATACTTTTTAAGGATTTAATTGAATAAGTAACCAGTTATCATCTAATGGAAATAGCTAAGTTCACATAGAATATATATAGATAGTAATCAAAAGAGTATTAAAAGAAAATTGATTTCCTATTTGTGAAAATCTATTTTTTCAATAAGATATAGTTACAAGCATACGTAAATTATAATTTTAAATCTTGAAAATATCTCAACATATGGTATTTAAGAATAAATTATAGAGTCTCAGAAACTAAAAATGGAGTAATATTAGAGAAATCTTTTAATCATGGCAGAGGTCTTAATTTTTCTATAGATTTTGGAAATCACTTTTTCTAGTTATACTTCAACATGGCTAATAATATACACAAAAATATCAAATCAATTTTCATATTTTAGTCAATATTGGTATTGTTGAGGCAATCTACGAAAAAAATTCATCACAAACATCATTTGTAGAGAGCATCTATTAAGACTTTAAGTGATGATGAAGTAATATTTAAAAATATTCAAATTGCTAAATTTACTTTAATTAAGAACCTACAAATTTGTCAAAGAGGAAAAACTGTAATTGATAAAGCTAAGAGCTAATCAATATTAAAAGAAAAATTTAAATCAAATTAAATTATATTTAAAAAACTTAAGATAATCTAAAAGCCTTCTTATATTGAGTTTTAAGATGTTAAAGACCAAGTTTTGTAGATTTAGGCAACAAAATTAAGCTATGTATTATACTGCTATACTTATTTATAAGCATCAATAATCTGGTTAATTCTGTAATTTTTTTTGTATCAACATAAAAATACTTCTTACTACCAGATTTGGTCATTTTACAAATACAATTAAATATAATTATATTGATGATATAATTCAAAAAGGTTTTTAAGATAATTAAAAATATATATTTCTAGAATCAATCCATCTTTTGGGGGATTCCCCATACATACGTTTAAATTCGCGACTAAATTGAGAAGAACTAACATATCCTACTTGCATAGCTACTTCATTAACATTCATTCCTGTTCCAAGTTTCTCAGCGCCTTTGTTAAGTCTCATCGATTTTACAAATTGAATTGGTGACATAGTGGTAGCTTGTTTAAATTTTCGATGAAAGGCTGCTCTACTCATGCCTACCTGACCTGCAATATCATCAATAGTAATAGGTAAATTATATCTACTAGAGATGTATTCTATAGACCTAGTAATTTCATTTCCAATACTAAATGCACTTTTTGCAGCGCTTCCTGACTCACCTTTTAAAATCGCATAGTATAATTCTTGAAGTCTCGCTTCGCCTAGAATCTTTGTATCTAATGAATTATAACCCAACTTCAATAATCTAAATAAAGCCTCAGTAAATGCTTCATCCCAACTAGCTAGTTCAATAGCTGAAAAAGATGATTCATATTTAGAAATGGATACATTTCTAGTTGATTTTTCAATCTCAATTGATATATCTCGCATCAATTTTGTATCTAATGAAATATGAACCCCTAATAAAGGATTTTCAGGGGATGCATTAGAAACTCCAGCCTCTAAAGGAATGTTTACAGGACAACATAAATAATGACTACTATCAAATATATAAGATTTACCATCTAATATAGCTTCTTTAGAACCACTCACAATTGCAATTACTACAGGATTATACACTACAGGTACACACTCATGAGCCTCAGAAACTCTAAATAATTTAATACCTTCAATTCCTGTTTCAATTAAGCCATCTTCATCTATTCTACTTTCTATTAATTGTTTTATTTTTTGTTTTAGCATAAGTCAATACTAAAATATTAATAAGTATATTTCAATTAAATTAATACAAATAGGCACATTTTTGCAACAAATTCACCTATTATTATCCCATTTTGAGAGTTATAATAATTAAAGTTAATAGCAAACATTATTTAAATGATGTTTCAATAGATTATATAAGGAGTCAAAAATAATGACTGATAGACAATTTGGAATTAATGGATGGACACCACAAAGAATCAAGTCTTTAAAAGGTAAAACATACCTTATCACAGGAGCAACAAGTGGAACTGGATTTGAAGCAACAAAAATTCTACTAAGCAAAGGGGCAAAAGTAGTGATGTTAAATCGTAATCCAAAGAAATCGGAAGAAGTTATGAGAATTATTAAAAATCAACAAGGAAATGCTATAGATTTGTCATTTATTGTTTTAGATTTAGGAGATTTAGATTCAGTTAGAAAAGCATCTAAAGAAATTCTTAATAAAGTTTCTCGCATAGATGCACTAATGTGTAATGGCGCTATTGCTCAGGTACCAAAGCAAAAATTAACTATAGATGGTTTTGAAATCCAAATGGGAGTCAATCATTTTGGCCATTTTTTACTACAAAGTTTACTCTACCCTTTGATTGAAAAATCAAAAGGACGAATTGTGGTTGTAGGAAGTGAGGGCTATAAAATGGGTATTAAAACAATTAAATTTGACGATATAAACTGGGACAAAGATTATACTGGAAATAATGCTTATAGTCAGAGCAAGTTGGCTCAAATAATGAGTGTTTATGAGTTACAAGATCGTATCAAAAAAACAGAGAAAAGTAATGTTAAGGTTTATGCTTGTCATCCGGGCTCTTCTAGGACTTCATTAATTAAAACAAGTGGGAATTTAGTAATGAGATTCACATTTTTCTTAATGGCGCATTCTCCATTAACTCAATCCGCTGAAAAAGGCTCATACCCAGAATTAATGTGTGCTACTGAAAATAATTTATCAGAAAAAGAATTCTATGGCCCTACAGGTCGAAGATATTGGGTTGGACCTGTCGGACAGTGTAAATTAGAACCTCATGCTTTAGACAAATCCGTTTCAAAGAAACTTTGGGAAATTTCAGAAAAAGCAACTGGTGCTAAATGGGATTTATAATTTGCTTTTACTACGGGAATCAAAAAACAGCATATACCAGAATATGTCTGTAAATAAAGTATAAATAACAATATGTGTTAAATGAATTACCTAGTATACATTTAACACAAAAGATTATATGAATAAAAACCATGCGTATTAGGTAGTATGTTTGATAACTTTGATTAAGTTAATGTTCTAGGTAATATTTTTTAAATTCATCATAATATAAATATATATTGTGGCTATTGCATTGAATGTTTACTTTTACCGAGTAGAAACTTTTCAAAGATGCAAGTACCATTAGTTTTAAAAGAAATATATAATGATAGATATTTCGTATATATAAAACTTAATTAAAGCGACTCAAACAATAATATGTGTGAATTCTAATTATGATACTTCGTTGGCCTATCCCAGTAAAGCATAAACTAACTTTAATATTTGAGTAATTAATTCTATAAAATTTAGAATATAGTAAACAATTTAAGATTTTTGTAGCACGTATTATAAATTTGTGCTATTTTTAATTTATTAATTTTGTTTTTTAAATAATGTAAAATTATAAACAAAGTTTTGCAAGTTTGCTTCTAAAATTTGCAAAAAAAAGATTATATACTGACCTTATTATTGCGTTGCTCTAAAAAGATCCATTAAAAATATATCTATTAATTGATTATTTTAATCTGAACGTTATAACTATTTTGGAGATGATTGTGGTGAAACTAAAAAGAAACAGAAGGAGTCTTATTATGGATTTATTTTTTACCAATCCAAATCAAGAAATACAAAAACACATTGATGATTTTAATATTAAATTTGTCCACTTATTGGCATTGGTTTTTGGAATTTCGCAATTTTGCTATTATTTACTTACTTTTACTCCGTATTATGATGTACCAGAAAGATTCACTTATCAAATTTTATATATAATTAATTCAATAATTTGCTTATTTTTCTTTTTTTCAGTTAAATTATTTTATTACAAAAATAATAAAAAAGCCTTATGGGTTGAAAGAATCCAAGCTATAGTAATAGTTTCTATAACAGCTAGTACCATTTTAATAAGCAATCTTGATTTTAAATATGGTGGCGATTGTATTATGTATTGCACCATTGTATTAGCAATTACTACATTAACATTACAATCTGCTTTCCAAGCAACTCTTTATCACCTAAGTGCAGGTATTTGTTATCTATTACTCTTCTCAATTTATCAAGGAAACTTTAATTTTGGCTATACTATTAAATTCTTTGCTTTCGTAGTCTTATGTTTTGCATCAGGTATTGTTAAATACAAACTTTTTGTCGAAAAAACTAAAGTTCAAATAGAATTAGAAAATATCAGTGAAGAATTTAGACAAGCTTCATTAAAAGACACACTAACTGAAACAAAAAACAGAAGAGCTTTAATGCAAGATAGTATTATTTTCTGTAACAAAAACTGTTTCTTCTTATTCACAGACATAGATCATTTCAAGACTGTTAATGATTCTTTCGGTCATCAAAATGGAGATTTAGTTATTAAATATTATGCAAATAAACTTTGCGATTATTTTGGCGAAGAATATGTTTATAGATTTGGTGGCGATGAATTTATGGTAGTAGTACCTGGCATGAACAAAAAGGAAGCAGACAAAGCTTTGCATTCTTTACAAAATTCTTTAAAAAATGTTGTTTTTGATAATGAAAGTCATTCATTCTCAGTAAGTGGAGGCTATTTATTTGGTCGCCTTGGAAGTCAGGATTTAACTTTTAAGATTGAAGATATTTTAAGAAAATTAGATCATGCTTTGTATGAAGTTAAAAACAACGGTAGAGGATATTTCATACAAGCTTAAAATTAATAATAAGGTTGTAAAAAGAGAGCTATTTAGGGATTCAATTTAGTAGAAAGATAAAATAATATAAAAATTATTCATATAAAGGATTTTATATTTTTCATTTATTTGATTAGCAAATGCTTAACAAGAATTCAAATACTCTCTAACCTTAAAATGTAGCTTTAAATAATAATATAATCACTAAACTTTAACTAATACTATACTATCTATATTAACTAGCATTAAAGAAAATGAGAGATAGTCGTTGTTTATTTCTAAGTTTTTAATATTTTACTATCAATTTTTGTTTATAATTCTGAAATAGAATAGAAAATTAATGATTAGCTTTTCCCAGTTTTACATTTTCTTTGAGATTATTCCATTCATCACTGCCAACAACACATTTACCATTAACTCTCATTGAAAGACGTTTTTTACAACGAGATATTTCATCTTTCATTAAATCATCAGATATGGATAATACAGTATCTCTAACAGCTTTATCAAAAGACTCATCATTTGCTCTATAATAATAAAAAGCCCACTTGCCCTCTTTCTTCTCATATATGAGTCCTGCATTTTTCAAGACTTTTAGATGTTTGGAAATATTATATTGATTTTCTTCTAATACATCTTTGATTTCTGAAACACTAATCTTTGAGTCAATTGATAATAACAACCAAATTATCTTTAGTCGGGTTTGATCTGACAAAGCTTTAAAAACTACAGTATATTTATCCCAAGGATTAATTTCAAAATTATTCATATAATATCACCTCTTATTATTCTAATATGCCCAATTGTGCATTTATAAATTATAGAAGTATGATTATAAGGTGTCAACTCTACAAAAACTCTTTAATTCTATCATGACTTATCTAATCTAAATGCTTAAATTATAAATTAATAGCTACTTAGGATTTAAATAGACCTAAGTAGCTATTGCTATTAATAATTAACTAGTTTTTTAAAAAAACTAATTATAATTTCTAATATATCTTTTGATAATATTTAGATTAATAAGAATAAGAATCCACCAGATATTGCTAGTGTTAATACTGTCAAAGTAAAGGCTAAAACACCTTTTGGTTTAAGCATAGAAGAAAGTATTGCTAACTCAGGAAGACTTGCACCTGTTCCTCCAATTAAAAGAGCTATTGCAGCACCCATACTCATTCCTTTAACAAGCAATGTACTTAATAGTGGTATTGCCATTTCTATTCTTAGATACAAAGGGACACCAATAACAGCTGCGATAGGAATAGCAGCTAAAGACCCATTACCTACATATCTTTCAACTACAGTACTTGGAACAAATGCAAGAGCGATACCACTTATTGCAGCACCTAGTATTGCATAAGGGATTATTTGTTTAAAAAGAGCTAATGCAAATTTAAAAGCATTCTTAACCTTTTCATTAGGAACTCTAGAAGAATTACAACCACAAGTTTGTTCTTTTGGTTGAGAACAACATGATGTATTTTCTTTAGGAGTTGATTCTTCACAACAACTTTTGCTTGTACTCTCGCTAGAACAGGTTGATTTGGTTGCACTACAACAACTTTTGTTTTTAGCATTCTTTTTTTCCTTAGCAATTTCAGCTAAGTTTTTAACCTGATGTTTAACCCTACTTCTACCAATAGTTTGTCCTGCTAAAATAGCGCCAAAGAATGTCCATAAGAAATAAATCAAAGCAACCTTCCAGCCAAAAGCTCCTATAATAATTCCAACTACTACAAAATTACAAAGTGGTGCTGATATTAAAAAAGGTAGTACGGTTGAAAAAGGTGCAGACATTTCAATCATTCCCATTGCAACAGGTACCATTGATGCACTGCAAAAAGGTGTAAGAATTCCAAGCGCCGCACCAGTTATTGATCCCATAAACTTGTTTTGATTCTTTAATTTTTTTTGAAACTTCTCTTGCGGTATGTATTCTCTAACAAAACCTGTAAGCACAGATATACCTGCAATGATTACAACAAGAACCCATCCAACATGCCAGAATTCCCCAAGAGCAATTTTAAATTGTTCGTTTAACATAATATAATCTCCAATGTTTATATGCATATATGCTCAATTAAGCATACGAGCATATTATATAGATTTATTTTGTTTGTCAACATATTTTTTATTATTAAAATTTAAAGTGTTATTTGAGATATATAGGAATAAGAGAAGATTATATAAGTTAGAATTATAATCTACATAATATAGGTTACAGTATAAAAATAAGTATTTATTCAAATAAATTTATAATATATACTTAACCAATGAATACTTTTATATCAGCCTTTCTATTAGGTTTATCATTAATTTTAGCCATAGGTGCACAAAATGCATTTGTTTTAAAACAAGGTCTTAAAAAACAATATGTTTTTATGATATGCATGATATGTGGTCTATCAGATGCAATTTTGATAACACTTGGCGTTTCAGGTTTTGGGGTTATAATCCAAAAGTTTCCTTTAATTATAACATTCTCCAAATATGTTGGTTTTCTATTTTTAACTATTTATGGAATACGGAGTATATATTCTTCTATTAAAAAAACTGAAATTATAGATACTAATACAGATATAAAAGCATCTAGAGTAAAGTCTGCTCTTATTTGTCTTGCATTAACGTGGTTCAACCCTCATGTATATCTTGATACTGTACTATTGATAGGCTCTGTATCCACTCAATTTCCAGGGCAAAAGTTACAATTTACACTTGGTGCAATTTCAGCTTCTTTTATTTTCTTTTTCTCTTTAGGTTATGGATCTAGATTCTTAACTCCACTATTTAAAAACCCAAAATCATGGAAGATATTAGATTTTATAATTGGTATTGTAATGTTCTCAATAGCTATAAAATTATTATTAATGAAATAAGTTAGAGTACCCTCTCTTTGTCAAACATTCAATAAATAGTTGATAGAGTTATCCTATCATCTTTAAATAATGATTAGGGTAAATTCATGCATAGTCTCTTATTGATACTTTTTAAAATATAATTCCTAGTATAAAAATATTAGGAGTTATATGTTGTTACTTATAAAAGAATTAAATAACTCAATTAAATATTTTTTAGATTATTTTAGTATAAAATACACTAAATATATTGAAACAAAATCTAAGGATATTAACCTTTTAACTGTTATGAAAATTTGAATAACTATAGTTTTCTATTTAAATCTTTCTAGTATAATCACTCTTGCTGAGGTAAAACAAATTTTTACAATCTATTAAAAATTGAGTTATTCATTTTATATAATTTCATTGATTATATGGCATCTAGATTGGTACTAATTTTGCTTAATATTGTTAAGAGAATTTATTTTATAAAATTGTTTTTATTATATTTTGAAGGGCTTTCAACAATTATATTCTAAATTAAATGAAATTAATAAAGCCTAACTTTTTTCTTTAAGTCAGGCTTTATCATTTATTATTAAGTCTACATAACTAAACTGAATTCATTGAATTAAATTTAATTACTTGATTTCATTGATTTCACTCAATTTAATCAATTTATTATAAGTTCCAGGATTATTCACTGCTAGTAATTCTGGGAAAGTTTTGTTTAAGTCTTCTAATTTAGGTATATCCCAACGTGTTATATACGGATGTTGTGGATTATTAATTAGGAAATCTTGATGTGATTCTTCTGCAGTATAGAAGGCCTTAAGTTCAGTGACTCTTGTTACGATTTCATCATCATAAATTTTAGCCTCTGTAAGCTCTGATATATATTGTTCTGCTTTTTCTCTCTGATCCTCATCAGTGTAGAAAATTGCTGATCGGTATTGCCTACCTTTATCAGGTCCCTGGAAGTTAAGTTGTGTTGAATCATGTGCTACAGTGAAGAAAACCTTAAGCAAAGTATTGTAATCAACAAGTTTTGGATCATAGATTATTCTTACTGCCTCGGCATGATTTGTTTTTCCAGATGAAACATCATAATATGAAGCAGTTTCTTCAGTTCCTCCAGAATAACCAGATTCTACATAAAGTACTCCATAAAGCTGTTCAAATACGGCCTCTACACCCCAGAAACAACCTCCTGCAAAAACTGCAGTTTCAACTTCTTCACTTGTATAGAATTCATTCCAATCTGGAAGTCTATCTCTAACAATTAGTGCTGAATTATCTCCACCAAATAGATATTGATATTTACCGTATCCTTCTTTTATCAGATCTTCTTTAGGTATGAACTTAAGGGAAGCTGAATTTATACAGTAACGTAGTCCTGTTGGATCAGGTCCATCAGAAAATACGTGACCTAGATGTGAATCTGCAAAATAACTTCTAACTTCAGTCCTCTTTATACTATAGGTAGAGTCTAAAAGTTCTTTGATGTTACCAGATGATATAGGCCTTGTAAAACTCGGCCAGCCAGTGTTTGAATCATATTTGTCAGTAGAACTAAATAAAGGTTCTCCAGATACGATATCTACATAGATTCCCTCTTCTTTATTGTCCCAAAACTCATTCTTATAGGCTGGTTCTGTACCCTCATGCTGGGTTATATCATATTGTATTGAGGAGAGCTTTGCACGTAATTCTTCATCTGAAGGCTTCTCCCATGTTCCATTTTCATGCTCAAGTGGGAGTAATGCATCAGTCTCTTCAATATAGAGCTTAGCTACTTTGTCAGGCGATTCCTGAGTTCCACGTGATATTAAAAATAATGGTGTGAAAATCAGGATTAATATTATGATAAGTAAAAGTCTTATTTGACGATCTTTCATTTTATTTACTCCAATAGTATCTTGTACTTTAGACAGCAAAGCTGTCTAAAGGTTATCGATTTGATAAGGATTAAATTTATCAAACTATCCAAATGTGAATGTAAAAAGTCTTACGTGACCTGAAATTTTAATTTTAAGTAATTTTTCATAAGAGTCATCAAAACTTGCTAGATGGTAAAGTCTACTTGTAGTAGGTTTTAATTCACCGTTTACTACATCAGCGGTGTCTTTGGGTTTCTTCCCATTTATTTCAATGCTAAGGAGACTCTCATCATTTTTAGGTTCAATGACAATGAAAAGGTCTTTTCCTTGGAACAGAAGCTCCAATTCTCCATCTCCATCGATTTCAATAAAATCATTTCTGATAATCCATTCTCCATCGAGTGACCATTCTCCTGGTTCAAGATATTCTTTTTTTTCGAAGGATGTGAGTGTATCTTTCTCATAATTATCCTTAGAGGCAAAATTCTCTAATCTTGAATATCCCAGATAAATTTCTGCAGTTTTTTTACCGCTATTAATACTATCAATGGATGTTTTTGTATTACCAAGGTTTTCAAGTTCTGCACCATTCTCTTGGAGAAGAGCCCTAATTACCTGTTCAGCTTCATCATATGAACCTTCACCGAAATGGAAGTATCTGATTTCTCCATTACCATCAATGAAGAATTGAGCTGGCCAGTACCTGTTTTTATATGCATTCCATTGAGAAAAATCATTATCTTGAACAACCGGCCATTTTATTTGCAATTCTTCAATTGCTTTGATGACATTGTCCACATTTCTTTCAAAAGGAAATTCGGGTGAATGAACTCCGATAATCTCTAGCCCATACTTTTCATATTTGTCATACAATTCTCTTAGATGTGGGATTGTTCTAACACAGTTGATGCAGCTATAGGTCCAAAAATCAATAAGAACGACCTTACCTTCTAAATTTTCCATTGTAAAAGGTTGTTCGGTATTTAACCACTGGCCTTTTGCAATGAGTTCTGGAGCTTTTCCGTAAGTAGAAAGTTGAGCTGATTCTGGAGCATTTGACCAATCAAAACCATCAACCAACTCATTATTGACCTCACGATTATTGAGAGCTTTTTGTACCAACTCACCCTGTTCAAAGCTAGTTAGTCCTGTTCCATAATTGGGAAAGACTTTCAAAATTAGTGTTTGAAAACTTCGGTCAGCACCGAATCCAATCATTAATCCTGCGATAATCATGATCGCTCCGAAAAAACGTTGAATTTCTTTGGTTTTCCCAGTTATTTTAGGGAAATGATTCAAAAGCTTTCGTCCTCCAGCCATAATAGCGAACATAGGAATTGCAGTACCTAATGAGTAGGCAGAAACAATTATTATTGCTCCGCCATCTACTTGTTGGCTTACAGCAAGACTGATAATCGAAGCCATTATTGGACCTACACAAGGTGTCCAGACTAAGCCAAGACTTAAGCCTGTCATTATACCTCCGAAGAATCCATCACGTTTTGAGGCTCCTTTTGTACGTGCAACTTTTGAAAGAATAACCTCTAAAGCTGCCTGTAGTTTAGGAATCATCAAAGTAATACCAAAGGTTATAATGATTACGATTGCTACAATTCTTAGTGTTTCTGCCGATATTGCAAATGTCTGAACTAAAGCTGAAAGAGCTAATGTAAACAGACTGAAGCTTATTATAAATCCGGTAACGATACCTACTGGCTTGCGCTTCCCTCCTACTGTTCCCGAAAGAATAATAGGAAGTACAGGAAGAATACAAGGAGATAGTATCGTTACTATACCGGATAAGAAAGCGAAGAAGGCAAGTATCATCATGACTTATCCTCCAGTTCTACAGTTGAAAGTAACTTATCAGTGGCACCACCATTCCATTTGACTATGGCATCGCCGTTTTCATCTATCTGTACAAAAGTGTGCTGATAGGTGACTCCATACTTTTTCTGAAGATCTTTTGAATTATCATAATCGACTAGTATAATATTTATATTTTTAAATTCATCCTGTCGTTTATTAAATTCTTCACGTGCACTTCTACAAGTTGGACACCAGGTTGCATAAAAGAAAAGTACTGTAGGTGCCTCAGCTGCAATCATTTGTGATTGCTCCATATTCTGGTAATCTATGAAAGGCTCTGTAGATGTATCCTGGGTTTGTTGATCCTGCACCATCATCATGGTATTATCAGGCTCTGTGGATGTACCCTGGGTTTGTTGATCCTGTACCATCATGGTATTTTCAGGTTCTTTTGTTGATTCCTTATTTCCTCCTGCTAGAAGAGTGGAACTGATTGCTAATAGTATAATAATTGATATGGTTAACGTTTTCATCTCGTTACCTCCTACACTAAAGATAAGATACAATTATCACAAAAGTGTCACAGAAGGTAAAAGAAAGATTAACTTATCATAGGAAGAATAATGGTGAATATTGCACCACCTTCATCAGAGTTTCTAGCTTCTATGAAACCACCATGAAGTTCTACTACCTCTTTTGCAATGGCAAGACCAAGACCTGTACTCTTACTTTTCCTATTTCGGCTTTTATCCACACGATAGAATCGCTCAAAGATATGAGGTAGATTTTCTAAAGGAATTCCTGTGCCACTATCTGAAACCGATATATGATACATTCCATTATTAAAGGATAAATCTACTTTTATTGTACCTTTTTCAGGAGTATGTTCAATTGCATTGCCTATAATATTTGTAACTGCACGTTCAAACAAACCAATATCACCCTTATAAGAAGGAAGATTGGGATCGGGATCATATTTTATACTTATGTTATTTGAATCCGATTGTCCTCTCATCTTTATTACAACATCCTGCAAAAGTTCAGCTAGAGAGAATGAAAGTTTTTCAGGTACAATCTGACCTGATTCGAATCTTGCTAAATCAAGCAATTCTTCAACTAAACGTTGGAATCCTGCAACATTGCGAAGAGTAATTTCTACATATTCACGCTTTTCAGTCTCTGATATATTATTTTCTTCAATAAGAAGTGTTTCAAGATGGCCTCTAATTGAAGTTAAAGGACTTCTTAAGTCATGTGAAATATTTGCTATGAGCTGGCTTCTCTGATGATCAGCTTCTTTTAATTTTTGAATACCTTCTTCTATAGATTCTGCCATCTCATTGAAAGTACTACCCAATTGAGCGAGTTCATCTTTACCTTTAATTTCGACTCTGTGGTTATACTTACCCTCTTTAAAAATCTGTACATCTTCACTGAGTTTTCTTAATCGGTCCGTAAGTATAAAGAATAAAAAGAGTCCAGCAATAAGTGTGAAAAAGAGAGCTATCAAAAATGTTGATAATCCTGATCTAAGATAATAGTTAGATTTAACCATTGCAAGTGAAGAATCAAACCCCTGTCCTCTTAAAATTACATAAATCCAACCGGGTTCACTATTAATTTGCATAGCAGCTGCAGAGAATGGCTTCTTTTCATTTTCAGTTCTTGGATCATCTCCTAATATAGAATCATAACCCTGACTTGCCTGAAACTGTTCTATAGGTTTGGTATCTATACGATCTCTTTTGATAGTTTTTCCCTCTCCTGCAAAATAGCTTAGTATGAGACCTTCAGAATCAATCAGATAAATTTCAACATTAGGGTTTAGAACCATCATATAATGTATGGCTTCTTTAATTTCCTTACCTGTAGGATCTTCTGATGTTATAGCTGATAATTCCCCAGAAATGTTTGCTGCGTACTCTCTATTCAATAACTGATCAACCTCACCAAAAAGATGAGTAGCTGCATCGAATGCAATAAATAGGCTTGCACCACCTAGTATAAAAACAAGAATAAGAAATAGCATTGATAGTCTTGCATAGAATGAACGAAATATCATAAGAGGTCCTCCTGATCTGAAAATTTATAGCCAAGACCCCAGACGGTTAGAATATATTTAGGTTTAGAAGGATCAATTTCAAGTTTATTTCTTAATCTGTTTATATGAGTATTTACAGTATGTTCATATCCTTCAAAATTATATCCCCAGATAGTATTCAAAAGATCTGAACGGCTAAAGACCCTACCTGGATTTCTAGCAAAGAGATCAAGGAGTTCAAATTCCTTCACTGTTAAATTAAGTGTTTTATCTCTGATACTGACCTGATGTTTTGTATAATCTACAACAAGATCTCCAAACTGTAGTTTCTCTTCAGATTCTTCTTCAGTCTTGCTTACAGTTTTTTCTGATCGCCGTATAAGAGCCCCTACTCTTGCAAGCAATTCTCTCATGCTAAAGGGTTTCTTCATATAATCATCAGCACCAAGCTCTAGACTCAGAACTAAATCAATTTCATCTATTTTTGCAGTTAGCATAAGAATTGGGGTGTTATAATTTTCTTCTCTAAGTTTTCTGCATATGCTAATACCATCGAGCCCAGGAAGCATAATATCGAGAATAATGAGATCAAACTCTCCAGATTTTGAGCGTTCTAAGCCTAACAGGCCATCATGAACCTGTTCTGTTTTGATGCCGTTGCTTTCTAAATTTACTGAAACTACACTTGAAATCTCTGTATCGTCTTCAATAATAAGCACCTGCTTTACTTCATTTTGATCTGCCATGAGTACCTCTCTTACTTAAAAATATAATGTTATAAATTTACATAAGTCAACTTAACATCTCTTTAAATTCAAACCAAAAACAATATGTTTTATATAGATTATTGAAAAACTTATAAAAAACTTCTATTAAAGAATATAAATGAAACTAATTATTATTATTGTGAGCCAATAATGTCAATTAAGTATAAATTTCTTTTGTAATAACTATCTACCTTAATTCATCAAAATACAGAATTATAATTTTAACTAAAAAAGTATATTTTATTGCTATAATCATTGACAAATATTCTAATATAATTACAATGCAAAACATTGAATTAATAAAGTATAAAACCCCTTTACGTAATATTTATTTTATCTATAATTTTTATAGGTTCAATTAGTATAAAAAGTACTAGTAAAATACTTTATAGCTTAGTATTTGATATTAGTGTTGCAATTAATATTTTTGAATACAAATTATTTAAAAGGAATAGATTCCTTAAAAATACTCGTAAGCAGCATTGAAAATCGAATATTAAAATCATCAATTAACAAATTCCACAATACTATAAAATAAGAAATATAAGTCATATAAAACTAAATTTACGTTAATTGATGAAAAAGAAAAAAGGTTATTGTTAAATCAAATTTAAATAGAATATTGTATAAAAATCTTCAAAAAATCTAAGATATTAGTTAAAAATATAGATAATTTAATTACAACTATTGCTTATTATACAAAGATTTAACTCTTATATTCACTAACGACATACTATAGCGATAAATATCTTACATAAGACAACTTTCTAACAACAAAATTTAATATTTAAAATTTATACTCATACTCTTTTTCACTTTAGACTTTATATATTTATTTAGGAGATAATAAATTATACCATGGCACGCACATTATATCTAACAGAATCAGAAAAACAAATAGGCCTTAAACATATGCTCAGAAATGAAATGTTTAATGGAATTTCATATAATTTATTAGGTGGTACTTTTGTATACCTACTTGCTATATATTTTAATGCAGGCAGTTTTGCATTGGGATATATATCCTCTGTTTTATATATCACTGGAGCAATTTTACCTTTTGTTCCTAAAGTGTTTAATGCAAAGAATATAGTTAAAGTTCAATCTCACGCATGGTTGCTTAGAGGTCTTGTTTCATTTTTGTATGTTGCTTTAATTTTCCTTGAAAAAAAATATGCTATTATTTTCTTATTAACCATATATACATTGTTTTCAATTTTTCGGATTATTGGAATTGCTTTAAATGATTTTACTGTAAAAAGTTTAAGTACATCTAGTAACTTAGGGAGAATTGTTGGAAACATTAACATGGCATATCAAGCTTCTGCAATAATAGTTTGTACTCTAGCTGCAATATATTTAGATATAGTAAAATTACCTGGAATTATAGCAATAGTAATACTACAAGTAATTGGAGCAGTTTTAAATACTTTTTCTGCAAATGAAATAGCAAAAATACCATGTCGAAGAACTATTAATTATAGAAAAGGACAAGGCTTATTTATTATTTTTAAACAATCAATGAAAAATGAAATTAGACGTAGAAGATTAGTTTTAAGATGGATAAGTAGTGCTTTAGTAGTTGGTTTTGGAATGGTTGTTCCATTTTTGAAAATATATGTGGGTCTAAATGATAGTAGTATTTTATTTTATACTGCAGCATGTGGTGTTTCATCTTTATTAGCGGGTCTTGTTAATAAACAATTAGCAGATAGATTGGGTTCAAAGCCAATATGTTTGATAAGTAGCATAATATTTTTTATGTTCTTAATAGCATGGGCAATTTCTCCAATTTCTTTAGGCGTTACCTATTTCTTTTTATTAGGAGTTTTCTCAAATTTCTTTTTACTTATTTCATATTTTTCAGTATTTAGATTAATTTCAGCAGTAATTCCAGACAAGAATGCAATTTCTTTTAATTCCATGAATAACTTTGCTATAGCAATTTTAGCTTTTGTAACAGGTATTATTAATGGATTTTTAGCAAACTTTGAAATATTAGAATATATTCCAAATACTCATTTTTTTAATAATTACTCCTTTATGTTTATATTTTTAGTATTACTTAATTTTGTATTTATTTTTTATGCAGCTCGTTTAAAAGAGGTTGGAGCTTATTCAAGTTCAGAAACAGCAAGAATATTATTGAGTAGACACGGAATTCAGGCAATTTCTAAAATTGAAAGATTAGATCATACATTTGATCCTTATAAAAGAAGATTACTATTATTTTCTTTAGGAACAAATACTAATACCCTAGCTACTTCCCAATTGAAAACAATTCTAGCCACTCCTTTTTCAATTGATAAAAAAGAGATTGTAAGATCTTTAGCACTGCGTCCAAGAAAAGCTTTATTGCCAGCTTTAATTAAATTAGCAGAAAACAATGATGAAAGTACTCAAATTGAAGCAATTGTAGCGTTAGGCTCATTTCCTAATAATGAGATGGCTATAAAAACTTTAAAAAACTTATTAAATTCTCGATGGGGAAGTGTTCGTTCAGTTGCTTCAAAAAGTTTATCAATTGTATCAAAAGACGATTCATTTTTACCTATTATTATGGAGTTATCTTTAAAAGCGACACATATTGATGAAGAAGTTGATTATTTAATTGCAAAAAAAAATCTTGATAAAGAAGGTTTATTCTTTGAGAACTTTTTTGTATCTGTATCACAAAAAAGAGGCTCAACATATAGACAGACTCGCTATGCTGTTTTAGCCTCATTTTTACATTTTGGATCACCTGTTTTATCAAATATGTTTGGGAGAATTAATTTAGGTGACTATAATTCAGTAATCGAAGATTTTTTGACAGATGCTCAAGATGTTGAAATCATTTTTAATAATTATGATTTAATTCTAAAGGCTTTTTTAGAGTATGATTATAAAAGTTTAAAAGAATTTAGCTTAAAATTACTATTTCGTTGTGAACATTTTAAAGATACAAGGATGTCACATATAAGAAATGGATTATTAAAAGTAAATGATTTTGATTTATGCGATTTCGATTTACAAGATATGGTAGCTTTATTCTATTTTTCTTATTCACTTGCAAATAATTCAAAATAAATAAGCATTATCTGTATTGGGTATTATTGTATTTTTATAAGTCAATCCAATATATAAGTAATTGTACTTACTATTACAAAAACTTTTAGAGATTCTAGAAAGCTAAATGATTAATTAGCAAGATGAATGTAGAATAACTAATTTCAAGAAAAGCATTTATCTTTTCAATTTACAAAAGATATTGATTGAAAATATTAGAACAGTAATAATTGACCGCTAAAATAGGGTATGGTAATATTAATTAAAATCTTAGCGCTAAATTATAGGAATAAGGTATGAAACTGTTAATATTTGTATTAAATGACGAAGAGTTATTAGAAGAAGTGCTGGAAGCTTATATTGAAGCTGGTATTACAGGTTCAACTATACTTGATTCTGAAGGTATGGGTAGATTTTTAAGTTACGAAGTACCCTTATTTGCTAGATTCAAAGATTTCATGAAAGGAAATAAACCCTATAATAAAACAATTTTTTCTGTTGTTTATAGCAATGAGGTTGTACAAAGAGCTAAAGAACTTGTTGATGAAATAGTTGGTGGTCTAGAAAATACAGGGGCTGGGATTATGTTCACTCTACCTGTAGACTGGGCAGTTGGGTTAATTGAAGAAGGAGAAGAGGTATAATACTATGGATGGAATTTATTCATTAATCGATAAATCATGTATTTTGCTTGACAAACCAATGCAATCAATCGATGAAATAATCAAAGCTTTAACAGATCAACTTAATAAAAGCATGCCAAATATAGCATCAACAGAATTGATGGATAAAGTTGTTAAAGAAGGTTTTCATACAACTTGTATGGGTAATAAATGTGCTATAACACATGCTAGATGTTCATCAATGGAAAAATCATTGATAGCAGTTATGCGTCTGAAATTTGAAATTAATTTACAACCACATGATAAAGAAAATGTTAAACTTATCTTTTTACTAGTTGGACCACAAAAAAGTAGTAGTTACCATTTAAAAATATTGAGCAGATTAGCTCGTATACTAAGTCATGAACCTTTTAGAGAAGGCCTTTTAAAAGCACCTGATGCTGAAAGTTTCTTTAACTTAATAAAACAAGAGGAAAAATAAATGAATTACGGAAGAACCTGGGCAATTATAAGATTTATACTAACCACCCTTTTTCTTTTTATTATATGGATTCTATTCACCGCATCTACAGAAACTTTTACTCTTATTTTTGGACTATTTGCTTCTTTATTAACAGCAAGTCTTACATACCATATATTTTTACCAAAGCATCAAGCAAGCTTAAATTTTATTCTACCAAATCCATTTCATCTAATTATATTTTTAGTTGCGATGGTAGTAAATTTATATAAATCAAGTTTTCAAGTTGCTAAAGCTGTTTTTACAGGTAATACGAACCCTCGTATAGTTCACTTTAGAACCAGACTTAGATCAGATATTGCAAGAACCATATTAGCCAACTCTATTACTTTTACCCCTGGCACCTTAACTCTAGATTTAAATGATGACCATATAATAGTACATTGGCTTCTTTGTAGTACAATACATAACAAAGCTGCTGGAGAAAAAATAAAAAGTAATATTGAAAAATCATTAAGAAGGACTTGGAAATGACAAACTTTATTCTCTCAGGAATGAAATATTTTTTAGTTGTATTTGCGACAATAACTATCATACGTTTACTAATTGGTCCGTCATCTAGTGATCGATTGGTAGCAATGAATGTATTATCTGCCATAGCATTAGCTCTGCTAATACTTTGGGGAGTAACAACAAAAAAGGTGCTATATCTTGATGTAGCACTTGTTTATGATATTTTTGGGTTTTTAGGATTTTTAGCAATTACAAGATTTCTTAAAAACTCAAAGGACGAGCTATGATTATAAAAGAAGTAGTAGCACTTATTTTCTTTATAACAGGATCGGCTTTTGGTATTGTAGGAATGGTTGGATTATTCCGTTTCAAAGATCCTTACAGTCGTTTGCATGCAGGTTCTCTTTGTGGCACAACAACTATTTTTTCATATCTAATAGCTTTATTAATACTATCTCCTTCAATATCTATAACATCTCGTATAGTAATTCTAATAATTTTCTTTCTTATTTCTGCTCCAACTGGTAGCTCTATTGTAAGTAAATTTATATGGGAATCAGAAGATGCAGATGATCAAAGAAGTTCAATGCAAAAAGAGGATAAGAACTTATGAATATACTGCTACTCAGCATAATACTTTGCTTATCCATTTTTTCACTAGTGGCAAAAGATTTACTACATTCAGTTATAGCTTTATCAGCTATAAGCATTCTAAGTGCTCTGTTTTTTACTTTTTTAAGAGCTCCAGATGTAGCCATAACAGAAGCCGCTGTGGGT
The DNA here is from genome assembly GCA_963678765.2 of Sphaerochaetaceae bacterium. Lineage (GTDB taxonomy): Bacteria > Spirochaetota > Spirochaetia > Sphaerochaetales > Sphaerochaetaceae > Pleomorphochaeta. Next base: position 118,883 of record CAXXVM010000003.1, on the reverse strand, counting down.
GCAGGAGTATCTACAATTATTTATGTTTGGGCAATAAGACATACTAAAAGAAAAGATGGGGAAAAGTAATGAAGAAATCACGAATTTTAAAAGTATTTATAACTACTTTATTAATTGCACTAGCAACTTTACCCGTAATAATAAGTAATATAAGTTGGCCTACTTTGGCAAGAGATTACCTTTTTGCTAATGCTCTTGATGAAACTGGAGCATCAAACACAGTTAGTTCAATATATCTAGGGTATCGTCTTATGGATACTTTGGGTGAAACTTTAGTATTATTTGTTGCCATCACAGGAACTATGTCGATACTTTTAAACATACATAAACAAACATTAGAAAGTGTAAAAACTCAGTCTACTTTAGTACCAGAAAAGAGAGTTAAAAATGCTCTTAGAACTAATTTAGTCGAAGTTGTTGCATCAAAACTTGGACCTATAATTTTACAATTTGGATTATATGTAATGTTATTTGGACATATATCTCCTGGAGGTGGATTCCAAGGTGGAGTTATAATTGCATCTGCAATTGTTTTTTTAGTTCTCGGAACTGATGTAAAAACTAAAATCACCAATTCTAATGTATTAGAAAGAATTGAAGCAATCTCATTTATTTCATTGATTTTAATAACAACTTATGTAGTCTTTTTCCCGGATGGATTCTTTAGCAGTATTACTACAGGTAGCTCCTTTCTTTCTGCTGGAATCATCATTATTTTAAATATATTTATTGGAATTAAAGTAGGAACTAGTTTGGCTGTTATGATTATAGCTATGATGGGGGGCCAACATGATAATTGAACGATTACTAATTTTTCTAATTTTTATAACCGGTTTTATCGGGCTAATCAGTATGAAAAATATAATAAAAAAAATTATTGGACTTAATTTATTGAATTCTTCCATAGTATTATTATTTATTTTAGAAGCAAGTAGAATCGGAAACCAAGCTCCTATTTTAGACAATCAAATACAGAATATAGTTGATCCAGTACCTCAAGCACTTATGCTTACCGCTATAGTTATTGGAGTGTGCGTTACATCTCTTTCTCTTGCAATGGGAGTGAAACTATATAAAACAACAGGATCATTAGATATAACAATTATTAAAGAAAGAATAGAAAATGAATCCAAATAGTTTATTATTGACCCCAATCTTTTTGCCACTTCTTGCATCAAGCATTGTTTTAACATCAAAGAGCTTTTTACCGGTAAAAGCTCGACGATTTAGTGAATATTTTGGAATTTTAATTGGCCTTTTAATTCCAATTCTATTTGTTTTTCTTTTATATCCATATGTAATCAATAATGGTAGTTTGACTGTTGTAATTGGCTCTTACACTCCAAAAATTGGTATTGTGTATAAATTTGATTCGCTATCTCTTGTAATGATTGTTTTAACCAACTTATTAACAGTACCTGCATGGATTTATTCAAGAACAGTAGGTCCATCTCATTCCTTCTTCACTGCCCTGATATTAATACAGAGTGCGACGATTGCTGCTATTAGCATGACTTCTGATATTTTCAATCTCTTTGTATGTTTGGAGATAATGGGACTAATTGCATATGTATTGATCGCTAGTAAACAAGAAAAAAGTGCGGTTTTTGCTGCATTCAATTATATGATGTATTCTTCATCATCAATGGTATTTTTACTTCTAGGATCTTTTGGATTATATCGTTTAACTGGAAGTTTATCCTATCAAGGGATTACAGAAGCTCTATTGAACCTTTCTTCTAAAGAATTGAATATAGCATTAATTTGTCTTCTGTTTATGATAGTTCCTATATTACTACGTGTTGCTATAATGCCGCTTTCAAATTGGCTAGTTGGTGCACACTCAAAAGCTCCACACCCTGTTTCTGCCCTTCTATCTGGGATACTTATTAAAATTCCCCTATTTGTATTGGTTAGAGTTTTTTTTCTTTCACCAATGCTAGAAAAATTAACTCCCGCACTATCATATATAGGCTCTGCTACCGCTCTTATTGGAGTACTGTTTGCTCTATCACAATCAGATGCTAAAAAACTCTTAGCCTATCATTCTATCAGTCAAATTGGTTATATTGTAACAGCATGGGCAATGGCCTTAAATGTAGGAATTGATACAAAATTAGGTGCTATACTGCTGATTGCTGCTTTATTTCATACATTTAGCCACGCTATTTTTAAAGGTTTATTATTCTTATCTATCGGAACAGCAACCGATGCTGCTGGCTCTAGAGATGTTTATGAAATTAGAGGCGTAAATTCCATGCTCCGCCAAAAAGGCGAAAGATTTCCTATTACCATGATTTGTTTTTTAGTTGGGGCTCTATCTATTATGGCAATACCACCATTCAATGGATTTTTCAGTAAAACACTGTTAACATACTATTTAAAACCAAGTATCAATTATACAATATTAAGCATTGCTGGAGTTGGTACTGTAGCGTCTTTTATTAAATTAGCTAGAATTTTTTTACCAAACAAACAAATAAAAAAACAAGATAAAGAATTGTCGAAAGAAAAATTCCCATTTTCTATACATCTAAGTCTCACTATATTAGCTATGTTATCTCTATTGACTGGTATTTTTTCTCAGAATATATTTGAAATACTTGAGAACATGTTTATTTCAACAAACCAAAGATCTATAAAAGGAGCTATGTTCTTTTCACAAGCAATCCTTTTGAAAACTTTTTATACAGTTTTAGGTGGTATCTTACTGTTTGTAATTGCAACAAGTAAACCAGGATCTAAAGTGTTGCATAAATTGAAAGGTATAAAAACTGACTTTACTGATCAGTATTTTCATTTTGCAATCACAATAGCAGTGTTGTCATATTTTTTATTTGTATAACTATCATAGTACATTATTTTGAAGCGATATTTATTCTCCATCATTTTTTTCACTATAACCGAAGTGTTTTAATTTAAGATATTCATTTGCTTGATACTCTTATTTGTAAAGGTTCTATTTCGCTTGTCTACAATGATTAGACTCAGGTTAATATTCCTGCTAAAATGGTCCTTTCAAAAATAATAAATGATTTTTACAGAGTAATATTTTAAATATTCATTATTTTTTATTTAACAGTACTTTCTATTTTAATTAAATTAATTTTTCTAAAAAATCAATAGCATATTTTCTTTGCATCATATCTTGATAATATTGATTTCTATAAGTACTCAAGCAATTATAACAAACAGTATTACCCTCTGTACCACACTTACAATTTTTTACTCGGTCATAAGATATTTTCAAAAAATCCTTAAAGTCAATTAATGAAGTATTAAATAAACGCTTAACATTACCCGCTCCACCAGGAACGGAATCAAAAAGAATTATTGTCGTTCCATCATTAGCTCCATTCTGCAGATAATTTTGATAAGATATACATCCATCAATATCATCCCTATCAATATCAAATTTTATACTTAACCCTTCTAGAAATGTGTATAATAAAGTTATTGCCTTTTCCTGATATAGTTTTTCATTAATATGAATAATTAATACATCTGTATTAAATTTATGACCAATAGATTTTTTATTTAACGTTTTACTTTTACATTCTATTCCTTTAACATTTTTATGAATTAAAGTTTTACTAAAGGCTCCAGGAGTACTAACCTCAGAATAACCACAATAATCACAAACAAGAAAATCAGATTTATTCATTACTAATAATTTATCATTAGGAGATGAAACTAATGAAAATATAATTTGATTTATTTTAAAATCTTTTACCTCAATTGTTTCTTCATCAAATCCTTCTCCAAGATAATAATATTGAGTTCTATGGGTCTTCTTAGGTTTTTTAGTAGTTGCTTTTTCTATTTTTGGATCTATTTGAAAACCAGAATCAGGCAGTAAAACTAAAAATTTATGTAAAGTTTTTTCCCCACATTGACTACATACATTATATGAGTAATCAATTTCACCTGTATAAAGATGTTCTGAAATCTTTCCACATTTTTTGTTATTACAAATTTCTATTACAAACTGTCTCCAGTCATTCTTTAAATTCATAGGTTTTCTTATATATCTACTCTTAAAAACATAACCATCAGCTATAACCTCTGATTCTGGAGCATAATCACTTATTGCTTGAATCAAATCACGTTGCAGAGATAAACCAGAAGCACTTGATTGAAAAAAAGTGTCACTAAAATCAGTTTTCAATTCTACAGTATCCACCGGAAAACCATATTTAGGTATCAAATTATTTTTTGAATAGAAACTAATTATTCTTTCATCCTCATAAGTGTTTGCCATATTTTGAAGCCATCTCAATTTACTAATATGGCTGTTCTTTATTTTACTTTCTGATGCTGATTCATTTAATATTGCTTTTATCAATGTCTTAAATTCAGCAACTTCATTTATATAATTAACTCTAGAATATTTCAGAATTTCATCGATATAATTATTAATAATATCATCAATTTCCGTTGAAAGAGTATTAGGCACGACTTGATTAATATATTCATATACCTCTTTCGGAAGATTTTTTATGTAATTTTGTATTTTGACATAACTTTCATTTTCAAAAAATTCAGAAATATTATTTGCTTGTGGAAATAATTCTTTCCAGTATTTAGATAATAAAATAGCATAAATATGACGTCTTACTATTTTTATATTATCAATCTTAAAAGATGGTGGAGAGATTAATCCATTTATCATTTTTGAAGGATTTTTAAAGTAGTAAAAATCATGTGGACTTAGTTTACAAAAAGTTAGAGAGAAAGCTGATGAATTCAATCTTCGACCAGCTCTACCTGCTCGTTGAATATAGTTTGAAGGTTTAGGAGGTATATTTTTCATAAAAACAGATTCTAAATTTCCAACATCTACCCCCATTTCAAAGGTTGTTGAACAACTCAAAATATTAATTTTACCATCTATGAACTTCTGTTGATAATCTTGTGCCGACTCTTTGCTTAGTTGAGCAGTATGTTCTTTAATCAGTAAACTATCTAAATTCTGATTCGTACTATATTGATTCAAATAATATTGCTTAGATTCGTTTTTCTCAAATTCATATTTTTCTAAATAACCTTTACATCTATACGAAGGACATTTGTTATTTATATTAATAGAAGTTATTCGCCCACAAACATTACACTTATACTTATTATACTTATGAATATTTTGACTCTTTATTATTAATTTCTGTGGATTAATTTTATATAAACTGGGATTTTCTTTTATAGGTTTTAAAATTTCTAAGACACAGAAATATTCTTCTAAAAAAAATTTAATAATTGCTTTTGATATATTTACATCAATATTAAATACCTTTTCAAGAAAACTACTTATTACATTTCTTTCTTTGGGAATAATACTCTTTACATTTTTTTTTAGTATTTTGAGGATAAATCGACAAAAACGGTTCTTTTGCTCCAAAGTCAAATTCAGCCCAATCATTATTTGTCATAGATACAACATCTGGTAATTCCAAAGCTCCATGTTTTAAGCAAAAGTCTAAAATTAATTGAGATATCATTTGAGCTTGGTATTGTGTAAATTCAATACCTGCTATTTCATAGTCCTTTGGAAATAAACATTTATTTTCAATTTGTAAATCCATCCATCCTATGCTATGAAGACTATTTCTGGAAAAATCTTTAAACTCAGAAATTATAGTTTTCCAAGTTTCTTTCTCGATAATATCTGGAAGCATTTCAATGTTCTCTATTTTTGAAAATTGAGATTTCATTCTTTCAATAAAACTTAATAAAGGAATACCGTTCTTAAATTCTTCTACATATGCCTCCATCAATTCTTTAACGGATTTTAACATTAACCGTCTCTTAAAAAATACATCATAAGTATATTGGAAATATGAAGCAAAATAAGCTGCATCTTGACGACTATCAGAAAACATTAGTAACCTTTTTGAATATAAATATTCATTATTATCTTCGGTATCAAAAAGACAACTTACTTTAGGTTTATAATTTTTCATTTTTCTTTTAGGTAATTCATTATATAACGATTCACAAACAACTGCGGTGGAAGCATCTTGGCCTAAATAAAAACCTCTTAGTATAGAATTTCTAGGTGATACAGTTTCACAAAATTGACACTTATGCACAAGTTTATCTTCTGAATCATTTTTCACTTTATATAGCAATTGTTCTGCTTCTTTAGGACAATCACAACATTTTTTACTGTTATATGGAGTAACCCGGCCACATATAGTACATAGTTTTAACACATTAGATTTAAAATTCTTCTTTTTCTTAACTATTTCTTTAGAACCAATTGAAATTGGAAGTTTTATATAATCATTTTCAATAACCATAAAATAACTAGGAGCTAGTCCAGAAACTTGTTCCAATTTGCCTTTTCTAATTTGGCCTTCAATATATACTGTTCCACAAAATTGGCAAACAGATAATTTATAACATTGAGATTCTTGATTATCATTAATTATTGTTTTCTTAGGTACAAGTGATAATGTTTTTTTAGGATAAAAAGAAATATAAGCGCCTTCTAATGTTTTTATAAAGTGATGATATTTTGCATCTAATAATTTTGCTTTATTTTTTTGTGCAAAACTTGCAATATTAATAAAATAAATAATATATTGAAGATTAATATTTATTTTATCTGCTAGTTCTGTAGCCGTTAAAGCTCCATCAAACAAATATCTTCTTATTTGAAAATATAATTCATCTTTCGAGAAAACATAAAATAATATCTTATGAATATCATCACTTTTATTATAATCAATATTTATACCCAAATATTGATCAAATGCAGCTAAAATATTTTTCTTTAATGAGGCCTCATTTAATTCCTCATTATCTATTAAATCTGATATTTTTCTATAGATTAAAGGATTTAATGAATACTCCTTACTAGTACTTACAGGCTTTCTAATAGCTCTAATTATAGAATCATTTTCGAAAATTCTGTCTGCACATAAAGAATTACCAAATTTAATAATTTTGCTATTTGATTTTTCATCACCTAAGGTAGCACTTGTCAAAATAAAACGGATTTTTTCATTATTTGATAATCGATAAAGTAACCTTCGCATGAGAATTGACACTTCCATACCTGAAGCTCCAGAATAAACATGAGCCTCATCTAATACTATATATTTCCAATATTTTGAATAAATTGAATCAAAAAAGACATTTTCTTTAGGTCTTAATAAAAGATATTCAAGCATTGCATAGTTAGTAACAAGAATATGTGGAGGATTCTCTATCATAGTCTTTCGACTTATCAATTCATTTTTCAATGGTTCTCTATTATCATGCAATTTATAATAGTTATTTCTTGCATCGTGTTCTGAGGTCTTAGTTTCTCCGGTGTATGCACCAAAAGTTATGCTCGGATATTTTTCTAATATTTGTCTTAAACGTTGCATCTGATCATTTGCTAAAGCGTTCATTGGGTATAATAAGAGGACTCTAACACCAGGGCATAGTGTATTTTTACTTTCTTCATTAAGCAGATAATTTAATATAGGATAAAGGAAACATTCTGTTTTACCAGATCCCGTTCCAGTTGTTATTATCATATTTTTATCATCAATAGCAGTTCTTATAGCTTTTTCTTGATGTAAATACAAAGGTCGTTCATACTGTTCTTGATCATACATGAATAATTTTTTAAAGCTAGCGGAAAGAATATTATTATTTACTAGATTGGATAAACTATTCCCTATTTCAAAAGCATCTACACATTCTAAATATGGCCCCTTCGAAAATTCATAAATATCTACTTCTTTAATATATTCTTTCCTAAAATCTTGATCTTTTATATAAAAAGTACTTTTTATATAATCTTTATAATTATTATTTATTCTTTTTGCTGCTAAAATTGGATTAAATTTCATGTTACGTCCTTTGCTTAATTAATTTTCCTTCAAAATATTGATGCTTAAATGAATATTTATAGTTTCTATCTTTTTTTGTATAAACGTAGCCGATATATGGATCAATACCTAATTGTTCACTATCTCGATCTAATATTTTAAAAATGTGATAACCATCATCCGATATTTGTACAAGTTGAATATTATATGGATGATTATTTATAAAATATTTAGATCTAGTTCTATAGTTGTAAATATATAATTTAGCCGATACTTTTTTTCCAACCTCTAATTTTGTGTCAAATATAAAGGAAATAGGTTTAATTGGATTATTAATTTCAAATCTTGATTTATTATTTAATAACAATACTTTATCCATTACATTAATCAAATTAAACAAATATTCATAATGCTTATTTTGATAATAAAAATCTTTTTTTAAATCTATAATTACTTCTTCAGATTGGAATAAACTCTTGCCCTTGGTGTGAGAAACAACTAGACTATAGGCACCTTCTTTTAAATCGCCATCTTGTTGATAAGTAATTAAATTGTTAGCTGATAATTCCTCTGAAAAAATGATTTCTTTTTTCAAATTTATTAATTCAACATTATATATTTCTTTAGGATCATAGATAAATAAAGGTTCTATAGATAATTTAAATTTACGATTTTTTATTCTAATATTACGAGTATTCCAAAAAGTGATGAAATTATCAAAATTTATCAAAGATACTCTATAATGAATTGTGCATAATTCTTTAATGTGAACCATATTATTCAAATAAAATTCTAATTTTAACTTTACACTCCTTTTATGATTTATGGGAGGATTACCCAAACAATCTAGAGAAAATTGAACTTTTCCTCTTTTTGAAAGCACCTGATGAAGTTGATTTTCATCATCCTCAGTGTATAATTTAAAAACTTTTATTTCATTATCTGCTACAATGCTTATTTGCTTTTTGTCTAATAACTCGCTAAACCAATAATCTTTTCTTTGTAGTAGATTCTTATCACCTAAACTAATACAAATCAATTTATTTGGAATTAATAATTTTGCAATTCTATTTGATAAATTAACTTTAAATTCACTCAAATGAAAATTATCAAATGATTCATACTTTCTTGCTAGTATTTGTTCTTTATTATCAAAATTTAAATTAGTTAGTTGTATATCCGATTTGTAAAAATAAAAATCCTTTGAAAAATTATAATGTAAATTTGTTAATATAAAAAAAGTTTGTAACAAAATCGCTTTTGATTTCTCCCTATCAAATAATTTTATAGTAACAAGTTTACCTATAAAATCTTCAATAGAAGACAAAACTTTTATTTTAACAAAATAATCACCAAGACCATCAAGAATAATAAAATCCTGAATAATTTCAAAATCAACAATTTTTGAATTAAGGGACAATTCAATATTTTGTTTTACAGTTTTTATATTACTTACTCTAAAATATAATTGTGGAAAACTGCCTAATACTTGAAAATATAATCCTTTATCAAATAATTTTACATCTGAATAATTCTGATTATGGTATTCAAAACCTGAATTGATAATATTTTTATTACTTAAACTATAAACGTTGTTATTTAATATTATGAAAGAATCATTATCAATATAAGTTTCATAAATACTGTAAACTTCATCTAATTCATATATTTTCGTTAAAAGATTTTCTGCTATGATTTGATTGTTTTTTGCTATACAATAAATTTTTTGAGCTATTTTATTATTCATATTTAGAGGATTACCATTAGAATCAAAAATATAATTAAAAGTAATAGAACCTTTATTTTCTTTATCATTAACTCTAATCGAATAATCTAACTTTTCCCCTATAAAATTGAAAGGAATACTGATTTCCTCAGTGATAATATAAGAATCTAAATATTCAATTTCAAGTTGCCTTTGGTATGTTTTATTTCCTATAGAATAATAAATTGTAGCAGAATTAATATCATTTAAAAGTTTACTTTCCCTCTGTATCAATAACGAAGGGATATTAAACTTAACCTCTAAAGTCAATATATCAATTGATACACAAGCTTTAGTTATTTTTCTAGATTTAATAAAATGACTAGTTTTTTTATTTTTAGTTTTTGATTCAATAAGAATTATTTCTTTGATATCATTCTTTAAAAACTTTATATACTCTGGTAATTTTAATTTAATACGCTTGTTTTGAGGATACAATTTATTAATTAAAGAACACTCAATATAATCATAAAGAGGTTGTAAATAATCTACTACTTGCTCTTGAGATATTGAAAAAGCTTCTAGAGTTTCTAAGGGTAGAGGGGAATAAACAACGAGGGATGGAAAATCTTCCTTTGCCAATTTATAGTCTAGAAATAATTGATTCAAATAATTATATAAAACATCTTGTTGGTATTCCTTATCATGGTAATTAAAACCATTTAATTTAACTAACGATTTTAAGAAATGTGTTATTTTTCTTCTTGACAAAGGTCGATTTGCAACAATAGAATGCATTCTTAATGTTAGCACATATTGTATACGTTTTGACGATCTTACTAAATATGCAATATTATAAGAATTAAAAAAAGCTTTTAAATCTTTATATATTTTTTGATTTAAATTACTTGTCATGTTTTCAGGTAAACCTAACCAATTATAATATGCACCCCAAAAATCAGTATTCTTATCTTTATCAGTATCTTTAGCAAAAATAATAGAGCTAATAAGTAATAATCCACCTCTATCGCTTATACTCATAAAATCATTTAAATCTTCACTATTTTTTGCATCTGTAAATAATAGAAATGCAAGATTTTTTATTATTAATATATCATTATCATCTATATCAAGATTAAACAAAGGATTCTTATATTTTTTTATTAAGACTATACATTCTGATTTTAATTTATTAACTAACTCATATCCTATGCTATTTTTTTCAATATTGTTGTCACAAAAAGACTCTTTTAAAAATTTAATAAAATTACTTCGAGTTATTAGTTTTCCATAATTTTCAAAATTAGGAAACAATAAAGATAATTCTGAAAAATGAATATAATTACTATAAGAGACCCCTGCTATAATTATTTTTTGGATAATATTATTTCTTAATTCTTCATTTATTTCATTAAATATAGAGTGTCCCAACTTTTCATTTATAAAACGATAATTATTATTAATTATATCATAATCAAATAACATAATAGCAAAATTAATATATTCTATTGTAATAGGACCAATAATATTTTCAATAATTTCAAGATCTGATATACTAGTTGTAAATCTAAGACTATAATTTCCAATAAATATAATTAATTCATTAATATCCTGTTGAGATAAATAATTTGCATAATTTTCTAAACATTTATAAGAATTTTCTGTTTCAATATTCGTTAATATTTTATAATATGTTGAATAATCAGACATTAATTCTCCCCCATTAACCTAATTTCTACATGCATTTATCATTAAAATTTCAAAATTATGCATATTAGACTTATTTTAACATATTTTTACTAAGGAATCTAATATTTTTTTTATATGCCTCAAACCATAACAAATTGATAATTTAAAAACTACTAACGATGATCTAGCTTTAATTAAGTACCTTCTAACAAATAAGTGGAGTAGAGCGTAAATATATTTCTACTCAATTCTCTTTCTTAATTAATTTTATATGTTGTCAATACGAATTTTTATCCGAAAACCCAGCGCAGGTTGCAACAATGAATAATTTTACAATACTATTATTAATAAATTATCTGATTTTATGAGTTAATTTATTACGTCAATTTTAGTCACAGTTTTTTGTATTTTCTATATTAACTCCAATCCAACATTATATTCCCATATACAAAACATAGAAAAAGAATTTAAAACTGCAATAAAACGACATGTACCAATTAGAAAAAAGTAAAAGCAATTCAAGATTATTCAATGAATATTTATACTTTAGAAGAATTGGCTAAAGAGTTAAGAGTTGGAAAACAAACAATAATATATTTGGTTGATGATAGTAAGAAAATCTTTGCACAGTATTATATCTCTGATAGTATTAAAGCAAGAGAAATAGATAACCTGCTGGCTCTTGAGGAGTTCCCTAGATTGCCACTGATATTGATATGCAGACTGATTAAATGTATGAAAAGCAAAGAGTTAAAAAGGTCCAAATGTGAAATAACAATAAAATTGCATAAAATACTCTACAAAAGTGATGAAAAAATATATAAATAGTATTAGATTGCAATCTCTACATACCTACACCACGGGCACTTAAATCTAAGGCTATCAAGTCAAGCTCCCTTAAAGTTTGCAAAACCATGAAAGCAGAGTCATACCAAGCGATTTCCTTGGCTTTAATACTATTCTCATCTGCAAGCCCTATTCCAAAGCGAATACGCTCAACTTCTATGTCGTTGGTGCGTTGCTCAAATTCATACAAGCCTATAGATAGATTAAGTAACAACCCTTTAATATTTTTTTGGATTTCATCAATATTTATTTCTAAATCATCGCAGGTTTTCTCAACCTCCATCTTTGCCTGCAAAACAGACTCAGTTGCCAATGATGAGGATAGATTCGTAGCAGAGCGAGAAATGTCTGAAGCACTAAAACCTATAGAAAATGAGAAGGTAGTTTTACTACTAGTGAATAAATTCTCATAAGATGTAAAGAAATCAGCTCCTGAGCTTGGGGTATATGAGGGAGAGACCTGAAGAGAGAGGTTAAACATTGGTGCATCACTAGGACTCTTAAGCATTGCATCTAGCTCTGCTAAACGCAGTTTCGCCATTGCTTGTGCATATGGATAGTCTTTTTCTAAAAGAATTTTTACAAGCTGTTCCTTATCAAATGCGATTGAGATAAGCCTCTCAATCAGTTCAGTATCCACAATGACCTGCTTGGGATAATCTTTGCTTCCCCAAAGAGTTTCCAAGGAGTTTTGAAGAGTCTCTATTTGCATCTCAATCTCTGTAAGCGAGTAGCGTATCTGATTGAGACTAAGTAATCTTGCCTCATAAACATTGCGACTTATTCTTCCTTCTTCTAGGTCCTTCTTGGCATCCTTGATTGATGCCTGCTCATTTACGAGTTTCTCACCTAGAAGAAATCTGCTCTCCTTAAGAGCCTGCAAAGCAGAGAGTTGACTATTACCTTGTGAGACAAGAACTTCTAAAAGTTGGTCAAACGAGAGCTTTGCACTCTCAGATGATATCTGTAACTTTTCTAACTGTTTATTAGAGTATGAAGGATCAACTAAACCTTCACCCACCCAAAGTGGTTGGTTAAAGCTTAGGCTTGCAGAGGGACTATGAGTCCACGTCCACAATGAGCCAGGGGCATCATTTATCGTTAGGTCTGAATTTTGGGATGCACTGAGTGTTGCTACAGCTCCTGTACCAAGTTTTTTAGAAATACTTGCCCCAACACCAAAGTTATTGGAAAGGTCAAAGCCTCCAGTTGAACTTTGGTTAACACTTCTACTTATTGAGTAAAGAGGTTGAGAGGAAAACCCCACCTTAAAGCCTTGTTCTCTCTGTTGGTACTGCATTTGCTGTCTTTGTATCCTATATAGAGAGTTCAGTTGTTCAAGATCTGGATTTCCCACTGTAAGGGCAAATCGTAACTCTTTTTCTGCTTCGGAGAAGGTTGGAAACGAATTATCCTGCCATTGTTGTATAAATGTTTGCAAGCTCTTTTGATCTAGCACAACTTCATCTCCATTTTCTATCTCATACAGGATATCTAAAGATGGATAGGAAGTTGCAGCAAGAGGCAAGACAACAGTGAGTAGTATACTTAATATTGTTAGTAGGTGTTTTTTCATGCTTTACTCCTCTTCTTCTTTTTGTCATAAATAATTCCATAAAGCATAGGTATTATGAACAATGTAGTTATGGTAGAGAATACAAGACCAAATATTATGGTACTAGCCATAGGTGACCAAACCACTGAGTATCCACCTATTCCAATTGCTGTTGGCAATAGGCCAACAATGGTGGTTAAGGAGGTAAGTATAATTGGTCTAAGTCTTGTTCTAGCTGATTCTATTATAGCCTCTTTGACAGATGTTCCCTTGTCTCTCAATTCATTAATAAAACTAATAAGTACAATTGCATCATTGACGGCAATACCGGCCAAGGCTACACTTGAATAGATGACTGTCGTTGAAAGTGGAGTACCTGAAACAAAGAGATAAAGGACAACACCGATAAATGCAAAGGGAATGGAAAACAATATCAACAAGGGCTGGCTATAGCTATTGAATTGGGTCCCAAGAATCAGATATATCAAGAAGATACCAAGGATAAATACCCTAAGAATATCAAAAATCAAAGTACTAAAGTCGTCAAACTCCCCGCCTACTCCAAAGGATACATCAGGGTATCGACCAGATAGAGTCTGATTCCAGAGTTCTTGTACCTGTTGGTTTACCACTTGGAGATCTAGAGAATCAATAGCATTTGCTGAAACAGTTATCTCGCGCTTACCTTCAACTCTTCGTATAGATCCCAGGGAGTTATCAAGTTCAATGGAGGCAATACTAGATAAAGGAATCTGTCTTCCATCTTCTGTAGGAATCAAGAGTTGCTCAAGGTTTTCATACTGTCTGGAATCAGATGTAGCAAAGCGTACTACAATATCTATTTGCTCATTCTTCTCAAAGAAAATTCCTGCAGGTATACTGCCAAAACGGGCACGTATATAAGATCCTACACTACCCACGTTTATCCCAAGTGCACTTGCACGCTCTTGGTTTATTTTTATACGAAGTTCAGGGCTACCTGCTGTGAAATCACTCACCACATTTGTTACTCCATCGATCGAGTTCAACAAGTTTACGATAGCATTGGATGCATCGATAATCTGCTTGTATTCATCACCTGAGAAGCGGAAGCTCAAAGGGTCAGCTGTAGGTGGCCCATTTTGTGCCTTTCGGAAAAAAACTTGGTCAACTCCACTGAGATAGTATGTTTCATTTTGCACCTCAGTGATAATTTCATTAATACCTCGGGTTCGTCCCTCACCCATCTCTGCAAGATCAACAGTTATCTGGGCTTGAGTAGAATTGGCTTCACCACTTCCAAGTGTCCCTATTTTGGTACTGATAGAAATTATTTCCCCATTTCCTACTTTATCAAGCAAGATATCTTCATACTGGGCTACTATTTTATTAGTCTGATCCAAAGAAGTGCCTCGTGGAGTAAGTATATCAATGTTGAAATAGGAGTAGTCCTCAGCTGAAAAAAGGTCTTGACGAAGGGTACCAACGAGTGAAAATACACCGATTGTAAGCACTATAGCAAGAAAAAGTATGAGAACCTTAAATTTATATGCCTTTGCAAAGAGCTTGGAATATCCTCTCTGAATCCTAATAAACCAAGTCCCTGGTTCTTTTTTCTTTTTATTATTTTCCCGTGGGCCCCACTCTGCATAGTGACTCGGAAGAAAGAAAAGTGCTTCACCAGTACTGACAATAAGGGCTATTGTAACGGTTAAAGGGATAACTCTCAGGAACTTTCCAATGGTCCCAGGTAAAAGCATCAGAGGTAGAAAGGCTGCTACAGTTGTTGCTGTTGCAGCAACAACTGGCCATATAACTTGATTGGCACCATCTATTGCTGCATCATGACGTAAGAGGCCATTAGATTGTAGTCTGTAAGAATTCTCAATAATAACAATCGCATGGTCGACAATAAGTCCTAGAACTAATACAAGACCAAATAAGGTATTTGTATTAATTGTCTCTCCTAACAAATCCAAGACAAGAAAGGTCAAGGCAAAGGTTACTGGTATGCCTAAAGCTGTTATCAGAGCATTGCGTAAACCAATAAAAAGCCAAAGAATTAGAACAAGCAAAAATAGCCCCATCAGAGCGTTGGTAGAAAGCACTGTTAAACTTGATGCGATTTGGACAGTTGAATCATTAAATAAGGTAAGCTTAGCTCCTCCATTGTTCTGCCACCGAGCCTCTTCTACAATTTTGGTTACACCATCTACAATGTCAACTGAATTACCCTTTACTACCTTGATAACCCTTAGATTTACCGAAGGATTACCATTGAAACGGGCAATTGAGGATTCCGGATCAAAACCATCAACTACCTCTGCTACATCACTAACACGTACCACTCCTGAAGAGTCTGTGGAGCGTCTTACAATTACAGAACCAAAGTCAGAGACATTATCAATTGAACCAAGGGTCCTTAAGAGGTACTCTCTAGAACCAGTATTTAATGTTCCACTAGGTATAGCACTGTTCTGATCAGAAATTGCCCTGACCACTTCATTTACACTCAAGCCCCTAGAGATGAGACTACTATTATCTAAATTAATAAGAATCTGTCTATCAGGAAGTCCAAGTAACTCAACATCAGATACATCCTTGAGCTTGAGTATCTTATTCTGTAATGATATTGCTTGTTCTCGCAAATCCTCATATGGCAGATTACCACTAATTACAACCTCTATGACAGGAAGAAAGTCAGCTGAGGAGAAATCATCAACAATGGGATCAAGGACACCATCGGGTAATACTACTTGACTGAATCGGGTCTGGACATCTTGGTATAGAGATTTAAACTCTTGTTGGGTAATACCATCATCAAATTCAACCCTAACTACACTAAGGCCTTCACTGGTTGTTGAGCTTATTTTCTTTAGTTTATCTAGTCCTTGAAATGCGTTTTCAACTGGTATGGTTATTGAGGATTCTAAATCTTCTGCTCCAACTCCAGGATAAGGAACTATAACGTTGACCCAAAAGAAGGGAATCTCTGCAAACTGCTCTTGTGGTAGACGTGCCAAACTCAAGCTACCTAGGAGTAGGACTGTTATCATTAATATATTTACCATCACAGGCTTGGTTACAGAGAACCTTCCAATGCTGAATCCTTTTTGGTTATGCATAAGCTGTTCCTTTATTAGTTTTCTTGTGTTACAACAGATGTGCCATCCAAAATACGAGAGAGGGCACTTACAAGTACTTTCTTTCCAATGAGGGTAACATTCTCATCTAGGCTTTCAATTGCACTTTGGTCTCCGTACTGGTCAACCACTCGCACATTAACTTGCTTTGCACTGTTACCGTCAACCACATAGACTGAAGTTTCCCCATTGCGGTAAACCATTGCAGAGTTAGGAACCAAGGTATAAGTTGGAGCATCCTCATTAAAAATGATTACCTCTGCACTGATTCCTGCCTTAATTACTGATGGTTTTGGGTTAGCGAAATCTACTAGTACTGACCAGCTACCTGTCCTTGAATCACTGCTAGCACTGATACCACTTACCTCACCCTCAGCTTCGATAATCTCTGTAGGTGTCTTTATGGTAATGAGAGCAGGTGCCCCTTCCTTAATAAGGAAGAGCTGGCTCTGACCTACTGGTATAGTAATACGCAAATGTTCAAGATCTACAACACGCACAATTTGCTGGCCAGCTTGTATGAGATCACCAACAACTAGGTTAGTTTTTTCTGCAACACTACCAGCTATTGGGGTTGTTATTTTTGTATTTTTTAAATTGGTTTTCACTTGCTCAAGTTGTGCATTAAGTCCATCGACTTTACTTTGTGTTTGGGTCAACTGAACAAGAGAGATAGCACCTCGCTCGTAAAGTTGTTTATTTGCATTAAGCTCTTTTAGGCTATTTTCATACTGGTTTTCCAACTGGCTAACATTCAATAATGGAATAGTATCATCCAAAACCAAGAGAACTTGATCTTTTTCTAATTTTGAACCCAAATTAAAATCAATAGATTTTATAACACCTGAAGTACGTGCTTTGACATTTACTTCCTCTAGTCCTTGAATGGTTCCACTAGCTAGAACACGATCTCGTAAGGCCGATTTTTGTATTTCAACAGCAGAGGATACTACTTGCATGTAATCTGTAGCTGCGGAGACTTCATCAATCACTATGGCATCTTTTTCTTCTATATTCTTTTTACATGAAGAAAAAAATATGGGAAGAAATAACAATAAAATAATTGATATAATGTTTACTGTACGCTTCATATGGTACCTCTTTGTATTTTATACTATAGACAATAATGTTAAAGATATTTGTATAATTAACATTTAGATATTACTTTTTGCAGCATGATAAAGAGTTTTGTTAAGTCAAAAAAATAGATTTATTTACATTTAAAATATATAAATAATGAATTTGCAAGATTACAATATGAAGAGGCTCCCACTTCAAGGACAAAATCAAAAAACCTAATCTTTTTATAACGTTTTAATAAGTGTTTTTAGATTTCTTACTAGAATTCTTTCTTTTCGTTTTTCTTGAATACTCAACTAACACCTCAATTCATCATTCTTAACTAGTTATTAAAAAACAGGTAAAAAAAATTAACAAATAATGACACTAATCAAACACTTAACTAAAAAAAAATTTAAAATAAAATAAGTAAAAGTTAATAGTATAGCTCCTAACAGACCTCTCCTAAATCTAGTTTCAAAAAACATAAACTCATTATATTTATTGCTTAAGTTAGTTATCTACAGCAACATTTATTGACCTATCAATTTATTTCAAAAAAGATTATCTTTGTTGTCTTCTATCTAACTAAATTCTTCTAATGTATAATTTTGCTATATTTTAATAGTAAATATATGAAAGAGATAAAAAAGTACAATCTCATATATTTATTAGCTATAAATTTACAATTTTACCCAAAATAATATAGTTAAATAATAACATCGTTGTATTTATCATGCAAGTTAATTAACAATAAATAAAATTCCACACAATCCCAACGAGACTTTTTTCTTTTATTAAACCATTAAATTATTTAAACAAGTCTTAATATCTCAAATAATTTAGTTAATGTTGATTTACTATTTTCTTATATAACTAATCTCATCAATTGCTATATTAAATAAATCATCAAATCTGTCTTCATATTTAAAAACTTCATCCAGTAATATTCTATTAATAACAACACTTTCTGTATTCCAAGAAAAAAATAACTATGAACTTATATAAGGGTTCCCTACTATTAATAAAAGGCTAATTGGCAATTTGATTTTCAAAGACAGGAGTAAATCTTGATGTATGTCTTGCCGATGATACTTCTACTGAGATAACTCCAGATTCAGGACAAGATGATTTTTTGGTATTGATTAGAACAAATACAATTAATAATTTCTGCATTAAGGGCACTACATTTCCAAAGCCTATTTTGTATCATAACCTGGTAATTTTTTACCACAATATGATATTCATTTTGGTCTTTCTTATGAGGTTATACGCAGATTACAGAGACTTTAAAAATCTTTATAATTTATAATAAATTCCCAACTTCTCACTTTTTGATTTTTTAAATTGATAAAGCATTTTAAATAAGCTTCAAATAGTAATTAGTTATATATCTATTATTGATTTTGATTACTTTTCACTAGATGATAACTGGTGGATTTTTCAATATAGTCTTGAAAAAACTATTATCGAGCTACTTTATTTATACTTTTGAATTTTCAATTAAAAAAGTTTCCCACTTTTACCGGTGAAATTTATCTAATCTAGTTATTATTATTTTTTCTTAGTAACATAATGATAATTTCATTATATGGAGAAATATTTGAATCATCGAAAATTCTATTAGTTTCTTTAAAGCCAAATTTCTCATATAAACCTATTGCTCTTTTATTGAATGGATAAACTTCAAGCTCAATTTCACTAAGATTCAGAGTATAAAAAGCATATTTAATTATCCATTTTAATGCAAAATTTCCATATCCTTTTGAAAAGTTTTCCTTTTTATATATACATATTCTAAAATGGCAAGATTCATGAGATATATCAGATAATGCGACCTCTCCAATATATTCATTGCCTAAAGTAATTAAAAAAAGTTTTCTAGAACTACTCTTTTCTATTTTTAAAACATATTCTTCTATTTGTTTAAAAGTAAATTCCGACAACGTCTTTGTGTAATATCTTGCATCTTCATCAATTTCTTTTATCGCATTATAGTATTTATTTATATCACTTTTCTCTATTGGTAAAAGGAAAATAGGACCAACATCTTTATCTTTATTCATTTTTGTTTTTCTCATATAAGATTGATTTATAATAATTTCTTTATAAATTTGGTTGTTATAAGTTTATATTGCAAAAATTCAATTCTATTAAACTTATTATTTATTCCTTAAAGTTCAAGAAAAAGTATTACTATTTTGGTACTCTTAAGATTTTTTCCATTTTCCTGCCCTTTGCAAGTTCATCAACTAATTTGTCTAAATATCTAATTTTCTTTGTCAAAGGATTTTCTATATCTTGAACTTTATAGCCACATATTGAGCCTGTAATAAAACTTGAATTAGGATTAAGTTTTGCTTCATTAAAAAATTCTTCAAAAGTTATAGAATTTTCAATAAATTCTTTTAACCTATCCTCATTAAAACCTGTTAACCATTCAATTACTTGATCTAATTCTGCTTTAGTTCTTCCTTTTTTCTCAATCTTAATTATATATAATTTATATATCGAAGAAAAATCCATTCTTGCAAGTCTTGTATCACTATCAATTTTATTTGCCATTTTATATTTCTCCTTTATTATTGTAAATATGAATTTGATGTCACTTGTTTAAATTATAGCATATAATTTTTAGTAGCAATTATTTTCTTTTTACTACAATCAATTGAATTTTGTTGCATTATTACTAGTTTATAATTTATTATATTTGTAATTATTTTGGAGGAAGTAATAATGAAACATAAAGGTTCATGTCTTTGTAAAAATATTGTTTTTGAAATTGAAGGAGACTTTGAGGATTTCTATCTTTGTCATTGCTCTCGCTGCAGAAAAGATACAGGTTCATCGCATGCTTCTAATTTATTTTCTTCTTCAGCAAAAATCACATGGATTTCTGGAGAGGATCAAGTAAAAACATATAAATTAGAAGGAACTAATCATACAAAAAGTTTTTGCCCAAACTGTGGGTCTGCCCTTCCCTCTTTACAAATGGAAGGTTCTTTACTAGTTGTTCCTGCAGGATCATTGGATACAGAGCCAAACATATCTCCAATAGCTCATATCTTCATGGATAGCAGAGCTTCATGGGATAATAATTTAGAAAAGATTCCACATTTTCCAAAGCTCCCAGATTCAACAAAAAAAGTGTAACTACTTTGATACTATGTATTTGTAGTTGTTTTACTAGAGAATCTAGTTAACACTTCCACTTAAGAGCCCATGTATAGTGAGCCTGAAGCAACTTATACAATATTGTTTAATAAGCTTAAAGAAAGAGAATTAGAGAAAGTCTGGCTTGCTGTAAGTGATGCACATTTAGGTCTACAAGCAGCAATAAGAAAATGTTTTGTATCAGGATCATGGCAGAGGTGTAAAGTAAATTTTCAACGAAATATATTAGCTTATGTAGGACAAAAAGCAAAAGCCAATTTTGCAAAACAATTAAAAAAGATTTTGTTACAACCAGATAAAGACCATTCTATTGAAATGGCAATTTTAATGGCAAATGAATTTTTAAACAAGTTTCTAAAAGCTATTGAATGCTTATTCAATGGCCTAGAAGAATCATTAAATTTTTATGATTTTCCATTATTAGATTCAAGAAAGATTGCATCTAAGAATGGATGTTAAAGAGCTAATGTAGAGATAGAAGAAAGAATCGAGTTATTGGAGTATTTCCTTCAATGGACTCTTATGTGAGACTTCCAGTCTCATACTTGATAGAATATGAAGATGATAATCAAACAAGTAAGTATTATATTAAAAGATCTTCATTGTTGGAACAACGGCGGTTTAGGTACGTAGCATCGTTACAAAAATAAAGATTACTAATGGTTTAGTAAAAATGAAATTGTGAACTATTATTGACGTGACAAATATTAAAATTATTTCAATTATTATTATTTTTAGATTTAGTTTTTGAATCCTTTTCTTTTACCCAGGGTGCTATTTTATTTTTCCATAGTTTAGAACTAACTAATGAATAAATTAATACAAAGAATAGAAGATAAAAATACCATTCAGTCGCATTTCCATAAATTAATTGAATTAAAAAAAATACTAAAGTCATTCCTATAGAATATAGTAATCTTTTTATTATATTTGATTGAGTCATAGCCATTCCTTAAATTGGTATTGTAAATAATAATAAGGCACCACTTAAGGCTCCTTGCCACATTCCATCACGAACAGATTGCTTTTTTCGTAGCTTCATCTCCTGTGAATAAATTATTAGATATCTAATAGTATCTATATAATTTCGAAATTGTCTAGCTCTTTTTGTAAGTTACTATATCTGGATCAACAGTAATTTGTAATGACACACCTAAAAAGTCAAATAAAATACAAATCCCACTAATTCTCTGTTATGATTAAAGGTAACTACACCAAACCAAACGATCTGCCCCCCCTATAGCCTTACACTTTTTTAATTGAATGAACCCCATCAAACTTACAGATTATTGATGACTGCAACTTTCAAAAAAATTTTAATGATAATGATATACCATATCAAGAATTTGCAAACAACAGTGATGTTCCTGATAGCAGTACACTTGAGAATCTTTCAAATCAACAATACTTTATGAATACTATAGATATTGGATGTGGTCAGATTGCAATACACGCACTTTATGAAACAGTTGGAACTAAAGTTATTTATTACTTGATTAAAGCAATTAGTGCTTTTCTTAAACGTTAAAAAATATTATAATTGACAAATGTCATAAACAAGGAGATTTTTTATGCAAATAATAAAAAAAGAGGCTGTTAAAAAGAATAGTTTACAACCTCAACCTAAAGCTATTGTTTCTTGCCGTGGTAAAGATGGTAGAGACAATGCATTGGTAGTTGGATATTGTGGTAACTGTAGCTATGATCCACCTATGTTGATGGTTGGTATTGTTCCATCCCGTTTTTCTTATTCTTTAATTAAAGAAAGTGGTTGTATGGTTGTAAATTTACCGACTAAAAACTTCATGAAAGAATTTGAATATTTAGGATCTGTTTCAGGAAGAGATGAAGACAAACTCAAAAAGATGGATATTAAAACTGAAGATGGTGATATTGTAAATGCACCGATGTTTGTTAATTGTCCTGTTAATATTGAATTAAAGATTGTTGATTCAATAGTTACTGGTTCACATGAAATGTTTGCTTGTTTAGTAGAAAAAGTTCATTGTGATGCTCAGTATTTAAAAGAAGATGGTTCAATTGATTTTTCTAAAATAGATTTAATTTAATTTTAT
The DNA here is from genome assembly GCA_963678765.2 of Sphaerochaetaceae bacterium. GTDB lineage: Bacteria > Spirochaetota > Spirochaetia > Sphaerochaetales > Sphaerochaetaceae > Pleomorphochaeta. Next base: position 95,835 of record CAXXVM010000003.1, on the reverse strand, counting down.
TATTCTATGATTTAAATTGAGAAGCTGCTATTTATTAGTAGCTTTTTTGTCGACTATAATTCGAGCTTATTATTTATTAAACAAACCTTTTATTACAGTTAAAACAAGCATGTAATAAATATTCCTACAGTAGAATATCTTACTAAAGGTCCAAAGAGTCCCTTGGTTATATGAGTCCTTTAGAAAATAGAAAATCATTGGTAATTGTAGCTTAACAGTACAATAAAACGTCATCTCCCCCATTTGCTCCACTTAAAGTTTACACTCTCGGATTAATTGGCATCAAAAAAACTTTAAACTATTTGGGGGGCAGACCATATTGCTTAGAAGTAATTTCTTTTATTTTATTTAGCGGATGATATAAAATTTAATTACAAGGTGAAGTGGACCCCACTTCACATCTATCCTAAAGATTGAAAGATAATATAAAAAGATAAGAAGATTAAATTATACATTCTTATCTCGTCAAATTTGATATTAAAAACTTAGGGGTTATATTAAAATCTAAATATTAAAGAATTAAGACAAATTTTGCAAGAAACTTTAGATTTAGAATTATTTAATTATGTTAACTTGTATCACATCAATAGACTACACATACCTTTTGGCTATATGGGTTAATAGAATTTAAAGAATTAGCTTTATAGTTATTTGATTGTGATAATTAGTATATAAAAAGGAATTTACACAAGCCTTTGAGCTTTTATAGCCCAAAAGAAGCTTGAAGATTGTATTTAAAAAGAATGTTATTATAAATATAGACAATAATCCATATATCTTTTTGCAAATTATAATGCTAAATAATAACTGGTTTTTGTTTCTAAAAATTATAATTTCATATCAATTAAAATTGTATTTGCTTTTTACCTTTATCAGAAAGTGTATTTAATAGTTCAGCAATTTCAGCCAACTTTATAAACTCTGAACGATATCCATTTTCATCATCACCTTTAGAAGCCTTTGCTTGAGAAATTACATGCTCCCAAGAAGAATTTCCTTTAAAAGGACTATCACGAAGTAACATACCAAATTCTACAATTGCTGAAGCAAAAGTGAAATCTAAATCAGTCTCACCTTGATTGTTATATAACTCTGCTTCATCCATTATTACAGATAAAAGTTGACTCTGCTCATCGCCATCTACAGGCTTTTTGTAACGAAGTTTAAATGAGAGAATATCTTCAGAAGGAACAATGGTGCTCTCCTGAAATACTAGAGGATCTGATTGTGATTCAATCTTATTATCTTCAGAATCTGCAAGTACTAATTCATAGAAAGCTGTGACGCTCTGTCCTGAGCCCATTTCACCAGCATCTTTATTATCATCATTAAAATCTTCTCTATTAAGTAAACGATTTTCATATCCTATAAGTCTATAGGATGAAACCTTTTTAGGATTAAACTCTATCTGCACTTTAACATCCTTAGCAACTGCAAAAAGATTGCCCCAAATTTCTTTTCCTAAAACTTTTTTTCCCTCAAGAAGATTATCTATATAGGCATAATTACCATTTCCAATATTAGAAAGACTCTCCATCCTTGAATCCTTATAATTACCCATTCCAAGTCCAAGAATAGTAAGATAAATATTTTTTTCACGTTTCTCTTCTATCAATCGTTCTAATGCACCAGTAGAACTAATTCCTACATTAAAATCTCCATCAGTACAAAGGATTACCCTATTATTACCACCCTCTATATAGTTATCATCTGCAATTTTATATGCAAGTTCTATCCCAGCACTGCCGGCTGTAGAGCCACCTGCTTTAAGATCTGTAAATGCACGAATTATTGTTGTTTTATCTGTTCCAGGAGTAGATTCAAGAATTACTCCTGCAGATCCTGCATAAGCTACTATAGATATCATATCTTGTGGTCTTAGCTGATCAACGAGTACGTTCATACTCTTTTGTAAAAGTGGTAATTTATTATCAGCATGCATTGATCCGGAAGTATCTACAAGAAATACTAGATTAGATGCAGGTAGATCTTCTGTTCTTATCTCCTTTGCTTGTATTGCTAGCCTAAGCAATTGGTGTTTAACGTCCCAAGGAGCTACTTCCATATCAAGTTGAAAGCCAACAGAATTTTCACCTTCTGGCTGTGCATAATCATATGAAAAATACTGAAGGAATTCTTCAATTCGTACTGCATCTACTGGTGGAAGTTCTTCACTTTGCATAAGAAAGCGTCTTACATTAGTATAACTTGCTGTATCAACATCAATAGAAAATGTGGAAACAGGATTTTCTAAAACACTTTTAAAGGTATTTTCATTAATTCTATCATATTCCTCAGTATTCATTTTACTCGTTGATGAGGGTACAACATATACTGAATTTAACGATTTGGCCATCATTGGAGTTGCTTCTAGAGCCATTACAGATTTTATTGGCTTCGATATAGTAGCATCCACTTTAAGGTTTTCATTATTTACAAATTCTACATTCTCTTCAATATTTTCAGTCATTGAAAGTGCTTCAGACTCATTATTTGCACTGGTACAACCAATTAGAATATATATATTAACCAGAATAAATAGCATCAGTAAATAGTAACGTTTTTGTTTCATGAGAAAACCTCCATATATTAAGAAGAACTATTTAAAACTAAAATAGTTTCATACTTTAAGTATTTTTCAAATAAAAAATACTTGCTATATAACTAAAACTAAATTTCCATATTAATTTTGGAAGTAACATATAAAGTGTTATGAGTCTTGTGTCGAATATTCTTGTTCTATACCCACTTCTATATGCTATGTCTTTTTACTGAATGTTTACATCTTTCACACTTTACATTCTCAAATTTTCTTTACATCTTTTATCACTGCTCAAGTAGTATTTGTACTACAAGATACCCTTAAAAATATCCTCATATTCTATAACACTTAACTTATTAAGGGCTATATTATGTTTATCAAATACCACTTTAAAAACCTAACAAAATTGCCTTCATTAACATCTTCATTATAATTAGTTTAAGATATTTTTATCCAAACCATTTTAATCAATAGCATGCTATTGATTATTTGTACTTTTCAGTATTGAGAAGTGAAAATTTAGATTCTTCTAATAATAACTTTTTTCAGTCTATTTTGGATAAAACTAACATAAATATAAATGCTATGATAAGTATGCCAATTCTCTTCAAATGGCAGAATTGATATCTTCGTTAATCTACTCTTATATTAATTTAAATTATATTTTAAACTGGACCCCATAACATAGACACTAGAAAAAACTTAATAATCTAGTAACTATCATATTGAACTATATTTTTACAGTAGTTTAGTTATGATACAATCAAGATTGTGGAGAGTTTTATGGGGAAAAGATATTTTACTAAAGAAGAAGTAAAAGAGTTAAGTGGCAACAAATATGTAGAAAACGTTAGTAAGAAATCAATTAGATAATCTATAGATTTCAAAAAGCTTTTCTGAAATAAATATATTAATGGACAATCACCACGAGATATCTTTATTGAGTCAGGTTTTAATCTTGAAATCATTAATAATATAAGAATTTATGAGTTTACAAACAACATAAAAAAACAGGATAAACGCCTTGAAGGTTTTACAGATCAAAGAGCACTTAATTCTGGAAGACCAGCTAATGCACCAAAGTCTATTGAAGAGAAGGTAAGATTACAAGATTTAGAAATAAAAAAACTAAATCAAAAGATAGAATTCCTAAAAAAACATCTTGTTGGAGGAAGAATATTTTCGCTCTCAACAGCAACAAAAAGGAGGAAAAAAGAATACATCCAAGAACAACTAGCTAATAAAGATAATCTAATTACGATTGTTGAATTATGCAAAATAGCCGGAGTATCTCTTTCAAGTTATTACAATTGTTTAAATACTAAACAAGAGTGTAATAGAAGAGAAGAACAAGACAGAAAGGACTTTCAAAGGATATTAGATAATTACAACTATGAACAGAAAGAAGATACAAAGGTTAATGAATAAATACTCTTTGTTCTGTCCCATAAGAAAAGCTAATCCTTATAAAAGAATGCAGAAAGCAACAAAGGCAAGTACCTATGCTAAAAATAGAGCAAGACGTAATTGGAAAAACTTTGGCCAGGTCAAATGATACAAACAGATATTACTTATTTATTTTATGGAAAACATAACAGTAAAAAAGCTTAGCTTTCAACAATGAGAGATGCTTGTACTCATCAAATTTTATCATATTGAGTTAAAATATCATTACTTAATTTGCTATTAGGTAGTCTATGAAGACTTTCTGCAGAATGAACATACGTAATATCATTGTAGGTTCATTTATAAACTTTTTTCATAATTATTAACTTTCTTTTACGTAAAATTATCTCACAAGTAAAAAAAATGTCAACTTCAAAACGCATTAATTCTTTATATGTATTGAAATTGACTCTTTAATTTTTATGAGCATAAATTTTTATTGAAGAATTCAGGTATATTAATAAGTTTATGAAACATAATATTTGGATGTAAAATTATCCAATTTATTATATTGAATACTTTCTCAGAGGGTACTTCCTTTAATAACTCCAATTTATCAGATTTTGACTAATTTCATTGATTCATGCATTTATTTACCATCAGCAGAATAGAGGTAAATAAATTTATTATATAGAATGAATTGTTTTACGCTTACCAACACTGTATAAGTTGATTCAGATTCACTATACATCGGTTCTTTGGCTAATATTTGTACAACACTGTCTAAATCTGCAACTTTAACAATTAATACTGTAGCATTAATAAATTTTCCATTATTTCTTAACTTTTCATAAAGTACATCAACCCATATTACAGGATACTCTTTAGTTTTAGATCTATTTATAAACTCTCTCAATTGATCACTTGACTCTTTATTCATGTTACTTACTTGAGAAACACTAATATTTTCTATGCATAGTTGCTTCGTTAATATATCAACCTTTTTGTTAGAAACTCTATTGCCCCAAGTCTCTAAAACTACTTGATTAAAGCCCTTTAACTTTTTTCTCTTTCCTAAAAACAAAACATATTCACCTTTTATAATAATAAATCGATTAATTACTAGTAGCTTAAAAATAGTATTTTTTTGAAATCAAAATTATGAATTTGAATATTAACTAATCTTTCTTTAAAAAAAATTACCGATCAAACAAAATAATTTAATTTTTTTAAAATGTATAATAACATTACATCAAATAAAAAATTATCTTTTCAATTCGATAAAACACCATTTATTAATAAATTATGTTTTTTTTATGTAAAATAATTATACATACAATATTTTTTTCATGTAAAAGGAGTTTACAATATTAATTGACAACTAACTTTCTAAGAATTATTTTACTTAAGTGATGCATCAATAAATGATTTTAGGAGATAATTATGCCAAGTATTAATTTAAAAATATCACAGAAAATTAATAAGGAAATTATAAAACAAAACAAAATAAACAATAAAAAGGAAATTCCAAGCATATTGGGTAATGAATTAGAATTAATGATCGAAAACTTATATTTTGAAGAAAAGCTGGAGACCTACTTATTAGTAATTAATTTCAATATTAATTCTTACTTCAAAGGCCAAATTGAGCTTTGCAATAATTTTGAAGTACCTGTAAAAGCTAAAGTAAGCAAAGAATACTATAATAAATATATTATTCTTTTGAAAAAATATGGATTAACAAACAATCCGAATTTATTCATTGCCATACTTCTAAGTTATTACAATGGATTAACTCTAGATTCACACAATACTACTAAATTAAATAACACTAATCAGCAGAAAATAAAAATTTCATATACATCATTATTTGAATTACAATTCTCAAAATTAGATACTTCTTCTAGGGTGAAAAATGATATTTTAAATCTAGATAATAAAAAACATCTTCAGGGTAAAAACCATTCACTAAATAGAAAATTAGTAGGTTATAAAGCTTGGGCTATAGGAGAAAAACACAATTACAGATTAATTACAAAACTTATGAAAAATAACAGTATATTATACTGCGCGGTTTTTCATAGAAAATCAAATTACAACGATGAATTATGTAATAAGATTATTAACTCTACATCAGAATTTTATAGTTCTAAATATAATAAGGAATAAATAATGGAAAAAACGAAAAAACTCGACTCGATGAAATACCTTATGGGAAAGTCATTAAAGGAAATTAAAAATTCACTAAATCTTAAAATAAAAGACTTTGAAATATTCTTAGGTATTACGCGACAATCAGTAACGAATTTAATGAATCAAAGCCAACCAATTAGTCAACTACAATTAATGGGAATATGTAATTTACTGGATTTTGTAATTAAAAATGATATAGAAAAAAAAGAGCAAATATGTAATATTTTAAACTCAAATTCAAATGAAGAACACATACCTGTATTCAACTCTTTACCAATTTCATTCTCATCTGACTTTCAAGAAGGTATTAACGAAGAGTTTAATTTGACTGATTCATGGAAAAAAGAAATATCATCTAAACTAGATACTTCTTCTTTTAAAGAATTATTAGATTCGTATAGAATTATAATTGACATAACATCAATATCTTTATTCAACTTTGAAGAAACAATGAAAAATTATGAAATGTTAATGCACCAAAATAATGCATATTATCTATTTTTAAAACAATCATTTCAAATGATAAAAAAAACAAACTCATCAAATTATAATTTTAAAAGAAAAAGCTCACAACAATTATTAAAACTTATAGTATCTCTAAAAGAAGATAAAAATTTACTTAAATTTATAAAAATAAGTAATAATAAAAGTTCAAACCAATCAATCGTAGATTTTATATTAAATCATAAAGATGAATCTAAATTCATGGTTATTACACAAGACCCTTATTTAGCTAACGATATATTATTCAATTTTACGACAGAAAAACAGAATGAAATTCTTGTTTATAAAATAACAAACACAAATGAGATAATTAAATTTAGTAAGAAAGAAATTTCAGACTCTAATATTATTACAAAACTAAACAGCTATCTATTAAAAAATGGAGAAGAAGAAAATGCGTAAAAAAATTCCAATATGTTTCCAAATAAATATAAATAATTTAATGCACGAGATTGAAAGAAATGATTTAATTACAAATTATGAAGAAATTACTAACGATGAAGATATTAAAAAAGTATCAAAGGGAATATCAATTATCGAACAAGTAGATATAAACTTAAAAGAATTCATTCAACAATTAAAGAACAATGAAAAATTAAATAATATTATCGACATAGCTATTATTACTTATACTAATGAGTGCTATTATCATTTACCTTATACACCAATTGCAGATATTACATATCAATCAATTACTTGTGAATTATTAAATAATAATGGCGAAAACTATTGCAAAGCTTGTAAATTTTCTCTAAACAAGATTGAAAATCAATTGCAATATTATAAAGATAATAACATAAAAAGCACAAATCCTTTTTTCATAACAATTTCTAATAGTTCTCTTTTTAAAGACAAAGTTGCAATCAATGAAGTTTCAACTTTAATAGATACAAATAGGTTGGAAAATCATTTGAATTTTCTATCCCTTATAATTAAAATTCATAATAATACTAATACTATTAATGCCTATTCTAAAACAATCGAAGAGTCTCCTATTAATCCAAAAAAAGAATTAACTATAAATGATATAAAAACTACATTTAATTGGCTGCAATATGAATTAAATAATATAGTTAATGGCTATTTATTGTCAGAAAATTCATCAAATCATAATCAATTAACAATTGAAAATTGCTTGGAGTAAGGAAAAAATGAAATATATAAAAGATAATAATGAAAAAATAAAACTATCAAACTCGAACATAAAACAATCAATAGATTTCTATCTAAATGTGTATAAGGAAAACCTTGATCTAAATAGTTTTGATGTCAGTAATGTAACAGATTTCTCTCATTTATTTGAAAATAATAAAACTTTTAATGGCGATATTAGCTCATGGGATATGCGAAAAGCAACTACCATAGAAAGGATGTTTTATAATTGCAGTAACTATAAAAAGTCTTTAAGTCAATTGAATTTTAGGAATCTAACAAATTTCAATGAAGCTTTTTCAGGATCTCCTGTAGAAAATAATAAATCTAAGAATTATATGGTAATCGCAACTGATGAAAATTTAAAGCACATAATAAATACTACATTACCGAACGAACAAAATATTTGTGATTTTTCTTTTATTAATACAAGTAAAATAACAAATATGAGTGGAATTTTTAAAGATTTTAAAAATATTATTAGAGGACTTGACAACTGGAATGTATCAAATGTAATTGATATGAGTTATATGTTTATGAATGCAATTTATTTCAATTCAACCCCCTCAACAATGTCTGAATCATATCTTAGATATATGAACGATACATGTAATTTCTATACTTCTATAAAAGAATGGAATGTATCAAATGTAACAGATATGAGTCACATGTTCGAGAAAGCCTCAAACTTTAATGGAGAAATCGGATATTGGGATGTATCAAATGTAACCGACATGAGTTATATGTTTAAGGATGCAATAAGTTTTAATCAGGATATAGGCCAATGGAATACAAAAAATTCACAAAATATGAGTTATATGTTTAGTGGTGCAGAAGTATTCAATACACTTTATCCAAACTATGATGAAGAGAATGGGAAAAATTTATATTGGAACGTTTCAAATGTAAATAATATGAGCCATATGTTTGAAAATGCAAAAGCATTTAACCAAGAAATAGATGCGTGGGATGTTTCAAATGTAACTAATATGAGCCATATGTTTGAAAATGCTCATAAGTTTAATACAATTTTATATAATTGGGATGTTTCAAACGTCTGTGATATGAACTATATGTTTAAAGGGCTTTACAGTATAACTAATTCTACAGACAACTGGAATTTCAAATCAATCATAAATATGAGCCACATGTTTGAAAATGCTCAAAATTTGGATATTAACTTAGAAAGGTGGAATATTCCTCAACAGACAGATATATGTTGTATATTTAAAGATGTTTCAAATTTTCACAATAAGAATTTATTAAATGAAAGATTTAAAAAAGAATATATTGAAAAAACTAAATTTGAAATTGGCGAAGTACAAGTTTCATTTTATTAAAATTAATCTAAATAGCATATAGCATTTATTACTACATTGACTAGTTAAAAGATAATTGTTGATTTAGTATTAAAAGTTTTTACTAAGCTCGATGAAAAGACAAGCTTATTATAAAGTCAATCTCCTCACTGCAAGGTATATAGCTTTGTATTAATTCATAATCAAGAAGAATATAAAATGGTTTAATCTTTATGTATCATTCTTCTTGATTATATATTTTTTGAAATGATACTTTTGTTACAGGAGTAATTAAAAATAATTAATTTCAATAGTCATGTCCAGATTATAGTGTAATTATAGATAGGTTTCCAAGGGCAAGGAAGAGCTTCAGATTTACAAAAAACTTTAAAAAGTAAGTTGCATGTGTAGCGTTTAATTTAAAGCCTAAATGGTTTGTCATCTCACCCTTAAGCATTGTTTCAAACATTGGGCCGAAAAGACTTTTAAGTGCAACCTCCACATCTTACACTGTTTTTGGTTTGTACTTAGCCATTAGTGCATTAGCTAACTCTTCTTCTGTTTTGTTTTTTTTAGCAGCCATGTTGATTCCTTTATCAATATGATATTTGTATGCTAGCACACCAGCTTAAATAAATTAAGGTGCACAAGGCATTGGTTTAATGACTTACACACCTGAGTTTATACTCTCTGGAAATAAGAAAAAAGTAAAACTACATGTCTTTTGTAGCTTCATTAATCTTCGCTGCAATCTGTACAGGCAGATTTTGAAATGAAACTAAATCAATCCCAGGCCATTCTTTTATTCCATAATAATCAACGAAAGTCGTAACATAGGTTGCATATTTACAAACATAAAACTTTATTTTTTCATCGTATTATAAGCATCTATATAATCATCCACAAATAATTTTGCACTTTTATTAATAATATCAGAAGTAACCTCATTATAAAAAAGTGCTTTAGTAAAAGGTTCACATCCTTGGGTATACTGTACCCACCAGTCACTATCTTTTTTTAGTTCATAATGTGTATTTTTATTAAGTTCTGCTATCTCATCTGTTTCTTTATGACGATAATTCATTATTCCATATATTATATCTTTGGGTTTAAGTGAATCAATTTTTTGAAGTTCTAAACCTATACCAATATTATCATTAATTCTCATCTCGAAACCTAGGTATCTAGAAGATTTTTTAAGTTCATTTTCCCATTCTGTGAATGTAACTATTTGTTGATGAAAGATGAAACCAATTTTAGAATCTTTTAAACACTCAAGGTTACTTTCCTCCTCTCTTGATTCTATCTCTTTTATTATTGTTTTTTCCAGAGCTAAAAAATAATCTAGTATAAATTGATGAGTTGCTGCTGTAAATATAGCATCTCTTATGGCAATAGTACTATTTATCTTCTCAATAGGATCTTGTTCTTTCAATTTTTCATTAAGGGTTATCATTATTTTATCATGCATCTTTGTATTTATTCCTTTCATTCTACAATATATTTCAATAGAATCAGTAAATTGTTTTATAGCACTATAAAGTACTTCCTCATTATTGTTTTTGGTATTTAAAGAATTAAGCCAATCATGTATATCTTCTTTATAAGAAAATAGAAAAAATCTATTATTTTCTATCAACTTAACTTTTAATTCTTCTTTTAATGAATTATCACTTGGATCAGAACCATAAGGAGTCAAATAAATCAAATAGACATTATCAGGATTTTTAGAAAATTCATCGTTTGAATTATAATAATCTGTTAATTGGTCAATTTGATCTTCTGCTCCAATTTTATTTTCAATAATTATAGTTGAAGTATTGGTCTTAATTAATATATCTATCCTTCTATTATTTCTTAAATGATACTCAGTATAAACTTCTTTTATCATTCCTAAATCGCTCTCTATACCTTTTTGAATTAAAATTTTTAAAAACTGTTTTCCATATTCACGGTGATTATGTTTTTCATTTGGGTTTAAAAGATAGGCTAATATTTTACTATACAACAATTCACTATTAATACTAGAATTCAATTGCATCAAATTCAAAGAACCAGCTTGATTCTTTGACTCTAAATTATAAAAAGAACAGGCATTCTCTAACAATTTTAAAGTTATTTTCTTTATGTCTTCTTGTGATTTCATTTATCAATCCTTTCCAATAACAATACCATGTTTATTAAATATTACAAGTATTCTAATTAAAAAAATAATATGCTCAAAGTTTTGTAAGGGGGATAGTTATTAAACAATCATATATTCCCCATGTTCATTTCTGGAAGATGTATAAAGTCTTGCTTAATCAAATCTTCTGTTACGAACCTTTGTTCTTTTATAACCTCTTGTAGTTTTTCCACTACAATAAATATTCCTTTTCCTCAGATTCTCATGTGTTTGATACCATATAAGCAATCCAAAATAATCAAAGTCATTAAAACCATAGCTTGCAAGACGGGCCGCTTTTACAAAACCATTAAGACTTTCAATAATCACAGATATTTTACCTTACAGGGAATCGATTCCCAAGATGTTGATATAATCTTTAGTAATGACGATGAAATAGTGAAAGCTTTTTTAGAATACGATTATACCGGATAAAGGAATTTAGTTTAGAATTATTAAATAGTTTAAAGACTTTAAAAATACACGAATGTCACATATTAAAAATGGATTATTAAAAGTTAAGGAAGACGGTGATGACGCCTTTTGGTAATACTTTAAATGCTTGATTTATTAGGTGACTTATTATAATATAATTGAATACTTATAATTCTATGATTGCCATAAATGTTAAATCAATAGTTAAATTACAATAAGCTACAACTGATAATTTTTACTTATAAATTATCAGTAAAGGAATAACAAAAAATGAATCCTCCTTTATCTAGTGTAAAACCTTTTTACATCAAATCTAAAGAGCATCAAAATGATCGATATCTAAGCTTTAACCATTGCTATTCTTATTTCAATAATTTGAATAATGAATATACCGAGGAAGCATTAGAAGTTGCAATGTTGCATATTGGGTTTTATCTTGCTAGTTGGGGAATGTATCGAGGTTCAAGTTTTCTACTACAAAAAGATTATAAAATATTTGAACCAATTATTAAAAAAATCTTAGATAATAAATATAGTGATTTGAGAGATCTTGATGAAAAATTAAATAATGAGAATTGTAAAGAATTAGCAGAATTAACCTTTTCATTACACCAAGATCTTCAAAAGATATTACAAGATGAAAGAAAAAAATATTATAAATATATAAAAAAAGATTCTCCAAAAGCTATGATTTCTAGTACTTTAACAACTAAAATTCTAATGGGTACTCTAGGTTGTATTCCTGCATATGACCGTTTTTTTAAATTAGGAATTAAGGCTTATAATGATAATAATAAAGTTCATTTGGTTCAGAATTTTTCAGTTAATTCTATAAATAAAATGTATCTTTTTTCTATAAAAAATAAAGAGGATTTATTAATTATTCAATCTAAGTTAATTGAAGAAACTGGATATAAATATCCGTTAATGAAAATAATTGATTCGTATTTTTGGTCAATAGGATATGATTTAGAGAATGATAAATCAAAAAATGAAAATTTGAATAAAATTATGGACAAGAAATATAAGGTGGTATAAATAATTAGTTCGTAATACTATATTATTAATTTATAATTTCACATTCAAGAGTATTATGCTCTAAAATAAAATATATCTATGATGTAAATTTATTAGCTTATAATTAAACATTACAATCAACATCCCAGAAACAGCTAATATAATCAATCGCTAATAATTAAATGTAAGCAAAAGCTGTTTAATTTGTTTAAAAACACTAAGGAAAATCTGATATGAAAAAACAATTGCTTTTTATTTTATTATTAATTTTAAATATAAATATTCTAATATTTGCAAATGGATCACAAGAAATTATATATTATGAAAATGATATTAATGAAAGAAAGGATGAAGTTTCTCTAAATTTACAAAAAATTGAAAATACATATAAGATAACTAATGGCATATTAAACATTTCAGTTTTGCCATGGTCTAGTGAAACGTATCTATATGGAACTTATCCTGAATTAAAATCTCAAAGGTATTATAGTAATCAAATTAAACAACAAAATTTAACAAAAGTAAGGTGGTTAGATGACTGTAACAATGTAGAGAAAAACTTAACATATCTGATGATTATGAAATTAGATACATCAGATATAAACTACAAAGGAGAAACTTATACAATAGATGATAAATTTTTTAAATACATCTTTTTAGATAATGATAATGCAGATTTCTTAAGAGTTACCAGTTGTTCTATACATGATGATTTTGAGTTAAATAATAAAAATAATGAATTAGCTATTGTTTTTAGTTTTGGAGATAATACAAATTATGTTGATTTAGAGAGTTTTTTTAGAGAAACTAAAAGTCTTAAAATATCAATTAATAAATACGGTTTAGAAAACCAGTCAATAATTTTTAATTATCCATTTAATTCTATTTTTGAGGATATTCCAGAAGCACCAAAAAATATTTTGCAACAACTTAGGAATGAATTGGAAGTAACTTTTCAAGATTCATCAATACTTTCTTTACGTAATCAAAAACTATATTCTACTATTGATAAACCTATAGATCCAATAAAAGAAGGGTACATATTTAATGGATGGTATAAGGATAAGTATTTTGTTGAAAAATGGAATTTCAATTTTGATAAAATCACAAATAATACTACGTTATATGCTAAATGGAAACCCAAAATCTATACTTTAAAAATTAAAAATACAGATAATAACTTTCAAAATCTATCAATTAAATATAATAATAAAATTAAATTATCACAAATAATGCCATTTCAAGATTATCAACTTGAAGGATTATATAAAGACCCCAATTTTTTACAAAAGTGGAATTTTGAATATGATACTGTTTGTAAAAACCAAATACTTTATGCAAAATGGGACAAATCCATACGATTTGTAATTTCTAATGGTGCAGAACTAGCTTCATTAGACCCAGCATTAATTCAAAGTATTCCTGAACATAGAATTTATATGGCTATGTTCGAAGGTTTAGTTACAAGTGATCCAAAAACAGCTAATGCAGTTCCTGGTTTAGCAACTTCTTGGGAATCTAGTGAAGATGGAACTCAATATACTTTCCATCTAAGAAAAACTACTTGGTCTGATGGTACACCTATCACTGCTCATGATGTAGTTTATTCTTGGTTAAGAGAATTAAATCCTATTACTGAAGCTTATTATGCATGGTTTCCATCCATGTTCATAGCTGGTGCTGCAGATTACAATTCCGGAAAAGCTAGCGCAGATGCAGTTGGTATTCGTGCTCTAGACGATTACACATTCCAAATGGACTTAATTGGACAAATGCCTTATGTTGTTGATGCATTGACTCATTATTCATTTGCAGTTGTTCCACAACATGCGATTGAAGAATTCGGTAAAAAATGGACTGATTCAGATAACATTGTTTCAAATGGTCCTTTTCTACTAAAAGAAAGAGAACCTCTATCTCATATGTCTTTCATCCCTAATGAAAGTTACTGGGACCGAGATGCTATTCAAATTGACAAATTAGTATTTTTATCTTCTGATGATGAAAACACAAACTATAATAAGTTCACAAACGGCGAAATTGATTGGATTATAAACGTTCCAACTGATAAACTTGCTTCAGCACAGATGAAAGATTCTTACCAAGCAAACGCTCAATTAGCAACATATTACTATGTCTTCCAAATGAATAAAGCTCCTCTAGATAACCTTCTAGTAAGAAAAGCTATTAGTTATGCAATCGACCGAGAAGAATTGGTTGAAGGTGTAACTAGAGCTGGACAAATTCCAGCTTGGGGGATTGTACCTCCAATTACTGAATATAGTCCACTTGAATTTCCGTTTGAAAATCAAAAACAAGCTACAGAAATGGCTCAAGAATTCTTAGCAGCAGCTGGGTACCCTAATGGGGTAGGATTTCCTACTTTAGAAATTCTTTATAACACTTCAGATGGTCACAAACAGATTGCAGAATTTGTAAAACAACAGTTATTAACTAAACTTGGAATTAAGGTTGAGCTTATTAACGAAGAATGGGGTTCATTCTTAAGTGACCGATCTTCCGGAAATTTTAAAATTGCAAGAGCTGGATGGGTTGGAGATTATCAAGACCCAAACACATTCTTAGATATGTTCATGACTGGTGCAACTATGAACAGTGGACAATATTCTAATGATTTATATGATACACTTCTAAAAGAAGCAGAACCTGTTTTAAATTCCGTTGACAGATTAGGTATTTTAAAAACTGCCGAAGATATCTTGATTAACGAAGATTGTTCTATTATGCCTTTCTACTACTATATTAGTTACAACATGATTGATACAAATATATGGGGTGGCTGGTATCCTAACACTATGGATTATCACCCATTAAAAACCATTTTTAAAAAACCTTAATATCAATCAAATTTATTTAATCTGGCTGGTCTCTCCACCCCAAAATAGTACCAAACTAAAATGGGACCATATCATATACTAATGAAACCCCTAATAACTAAAATATTATCTTATTTTGATACTTTATTTTTATACAATTCGTCAATTAATCGATATAAATCAGTAAAATAATCCTCTTGATTAATTTTAGGATAAATTACAGTTATACTATTTATAAGTAATAATCTGGTATATTTGAATAACGCTAAAAGTTGATCTTTTAGCAATTTATCATTATTAATTAGATTTCCATGGGCAATATCATTTCTGATATCATAAAAAGAATTGTTTTTTTTTGGCTTAAATTCTTTATTAATTCTTTTATAACTTTCCTTATCTTGAGCAAGTAACTTGGATATTTTACTACTTACAAAAGGAGAATCTACAGTTTCATTTCTAAATAAAGTTTCACAGACAAGTATTAAAAATAAATATGAATGTTCTTTTCTTTCAACTGTAAAAGCTAACCGAAAATAGTCATTTGCTAGTCTAAATATTCGAGTAAATTGTGTTTCCACCAAATCTACAAGAAAAAAATCAATAACAGTATTCAACAAATTAAAATCTTCTTTTTCAAAAGTAGATTTTTGTAGTGCAAGTTCATTTAAAAAAAAAGGCGAACTTAAAGGTTCTATTATCACACAATTCCCATATATAGTTGATCCTACCTTTATATTTAAATTTGTGTAATGTGCAGATAAATAAGGTTTTCTTAAGATGTAAGTTTTTTTTGAATTAATACCATAAGTTGAAACAATATTTAATGCTGATAACAAAGCACTAACAAGGTTATTTGTTTCAATAGTATTTTGAGATTCTCCTACTGAAGAAGAATCTTCATAAAATAAATCGCATGTTACAAAATAATCTGTAACTTTATAACCTTGAAACATATGAATTGAATTAAGATTGTTATAAGCAAACTCATCTGCTATTCCTCCAAGAATATTGTTATACGCTTTTTCACCTCGGTCATATTTTTTTATTGTTATTAGATACTTTATTCCTCTATAAAATCCATTTTTATTATAAATAAATGTTTCATCATCAAAAGAAAAATTAAAAATTGGAGTTATAGTTCTAAATTGAATAGGTTCCATATTTTATTACTCATCCTTATTATTTTAGTCATAGAAAAAAATCATATGATTTTATATTAGTTCTATAATAACTTTTTATAATTTACCTTAATTTAATAATTGTCAACATAAATCATATCTTCGTATATTTGTTCAATATTTTTCAAAATGAGCATGCTAAAAGTTCGGCTCAACTTTGATATGAGAATAACAATATGTACGAAAAGTTTTACACAAAAGAAAATCAAGAATTAGCTCTAATGGAATTTTAAAGGTTAAGTTCAGTAACAGATATAACTATAAAAAAACTATATATAAATTAAAAAGCTTCAGTAGTATAATCAACAAAGACAAATAACAAAATAGAAAGAAAACAAAAAAATATGAGGATTCAACTAAATATAATTCTTCAATTATGAGAAAAGCTCATACAATAACAGATAATCTTATAACCTCAATTTAAAACTAAACTTTTAAGGGAAATTTAAATTATCAAATTATCTCAGTTTTCTGAGCAAATTAGCTTTATAATTTTTTTAATTAAATCTAATATTTATATAACAACACGATTAGCTATAACTATACTCGTTATTAACTTAAGTGGGTGAACCTTATTGCTAAAATCATTGGATGTCTAGCAAAGCTTTTTCTACTATAGTTTTTTACAAATTCTCTTAGGTATTAATTCTTTATAGGTAAAGAATTAATTAATATATTAACTTGTATATTGAAATGTAATTGAATGTGTTTATTGTTTAGTTTTAATACAATTAAACAATTCTTCTATTAGTGGGTGTATTTAATATCAATAGGGTTTAATGGAATTACAAATCAGGGCATTTATATAGCAAGAATTTGTTTAAAATTACATATATTTTCTCTTTTTCCTACATTTTCAAAATACACTTTTAATTTTTCATTAAATACTTTAGTTAAAATTCAACTATTCTAAATCCAATAGCAACTACGTAACAAGAAATCTGAAAACTTGTAACATACAAGTTTATTTTGTTGGGAATAATCCGAATGTTCCAACTTCATTATTATGTGAGTAATGAATTTCATGCACAGTAGAATTTGCTAGTACTTCTTGGTTATCTATAATAATGATTTGGTCGTCACTATACATATCTTGAAGGTCTTTATAAAAGTTTCTGATAGTCATATCTGAAATAATAACATCCCCATTAGCTACTACTTCTTTATCAGTATAGGCCGTCAAAGGAGAATCAAAAATCATAAAGTTAAAAGAGGGAGTTTTAACTTCTTTCATAATATCAAACAGTGCAAGATAGTATGCGGTATGAATAAGAGATTTATAACCTTTACCATATGAACTTCTAGCTTTATTGTTGATAAATAATTCATAAGATTTATCAAACTTAACGGAAAATTTATTTGGAGATAGCCATTTTTCAAGTTTTGTAGCAATTTTACTGCATAATAATTTTTTACCATTATTAAGAATTTCGTTATAGTTATCGGTAGGTGTTTTGTTAAATCTTTCTTTGATTTTTGTTTTTGATTCCAATGTTGTTCTTCGTTTCTTAAGCTGTTTAATATTATCTTTAATACTATCTAAATCAGACATAAATTTTTCATGTAAAATATATTCAGACATTTGTTGATCCAACTTATTTAAATCGTTATGAGTTAAATATAATACTTCTTCATTAACAACATTCAACAGATTAGAATCACTAATAATTTCTATATTTAGAGACTCAATTTCTACCATAATATCATTGATACTTTCTTGAAGATCTGTTTGTTTTTTAATTATAATTCTTTTTTCAAACATCATTGCTTCAAACATTACATCAGAATCAATATAATCAATATTAAAATCATTATTACAGACAGGGCATTTACGTTTTGGAAGTTGATTCATCAGATGGCTTCCTTGATAAATGAATTCATAGCGTTCAATTTCATTTTGATATTGTTGTCTCAGTATATTAAATCTTTGTTGTGTTTCATCAAGATTTACAACTTGTATTTTTTTGCAATTAATCTGGTCTTCAAGTTCAACTTTTTTACTAGTTAAAGTCGAGATTCGTGATTGTACATCAACTATTTTTTCCTTTAATGCTGTAATAACACAATCAACATCAATAATAGATTTAGAATCCATTTCTAGTTCTTTTTTCTTTAATCTATCGGAGTACTCTTCTATCATTGTATAAATGAGTTCTAGTTGATTATTTATTTTCTGAGAACTTTCAACTTGTCTTTGGGTGCACTTTTCAGTTTCGTTAATATTATTTATAAGAAAATTAAAAGCATTTATATCAAAGGTTCTCATAACATTCTGTCCATTGATAAATACAGGAGAAAAAGTATCCTCAATCATGCGATTTTCATTGAGCATAAAATATTTAATCAAGCTGCGAATAGTAAATTGCCTAGTTTTTTCTTTACTCGAATGCAAATATTGAGGCTCAGTGACACCTATTAAATTATAATAAAATTTATTCATTGATTTTTTACTGTTTACACTAAAAGAAAAATCTTCCGGAGTCCAACCTTCAATTTCTTCATACGAACATCGATAAACAGACAATTTAGAACGTTTAGAGATTTGTCGTTTTAAGGTAATTAAAGTATCAGACTCAATTTTCAACACCATATATAATGTATCATAGCCTTCTGCTTCTTTTATTGTAGTTAAATGTTCCTTAGCAAACATAAAATCAATTGACTTAAACAAGAAGCTTTTTCCTGTATTACTACTACCAATAATCGCATTTATACCATATTTAAAATCTACTTCTACATTATCAACACCTCTACCAGTATAAATAAGTTTGTCAATAATAATTTCTTTCATATTGTATTCCTAATCCTTTATTGCACGAAAACTAATGCCGTGTTTAAGTATTTTTTCTTCAATAATTTTTTGTAATTCTTCAAACTCTGTACTTCCAAATACATCGTGAATATGGTTTGCACATTGTTTCAATTTATCAATATATGGTGTATCCATATGGCTAATAAATATTGGTGTCAATGATGTTGTAGTATAAAGAACTCCCTTTGATGTAAAGTTTATATCTATCAAATTCTTTATTACACAATAATTCAAGCCATCTTTGTAGGCTTGTCTCTTAACCACTAATTTTGAAAATCTATATGAAGTATCTGGATTTACAGATGCAAAACTATTATCGAAGTCATTAAAATTGGTCAACATATAATCATAAATAAGCAACTTTTCAAAAGACAAATCACTGTCACCTAATTCAGATATCAATATTAAGGCTCTTAAACCATACTCAATTTCAGAATCAATATACCTCTCTAATTTATTCATTTTCGCACACCCATGAGACCTTTCCTTCATTAGATAAATGATGACAGATTCCTTTTTTATCAGGGATTCCAACCACACTATTTAACAAATTATTATCGCATCTTACTCTTGCAACTTCTTTAACTACCTCTTTAACACATTCATAACCATCTTCAAAACTTTCATCTAAAACACCTTCTATCACACATAGGTATTCGTCTTTAAGTTTTTCAAAATGAGTTTTTTCAGGTTGTTTTTGATGAGGCAAAGATTCTATTGAGTATTTCCTCAAAGCCTCTGCAGAATAATAATATTGTCGTTGTCTCTTAAAATGATTGTATTCTTTCGGATAATTCGCTTCTAATATTTTTAGACTATCAATATTGTAATTATTATGATCTCCATAAGCAGCTAAAAGGCATTCTATATAATTAATTTCACTTTTACCTATTTTAATAGGTGGGGTGATTTGTTCACTACTTCTTGGCTTAGTTAATCCTCCTCCAAAGAACATTGGATAGAATTTGGTTCCATACAAATCATTTATCATCATATCACTATCTATATATGTAAATATTGTGAAATCAAAATTATCAATGTAATTATTTAGTTTTTTATTTAATGGAATCTCTTTAGTGGTTGTTATCTTTGTTTTACAAATATCATTCCATTCTTTCAACATTGATTCTTTTAAATTTTTAGAAGAACTTAATAGATCTAGTGAATTATTTGATATACCTTTAGGAGAAACGAAATAATGATTTTTGGGCACAGAGTAATCGCCAATAAATGAATAATAAATAACCTTTCCTATTTCCAATTTTAGAATTTTGGGAGACAAAGCCTTCTCATACCTTTTACATTGATAATTGTCCCATGTTTCATCACTATAGTATCCTACTACGTCTCGCCCCTTATCCCCAGCCTTACCATACACGGCAGTACTCTTATATCGTTTATTTCTACATGCATATAACCAAGAGTTTGTAAAACTTTCATATTCATCTGGACTAAAGATTTTAATTCTAGCCTGAGGAGAAATGTTTGAACCTAACATAATTCCATAAATTGAAACATCTTCAAATACCGGTTCTTCAATGCTTTTTAACTCTATTTTTTTACTCATAATTTCTAAATTATTACCTATATATTTTTACTAAAATTTATTTCATCAGTTAGCATTCTATCAATTAATAAGGAATTCCACAACCTAAGTATAAATTTTGTATTTTGTAGCTACAAATATTATGATTAAAAATTAAGTACATTATTGTACACTACCTACAAATTCTTTATTACTATTTTTAATAAATCAATTAACTATTTTTAATTATCCACCAATAAGAACAAATAACATTATATTGTTATATACTTATTACTATGTTAAAATTATTTTTATTTACAGGATACATTAATGAAAAAAAAGTTAAATATCGATGAACAAATCGATTATATGAAAAATATAAAAAACATTAGATTTGCTGAAAATGAAGAAGAAAATGCTAAATGTTTCTTAAAAAATAGCACTTATTTTTATAAATTAAAATCTTATGCTAAATTGTTTGATATCAATAAAAATACTGGGGAATATTGGGAATTATATTATAAACAATTAGTTGAACTCTCAAAGATTGATTTATACTTACGACGTATATTATTCAATATGTGTTTATCTATAGAACATCAATTAAAATTAAATTTAATTAATGATATAACAAACGATTGTGATGAAGATGGATATTCTGTTGTTAAAATATTTTTTAAGGAATATCCAAATGCTTATGAAGCTTTTTCTAAAAAATCAACAAAATCTTATTGCTCAGATATATATAATAAATATTATGATGATATTCCTATATGGGCACTTGTAGAATTATTAAGTTTCAAAGAATTAATTGATTTACATGAAATGTACTATTCAACCAAAGCTACAAAATTAGGTAAATCATATACAAGTAAAATTGAGAATTTTTCTTGGTCAGTTAGAATAATAAGGAATGCTTGTGCTCATAATAATTGTATTCTAAATTCTTTAAAAAATGAAAATATTGAACTAAATTTTCAACTTTTATCTGAGTTATATAAATTAAAACAGAATGTTAATGGAAAACCGGATAGTGATGATAAACAAAAGTTTCAAAAAAAATTATTAAAACATGATGTTATTAATGATATTTTAGCTACTATAATTCTATTTAATAAGATAACAACAAGTACTAAAATAAAAGAAAACGCTCTATTTGATATTAAAAATTTGTTTGAAGGAAGAATGATTAAAGAAAAAGATTTATTCAACATAAAAAAATCTGACCACAAATTTATTATTTATTCTTTTAGATTTGTTAAAGAAATAATTGACTTATTATACACACAACAATATAATACTAATGCAGATCAAAAATAAATAGAAATATTTTTTTTAAGAAAGGACATATATCGATTCTTTCAACTTTTTTTCTTTTTAGATTTTTTAATATTATAAAAGTTTAAATTTAGAAGCTGTCCAGATTAATGGACAGTTTTTTTATTACATTAAATAATTTCTATTGATTAAATATTCATAAAAATTACTTCAAAGAATTAAATTGTTAATAAACTATTAAATTAATTTTAAATTCTCTTATTCTATTTAGAATTTATTTTTCACTCTTAAAAACAACATTGATTTCGTCTTTGGAATAAGTCTCAATTCTATCAACTAGTGATAAAAAAATGTGATATGAAAATTCAGTTAATAGATTATCTTGAGATTTCAGTGCATTCAAAAATTGATTAATTTTAGTTTTTCTTATATTTTTATCAGCCATCTCTTTTTGGATTACTTTCAATTGTTCAAAGGATGAAAAATACCTAGTCGATAGTTCATTATACTTTTCATCATATTCTACCTGGTTTTGAATTGTTGTAGCAGTAGAAGCTACTAGATGATTTAACTCTGTTGCTAATTTATCAACTTTAATAGTTCGAGTTTCTTCTTTTGCTTTTAACTCTTCAGTTTGCAATGCTTGATTTAGAATGAGATTGCAATTTTCAATAATTGATTCTTTATCTTTAATTAATTTATTAATTACATTTATCGATATTTCTTTTAACTCTTCTTCACTAAAATGAGGTGTGGAGCATCTAACTTTGTTTTTGTATTTGTTACTGCATTGAAAAATGATTCTTTTATACTTTGAGGTTGAGTGCCAGGTTTTAGTACCATATACTGAGCCTCAATCACCACAAATAACTTTATTAGCAAATACACTTTTATTTATATTCTTATTTTTTAGATTACCTCTCTTCTCAAATTCTTCTTGAACTAAATCAAATTTAGCTTGAGATATAATTGCTGGATGACTATTTTCAACATAATATTTTGTAATCTCACCATTATTTTTCTTTCTTTTTTTAGATAAAAAATCAACTGAATATGTCTTTTGAAGAATGGCATTACCAGTATATTTTTCATTTTTAAGCATACTACGAATAGTTGTACCATACCATTTTATATTTCCTCTAACATTTGGGACTTCTTTTTTTTCTAATTCTGCTGCAATTAAATTTGGATTTAATCCTTGTAAGAATCTAGAAAATATGTATTCTACTATTTTAGCTTCTCTTTCATTTATTGCTATATTGCCCTCGTTGTCTTTTTCATAACCTAAAAAGCTACCATAAGTCATTCTAACAACACCTTCTTCAAATTTCTTTCTAATCCCCCATGTACAGTTCTCAGAAAGAGATCTAGATTCTTCCTGGGCTAGAGAAGACATTATGGTAATTAACAACTCCCCTTTACTATCAAGAGTCCATATGTTCTCTTTTTCAAAATATATTTCAATTCCTTTTTCTTTTAATTTTCTAACTGTAGTTAAACTATCAACTGTGTTTCTAGCAAATCTACTAACGCTCTTTGTAACAATTAAATCGATGTTTCCATCAAGAGCATCTTGTATCATAGTTTTAAAGCCTTGACGCTTTGAAGTACTGGTACCTGATATTCCTTAATCTGTATAAACACCAGTAAAAATCCCATTCATATTTATTTTTAAGGTAAGAGGAATAGTATTTAACTTGAGCTTCATAACTTAGTAATTGTTTTTAATTATCTGTTAAAACTCTAGCTGACTTTATAATACTTGTATTAATATCATCACCAAATATTAGTGTATATTTTATTAATGTAAGACAATGTAGTATATATGTATTTAATTATGTTTACAATTCATTAATATCTTATTATATTATAAGTACAAGGAGAAACAAAATGAATAATAAAGCAAGCATAACCATTAGAACAGATATTCAAGCTAAAAAGGATGCTCAAAGGATTCTATCTAGTCTAGGACTTGATATGAGTACTGCAATAAATATTTTTTTGCGTCAAGTTATTCAAGAAGAAGGGCTTCCCTTTAAAGTTGTCCTCAAACAACCAAATATAACAACTTTAAAAGCTATAAATGAAACACAAAACAACAAAAACTTAAAAGGACCTTTCGATTCTGTAGAAGAATTAATGAACGACTTAGATGCTTAAAATTAAATATCATACTCAATTTAAGAAAGACTATAAAGCTACATTAAAAACATGAGAGAATGCCATATAAAACCAGATCTATTACTAATATATAAAATAGAAAACGAGAATTTATGTCTTTCGTTAATTAGAACAGGAAGTCATAGCAAATTATTTAAAAAATAAGCAGAACTATTTTAATACTATATAAAAAAAATAGAATATTCCAAAAATTGCTTTTATTGAAAGCTCTTTGAGAAATATTTTTAAAATAGATGGTTACTCTTAGTGTTATTTTTTTATAACAACTTATAAAAAATTTAGTGGATTTGATTATCTTTGGGGGTTACACGATTACCCTTCAGGGGTGTCTGTTGTTACATGATTACTACTTGTGGGCTTAAAAAATCATGCCAATTAACCTTGTGTGAAAAAACAACTATTATTTAATTCCTTATTTTAAAAGAACTTATACAAATTTGTATTAAGGTATTAACCATATATAGTGTTATGCGTTTAAATTCACCATTTGATACAACAATACGATTACAGAAAAAATGGGTGTAAAAAGTAGCAAGAGGGTGTAATTAAATATCCCTATAAAAATATTAATATTTACATATTCACTCTAAAAACTGAAAAATCATAATTTAATGAAACCTATAAAATATAATTACTCCCGCAAAACAAATAACAGTAATTTAACTGGTATATCTTAATCCTATTATAAAAACAAAATTCTACTAATTCTCAAATATGAGCAAATTTGAAAAATTGAACTGATGAAAATAAGTCTGACTAGATTTAACTTTCTATGATATTCTAAGTATATTATAAAAATGCACAAAGTGCAGGTATAAAAGGACTAACAAGCGTCATATAATTTGCTACAACAGAAATAAAGGATTGAAATTTTAATTTAAAACTTGGTGTATCAATTGAATTTTCCATTTCTTTTGCTAAATTAATTGCTTTTATTTTAGTATTTTCATCTTTAATAGCATCTAAACTATTAATTAATTTTTCAAATAATTCTTTATTAGTTGAAATTTTATTTAATGAATTATCTACAGAATTTATGTTTATTTTTGATTGATCACCAGTTACATTATAAATATTAGTTATAGATTTATATTGTTCTTCTTTTATTGACCCTTCTTTTCTTACTTTTACTTGATAATGAGCTTTTATACCTTGAAAAGCTGAAAAATAACCTCTATCAATAACATCATATTTTTCAACTAAACCATTAGGTAAAATTCTAAATAGTTTATCTTTTTCCTCTAATGGTAATTCATCATCAACGATAATAATTATATTAGGTTGTACATTTGCTTTTATATTTTCGTAAACTGAACCATCTTGTTTTATTAAAGTCACTTTATCGTTGCACATACTAATTAAATTCATTTACTTCCCCCCTATTAATAAAAATGTCTAAATATTTATTATTATTCAATCTCATTCAACAGTTTAATAATTTCGCTATTTGAAAAATCATGCTTTGATGTATAATCTAAAACTATCTTTCTATTTAGCAATTTAGATTTAACAATTAATAATCGTTTAGTACCACTCGTTCCACTACTTCGCTTACCATTACTATTTTCATCAACAACATCTACTCTAAATAATTTCCAAATAACATTATTAATAGTTTTTTTATCACTGTAGTGATAATCTATACTAAAATTAACTCTTTTGGAGGACTGATTTATAGAAGGATATGCCATGGCTCTAAATAACGATTTTAAAATTAATTCTTTGTCATGAAAGTCTAGACGATTTATTTTAGTAATAAAAGAATCAAAAAATTCATAACCTGATATTCTATCTTTATCTGATTCTTCATTACATACAGAATTTGAAATTAATATCAACATGTCTCTAACATTTTCAATAGATAGATCATTTTTTAACATAAAATCTTTGCAATAATTTAATAAAAACTTATTAATCAATTCCTTTGAATTAAAATCTTCAATTAAAAAATTTATACATTTAAGTCTTTCTTTACATTTTTTATCACAATCACATTTGTTCTTGTCATAATTGATTCTATTAAATCCTACCATAAATGGTAATGGATAATTTTTAAAAAAACATTCATTTAAGATATATTGAAATGGTAATTTTGCATAATCATCTACAATATTAGTTATATGAAAAGAATTACATAAACAACTATTATTGGTCTCATATGACACTGGAATAATATTAACCTGAGAAGAGTTCTCTATTTTATTGAAAAACGATTCTATATCTTTATGATAATATTTATATTCAGTTGGCATTAATAAAATAAAAGTATTTTTAAATTTCAGTACTTCTTCATATAAGTTATTTAACCATGAAATAAATTTAGCAAGATTATTATCAATACTCAATTTAGAATATACAATTTCAAAAATTTCAGAAGAAACTATTATTTTGACTCGTTTAAAACTCATAACTTTATAATCTCTCTAATCTTAATTGATTTAATTCATTTATTTGTTTTTCTTTTTCATCTAAAAAGCCTTTAGGTAAATTCTGTATATATCCTAAATCATCAAACTTAATTTCAGTTTTTACGCATTCAGAACCTATTTTATTTATCCAATTTAAATTAATTCTATTTTTAAATTTTGAATATTTAATTGATAAAAAAATCAATCTATCAATAATATATTCACTATGAGTTTCAATAATTAGATTTTTATTCAAAGCTGACATTTGAAATAAAAAATCCGCTAATTTTGATTGAGCTGAAGGATGTAAATGTATTTCTGGTTCATCAATAATAACAAGATTATATGAATTACTATACAATAATAATTGAAATATAATTGGTAAAATTTGACTTGTTCCAAAACCTAAATTATAAATTGATAAAGATTTAGAATCTACAGAAAACAATATTTCTTTTGTTAAACCATTAATATCTTCATTTATTTTTTCTATATTATAACCAAAAAGATAATGTATCCAATAATTCAAAGCTTTGGACAAAATTAATTTTTCAACTTTATTATTTTCATAATTATATTTATATTCAATTTTTTTATTTTTATTTTCTTGAAAACCATTCAGTGGGAAAGTTTCTTCATCAGACAAATAAATTCTCTTTGGAAATCCTCTAAAAGGTTTTATATATTTAACAACTTTATTTAATTCTAAAATTAATAATTCTGGAGAATAGTTAATTTGAAAATGTATAAAATCATATTTTATATCATCATCTAAATCATTTTTCTTACAATATTGAATAAAGTCTTCTAAATCAAACAAGCCTTTTATAGAATCTTTAAGACATGCTCCTATTTCAGAAAAAGGAACAACAAAACTAAATAAAAATCCTTGATACATGGAAAATCGAATAATTTTCGTGAGATGAACATATTCATTTAAAACCTCAGTTTGTTTAATACTAAACGTCTTTTCACAATATTCAATTAATCTCAATTTCAAAGTAATATTTAAAAATGATATACAATTTGACGCATGAATATCCCATGAGTTATTGTGCCTAAAAAATTCATATTCACCCTTTTCATTGTCATATCTTAATTTATCTAAATATAATTTCTTATGTTGATAATAATTGGTATCTAAAATTAATTTATATATATATTCAATAACTACACCTTCTTCCAAAAATAGTTTAATTGAAGTTTCATCATTATCTTGTTGGTTTAAAATATCATCACTCTTCCCAAATTGAAACAAATTATTATTAATTTTTAATATCGGTACTTTTTTTAAATCTTCATAAGTAATATAATTTTCTTTTGATTCAATAAATAATAGTAAATATTGATAAAAAGAACTTTTACCTACTCCATTAGCCCCTGCAAGTAAATTTAAATTTTTTAGATTTAATTCTTGATATTTACTAATAGCCTTAAAATTTGAAATTCCTATTTTTTTTATCATGCAACCTCTAATTCCTTGAATATTTTTATAAGATAACTTACTTAGTGTAATGCTATAAAATATATTATGCAAATGATAATTTTAAAACTATACTTTTTTTACAATGTTGTGAATTGAAAAAGTAACTGCTTTTCTTTATTTTTCTTTTGTTGCAGTTAATATTACAAACTAGCTAGTTGCATTTAGTATAACAAACTAATTTAGGCCTTAGTATTGATTTCTGATTAATTGAGTTTATTCTAAGTATAAGGTTGTTGGCTTAATTTATTCTATAAAGGAGTAAATCAAATGTCCAAGAATAAACATTTATCAATATTTGATAGAAATAAAATAGTAGGAGGTTTGTTAACAAGGAAGTCTTTAAGGCATATAGCTTTTGATATAGGAAAAGATGTATCTAATGTTTCAAGAGAAATAAAGTCTCATATGATAATTAAACGAAAAGGAGCAGTTTACTACCAGCAGGGCTTTACTCATTGAATATATTGAAATGAATACAATGATATAAATTGTACTAAAGATACTTGTCGCAATTGTGGCAAATGTATTAATTATTGCTCCAAATACAAAAGAGAAGAATGTGATATAAGAGAGAATCCCCCTTATGTTTCCAATGAGTGTAAAATTAGATCAAAATGTCATTTAGAAAAAAGGATTTATGATAGTATTTTAGCTCAGAAACAGTATAAAGAGGTCTTAAATGAATCAAGATTTGGAATTTCTATTAGTGAAGCTGAATTACAATTTGTGAGCGATTTAATTTATCCTTTATTGAGAAAAGGGCAATCTCTTCATCATATATATGAGACTCATAAGGATGAAATTCTAGTATCTGAAAGAACCTTATATTCATTCATTAAACAAGGAAACCTGGAATCTGGACCTTTAGATATGCCAAGAATGGTTAAATACAAATCAAGAGTTAATACAAATCATAAAAAATTAAAGATTGACAAAAAATGTTATATAGGCAGAAGCTATTCTGACTATAAAAAATTATTAGATGAAAATCCTGATATAGCAGTTGTTCAAATGGATTCTGTTATTGGAACAAAAGGAAGTAATGTATTATTAACAATACACTTTATTAATTGTAGCTTAATGCTTGCTTTTCTTAGAGATAGAAATGATTCACAATCGGTTATAGATGCCTTTAATAAGCTTAATGATATTCTAGGTATTAATGACTTTAAAAAACTTTTCCCTATCACTCTCGGTGATCGAGGGAATCCCGACAAGTAGATAAATCCCGATACCTTTAAAAACCAATTATTAAAGTGTTCAATTAATGATTTTTAAATTTTCTATCGGGATTTATTTCTAGAGACCATAGAGATGTTTTATAGTTGTTTCATCTTTTTTGTACCAAAATTCTTCTTTTTGAATTATTGAATTTAGTCCAAACATTGCTTTTTCAATAGCCTCTTTTTTCTTTTCAACACTAGCCCCCGCGTAGATTTGGGTTGTATCAATGTTGGAATGTCCCAGTAATTTACTAATCATTGGTAAAGGCATGTTTGCATCATATAGATTTTGAGCACGTGAGTGTCTCAACATATGGTTGTGAACATGAGGAAAATTGGGAAATATTTCTCGTGCTCTAGTAGAGTATTTTTTTAATATTCTCAAGGTATTATCATTAGACATTTTGCTACCTTTTTTAGTATTAGAAAAAAATAAATAATCATCAGGTTTACTATTAGGGTGAAACAGTGCTAGATATTTATTTAAAATTGAAACAATATCTTCTGTAATAGGAGTTAAACGAGTTTTGTTCCCTTTCCCATAAATTCTTAATATACCAATATTATTTTCGGTGGTAATATCTTTTAGCTTCAATGATCTAATTTCATTATCTCGACATGCTGAATCATACATTAGAGTCATAAAACAATAATCTCTAAATTCTAGCTTATTGCTTTGATTAGGCATTGAGAAAAGAATTTTCACTTCATCTAGTGTGAGAGATTTAGGAAGTTTACTTTTGGGTTCTGGGAACTTATTAAGTTTATTCACTTTTGATATTTGAGAAACATATTCAATCGGACAATATTGAACTAAATACTTTGCAAAAGCTTGCATTCTTGAAATCCTTAAATTAGCAGTTGATGGAAGATTATGTTTAGTTTCAATTAACCAAGTTCCAAACCTACATAGTTCTTTTTGATTAAATTGTTCAATTGTGATTTCAAATATAGTAAACTGGTATGTTGATTGTAAAAAATCGATAAATTCGTTAATTGAATCTCTACTTGTTTTTACTGTGCATTCACTACGTTTTCTAATATTTGGAAGATAACTGCACAAATATTCTCGAATCAATTCAAAAAATATTATATCTATGACTTTCTTCATGATTTAACCTCCCCATAAATATTTTCAAAGCGAGACCAATCAATATTTTTAGATTTTAAAAGTTCCTGTGGTAATAGATGTAAATAATATAATGTATCTTGAATATGACAATGCCCCATGTGGGCTTGTAGATAAGGAATCATAGTCATAATATCTTTACCTTCATCTAACCATTTTTGTAAAATACGAGAGCATGAATTATGTCGAAAATCATAAGGTCGAGGAGCTGACTTACGTGTTCCTAATCCAGCTCTAACCCAAGATGTGCATAACATGTTGTAAACCCAATTTGAATTGAGTTTTTGATTATTAGGTGTACAAAAAAACCATTTACGATTTCCCATTTTTAAGTCAAAGTCTTTTAACAGATCACATAATTCATCATTAATACTAATAAGTCTGTTGCCATGTCTTTTAGTATTTTTTATATGAATTACTTTATTGTATAAATCCACATCTTCTCTTAAAAGCCTAATTGGTTCTCCAGGTCTCATTGCACAACAATACATCATTCTAAATAATACAGGTGAAATAATATGACTATTGTTTTCTCTAATAGGTAAATTATCCATCGCAGTAAATAATTGTCTTAATTGGCTATCTGAATACATATAGGGTATGTATTGTTGACGTTTAGGAAGTTCAGCAAGATCTATTACATACGCTTCCTCACCAATTAATCTTAAATATTGAGCAAAACCTCTTATTACTATTAGCCTAGCACGTTGACCGTTTGGTGTGATGTTTTTTTTATGAAAAATTATAAGCCCTTGAACAATTTCTTTGGTTAAAATCGGTTCTGTTAGTTTTTGCTTTATTGCAAAGTTATCTAAGCTTTTTATTGAAATAGAATAAGAATGACGTGCAAAGTTTAAACTTTCTTTAAAATTTAAAAAATTGTTTATCTTTTTACTAAAAACACTGTAATAATTACACATTTTCAACCCCTTTAGGAAGTGGATTAATTCCTGTAAAATCCAAACAACATTGTGTCATATTGGGTGAAACAGAAATATATCTTTCTGCAGTGTGGACGTTGGAGTGTCCCGCACATTCAGCAATTAAATTAATTGGAGTTAATTCCTGAGATAGCCAAGTACAAAATGACCTTCTAAGTGAATGAAATGTTTCTTTTTTTTCTTTAAAAACATTAACCTTTTTACAATATTTTCTTAAAATATTATTTAAGGAATAAGGAAGCATTTGCTTTATTGGGTTACGAGAAGTTAAGAAAAGAGTGGTAGAATCAAATTTGGGTCTTGCCTTTAATATGTAAGTAGCTAATGCATTACTAAAATTAGATAGCATAGGAACTTTGATTTCTTTGCCAGTTTTAGTTTGAACAACTTTTATATATTCTTTTTCCCAATTAATATTATTAAGAGTTAATGAAACAACATCACAAGCTCTTAAGCCTGTAGTTATACCTAAAAGAATAATCGCATAATCTCTTTTACCAACATCTGTATTTCTATCAATAACCTCTAGTATTTTTATTATTTCGTCTTTTGAAAAAGTTACAATTTCTTTAGCTGGGATAAACTGAGGTTTTAAAATTGAAAAATCAGCGTTTATTTGAGCAATCTCTTTTTTATCTAAATATTCTAATACTCTTTTTACATGATGAATAATAGTTTTCATGTTACCTTTATTAGTTTTTTTTACACTATTAATAAAATTAACAACTACATTGATTGTTAAATTTCTAAAGTTTTTAAAACCTAGGTTTTCCACATAAAAACAAAACTTTTTAGTAACATAATAATTTTGTTCATTGCTTCTTTCTGATAAGTGGTTAGTTTGTTTATAATATTGACATTCATCTTTTAAAAAAATTATGAAATATGGAGTAATTAAAGTATATTTAGAATTAAAAAAAGCGTGTTTGGGCTTGTAAATTCCTGTTTCTTTATATTGTTTAAGAAAAAATATGGCCTTTCGTCGGTTTTGTAAAGTTCCATATTTTATATCTTCTTTTAAATAGAGTTCATAAGTATAATCTAAAAACTGCTCTATTAAAGCCTCTGAGTAAAAAGGCTTAAATCCTTTTAAATTGCAAAACTTAGTAAAACTATTTAAACATACATTTGTATATTTTATTGTGACAGGAGAAAGGTCTGTCTCTTCCATTTGTGAAATAATAGCTGCATTCATTTCTTTTAAAGAATTACTCATGCTGTACCTCCATGTAATTTGTTACAGAATTACATCTGTATACTTGGAGTATAGTTTAGGAATTTTAGAGAATATAATTAAATCCCGATAGAAAATGAAAAAATCATTAATTAAACACTTTAATAATTGGTTTTTAAAAGTATCGGGATTTATCTACTTGTCGGGATTCCCTCGAAAATCCCGATATCGTGATTTTCGAGGCTCGGAATTTTCTAATCCCAAAGCTATCGAAAACACGATAAAAGGGAAACCTCGAACCAAAGTATTCTACTGTGATGCAATGGCTAGCTGGCAAAAAGGGCAATGTGAGGTAAATCATGAATTTATAAGAAGAGTTTTACCAAAAGGTACCTGTTTTGATTTCCTAACACAAGAAAAAGTAAACCAGATGATGAATCACATAAATTCATACAAAAGAGCTAAATTAGGGAATAATTCACCTTATGAGATTTTTGAAAAAATGTATGGTATTGAAATCATAAAAAAACTAGGTCTAGAACTCATCCCACCAGATGAAATAATATTAAAACCTAGTCTAATAAAATAGATAATAATGCCAACAACCTTAACTAATATGAAGTAAAAATAAGTGTTGCATTTTATACTGCAAAAAACAGATATTTTGCCAATTCCGGTTAGATATTGACAAATTTTTAAATCTTCTTGATTTCATAGTCATTTTGGACTTAAAAATATTATAAGTCAAACAAAAATAAAGTTTTTTAAGAAGATTTTTAAACAAAGTATTGCATTAAGTATTGCAAACCTTAAAAGTGTCGCGTTTACCTTTGCAATTCACGTTTTTTACAATGTTAATTTCAATATTAACTGCAACTTTGAATAGTTTTGTAGTTATAGTTACTATTGCAAACTTGTAGTTACGTTTAGTAGTGCAAAATATCATTTATCATTTATTATTAATTAGTTTAGGTGTTTGTGTTTAGTTTGTTGTCCCTAAAGGAAAATAAATCTTGAATGATTAACATCTTTCATTTAGTGATAAAAATAAAATTCAAGGAGAATTACTTACTAGAAAATCTTTAAAGCCAATTGCAAAAAAACTTAATAGCCTTCCTTCTCCTATTTCAAGAGAAATTAGATTTCTTATGAAAATTGTTACTTAATGCAAAACCTTTATTATTAAAAAGCACTAAAATAATATTACTATAAAACTAAACCATATATTCATTTTTAAAAACAACTTTAATATCATCTTTTAAATAAACCTTAATTATATCAATTAATGATAAAAAAACGTCTGATGAAAATTCAGTTATAATCTCATCTTGGGCTTTTAAACCATTTAAGAATTGCTTGATTTTACTTTGTCTTATTGTTTTATCTTGAATTGTTGATTGAAGGCTTTTTAATCCATCAAGAGCTGAAGAATATGTAGAATATAGGTTATTGTATTTCTCATCATAATCTGCTTGGTTTTGAATTGTTGTAGCATTTGAAGCTACTAGCTGATTTAACTCTTTTGATAATTTATCAACTTCAATAGTTAG
Source organism: Sphaerochaetaceae bacterium (assembly GCA_963678765.2). GTDB lineage: Bacteria > Spirochaetota > Spirochaetia > Sphaerochaetales > Sphaerochaetaceae > Pleomorphochaeta. The sequence continues at coordinate 61,422 of CAXXVM010000003.1, read as the reverse complement.
AGGTTCTTCTTTTGCTTTCAACTCTTCTGTTTTTAGAACTTGATTTATTACAAAATTACAGCTTTCTATTATTGAATCTTTATCTTTAATTAATCCATTGATTGCATCTACAGATATTTCCTTTAACTCTTCTTCCCTAAAATGAGGTGTACTACATTTTACTTTGTTTTTATATTTATTATTACATTGCCAGATTATTCTTTTATATTTAGAAGTTGAGTGCCAGGTTTTAGTAGTATAGACACTTCCACAATCACCACAAATAACTTTATTAGCAAATACACTTGTACTTATATTCTTATTTTTTAAATTACCTCTTTTCTTAAATTCAGATTGAACTAAATCATATTGCTCTTGTGTAATAATAGAGGGATGGCTATTTTCAACATAAAACTTTGGAATCTCTCCATTGTTTACCTTTCTCTTTTTGGAAAGGAAGTCAGTTGAATAGGTCTTTTGAAGAATAGCATTTCCTGTATATTTTTCATTTTGTAACATGCTTTTAATTGTAGAGCCATACCACTTAACTTGACCTCTTACATTTTTGATTTCATTTGCTTCTAATTCTCTTGCAATTGCACCAGGTGTTAATCCTTGTAAAAATCTAGAATAAATATATTGAACTATTTTAGCTTCTCTTTCATTGATTACAATATTACCATCATCATCTTTTTCATAACCTAGAAAGCTACCATAAGACATTCTAACTTTCCCTTCTTCAAATCTCTTTCTTATCCCCCATGTACAGTTCTCTGAAATGGATCTAGATTCTTCTTGTGCAAGAGAAGACATAATAGTTATTAGTAATTCACCTTTACTATCAAGAGTCCATATATTCTCTTTTTCAAAGTAAATCTCAATTCTCTTCTCTTTTAATTTTCTAACTGTAGTTAAGCTATCAACAGTATTTCGTGCAAAACGACTTACTGACTTTGTAACTATTAAATCAATCTTACCTTTTAATGCATCACTAATCATTGATTTAAAGCCTTCTCTTTTTGCAGTACTAGTTCCTGATATTCCTTCATCAGTATATACACCAGCAAATTCCCACTTAAAGTTTTTTTGTATCAAAGAATTATAGTATCTTATTTGAGTATAAAGAGATTCTAAATTCTTATCATAATCAACTGATACTCTTGCATATGCAGCAACTCTTTTCTTTTCCATCATGGGCAATACAGGAGGATTTATTCTAGTTATTTTTGTCATAAATATTCTCCTTACGCATACACATACATGCTCTATATTTCAAACTAAATCAAGTTGTTACAAAGAGATACAATCGCTATAATTGGTTTATATTTTTCATTTAATAAAGCTTCAGATTCAATAAATTCAGACTCAGTAATTAATTTATTTTCCTTTAATTTGGAAAGAATTAATAAAGATACGTTATACATTTTTTGATTCTCGAACTGTTTATTATTCATTGACAGCTCCTTTGAATCTATCTGAGATATAGCACTCATGAGAGCAATACTTTCTATTGCTGTTTTTATAGGTGTGGAAGGTTTTGTTACAAGCTTTACATCTTATTTGATAAGAGGATTTACCCTCTCTATTATTATTCCACCACTGAGATCTACATTTATCAGAGCAATACTTCTTTTTCTTTTTACCAGGAGTGTGAACTAGTTCTATTCCACAATTCAAACAAAAGCTAATTTCTTTTGTTAGATTATTCTTTTTTGCTTTAACGTCACCTAAATTATTAACTTTGCAAAAAGATTTAATTGTATTAACAGAAATATTTAATTCATTTGCTATTGCTGTATATCCAAAACCAGCATGTCTTAATTTTGATATGTTTTGTTTTTCTATGTTTGTCATGTAGGGCCTCTATCTATTACCCAAAAAACGTACCCACACAGACGCAAAAAAGGCCCCTAAGGGCCTTGCTAGATAAAAACTAAGAGTAATACCTATCCATTAATAATATACGAAATATACTCTTTTTCGTTGTCTGTATTAGAGATATAAGTAGCTAATTCATTTAACTGTAATTTTTCTGCTATAAATTTAACATTTCTTAAATCAAACATATTTGTTAAAGAAGTATCTCTTACTCTTATTATTTGTTCTTTAATGATATTATCCATTTACAATCTTCCTTACTTTATCAATTCCATATAAAACACCAAGTGTAGATCCATTATTCCATTTAACATGGATTGTTCATGTATCATCAATATGGAATACTTTCCCAAGAGTTCCTTTTTTTGGAGCAAAGGAATCTTCCATTAATACTAGTTTAACAATAGTTCCAATTGGGTATTGCATCTTCAGATAATCTAAATGCTTTTTTGTTATAATTTTCATATAATTAATTCTCCTCATTGGGTGTATATATCCCTCAAAAGTAACTTTTTATCAAGTTGATAATGCACAATTTATTATCTTGAAAATCATATATTTAAAGGTTGATGGATGGACTTTGATTTATCAATTATTGTTTTCAAAAATATATAAAGAATATATTGTTTTCTTTGATTAATTTTATTTTCATTTAGTTTTAGTTTTTGAGTAATTGCTTACATTTAAAGAATTTATTATACAACCATTCAAGGGGTTAATACCCCCTTTGAATACCATTTTTTCTGCGTTAATGCCCCTGTACGTTATAAGGGCGATTTCCCCTAGAGATTAAATCCCCCCACCCCCCAATAAATCAAATATTAATCAAAGCTAAATCTTCAGTGGTGATGAAGTGTGAAGTTGCTCTTAATATATATTTTATATTGTAAAATAATATTAAAGTTTCTATAATTTATATATGATTATTAATAAAGAAATTAAGCCAAAAAGAAAAGCAAATTTATTTTTTAGAATTCTATTGAATCAATTGTTTATTCAAAATATTATATATTTAATATAACCTTAACAATTTTTATATTTCTTCCTGAAATAATAAATCTTTTTTACAATAATTATTATAATTTCATTATGAACATACCAAATAAATACATTGAAATTAATTTTGATTATTCTTTACTAAAAGGAGCTTTTATAGCCATTTTGACTTCAATGAATATAAATGAGAGTTTTTCAATATTTTGTAGAACCAAAAAATGGAATAAATATTTTTTGAAAGAAGCTCAAAATATTTGGGGGGCAGACCAATCTTAATAATTTAATATCTTTAAATAATATTTTAAGATCTAATTATTTTTATATACCAAGTCTATGGAATGAAAATTTCTCAAAAATCTGTAAAGAAAATGACATTCTAATTATAAAAAATCAAAGAAGTAAATTAGACAATTACAATTTTATTAATCAACTAAAAGTGCAATATAAAAAATATATTAATGAGTTAGAAAAAATACTTCTTACAGTTCCTATTGATAATCATATTGATTATCAATTACTGGAAAAATTTTATTATGAATTTATAAATCAGAGAAAATATATTAAAACATTTAAAAATTCAATTTCTTCAAAAGTTCAAAATGAAAATGAGTTGATTTTATTATTAGAATTGACTGATTTAATTAATGAATTTGAAGAAAATTTTTTAAATCGAAGTTTTATTACTAGCAATTCAATAGAAAAATTAAATTTAGAAATTAGGTACTTAAAAGCTTTAATTAATATTGATATCGCATAATCTAGTTCTACAATGTCACCATTTAGGAACTTTTGTAAAAATACTTGTTACACCTAAGGCACCACCTTCTATTGAATCTTTTTTTATCAATTCTAATATTTGATTGCATAGATAGAGCTTCAGTTGCCTAAGGGCCTGAGGCCATTTTTTTAATTAGAAAAACAAATCAGACTCTAAATAATTATACTCTAATGGATTGAGGAATATGGAGTGAAGCATTTCATATTCTTTTATTATATATACGCTTTATAAGGTATACATAGCTATATACTATATTATTAATATATTTACTTTATTTACTATATTCTTATTCCATTTATTCCAAAGGTAACTAAATCACCAATTATAAAGAATTAGATATGGAATAAAGCTGTGGAATAAGAAAATATTCTTTTCCCATTTTTGTAGCTTATTCCAATAAATTAAATTCTTATGATAGCAATTTTCTTAGAGAATGGAATGAGAATTTTAAAAATGAAATAAGCTTTAAAAAAGCACCAGCACCAATAGTAGAGAAAATACTGGCGCTGTTATTATAGTATTACTTCAAGAATCACATTGAAATTATAATTACTATTTTGTCTTTTTTACATAGGCTTGTTGTTTTCCATAGATTGGAAATCTCTTTGTTCTGCTTTTATTTCCTTCATATTTAATCCAATCATCCATATGTTTCATAATTGTTCCAATTTCATATGAGTCTGATTTTCTAATAGAAGAAGGATCTTTATTAAAACATTCACTCCATATTTCAAGATTACAAACAAATAATCGTTCAAGGACTCCACTATTATTAAAACCAGCAAGATAATCTCTTCTCTCACCAAGTCCTAATTTATCCCAGTTTTCAGGAAGTAAATTATTAAGATATGTTTTGACTAGGCCTTCTCTTTCATCGCTTTCAATTGCTTTATTTTGATAGTCTTTAGCTACTTGAGCTATTTCACCTTCAAGATATAAAGAGTCTCCTATATGATAAAGCACGTTTTGTTTGTCTAATCATCTTTGCCTCTGTTATAAAGAGTCTCCTATATGATAAAGCACTAATGCTTCAGCCCATATTTGAGAAATTATATCTTCACTTAAATCCCAAGATTTCTTTATACAATCACCTGTAACTATTATAGGCCAGAATCTTCTGTTCCCTGTTAGATCTCTTAAGAACCCTCTCTCTGCATTAGTAGTTCCAACTATAATACATTGTCTTGGATGGTTTTCTACCCATACGCCATAACTAACTCTAAACTTATCATCATTTCTTGATATAAAAGATTTAACACTTTCAATATCAACCTTCCTCATACCAGCTAATTCACCAAGTTCTAAAATCCAAAATCCCTGTAATTTCTCAGGTCCTGATTTATCTTTCATATCTGTTAGTGTTAAACTATCTGAAAAACATTTTCCACCTAGTTTTGAAAAGAGAGTTGATTTACCAATACCTTGTGGTCCATTTAAGATTGGAACACAATCAAACTTAATACCAGGTTCATATATTCTTGCAACTGCAGCTATTATTGTTTTTCTTGTAACTGCTCTTGTATAAGTAGAATCTTCAGCACCTAAGTAATCAATGAATAAAGTTTCTATTCTCTCTATTCCATCCCAGTTCGGTAAAGAATTAAAATACTCTTTAATTGGATGATAATGTCGTTCACCACATATAGCTAAAAATGAATTTTTTAATTTAGTTGGAGCATATATTTTATAAACTTCTGAAAAGTAGACCTGCAAATTAGCAAAATCAATATCACTCCATCCAGGTTTAAATGACTTCCAAGGAATCTTGTCTACAACTTCTATTGAGTTACTTAGAATATTAAATCTAATATTTTTAAGATTTCTATCTTTTCTTAAAATCAAAACAAAATTATCAAAGGATGGAACTATATTACCTCTTTTATCAACTTCAAGATATTTATTCCAATCTTCATTTTCATCAAATTCAATTCCAGCTTGCTCTATTTTTTCTTTAGTAATTAAACCTTTAACTTTTTCATCAGAAATAGCAAAACTAGTCATTTCATTATAAGAAGGACTTTTTGAAGTTGTGTTATCATTATCTTTATCTAGATGACCAAATTTATGGATTCTAACTAAATCAAAAGCATTTAATAATTTATTACAGGAGGGATCACTTGCATGATGAGAGAATAAAAACTTATTATCATAAATAATAACTCCAGCACTAGAATCAGCTGGGATATAATCATATCACCATCCACTATTGATGGTTCATAAACATCAGGTATAAACTTTTCAATTGCTTCTTCAATACCATAAGCTCTACAAAAAGCACCAATAAGACCTTTCTTCTCTGGTGGGTTTTCTTGTTTTCTATTTGTAGGTTTATAAACTGAGCTTTCTCTACTAGAAGTTGGAAGAAGTGTGCAATCTCTCCAATTAGGATAAGCTGCTAAAAACAAGTCAGGATTTAACCATTCTTTATCTACTTCTTTAAATATGAATTCTCCATTAGATGGAGTTGTTGGCCAATACATTAATTGATGAGGTCTGTAAGAACATTCATCAAACATATCTATTCCTAATATCCGTGTATAGTATCTAGAAATGGCTGTATATTCATCAGAAGTCACATATCTAGTTAAAGGTATAATAATTCTTCATCTAGGAGTTAATGGCACGTGTGAGTGCGTTGTATAAAGACAAGCTCTATAAGCACAAAGGATCTCAAAGTTTGATATTAACTCAGTTGATGCACTGTCAGCATCAAGAGTTAACATAGATCTGCTTACTATATTCTCTCGTCTTCTTCGATTATCTTTTAATATCCCTCCACCAAAGCCACCTTTGTCTTTGGCTCTGTCTTTCTCCCTTTTTGGAAGTTTTGGGTACTCTTCTTGAGTTTCAACTGTTCTAATAGTTGTTTTTAATCTTGTACACAGTTCATCAAAAGTAATAGTTTTATTTGACCAGTTTTTTGCAAAACAACTATTACCATATGCAATAGGTAAATTACGCATATTACACTCCTCATTTAATAAATTGAGAACAAATTATTGCCCTCTACCTATTACCGAAAAAGCGTACCCTGCTTATAAAAAAATATTGTTTACACAATCCATACCAAATGCATCAACACTTATAAAATTAGTTGAACTCCTATAATTATATTTATATGAACCTAAAATATAATCATATAAACAAACTTTAGAAAACTCATTTGCATTATTAACAATAACTTTATTCGGAAAATTACAGTTATAACCTCTCTCTACACAATTAGCATAACTAACTGTAAAACTATTACCACTTGGGGTACTAAAATCTCTTTCCATAAAACCTCCGTAGAGTAGAGAACTAATATCCTCTCTACTTAGCACCTAAAATGAGTACCATTTTTTTGATAGTTTTTATTTCAAATACAAGTTGTATTAGTTAAATCCGTTCAATTAATTCTTTATACTGAGGTATATTTTTTAAACTCTCATCTGATTCAATAATTAGCTCTAAACATTTTTTTAAATAGGTTGATTTATTAATTCTACTTTCCTCATTAATTAATTTATATATAAAATCTAAACTTTCTTTTGGAAAGTTCATAAATATTTGTGTACCTTCTAACAAAATAAATATTAAATCAGGATATTCAATAGGTATTAAATAAAAATTCATTTTATCATAGACTTTATTAAATAGGACTCCTGAATTAATACATAAAAAAGCAATCCTCTGTGATAAATCTTTTGTTACTGTACTTTTTGAGTTTGGAAAGCAACTTTGAAAAAAGGGGTAAATTTTTTCATCCCATAATATATCTAAATTATCCTCTGTATTTTTAATTATGTTATTTAAATAATCTATTACAACTATTAATTCTTCATTGTTAAAAGTGTAAATAATATCTCTTATGTTATCAAATTTGATTATTTTTTGATTATAAACGCCTATTGAGGAAATAAGTCTTATATATTGATCTTTACTTTGGGACAATTCTTCTCTAAAAAATGCTGTTTGAACTAGATATTCTTTAATTTCACCTATTAAATTTATATTGCTTCTTGGATTCCACAAATATCCTTGCCATACAGCAGTTGCAATTAATTCATCATTTTCCCAATCAAACAAAGGTATTAGATTATCTTTTGTCCAACTTGAATCTACTTGATATAAAAATAAAACATTTGAAGCTAAAATGACTTTTCCACTAATAAATTTAGAATTATTATCATTGCATATTTTTGTATATAAAGTAGCTAAGTCTTGGTTAATTAAACTATTATTTGAAGGTTTTTTAGAAAACCACAAATTTTGTAATGATTCAATACATATCCCAACAGGATTATTAATAGCTGCAGAAACAAAATCTTCATTAATTTTAGTTGTATCATTATATTTTGAAATAATTTGATTAATCAATTCTAAAAATATATCTTGAGAATTAAATTCTAAAGATGATAAAGTATTTAACCAATCACTTAAATACCTACCACATTTAACGAAAAAAACATCTTGGAAATTGACAATTTCATTTGATAAAACATCCCAACTTTTTTTAACTAAGCTTTCATCTCTCCAATTATAAAAGGCATCATTCCACCAATCAAATGATTCAATATTTTCTTTATATAAAGTTAATAAAATCTTACAAACCAAGGGAATGTCATTTTTACAAAGGTCTTTCCAATCATCTCTAATATTTTTAAATCTTCTCTTTTGATTATCTTTTATATATCCAATTAATAATTTTTCATTCTTTGGTAATTGAACGTTCTCTAAATCTTTTTCTGAATCTGATAATTCATGAAAAGGCTTTTCATGGTTATTGCCATCAAAGGTTGAAAGTGAATATTTTTCTTTAATCTCATTATATTTTTCTAATGCATTTTTTGATAAAAAATTAGGATTAACCCTTTTTATAGTATCAAGACGATCATATAAATTTATACTGAATATTTCATCCAATCTATCTTTTTCTTCGATATTAGGATAAATATTACAAGCTTCTCCCCTCATTAATAAATCTTCAATTAATTTTATACTATTCACTTCACAATCTTTAGCTATTTTTTTTAATAATTGAAAAGTTTCGTTTCGTGTATTTTGAGCCCACAACCACTTACAATTATCATTTTTTAAACAATTGTAAGCAAAATTAAAATCTATAGTTTCTTGTTTTGACAAAGCAAAATAAGTTAATCTTTTAAAAATCGGATAAGGAATATTCCAAAATATTTTTAAAATATCATTAGCATATTTTGGATTTTGATTATTTGTTTCATACCAAGAATTCCAAAGTAAATACAAAAGAGTTGCATAAGAATTGTGGTGATAAATATAATGTATATCTATATTAGATATATCATCAATATCAATATAAGAATAATCAGCCTCTAATATTTTTTTACCCAATTTAAAATTTAAATCACAATATTCTTTTAGTAATAATGTAAAATCTAAAACACAATTATTTAAACTCCTTTTCCAGTTTTCAAAATTTTTCATTGTTAATAAAAAATGAGAAACATTTATATCTATTTCAACATTTAAATTAAGAGTTGAAAATATTGAAATACTTTCTTCATCATCACCGAAAAATGAAAATTTATTATTTGAACCTTTTTCTATAATTACGAAAGAAGTTAAAGCTTTAATTAAAAGATTTTTATTACTAATATTTATCCCATTTTTCTTAAAATTATTAGAATTTCGATATAAATTAAGATAATCCCTAAATTTACATAATTTATCAGATAAAACTAAATCCCATAATATTCTCATTTCTTGATTTGGAATCCCATTTGGATTATCTAGTAAATATTGTTCTTTTTCTAAGTTACTTTTAACATTATTCTCTGTTTCCCACTCATCAAATTTATTCAGTTGTCTAATTATTTTATTTTTGAAATTAATGTTTAATAATCCACCATTTTTGCTTATCCAAATTATCAAATCAGGATTATTTATGTGTCTGAGTAGCCAATTATAAATACCTTCAAAAATATTGTCACTATAATCATATTCATATTCATATCTATTACTAACTATTGATTGAATTGGTATTTTGTTTTTTTCTGCTACAGGCCTATTTATTATAGAATATTCTTCATCTAAATTTTGACAAGATATTCCAAATAAAGATAAATCTTTACCTTTATATTTTGTATCATTTAGGGCATATAACCAAGAAAAATCAAAAATAGGATTATTATTAGCAAAAGCTTCAGCTGCTTTTCCTGTAGAATCACTAAGGGCCCAAATCAATTTTTTAACAATATCATTTTCATCTGTACTTGCAGAAGGTTTTGATTCACTTAATTTAATAACTTCTTGGACTTTTCCTTGAAACCCCTTTGAATAAGAATCAGCCCAAGCAGAAAAGGTTTTTTTTAGTAAAGAATGATTGTTTTTTTTATTATAAGGAATTGGAATGACACCTTTAGTTTTCCATTTTTCAATTATATATTCCTTTTTTGTATATTTTCCTCTTTTATTATAATCACAAAAAGCAAAAATTTCAGGAGCTGACTCTCCAGCATTTTTTCCTGCTGCAATTGCATCAGTCATATATCTTAATATTGGATCATTTAAAGAATAACCTACAAAACAAACTGAATATTTTTTTAATAATTGTCCCATAAATCTTGCTGCCCATCTATCTATAAGATAGGCTTGCCCAAAATCTCCACTTGAAATTACTATGGGATTTGTATTTTCCTCATTTAATAATCCATGTAAATATATAAGACCATCCCAATCAGCATTAATAATTGGTAATGCTGGAGCTACATATGAATAAAACTTATTATTTAATTTTAAAGATTCAAAAACTCTATCAAAATTTGTTGTTACTAATTTTAATTTATTGTCTTTAGTTTTTGATAATTTTAATAAAGCTTTATGAAGGGTAACTGATTTGTCATCAAGTTTTGGTGAACTCAGTATTTTATTTATTTCTTCCTTGATTTTGCTTTTAGTATATATGTTATCCTTTTCTAAAAGTGTAATTGCTAAATCTAATTGTCCATTTTTTATAGCTTCTTCTTGAAATTGATTATAAGAACAACCTAGTTTTTTATATACTTTAACAACTAAATCTTTAAAGCCTGGCAATCCTGCATCATAAGATATACCCGCACCACAAAAAAAGATTACTTTTCCTTCTTCATGATTTTGTAATAATCTTTCAGGAATATCTGGAGCACCGTCATTATCTACTATAAATTTCAAAATTATTCCCCTTATATTATTATTCATATAATAACACAAAAATATTAATTTTCTGCAAAAATTTAGAATTAGTAAAGTTAAATCAATATTTCTAATTTATATATAGAATTTGTTATATACTATTTTCTTATCATTTCATGTTATATTCAATGTTTGATTAATTAAAATTTTTGAGGTTATTGTATGAACAAAATGGAAAAAAAATTAGCAGATTCAGAATTGAATAAAATTATTGAAGAATATAAAAGAAATATTCAAGAATATAATGATGTAAGTGAATTTTTAATAAAAGGTTTTAATCGTATCAACGATGTTCATTTATTAAATTATCGCATAAAAGATTCTGAACATCTACGCGAAAAGATAATTAGAAAAAATAAAGAAGATAGAAATATAAACTTAGCCAATTATAAGAAAGAAATAACAGATTTAATTGGAATAAGATTAATTCATATTTTTAAAGATGAATGGAAAAATATAGACAAATATATTAGAGCAAATTTTAATCTAATCGAACAACCTATTGCCTATATTAGAAAAGGGGATCAAGAAGAATCATTTTATAGTGAAAATAATTTTAAATTAAAATATCATGACTATGGATATAGATCATTACATTATGTTTTTAAAACATCTGAACATAATTTTGAAATAATTGGTGAAATCCAAGTTAGAACAATATTTGAAGAAGCCTGGAGTGAAATTGATCATAGTGTAAGATATCCTAATAATACTGATAACAAAATAATAGAAGAGTATTCAATGATTATAAATCGTTTAGCAGGATTAGGAGATGAAATGGGTTTAAATCTAAAAAACTTAACAGAAACATTCAATAAACAAGATAAAGAAGTTAATGATTTTATAAATAAATTAGATATAGCGAATAAAGAAAAAAAACAGTTGGTTCAAAAAATCGATAGTCGAAATACATTATTAGAAGCTGGAGCAGTAGCTGGAGCAGTAATGGGATTATTAAATAGCAACAAAAAGTGATATTTTCTTAAAGTAGATAAATAAAATATCACTTTAATTGTATTTAGTAACTCTTAATAGAATCAATAAATCTTTTTAAAGGGATAAGTTTGATTATGACAGCCCTTAACTGAAGTGTTACCCATTATAAAATAAAAACCAATTTGCAATACTAAATGTAGAATAATTAAATTCAAGAAATACATTTAGTTTTGCAATCAACATAGTAAAAAATATTGTTGCCAAGTGGAAACTTACATTTTTAAATTTGCATATATGTGGTATTATAAAAGAAAATTAGCATAAATAGAGATAAAATAATGAAATATGATACTATTACAACTAAAATTAAAGTTTTTATAAGTTCAAGTTGTACAAATGAAAAATTAGACATTGTAAGGAAATCTTTAAAAGTACTATTAGAAGAAACAGGACTTTTTAATGTTTATATTTTTGAAGACGCACCAGGAGCTTCATGTAATGTAACAGATTCATATTTACAAGAATTAGAAAGAAACAATATTGTACTTTTTATTATTGATGAAGAAGATGAACTTTCTCAAGGAACATTGCAAGAAATTGAACGAACAAACATTTTAAATATGAAAAATACTGTCATTTATAGAACGAATTCTAAAGATCCCCACAAAAAATTAGATTCTTATAAAAATATACAGTTTAATCATTATAATAAAAAACATACATATCCAGAATTAATTGAAGCGGGATATCACACTATTATTAATGATGTTGTTGCAAGATACTTAAATTATTGTGGACCCTCAAATAAAAGAAATATACAAATAGGATATAGCTATGAATCAATTGAACAAGAAATACAAGACATTCCTAAATTTGACATCACAGAAAAAGAAAAACCAATATTAAAAGAAGCTAAAAATCTACTATCAAAAGACTTATATTCAAATAATAATTATACAAAAAATAGTTTATGCAATTATATACCATCAAGAACAGAACAGCCTAAAAAAAGTAATTTTTTAGATAAATATGCTTCAGGTTTTCTTGATGTTGTTTTATTAAAAAAAGAATTTGATAAATCCACTTTTTTAGATTTAAAGCATAAAATTGTTGAACAGTACCCCAACGAAATAAAGGATTTTGTAAACCTAAGACTCTCTATATTTGAAACTTATTATTTGGAAAAAGATTTAACAAAAATTCAAAGTCAAATAGAAAATATTATTGATAAATATGAAAATAATAATAAAATACCTAAGTGGATGTTAAATGATTTATATATTGATTATAGAAATATTATTAACTATATCAACATAGAAAATAACAAAACTGAATATTCAACAAAAGGTCAAAAGAAAATTGATTCAAGCACAAACCCTATATATTTACCTGTTTTAGATCGTTTATGCAGTAATTTTATAAATACTACAACAAATGATATTATTGAAGAAAAAATCAGTAATCCTTATTCCTCTCAAATTACTATGAGAGATTATAAATTAGATATTATTGCAAATATTTTTGTAACATCTCTGTTATATGGTTCATTTACACACACCATTTTATTATTTGGTAAAAAAATGGTTCCATATTTGATAAATGAGTGCCTAGTTCATAGAGACCATAAATTATATTTATTTATTGTAACTCAATTACTATATTTAGGAGAAACAAAACAACTTGAAAAATTTTTAAGAGCTTTTGGAGAATCAACAAATAATCTAAACAACATGGATGTTGAAGAAATATTAGTTTCTATTAATTTAATTCCACTTAGGTTCAAACAAATAAAAGGGAAAATATTACTACTAAAACATTTTGGATTTTATTTTTCTGATGAATCATTCAAACAATTATTTTTGGATTTACAAACTCAAATGAAACAGGTAATTATAGAAAAATACGCTTGGAATTTTGTTAATACTGATTATTTAGAAGCATTATTGAATACCAAGGAAAGAGTTTCTGTTTTAAATATTCTAGAAATTTGTGAATTATATATAAAAAATAAGTATTATAGATTTTTCGATAAAATTTATGCATTAATTTATAATTTAAAATTAGAAGGTTTAAACGAAGATAATCAATATAAATGGAAACTATTACTTTCTGATATTATTAAAAATAAAGAAACAAATAGAACTGAATTGTATCTAAATAGATTGTTAATTAAAATTAGAAATACATTCACAATAGATATGAAATCATTTGATTTAGCAATAAAAGAAAATTATCCAGCTTTCTATGAAAAAAATTATACAGAAGAAGTTTTTAAAACAAATGAAGAAAAGCACTCTATAATTTTCAAAAATATGGTAGATATGATAAATAGACTAAATGAGCAACAAGGTAAAAACAATTCTTGGTCTGGAGGTTATTCAATTAATCCTTACAATAAAATTTGCGTTTTATTATATAATCATAATATGCCAATATCTAGCAAACAAAAAAATGATTTATGTAAAGGGTTGCTAAATACTTTAGTATCTGAAAAACAAACAATTGATGCAAAAAAAGATGCCATTGAATTATTGACATTAATGAGAATTTTATTTCCAAAAACGAAAATTATTAAGGATACTATTAAAACTATCTTTTCTCAAAAAGAAAAATGCACTAATGGCGAAGGAATGTTTTGGATTAATTATTTAGATAAACAAAATATAAAACTTTGTTATGAGCTTTTATTAATTTCCAACAATTCTCTAAATAATAATGAATTAGTTTCATTATTATCTGAAATTGCTCAATCTGATACTATAACAACAATTATTGAAGCTTTAGAAAGTATAAATTATTTTTTAATGATTTATAAAATAAAGAAATCCTTTAACACCCTAAATGATATTTTCATGCAATTTATAATTGGATTAAGTTATCATGATGAAAGAGAAATTAGGCATTTAGCCTATCTTTGTTTAGGCAGATTATTAGATACTCAATATAGAGAAATTATAATTAATTTATATTCCAGTTCTTTTGGAAATGAAACGTATGAAAATGAACTAACAATTTTAAGTATTATAAAAAATAATTTTAAAAAAGAAGATGGTATAATCGATATGCTAATTAAGAAAAAAAATGTCAACAATCATTATTTAGTAAGAAAGTATGAATTATTTTTATAACAACACGATTAGCTATAACTATATACGTTATCAATAAAAGTGGGTGAACCTTATTGCTAAAATCATTGGATGTCTAGCTGAGCTTTTTTTACTATAGTTTTTAAAAAGTATCTTAGATATTAATTGTTTATTGGTAAATAATTAATCAATATCTTAACTTGTATTTTGAAATATATGATAATGCCCAGAACAAGACTTGAACTTGCACAACTTTTATGTTACTAGGACCTGAACCTAGCGTGTCTACCATTTCCACCATCTGGGCAATAACAAATTGTACTATAATCTGTTGATTGTTAACTGTCAACGTTTTAAATTTGTTTAAAAAAATCAAAGTAGCATAAAAAGTATAGTTTTAATGATAAATGTATATAACTTACTTGATTGATTGTACTTTGCATTATAAATTAGTATTCATGAGTATAAAAGTATTATTTTTAGGCGAAATAGTTGGTAAACCTGGTACAACTGTTGTAAAGCAATTATTAAAGCCATTAATTGAAAAAGAGAATATAGATTTAGTTATTGCTAATGGTGAAGGTGTAACCAATGGTTTTGGAATTGGAAAGAACCATGCTTTAATGGTACATAAGATGGGCGTAGATTTTATCACCGGTGGTGAAAAGATCTATTATAAAATAGATATGGTTGATTTTATTGATAAAAGCAATTTTGTTCTTCGTCCAGCAAACTACCCTATTAGCAATCCCGGAAAAGGTATAAGATATACAACGGTTAAAGGTAAAAATATAGCAATTGTAAATCTTTTAGGTAATTCCGATTTCCCAAGAACACATCTTCAAAATGCTTTCCTTAGTGCAAAAAGCATTGTTGAAAACATAAAAGATAAATGTGATATTATTTTGCTTCAGTTCCATGCTTCAACTACGGCTGAAAAAAATACTATGGCATATATGTTAAACGGAGATGTAGCGGCAGTTATAGGTACACACTGTAAAGCCTTAAGTAGCGATGAAAGAATACTTGATAAAGGTACTGCTTTCATAAGTGATAATGGTATGATCGGTTCAACTATAAGTGTCGGTGGATTTGATGCAAAGAATGAAATTGAAAAAATCATGAGTGCAATTCCTCGCCGTTCAAAAGAAAGTTGGGAAGGCCTTGAATTACAAGGTGTTATTGTAGATATTGATGATGATAATAAAGCTTCAAGCATCAAGCGAATAAGAACGGGTTGTAAGAACCCAACTAGGTAAACTAATGTACGAAAAAGTAGAAGTTGTTAGAAAGAACAAGAGTAAAAATACAGTTGATGTAAGTTGTCCAACAGATGCCTGCGAAAACTGTAGTGGTACAATGTTTTGCAATGTCAAAGGTAAAACCTTTGAAGCTACAATCAATAAAGAACATGATGATATTAAAGTTGGAGATATGGCAGAATTATATCTACCACCAAATAGAACAATATTTTCAACATTTATGACTCTCATGGTTCCACTTTTATGTTTTCCACTATTCTATATGATATTTAATGTTAAAAATGAAGGACTTCATTTTTTAACGGGTATACTAGGAATAGTTGTAGGATTTCTTTTAGTAAATCTATATTTTAAGAAAGCAAAAGGTAAATTTGTTCCAACTATTTCACGTATCTTTAAAGATAATGAATAGAGAGAGCAAAACTTAATGAGGATGAAATTATGAATAAAAGATTATATGCATCGCTAGCTATATCTTTGTTAATAATTTTATCCTCTTGTTCGTTTATAAATGAACAAAAAGAAAAAGATATACCTATAGTACATCCTGATTTATCACTATATGATACTACATATAAGGTTGGTAGAGCAGATGGTAATCCTTTTATTATAAAGGCAAGTCTACTTGAAATATATAAAGATGATAATAAAGCATTTGGTACAGATGTAACATTTATCAGATATGATGAAGATTCTAATATTGAACTAGAGGGACGAGCTGATAGCGTTGAAATTAATACAAAAAAAGATGATGCTATATTAAGTGGCAATGTTATTGTTGATATCAAAAATGAGGGATTACAAATTAATTGTGATTCAATCAATTGGGATAATTCAAATTCCATTCTCGATAGCAATGATGGAGTTGTTAATGTAATATGGGACCAATCAAATTCTATCGAAGGTTATGGATTTAGCGGTAATTTAAATACTCGAATATTTGAATTATCTACAATAAAGGATGGAAAAATTAATGAAAAAAATTAGATTTATATATTTTCTATTTTTTATTTTAATCTCTACATCTGCCTCTATTTATGCATCAGAGATTACATTCAATGGTGGATACACAAAAATATCTATGAGAGAGGGATTAGAATCAATCACACTCGAAAATCCTGCAAATGTTATAGTAGATGACTTAAGTATATCAGCTACTAAAATATCTCTTTTAGGTAAAGATTATGATCAAATCCAATGTGATGGCAAGGTTGTAATAAAAGATGAGAAAAAGGGGTTAACAATACTTGCCTCCTCTTTATTTTATAATAGAATTACAAATATCATTAGCATAGTTGGTGGTGTTGAAATAGATGATACTAATAATGAACTTCATTCCACCTCACAATCTCTTGAATATGATATTGATAAAGAAAAAATGAGTCTTAGTGTTGAAATTAATCTACTTCACATAGCCGATGAAGAAATCATGAAATGTACTAGTGATAATCTAATATTTGATCGAGAAGAAAACACTCTTGTTTTACTAGGTAATTCTAAAATTTTATGGAAAGATGATGTCTATAAAGCTCAAGCTATTAGTGTAAATATGGATAATAATGAAATATCCCTTGAGGGCTCTATAGAGGGAACCATCAAGAATACATAAAGAAACCATAATATTTACCAAAATACTTGGTAGTTGAATTATTTATTTAATGTTATAATTTATTAAATCTAAAATAAGGAGAAAGGTTTTTACCTTAAGAATATTTATGAAACATGTTCTTGAAATACAGGAACTCAAAAAAAATTATGGTAAGAAAAGTGTCGTAAAGGGCATATCTTTCTCTATGGAAAGCAGTCAAGTAATAGGACTTCTTGGACCAAATGGCGCTGGAAAAACAACAACATTCTACATGATTGTTGGCTTTATAAAAGCAAACAGCGGTATCATTAAATTAGATGATAAAATTATTACAAAACTTCCTATGTTTGAAAGAGCTAGAGAAGGTTTATCCTACCTACCTCAAGAACCATCAATATTTAGAAAATTAAGCGTTGAAGATAATATTATGCTTGTTTTAGAAGAACAAGGTTTATTAACTAAGGCTGAAAGAAAAGATAAAAGAGATTTTCTAATAGAAGAATTTGGTTTAGTTAACATTAGAAAACAACCTGGGTACACACTTTCTGGTGGAGAGAGAAGACGAACTGAAATTGCAAGAGCTATTTCGACAGACCCTAATTTTCTCCTACTAGATGAACCATTTGCAGGAATTGATCCTAAGGCAGTTTCAGACATTAAAGTAGTTATTAAAGATCTATCTGATAAAGGTATTGGCATATTATTAACAGACCATAATGTTCGAGACACCCTTTCAATTACAACATGTTCTCATATTATCAATGAAGGAACTATATTAGTTTCCGGTAAAAAAGAAGAACTACTTGCAAACGATATAGCCAAAGACATTTACTTTGGCACTGCTTTTGAGGACAACTAAATGGCATTATCACTTACACTTTCTCAAAAACAAAGCCTAACACTATCGCCGTTAATGCTTCAGAGATTAGAATTAATGGCTCTCCCTCTTACAGAATTGCAAGAGAAAATAAAAGAGGCAATTGAATCTAACCCAGCTCTAGAAATACCTGATACAAAAGAAAACTCTTGGGAAAACTTTGCAGAAAAAATTCCAAGCAAATCGCGTGAAGATGATTATTCAGATGCATCTGAATATGGTAGCGATCAAAATGGTATTTATGATAGCGAAGCATCAGATAGAGCTCAAAAATTCTTAGAAAATGCAATAAGTCAGAGCGAAAGCTTAATGACTCATTTAATCAATAGATTGCATCTTGATAACATTAGTGAAGAAGAATTAGAAATTGGAGAACTTTTAATATCAAATCTTGATAAAGATGGTTTTAACAGAATTCCTCTTGATGAAATTTTATCCGAAGATAATAATGTTATACTAAAAAATACAGATTTATCAAAAGATGAAAAACAAGAATTAATATTTAAAATGCAATCAGTTATTCAAAATTATGAACCAGTTGGTTGCTGTTGTGATTCGTGGAAAGAATCTCTTTTCATTCAAGCTAAATTTCATAGATTAGAGAGTGAATACCATGAAAGCTTTAAGAAACTAATAGAGTGTGAGCTTGAAAAAGTTAGAGCTAATAAGCTTAAATTTGTTGCTAAAGATATTGAAGTTGATGAGGATACACTCGCCTATCTTTTATCATTTTTAAAAACACTTACACCTTTTCCAGGATCTCAATATGATAGTGGCCTAGAAAGTTATGTTATTCCAGATTTATCTATTCATGTTATTAATGGTAAAATTGAATTCCACACTAGTGCTGCAAATCTTCCAGATTTAACACTTTCCAAAGATTTTATATCATTAGAGAGAGAAACTTCTGATAAAGAAACTAAAAAATATATTAGAGAACAGACTAAAGCTGCAAAAGAGTTGATAGATCAAATAGATATGAGAAACAAAAATCTATTTAAATTAGGCACAATTCTGATTGAAAGACAGAGTGAATTCTTTGTAAAAGGATTAAAAGCTATTAAACCATTAACTCAAAAAGAAGTTGCTGAGGAAATGGGTGTTCATGAAACAACTGTATCAAGATTAGCTAATTCAAAATGGATTGAAACCGATTGGGGAATAATTAGTGTTAAAAAACTATTCTCTTCAGCCATGGAATCTAGTAGTGGAGCAACATCTAAAACAGCAATTAAAGAGATGATCAAAGAAATTTTATTGAATCATGAAGGTCCAAAGGCCCTATCTGATCAGAAAATTGCAAATGCTTTAAATGAAAAAGGCATATCAATTGCAAGAAGAACCGTAACAAAGTACAGAAAAGAACTAAATATTGATTCAACTTATATTAGAGGAAATTAATATTTATCACATAATTTTTATACAAAGGAAATTAATATTTATCACATAATTTTTATACAAAGGAAATTAATATTTATCACATAATTTTTATACAAAATAAGGAAGTCCTTTTGAACTTCCTTATTTTTATTTATATATTAGGTAACTATTTTACTTCATCATCTTCTTCTTTATATAATTCGGGTTGAGCTAAAGATTCGCCACCTTTATTATCGGTAACTTTTCCTTTCTCTTTTCTTACAAGTCTTGCAAGTTTATCGATTATACCAAGAATTCCATCATATAGTTCATAACAGTCCACGCCAATAGTCTTTCTGGTACCCCATGCGAAATGTGCATGAGCTTCAACATGATATCCTTGTCCTGTCTTTAAACGAGTCATAACAAGTTCCAAATCATGGATGTACTCTTTTGCAAAGTCTAACTTTTCAAGTTTTTTATTCAAAAATTCATTGGTAGCTTCACTTGGAGTATAATTAACACCTCTAACTATTAAATTCATATATTTATCGCCCTCTTTTAAGATTAGTCCCAAAAGGGCATCCTCCTACATTAAGATTGATAATCCTCAAGGATTATTTTTTTTGGCTGTCGCTTTATAAATATTGCTATTTATAAATAAACTATATTGTAAAATTATGTTTCTTTGTGATACCTCTCTTTCCCTTTAATGGGATCCTTAATTTAAATTATAGAAGAAAATCTTTTAGGAGTTTCTTTTATTTCCTATATATAAGTTAACCCTTTTTTAGATATAAGTCAAATAAAAAATATAAATATTTTTTCTGAGCCTTTTGCAAGGGGTTACAAAAAGTATGTTACAAATGTATATATTATTCTTTCAAATTTTAGATAATTGTGCTATTCTATACTAAATAAGGAGGTTATAAATGACAACTTGCTCAATTCTCGAACTTTTGGATATTGATTTGAAGGAACAGAATAAACTTCAATTATCTTGCATTGCAGGTCGCTTAGGCCTATCAAACAAGATTACAAGTAGTAAAATCAGTCGACCTGGCCTTCCGCTATCAGGTTACTTTGAATCCTTTGCAGGAGATGCAGTTCAAGTATTTGGTCATGGTGAACAAAGCTATATCAACATGCTTGAAGAGAAAGGTGATTATCACACACTTGAAAATCTATTCTCATATAATGTTCCTTGTTGCATATTTACACACAGCTATATGCCAAGTAATAAAATTATTGAATTAGCAGAAGAGAGTGGAACTCCTATATTACAAACTACATTGATTTCATCAGATTTTTCTAGACACTTATATCAATTATTAGATGAAATTTTTGCACCAACAAAAACTATCCATGGTGTACTTGTTGAAGTATATGGAATTGGTGTATTAATAACAGGAGATAGTGGTGTTGGTAAGAGTGAGACAGCTCTTGAACTTATTGAAAGAGGACACCGCTTAATTAGTGATGATACTGTAAAACTTAGAAATCTAGGTAGCACATATTTAATAGGATCTGGAGAAAATCCAGTACTAGCTCATCACATGGAAATTAGAGGTATCGGTATTATCAATTTAGCAAACATCTTTGGTGTTGGTGCTATTAGAGAAAAGAAACAGATACAATTGATGGTACATCTTGAAGAATGGGATTCAACAAAGTCTTATGATAGAGTTGGTGAAGATACAATGAGCGAAACCCTTTTGGGTATTGCTGTAGCAAAATTAATTATTCCAGTTAAACCTGGTAGGAATATTCCAATTATTATTGAAACAGCAGCTAGAAATGAAAGACTAAAACAACTTGGTTATTTTTCTGCAAAAGAATTTGATCAAAATGTCTTGAAATGGTTTGAATCAGAAGCCGCAAGAAAGATGTACTATATTAATGAGGAGAACACATAATATGGTATCAAAGGAATTAGTAGTTTGCAACAGAGCAGGCATACATGCACGCCCTGCTGCAATGATTGTTAAAGTAGCAAACAAATTCAAAAGCGATTTATTCATGAAAAAAGAAGATATGAAAATTAATGGTAAATCAATAATGGGTGTTATAACATTAGGTGCAGGATATAAAAGTAAAATCGTAATATCCTGTGAGGGAGAGGATGAAATAGATATGGCTAATGCTATTGAGAAGCTATTTGAAAACAGATTTGAAGAGTAATATATTTTTTGCTTAAGGAGGCAATGAAAATGAAAAAGCTTACAGATAGACAAATACAGGTTGCACAATTTATTCGAGACTATACACGAGAATATCGCTATAGTCCCTCAGTTAGAGATATTAGCAGTCACTTTAACTTTTCAGTAAAAGCGGCTCATGACCATGTTAGAGCTCTTGAAAGTAAGAATGTCATCAAAACTACTCAAGGTATTTCAAGATCAATTGAAATTGTTGATCCAAGATTTGTTGCATTTCAAGATTTAATTGAAATTCCTGTTTATGATACAAATGAATCAGGAAACCTCCTTAGTTCACCAGAATACAAAATTTCTATGTCCATCTCTGCAATTCCTTGCAAACCTGGAGATGAATTTTTTGCTATTCGAATTCTCGATGATTCTATGAAAGATGCAGGCATCTTTTATGGTGATTTAGCTATTATTAAAAAAGTTAGCTTTGCAAATGATGGCCAAATAGTCTTAGCAGATATTCCTGAAATTGGGCTTACTCTCAAGTATTATCATGCTGGAGAGGATAGAGTAACATTACTTCCTGCAAACAGTGCATATAATCCAATTTATACCACTCAATTGCAGATTTCTGGTACACTAGCCATAATCTCAAGAACATATAAGGATAAAGTGTGATCAATAGAATTTATTTATTATTAGGTCCAGAAAAAGGTCAAAAACAAGACCGAATAAATCAAATTAGAACTAATTTAAATAATGAATTTGGAGAAGAGATAGAATTTTCAAAGTACTATGCATTTGATGATAACATAGATCAAATGTATATTGAGTTGAATAATACTAGCCTCTTCTCTCCTCATTCAATGATCGTATTACATAATATTGACTCATTAAAAAGCCAAGAAGCTAAAAATATAATACGATATATAGAAAACCCAAGTGAAAGTTCAACTCTAATTTTAGATAGTGATGAATTTTCACTAAAATCTCCACTTACAAAAGTTGCATCACTTTTAAAACCTCAGACAACAATTTTCTGGGGCTTACAAGAAAATCAATTATTTGGGTGGGTTAAAAATTTCTTTAGTCAAAGAAGACTTCAAATTGATGGCGATGCAATTCAATACATTTTAGAACAAGTTGATAATGATACTCTTGAACTAAAAATTATATGTAATCAATTAGCATTCTATTTTGAAGTAAATAATAAAAGAGATTCAATTAGTGAAAACGAAATTGAAACTTTTGTCCATCACAGTAAAAATGAAACTGCTTTTTCACTCTTTAGTGCCATTGCACAAGGCGATTTAAGACATTCTCTTGAAATAGCCTCAGTTATACTAGAAAGAGATAATACGGCAAGTTTTACCCTTATTCCGGGACTTCTGTGGTCATTCAGAAGATTAACTTCAGTTGCATTTCAAATCCAAAACGGAGCAACTCAAAGAGATGCTTTTGCAAAGGCTAAGATTTTTAGCAGAGTTAATGCAATTAGAAATAGAAAAGATATGGCAACATACACTACAGCACTTAGACTTTATTCCTATAATGATTGTCAAAGAATAGTTGAACAATTATTAGAATATGATATGAGTATAAGAACCGCTAGTTCTGATATGATGAAGCTTTATATTGAAAAGATGATTTATACGATTATTGTTAATAAAGGAAAGAGTCCTACTAAATTACAAACTGCCACTTTAAAGCCAAAACTTTTTTAAAACTCAAAAATTATGATTATCCAATAACAATTGAATAATCATAATTTTTTTTACAGTTCAAACTTCTTTAACAGTCGCTTTGCTACCGTAATCGGTACATTAGCCTTTAATGCAATCTCTTCAGGTTTATGTTTCAATATATCATCAACAGATCCAAAGGTTTTCATTAATCTCTCAGATCTCTCTTTACCAATACCATTTACATCTTCTAATAATTTAAAGGCTAATTCCTTAGATCTTAAATTTTGATTAGCTGTAGTAGCAAATCTATGACACTCATCTCTAACTGCAATTAAAATTCTAAGTGCAGGAGAGTGTTCTGGTAGTAATAAAGATTGCCTATCATCTGAAAATACTATTTCTTCGTATCTCTCCGCTAAACCTACAACAGGAATATCAATAATTCCTAAATCCTCTAATACTTCAACTACAGCATTAACCTGACCTTTACCACCATCGACCATGATTAGTCCGGGCTTTTCTAGGTTATCATTTAAGACTCTAGAATACCTTCTAGCAGAGGCTTCTCTCATAGCTTCAAAATCATCAATTTTACCATTTAAAGATTTGATATTAAATCTTCTATAATTAGTTTTATCAGGATTACCATTTCTAAATGAAATCAATGAAGCTACTGTGTATTTACCAGATAACTGAGCAATATCAAAACCTTCAATCAATGTTGGAAGTTTTGGAAGCTCTAATATTTCCTGCAATTCTTTTAAAGCTGGCGTATTATCTGTATTTTTTAATCGTTTCTCTACATCACGGGATGCATTCTCTGTTGCCATCCTTAAAATTCTATAGTGTTTTCCATCCATAGGAACACTGACTTTTAGAGAATTATTAAATTCTTTTGAGAAATATGTAGAAAGTAATTCACTATCTATATGATGAGATACATAAAGTTCTGATGGGAGCTTTTGTCCATCTCCATAATATCTCATTAAGAATGAGAATAGAGAATCGGTTTCATCACTAAAGGTTTCACCTCTGTATAAAGCTCTACCCATTAAAGCGCCATCTCTCATCTGCATTATAGAAATAGTGTATAAAGGTCCTCTCATTTCAATAGCTGCATAATCACGAGCTTCTTGAACAAAGTCTTCAACCATTTGCTTTTCATTCATTGTTTTGAGAGTTTTTAATAGATCCCTTTTCTCTGCAGCTGTTTCAAAATCTAATGACTTTGAAGCATCATTCATTTCCTTCTCAGTTTCTTTAATTAGCTTTTCATTATCACCACTTAAAAACTTCTTTATATTAGTTATATAAATGGCATAATCTTCTTTGCTTATTTTTCCACAACAAGGAGCATCACATTTACCAATGTGATAGTAAAGACAAGGAGTTTTTCTTTTTTTTAATGGATGGGCACATTTGATGATTTTATATTGTTTATCAATTAAATCTAAATAGGTATCAAGAGAACCTACTCCGGGAAATGGACCATAATAGGTTGAACCATCATTTATTATACGACGAGTTTTAAAGACCTTTGGAAAGTCACCTTTCGTAATTCTAATTACTGGATAACTTTTACCATCTTTTAAATCAATGTTGTAATGAGGATTGTACTTCTTAATAAGATTATTTTCTAATACTAACGCCTCATATTGATTTCCAACAATAATATGTTCAATTCTAACAATCTTTTTAACAAGTGCCGTAGTCTTCATATCTCTATTTGGTAAGAAATAGCTAGTTACTCTTTTCTTAAGATTTTTAGCCTTACCTACATAGATGACTTTTTTGTTTTTGTTAAACATCAAATAAACTCCACTAGATTCAGGCAAAGCTTTTGCCTGATCTCGTGGAGGTAAAAATTGTTCTTTAACACTTGAACCTAAGGATGTAACCTCTGAATTATCTTTATTATCATATCTCATTTGATTACTCCTTAAATTTTTTATTTTAATTTATCTTCAAAGATTTCCTTAGCTCTACCCTTTAATGGACATTCATCACCATTTAACATAGCTTTAATAGCTTCTGTTTCTGATAGAGAGAAGTTTGTTGCATTTAAATTATGCTCTCTGAAAGCTTCTGTTGCAATAGGACAAACTTTTTCAACAATATCTAAAATTGTGTTTGCATATTCACGGATTTCAAATTGTGCATGACCATCAACTCTTAACTTTAAGAAGTGGAAAAGGTTTCTTAAATCCATACTCCAATACATTTCTGTATAAAGTGATAATGGTAAATCAATTCTTGATAATTCACGAGCAATTCCACTATCTAGTAGAGAATGATATTGATCAAAAATCAATTCTTTATCTTTTGCAAAACCTTCTAATACTTGAGTAGCTAGTTCATCACTAACAACTTCAGCTCTTCCCTGTTTATTAGATTCACTTTGCATATTGATATGTTCTCTATCAGGACGATAAACTTCATCACTCATTACTGAGTATCTACCTGAGATCTCATTCATCTTTGCAGTTCTATGTCTAACCCATTGTCTTGCAACAAAAATAGGCATTTTTACGTGGAAAGTAAAGTTTACCATTTCAAAAGGTGAACTATGATCATTTCTCATCAAGTAGTTAATTAATCCTTTATCCTGACGGTAACTTTTTGTTCCCTCTCCGTATGAAATACGAGCAGATTGAACTATTCTAGAATCACCACCATTATAATCTACTAATCTAACAAATCCATGATCTAAAACGGGAAATTCTTTATCTAATATTTCTTCTGCTGATTCAACTATTATATGAGCCATATATTACCTCTTATGTATATTTTTTATATTTCTATTAATTATTAACTTTGTTACTAGTTTAAGCAACAAGTTTTATAGCATATTTAGAGCACCTAATGAAAGACCTAGGGCCAAGCAACTTGCAGTCTCTGATCTTAAAACTCTAGTGCCTATTGTTTTTGGAATAAAACCATTTTCTAATAGTAGATTACGCTCTCTATCAGTATAACCTCTTTCAGGGCCGATACTTATAACTGTTTTAGTTTTTGTAGTATCAGGAATCCATGAACTTAGTTTATCTGATTTTATAACATTATCAAGCATAATTTTATTATAATTATTATCTAAAAGTTTTATAGATTCATCTAGAGAATCTCTAAAAATCACTTCACTAATGCCTGTTTGTGCTGCTTGCATAGCTCCGTCAAACAATACTTTCTTATATTCACCATTGATATAGAAATTAGCTTTTGCATAGGATTTTTCAGTCAAATCAGCACCACTAATTATTATTCTCTCAACACCTAAACAGACAGCTTCTCTAAGTATTCTCTTCATACAAATCGGTCTAACTTGACTAATTAATAACGTTAGTGGATATAAATCTTTAGAACTATAATCTAAAGGCTCAAAATCAAATGAAACTTCACTTTCACCAAATTCTACAATAGTAGCCTCACCTTTAGCTCCGTTTACAATTCCACAACTAAATTTATCACCTACTCCTAGGTGAAGTACTTTTTTCAAATGTCTTGCTCTCTCATCTTTCAATGATAGAGTATTATTTTTATTTAATTTCTCAAAAAGAATGATATTCATAATTGCTAATGTAGCACATTTCAAAAAGAATTGAATTAATTAAAATCATTTTTTTAGTATAAGTTTTTAACATTTATTTTTTATAGCTTAATTTGTTTTAAGCACTTAACATTTTTAAAAGGAAAAAAAATAAGTAGCTCATAATTATTCATTATATATTGCTACTTATTTTTTTATTATTTTATTTAGTTAGATCTACCATATCTAATAATAGAATCTCTAAATCTATTCTCTCTCCAATCCTCAAATTCAAGAGAAGGTAATCTCCAACTCCAGTTAGAATCTCCACAAGTTGATGGAGTATTCATTCTTGCAGAGCTATCTAGTTCAAGTATATCTTGAAGTGGGAAAATTGCCCATTTGCTATTGCTCATAAGAGCAGCTCTTACTAATTTCCATGGAACATCGTTATCACTACATTCTAAATACCGACGAATAGCATCTTTTGTTGCTTCATCTAATTTTTGATACCATCCAAGTGTTGTATCATTATCATGTGTTCCTGTATAAACAACACTATTTTCAATACAGTTGTGTGGAAGATAAGCATTAGTTGCATCAAAACTACCATCATCTTTAAATCCAAATGCAAATTGGAAGATTTTCATTCCAGGAAGATTATTATTATCTCTTAATTCTTCAACATCATCTGTAATAACACCTAAATCTTCTGCGATAATAGGAAGATTGCCAAAATCTTTTTTAAGAACATTTAATAAATCTTGTCCAGGAGAGCTAACCCATTTGCCTTTCATAGCAGTCTTTTCACTAGCTTCAACTTCCCAGTATGCAGAGAGACCTCTAAAGTGATCAATTCTAATAATATCACAATTCTTAAGTACTCCACCAATTCTTTTTGACCACCAATTAAATTCAGTTTGCTTATGTTTATCCCAATCATAAACAGGATTTCCCCATAACTGTCCGTCGGCGGAGAAAGCATCAGGTGGTACACCAGAATTAAATAGTTGGTGGAAATCTTCATCCATTTTAAAGAGTTCAGGATGAGTCCAAGCGTCAACACTATCACTTGCTACAAAAATTGGAACATCACCTATTATTTGTATATTCTTTTTATTTGCATATATTTTTACACTTTGCCATTGGTTATCAAAGAAGAACTGTAAAACCTTATTAACTAATATTTCAGAGGCATATTTATCTCTAAGTTTAGCTAACTCTTTTTTATCACGTCTTTTAACTTTTTCATCCCATGCACTATACCATCTAGAATCATTATAGATTGTACAGAGAACTTGATAGAGAGCATAATCCTCTAACCAATATTCATTGTCATTACAAAATTTGTTATAGGATAGACTTTCATTATCGCCTCTATTTTCAATAAAATTCAAAGCAGCTTTTTTCAATAAAGGTTCTTTAAATTTTCTAACTTTTTCATAATCTACTCTATCACTTGTGTTAAATGGATTCTCTACAACATCTTCAAGATCTAAGTAACCCTCATATGCTAATGTAGATAAATCAATCAATAGTTCATTACCAGCAAAAGTCGATCTAGCTGCATATGGAGAATCCCCATATCCTGTAGGACCTAGTGGCAATATTTGCCATAAACTTACTTTTAAATCATTTAGTTTATCGATAAACTTGTATGCTTCATCGCCAAGACTTCCAATACCATGAGGTGATGGTAAAGATGTAGGGTGTAGTAAAACACCAGTGTTTCTAATATTTGTTTTCATAATTAAAAATTATAATAAAAAAAAATTCTTTTTTCTATATCAAACATAGAACAAAAATATTTATTTGAAAAAATTAAATTTAAACGAGACAAATGAACTATGTGATTAATTGTCATAATAAGAGAATAAGTAATAACAAACATGTTATTTACGCGCTCTAAATGAATTATATTTAAAGAGTCCTACTTATTGTTCCATCAAGATGTTCTATGTTGTTTTTTTGTGAAAAATAGACTATAATGTAATTATGATTGCAAGTAACAAAGAAACTAAATTCACCACTGGTGAACATGTTGTATACCCACTACAGGGTGTAGGTATTGTCAAAAGAATTGAAGAGCGAGATTTTAGAGGTGTGCAAACATTATACTATGTAATCTATCTTGATATTTCAGATATGACAGTCATGATTCCTGTTGAAAAAGCAGAAGGCATGGGTATTAGAGGAATCGTAGAACCTGAAGAAGCTAACAAAGCTATTAACTCAATCTCAAAAGATTATAAGCCTATTCCAGTAGACTGGAAAGCTCGTTATCAAATGAACGTTGATTTATTAAAAGAAGGATCTATTGGTTCAATTGCTAAAGTAGTTCAGACACTATATCACAGAAGTAAAGTTAAAGAATTACCAGTACAAGAGCGCAGATTATATGAAAGTGCTCTTACAATCTTAATTGATGAAGCATCTTATTCTCTTGATAAAGAAAAGAGCGACATTGAATTATTAATTTTCTCAAAGTTGGAATAAGAATATGGCATTTCCACCATTTGCTGCTGTAATTACAGCGGCTGGTAAAAGTGAAAGATTCAACAACAACAGCGACCAAACAGTTAAGAAGGAATATTTGAAGATAGAGGGACACACTGTTCTCTATCGTTCAATTGTGCCCTTTTTAGATGTGCCAAATTTACAGGCTATTGTGGTTACCGCTCCAGTTGATCTTAAAGAAGAATGTGTTGTAGCTCTTGAAGAACTTGGACAGAGATGCCCTGTTCCTCTTGTAATTACAAACGGAGGCGATTCTAGAGTAGAATCTGTTCGCAATGCACTTGAATTAGTTAAAAACTTAGATTTAGGCGTTGAATATGTAGCTATCCATGATGGAGCTAGATGTTATGTAACACCTGAACTAATTATTTCTACTCTTGCAACTGCTAAAGTATATGGAGCTAGTGCTCCAGCTCAAATAATAACTGACTCAATAAAAGAAGTTGATCAAAATGGTGTTATGATTAAAAGCTATGATAGAAAAAGTATCGTAACTGTTCAAACTCCTCAAGTTTTCCACTTCCCTGAGATTCTATATGCTCACCAAACTGTAGTAGATGGTAAAAAGTATTATGATGATACTGAAATATATTCTGATGCAGGTTTAAAAGTTGGTGTTTGTATGGGAGATCCTAAAAATACTAAGATTACCTATCTTTCTGATATACCTGATGCTGAATCTCAGATCAAAGAATATATTGCAGTTAGAGAGGAAGGTTTAAGAAAAGGTAAAATTGATAAAGAGTTTAGATCCTATATTAATACCTATAAACCACCTAAAGTAGCTGAAGAAGACAATTAAGGATAAAATACATGAAGATAGGTCAAGGTTGGGATTTACATCGCATGTCTGAAAACTTAACTCTAACCCTTGGTGGAGTTGAAATTGAATCAGATAAAGGCGAGGTTGCACACAGTGATGGTGATGTTTTAATTCATGCAATCATTGATGCAATCTTAGGTGCAACTTGTAATGAAGATATTGGTGCTAAATTTCCAGATACAGATCCACGCTATAAAGGGTGCTCTAGTCTAGAATTACTAAATATTGCCCTATCTTTTCATCCTGTTGAGATAATCAACCTAGATTGTACTATTATATTACAAGCTCCAAAGCTAAGGCCATTTATTGGCGATATTAGAGCTAGTTTAGCTAAAGCTATGAACTTACCTATTAATCGCATATCAGTCAAAGCTAAGACGGCTGAGCATGTTTTAGGAGAACTTGGTTCAGGCGATGCAATAATAGCACAAGCAATTGTTTTGTTAAATCAAATCGATGAAGATGAAACTTGGCTATAATTAATATATTTTAATATAAAAGAAACCCCATTATTAAAAAGTTACCTAAACTTAATAATATATGGGGTTCAGTTTATAGTAAAAAAAAACAATTCAAAAAGCACAATTACTTTTGAAAAGTTATTTTGAAATCAACATGGTTTTAGGGTCTAAAGAAACACCTAGTTGTTTTACCATCTTATTATTGTGTTCTTTAACCAAAGTCATATCTACCTTATTTTCTTTTTCATCCATTTTTAATCCTATTAAAAGATCAACAATTTCAATGTAAGGTCCCATTGTATCAGGAATTCCAAATTCATTGTAAACAACATCTTTACGAACTGGAGAAACACTGAACCAAACTTCTACATTGAGTTTTTTAGCAAATGCTTTTATCTTTCTAACATCACCAACATTTGCACTAGTTAATTTATAACCATCAAATAAAATTGTATCTGCTTTAAATGAACCATGTTTAACAAGAGTTTCTAGACTTGATAATACCTTATCAATTGAAACAGTTTCTTGTGAGAAATTCATAACAACACGGTTAGCTAAAATATCATTATATACTTTAGAAGAATCATCCATTCCTTTTGTTTCTGAAATTTCATTGAATACTTCTTTGTACCAGTTAATTACATGTTCTACATTGCCACTGAAGGAAACATGTATAACCTGTTCGCCTCGAAATAATTTGTCAGTTGCAAGGTGGACTAAGCATGCAGTCTTTCCTACACCATGACGAGAAACCAATACACCTAGATTACCACGGCCTAGACCGCCACCAATAGACTCTTCGAATACACGAAGTGGACTACTTTTTACCAATTCTTGAATTTCCATGTACTATATACCTCCGAACATTAGATGATTTATTATATCATGCTTTTATCGATATTTGTAAAAAAGGTTTATTCGATTTAAAAAATGTTGCAGAAGAACAACTAATTAAATTAAAAAAAAAATATCTTATCATTTGTAAATTAATAGCCTAAAAAGAAATATGAATGTCAAAAAAATATAAAATTAGTAATTAATTTTTTTTAAGTTTTTTATAGAAATTAGGAGGAATTTATAGTTTTTGAGTTAAACAAAAAAAATCGAACCCACATTTTACTGCAGATTCGACCTCTATTATAGTTTATAATAATTTATTTTTTGTTAGCTTCAGCTCTTTCTTTCTGATACTTTTCTTTTAGTTCAGTAGAAACACTTTGAGGTACTTTACCATATTTAGCAAGTTCCATTGTGAATTCTGCCTTACCTTGAGTAAGTGATCTAAGAACAGTTGAGTAACCGAACATTTCTGATAGTGGAACATCAGCTTCAACAGTTGTTGATACACCCTCTTCCTGAGAAGATACGATAATACCACGACGTTGGTTGATTGAACCGAAGATGTTACCTTGGAATTCTGTTGGACCAGTAACTTCAACTTTCATGATTGGTTCTAAAATAGCTGGTTTTGCTCTTTCATAAGCATCACGGAATGCGTTTAAAGCAGCTGTTTGGAAAGCCATATCAGATGAATCAACTGGGTGCCAAGCACCATCATTAATAACAGCACGAACATTAACAACAGGGAATCCAATTTGAGTACCCTTTTGCATTGCCATTTGGAATCCTTTATCACATGATGGGATATATTCAGTTGGAATTGAACCACCCTTAATGTTATCAACGAATTCGTAATCTTTAGGTTCATCTTCATTCTCATCGTGTAGAAGAGGTTCGATATAACCTGCAACACGAGCGAATTGACCAGAACCACCAGTTTGTTTCTTGTGTGTATAGTTGAATTCAGCTTTCTGAGAAATTGCTTCTCTGTAAGCTACTTCAGGTTTACCTACAATAACTTCAGCTTTATATTCTCTCTTCATTCTTTCAACGTAAACTTCTAGGTGTAATTCACCCATACCTTGAATGATTGTTTGGTTTGATTCAGGATCAACGAAAGTTCTAAATGTTGGATCTTCTTTTGTGAATCTATTTAAAGCTTTAGCCATGTTACCAGAAGCTTTTTTATCAATAGGTTCAATTGAAAGAGAAATAACAGGATTTGGAACAAACATTGATGACATTGAATAGTTTAACTTTGGATCACAGAATGTATCACCAGATGCACATTCAACACCAAATAGAGCTGCGATTTCACCACAACCTGCTTCAACTAAATCTTCCATTTCATTTGAGTGCATCTTAATTAAACGACCGATCTTAAATTTCTTATGAGAACGAGTATTGTATAATTCATCACCCTTTTTAATAACACCTTGGTAAACACGAATATATGTTAACTGACCATATTGACCATCTTCAAGTTTGAAGCCTAATACAACAGGTGGTAATTCGCTGTCTGAAGGAAGTGTTACAACTTCTTCATTATTATCTAAATCTAAAGCTGTGTTTTCAACATCAGTTGGGCAAGGTAGGTAAGCAGAAACAGCATCCAATAGTGGTGGAATACCTTTGTTCTTGTAAGCAGAACCCATGAATACTGGGCAAAGTTTAAGAGCAATAGTTGCTTTACGAATAGCTGAAACTAATAATTCTTTAGTTACATTTTCTTCAAGCATAGCTTCCATTAAATCATCATCTACTAGAGATACAGCATCTAATAATACTTCTCTCTTTTCTGCAGCTTCTTCTTTTAATTCTTCAGGAATTTCAGCATATCTTGGTTGGATTAAATCATCACCAGCATCAAAGTAGATAGCTTGCATGTCAATTAAATCTACTACACCTTCGATTTTATCTTCAAGACCAATTGGAATCTGCATTAATACAGCGTTAAGACCTAATTTGTTAATTAGTTGATCTGTAACTTTGTAAGGATTTGCACCAGCTCTATCACATTTGTTAATAAATGCAATTCTTGGAACATTATAACGCTTCATTTGACGGTCAACAGTGATTGACTGTGATTGAACACCAGATACTGAATCAAGGATAAGTATAGCACCATCTAAAACACGTAGAGCTCTTTCAACTTCGATTGTGAAGTCAACGTGACCTGGAGTATCAATGATGTTGATCTCTTTGTCTTTCCATGTAACGTTAGTAGCTGCTGAAGCAATTGTAATACCACGCTCTTTCTCTAGTTCCATACTATCCATAGTAGCACCGACACCATCTTTACCACGAACTTCGTGGATTGCATGAATCTTGTTACAATAGTATAGGATACGTTCTGTCAATGTAGTTTTACCGGAGTCAATATGTGCACTGATACCGATGTTTCTCATGTTTGATAGGTCGCTCATAAAATAAAACCTCTTATAGTAGAATATGATTGAGTTGTAGAGTGTTTCTACAACATAATTTCTTTGTTATTAATAT
Source organism: Sphaerochaetaceae bacterium (assembly GCA_963678765.2). Classification (GTDB taxonomy): domain Bacteria; phylum Spirochaetota; class Spirochaetia; order Sphaerochaetales; family Sphaerochaetaceae; genus Pleomorphochaeta. The sequence goes on along the minus strand of CAXXVM010000003.1, from coordinate 26,991 downwards.
AGTTTGCATAAACAATTAAAAAATATCATATGCAACGTTACGGATATTATTACATTGAACAACTTTTTTCAATCCTTAAACCTATTTTTTTTTATTTAGTCTTTATTTTAGCTCAAATTAATGCTAAAATACCTCATTATGAAAACAATATTCACAAAAATAATAGATGGAGAATTACCATCAGTAAAGATTCATGAAGACGACTATTGTGTCGTTATATTAGATATCAATCCAATTAAGAAAGGTCATTGCTTAGTTGTTAGTAAAGAACCATATGAAGTATTTTCAGATTGTCCTCTTGATGTATTAAACCATTTAATGGAAGTTGCTCAAACTGCTGATAAGATTTTAAGAGAGCGTCTAAAATGTAATGGTACTAATTTAATAATCAATAATGGTAAGGCTGCAAACCAACAGATTCCTCACCTACACATTCATATTATGCCTCGTTATTTTGGTGATAATCAGACAGTAGCTGTTCCCCATGAAGCATATAAAGATGGAGAAATTGAAGAGTTTGGTAAACTTTTAAGCTTCTAATTTTATTCAGTAATGGCAAATTATTATCACAATGATTTGCCATAAATTTATTTTTCCTATGATATTTTTATTATCAAATTTATTGATTTTATTATTTTTATCAAAATAAATATTTTTTCTTCAATATAGAAATATCTTAGAAATAAATGCTTATCCCATATATATTAATATAGTTTTTTCAATAAATTTAGTTACCTAATAGTTATTTAATTAATAAGTTATTATATTCACTAATGCTAAATATTTATATTTATCAAAAATATCAAATAAATTTAATCCAAAAATATTTAATAAGCTCTAAATATTAAAAACTCTCCTAAAATAAATTAAGAGAGTTTTCAATTTTATTTGATATTAATTATTAAAGACTTAATACTTCATCAAGATCAATTTCACAAGCAATAGTTGGCATACCACAACCCCAGTTATCTAAAACAACAGGATTAATTTCGCCAAAGATACCAATTTGTTTACCATCGGCAAACATTTTTGCTCCACGACCATTGATGAAACGAGGATCACCCTCAAGACTTACAAGTTTATATTCAATACGTAAGAAGTACATTAATGTATTTACTAAAGATGCAACTTCATTATAACCCATTAGAGAATCAGCTGCTAGGAAACCAAGACTATTCTTAGTTACAGTTCCACTATTATCTTCTTCACATAAATAAGCTATTTTACCAACTTCAAAGATTTTATGAGGATATGGTGCATGTGCACTTACACTCTCACTTTCTAATAAACTTGGAATAACAGAAGGTCTTACAAATTCAAAGTTTTCACTCATAGGATTTGCAATCTGAATGTAATCAGAACCTTCTACACACATATTATCAATATATTCTTTTTTAGAACCTAAGTAATTATACATCATTTCCTGGAATCCAAGACCAACTAATAAGTCTTTAACTTTTCTTCCAAGTTCTTCAGCTGGAGTTAGACGTCCCATTGTAAATGCTTGTGGCATTTCAGGTTTAAAGTTATTTAAGCCATAACCAATAATTACATCTTCAACAAGGTCAGCTGCATGTAAAAAATCATCTCTGTATTCAGGAACAGTAGCATATACAATGCCCTCTTCTTCATCACAGAAAGAATATACACCCATTTTTTTAAGAGCTAATGTAACAGTTTCACTATCCATCTTAACACCAGTAGTTTTTTCAACTTGTTCTAAAGTACAACTAATTGGTTCTTGATAATAATAAGGTACTGTTATTTCTCTACCAAATTCAGTATCACTGTCAAATACTACTTTAACAGGACAAATGGTAAAGCCCATATCAGCCATATCACAACTCATGATTGAAGCAGCTAATAATAGGTTCTTTAAAATAGGACCACTCATTTCAACAAATAAAGCCTCATCTCCAACTTTAACAGCACCTAGATCAGCACTATTAATTACAGGTGGGAATGATAGAGCATTTCCATTATCATCATATAGATAAGGGAATGTTGGATCATTTTCTACGATAGGACCAAATTCAACACCCTTAGGATGTTTTTTAGTCATCTCGCGAAGACTCATAACCTCATCCATACCAAGAGGTACAAAAGAAGTTTTATCAGGGTCTGCACCTTGATAATGAATTGGATATTCAATTAAATCTGAGCGATAAATACCCATTGCAATAGTCTTTCTTTTACGACCATAGTTAAAACAAAGTTTTTCTTGGCTCTGTATAAGTGATAATAAATCATCATCACTAACTACATGACCTTTTACAGCAAAACCAATTGAATATGCTCTATTTTCAGGAGCATCATGAATTTGTAATTCACGACCTTCATTGTCTACTGTTGATTCTGAACTACTAAAGAAATCATACTCTGTAATTTCAGCTTCATTATAATTTTTAATTGCTCTTGCAACACCGAGAGCTGACCATAGGTCAGGACGGTTTGTATCATTCAATTCAATTTTAATTACGCCATCACTGTGACCATCTAATTCAGCTTTTGCTACAGGAAAGATTTCCTCAAGTTGATCATCTGTGTAACTTCTACCAAGGTAATTGAAAAATGATTTTTCTTTTGTTTCTATTTTTGGCATTAGTTTCCTCTCCTAGTACGTACACTCTCAATATTTGGAGTAAATAATTCACGAAGGTCATTTAAACCTAAATGCATAAGAGCCATTCTATCAATACCAAGTCCCCAAGCTAATACAGGAACATCGATTCCTAAAGGTTTTGTTACTTCAGGACGAAGAATACCACTACCACCTAATTCAAACCAACCAAGTACTGGGTGCTTGATATGAACTTCAATAGAAGGTTCTGTGAATGGGAAATAACCTGGAACATATTTTACTTCTTCTGCACCTGCAATTTCTTCTGCAAATAATTTAAGAAGTCCTAATAATGTTTGTAGATTAACATCATCACCGATTACAATACCTTCTGTCTGATAGAAGTCTGCACCGTGAGTTGCATCTACTTGGTCGTATCTGAAACATCTCTCAACACCAAAGTATTTACCTGGGTTTTTAGCATTAGTTAATTGGTGAGCAGATAAAACTGTTCCCTGTGATCTCATAACCTGTCGTCTTGTAAATTCGTGATCAAATTTATAACCCCAACCACGAGATCCTGAATTACCGCCATTTTCATGAACAGCTGCTACATTAGACAACCAAGGTTCTTCAATTTTTTTACTGTGTGAAGCATTCTTTAATCTATAAACATCATGGATATCACGTGCACTATGGAATTGTGGCATAAACAATGCATCACCATTCCAGAATTCGTTCTCTACAAGAGGACCATCAAATTCTTCAAAACCTAGAGCTGTTAATTTGTCTTTAACCCACTGTAAGTAATTACCATATGGATTATGTCTACCAGGAATCAATCTTGATGTTGGTGCATCTACTCCGTAAGGACGGAATATACCTGTTTTCCAGGAACCTGTGCTTAGCATTTCAGCTGTAACATTACCAAGTTCTTCACCAGTAATATTTGCATCAAAAATAGCCTTCTTAGCAACTTCACCTTCTTTTGTTAATTCAAATACAACATCTTCTTTTTCAACGATTTTGAAAGGAGCATTAGATGCACCTCTTTTTTTAGCCATTTTTTTAATAGCATTCTTTTCGTCTTTGTTTAGTTCTGTATCTTCAAAAGGACCTTCTAATCCTTTTTTTAAAATTTGAATTGTCAAATCTTCAGAAGCAGGAAGTTTATCACCAATCACAATTGCCTTGTGTTCATCATTCATTCCTGTAACTTTTGCTTTAGATAAAGCACCAAATGCACTACCAACATCTTTTTTCTCCAAACCTAAGGCAGTTGCAAGCTCTGGTAATGTAGCTGCGCCATTAGATTGGAGATATGTAAAGATACGAAAGGCAGGTGTTCCGTTTTGCTGTTGCTCACGGCCAAGTTCTGTTAATTCGTAAAATACGCGGTTTTTGCGACTTACTTCCTCCAGAAATCCTTTAGCTACTAACCAACTAAAGGCCTGGTTACACTGTCCTACCTTATAATCCAAATCGGCCTTTAAAGAATCTGCTGTAATAGCATCTCCTAAATTTACATGGCGCAATAATCGGACTTCAAGGGGATGCAAGTTCTTTACATCAATGTCCATTTCTAATCTCCTATGGTTGTAAGATATGTACAACCTACAATGGTATAACATTTTAATGAACAAGGGAAAAAATGAAAAGGTCTTTATATGATAAGAATTAATTTTTTCTTACATATAAAGACCTTATTTATAAAATTATAACTTTTTTAGACTAAATTAACATCTCTTTAAGCTTTTCTTTAATTTCAGAAACAGTAGGAATACTTATTTTTTCTAATTCTCTGTTAAATGGAACAGGTATTTCTTTACCACCTAATACACAAATTGGATTTTCAAGTGAGTTAAATATTTCTCTATCACTATTTAATAGTGTAGAAATTTCATTAGAATAGCCACCAAATTTTGGTGCTTCTTGAACAATAATTGCATTGTGAGTTTTTCTAACAGATTTTATTAATGTGTCTCTATCAAGAGGTTTTAATGTACATAAATCAATAAATTCAATGGAGTCCATTTTATCTGGATATTCAATTACAAATTCATTGATTGCTAATCTACAAGCTTGACTCATATAGCCATAACTAATGAGACTTAAATGATCTCCGCCTCTTTCGATATCACATTTACCAAGTTCCATGATATCATTCTCATCACCTATTTCACCATTTAAATTATACATTAATTTGTATTCAACAAATACAACAGGATTATTATCTCTTATAGAAGCTTTTAATAAAGCTTTGGCTTTTCTAGGAGTAGATGGTGCTACAACTTTTAAGCCTGGAACATTTGTAAATATTGATTCTAAAGACTGAGAGTGTTGAGAACCATGACCTGTTCCACAACCCATTGGAAGACGAAATACAAGTGGTACATTAAATTGTCCAGCACTCATAAATCTAAGTTTTGATGCATGATTTATTAAAGAATCACTTACTAGAGTTGCAAAATCACCATACATTATTTCAACAACAGGTCTTAGTCCAAGCATAGAGGCACCAACGGCCATTCCGCCAAAACCTTCCTCACTTATTGGAGTTTCTATTATCTGAGAATTAATCTTAGTATATAAATCACCTGTTACTTTGAAGCAACCACCATAGATACCAATATCTTCACCAATCAAATAAACTGATTTATCTCTATTAGCCTCTTCATAGATTGCCTCTCTTATAGCCTCACGGCCATAGGCTCTATGAAATGATTTACATTCATTTACAACTTTATCACTTTCTGCATATATATAATCTTGAGCCTCTTTAAGTGTTAATCTAACATCTTTGAATTCTCTAGCTCTATCTTCTTCTTCTTGAATAAATTTAGAACACTCTCTAACAATTGAATCATAGGAATCTTTATCTATTACTTTTTCTTCAATTAATTTAGATCTAAAGAGTTTTATAGGATCTCTACTAATCCATTTTTCCTCTTCCTCTCGAGTTCTATATTTACAAGGATCACTTTTAGAGTGACCATTAAATCTATAAGTTTTGGCCTCAATCATATAAGGTCTCTTATTCTTTATTATATAGTCTCGTGCTCTACAACAAGCTTTATAGACAGCCTCTACATCATTACCATCTACTTCTTCGCCCTCAATATTATAACCTTTTATTCTAGATATTATTGAACATGTTGAAACCATTCTTTCAGATTTTGAACTCATTCCATAACCATTGTTCTCTAAAAAGAAAAGTGTTGGTAAGCCCCAAATAGATGCCATATTCATGCACTCATGAATAACACCTCTTGAAGAGGCTCCATCACCAAAAAGGGCAACTGAAATTTTATTTAATTTTAATTTTGATTGAGCGAGTGATAAACCTGTAGCAAGAGCTACACCACTTGCAACTACTGCAGATGAACCTAGATTATAATGGGCTGCATCACTCATATGCATAGAACCACCTAGACCTTTACAAAGCCCATGGATTGAGCCAAACATTTCACTAAACATAGCAAATGGAGAGCTACCTGTTGCTATGTTATAGCCATGACAACGATGAGTTGGAACAATCCAATCTCCCTCAGTTAATGCCAGTGATAATCCTGCTTGACAGGCCTCTTGGCCCATATTTAGGTGTGTTGTACCGTGCATCTTTCCAGATGCAAATAACTTTACAATGTGTTGCTCAAAAATGCGTGATTTGAGCATAAGGTGTAAAGCTTTTAGACCTTGTTCGTCTGTCATAAAAAGCCCCTTGCAACTTATAATGTTTAGTTTAAAGTATGTTTCAGATTGTATACACAATCCTGCAATGAAGGAGTTTTACTGACTCACTTCAACTTAGTAATATAATACATATCATAATTTTTATATAGTGCAAATAAAAAAAATTTGTTTTTGCACTATCTATTATCTATTTTTAACCTATTTCATAACAAAAGGTTACTTAAATATCAATATATTTTATTTATTTATTTTTTTATTAGTATTATACATAAACGTATTTATTTAAGAAACAACTAAAAAAAAACGTATAAATCACTAATACATAGAATTTTAGAATATGAAAAATTTTACGAAAATAGATACCCATTCTTGAATTGACTATTTATATCATATAAGGTATTACTTTAAACATTGATTATCTTATGGAGGAAATATGGAATCTTCACTAGCTATTCCAGCTTTAACCAAAGACTTAGCACGAGTATTAATCGATGCTGATACAATTTCAAGAAGAACGGACGAATTAGCCCGTCAAATAAATGAAGCCTACGCTGATATCGAAGGGCCCCTTATACTCGTTGGAGTACTCAAGGGCTCTTTTATTTTTACCGCAGATCTTTGTCGTAAATTAACTGTACCTCACATTGTTGACTTTATCGCTCTATCTTCTTATGCAGGATCTAATACCACTGGTAATGTTCGCTTATTGATGGATACTAGAGAGAACATGGAAGGAAAACATGTTTTAATTATTGAAGACATTTTAGACTCGGGTACAACTCTTGATTATCTCATTCGAAACTTTAAATCAAGAAAAACTTTAAGTGTTAAAACTATTGTTTTACTTGATAAACCAGAGAGACACACAGTCCCTGTTGAATTAGACTATATTGGGTTTACAATTCCTGATGTTTGGGTAGTAGGTTATGGCCTCGACTATAATGAGACCTATAGAACACTACCATACATCGCTGAAATGTATCCTCAAACAGAATAAATTTTATAAATAAAAATAAAGGTATTTTATGAAAGACGAAAAATATTATGTAAGTTATAACACTGTTCATAAGTTAGTAAAAGGTTTAGCTGAAAAGCTAATTGATAGCTCCTTTAACCCCGATGTAATTGTTGCAATTGGATCCGGTGGGTTTATACCAGCTAGAATTATGAAAACCTTTATTAATAGGCCAATATATGCTGTAGGCATTTCATACTACGGTGTAGACAAAAAGCATAAAGACTATCCTACTAAGATTCAGTGGATTGATGAAGTGCAAGAACAAATTAGAGGCAAAAAAGTATTATTGATTGATGAAGTTGATGATACTCGTGCAACTCTATCATATTGTGTCAAAGAGTTATTGAAATATAAACCAGAAGAAATCGCTGTTTTAGTACTTCAGAATAAACTCAAAGAAAAAGACGCAGATTTCCCACCTGAAATCAAGAGATACTATCCAGCTCAAGAAATTGAAGATCTATGGATTAAATATCCTTGGGATGCAGAGGAAATTGAAGAACATACCAAATTAGAAAAGGCCATGTTTGAAAGACAAGCCTTGAGGAGTAAATAATGAGTATTAGTGCTATCGTTGGAGCCCAATGGGGTGATGAAGGTAAAGGTAGAGTAGTAGACTATCTAGCTGTTAAAGCTGATATGTGTATCCGTTACCAAGGCGGTGATAATGCAGGTCACACAGTTATAAATGATATGGGTAAATTTGCACTTCATATCATTCCATCAGGTATTTTCAATCCTAAAACAATTAACATTGTTGGAGCGGGTACTGTTGTAAACTTTAACACAATGACTGAAGAACTTGATACAATTAGAGCAGCAGGTGTTGATACATCAAATCTTTTCATTGATAAAAGAGCTCATATCATTATGCCTTTCCACCAAATGTTAGACGGTGCTGAAGAAGCATCAAAAGCTGGCGAATGGAAAATTGGTACAACTAAAAAAGGTATTGGTCCTTGTTATAGCGATAAAGCTGCAAGATCTGGTATCAGAGCTGTTGATATCCTAGATGAAGATAGACTTAGAACTAGATTAGAAATGCTTTTACCTAGAAAGAATAGAGAATTATCATACTTTGGCTTAAAAGAAGTTAAAATCGAAGATATGATGGAACTTTGTGCTAAATGGAGAGCTGAATACGGTTCACACATTATTGATAGTGTTCCTCTAGTAAGAGCGGCTTATAATGAAAACAAGGAAATCCTTTTAGAAGGTCAACTTGGTATCATGAGAGATCTAGACTGGGGTATTTATCCTTATACAACAAGTAGTAATCCAACAGCTGGTGGTACTTGTAGTGGTGCTGGTATTTCTCCTAGAAGAATTGATAAAATTTATGGTGTACTTAAAGCTTATGCAACTAGCGTTGGTGGTGGTCCATTCATGAGTGAAGACTTTGGTCCTGAAGGTGATAAACTTAGAGATCTAGGTCATGAATATGGTGCAACAACAGGTCGTCCTCGTAGAACAGGTTGGTTTGATGCTGTAGCTGCTGATTATTCTTGTTGGATTAATGGTTTCACAGGTCTTGCAATTACAAAAATGGATATCTTAGATACTTTTGAAAAGATTAAAGTTTGTGTAGCATACGACATTGATGGTGAAATTGTTAAAACTCTACCTGAAACAGCTCTTCAAGAAAAAGCAAAACCTATCTACAAAGAATTTGATGGTTGGATGAGTGATACATCTAATGCTCGTACTTGGGAAGATCTACCTCTTAAAGCTCAAGAGTATGTAACTGAAATTGGAAAACTTGTTGGTGCTCCTATTAAGTTCATTTCTGTTGGACCTGAAAGAGATCAAATTATTATTCTATAATTTAGAATTCAAAGGCCCTCAGTTAATTCTGAGGGTTTTTTTTATTTAATACAAATTCTTAATATTTAATAAATAATTCAATTGAGATTTCTATTAAAAATAGAAGTTAAAATTGCGTTTTTCAAAAATAGCAAAAACAACATTTATTGATTATATTTTGCTTATACAATAAAGTTAATTAGAACACAAGATTGTGGGACAATATATTTTAAGGAAATTATTCTATGACAACCTTTACTCATGAGACTTATTTATCTCCTTTCACATGGAGATATGGCACTGATGAAATGAAATCTATTTACAGTGAAACTCACAAAAGAAAACTACTTAGACAAGTTTGGATTGCACTTGCAACAGCTCAAATGGAAGCTGGATTGGTAAGTAAACAACAAGTTGAACAATTAATTGAACACAAAGATGATATTGATGTAGATAGAGCAACTGAAATTGAAAATGAAATTCACCATGATTTAATGGCTGAAATCAAGACATATGCAGAACAATGTCCTGAAGCAGGTTCTATTATCCACCTAGGTGCAACTAGTATGGATATTTTAGATAATATGGATGCAATTAGATTAAAAGAAGCTTTAGATATAATCATTAAAAAATCAAAAGGATTACTTTCTCTTTTTGTTGAAAAAATGGAACAGTATAAAGATCTTCCTTGTATGGCTTTTACACATATTCAACCAGCAGAACCAACAACAGTTGGCTATAGATTTGCACAGACTGCTCAAGATCTTGTAGATGATATTATTGAATTAGAAAATGTTAGAGATAATATTCGTGGTAAAGGTATGAAGGGAGCTGTTGGTACAGCTGCTAGTTATTTTGAACTTCTTGATGGAACATCTATGAGTCCTCTAAAAATGGAACAAATAGTTATGGATACCCTTGGATTAAAAGCTTTTACAGCTGCAACTCAAGTATATACAAGAAAACAGGATTACAGAGTAGTGAATGCCCTATCTTCCCTATCTTGTACACTATATAAATTCTTTATCGATTTTAGATTATTACAATCTCCTCCAATTGGAGAGTGGTCAGAGCCATTTGGTAAAAAACAAGTTGGTTCCTCTGCAATGCCATTTAAGAGAAATCCAATAAACAGTGAGAAAATAGATAGTCTTTGCAGATTCATTTCTTCTCAACCTAATACAGCATATCAAAATGCGGCATCAACTCTTTTAGAAAGAACTCTTGATGATAGTGCAAATAGAAGAATTGTTCTTCCTGAAACCTTCCTTGCAATGGATGAGGTATTAAAGACAGCTTCAAAAGTAGTCTCAGGAATGAATGTTCACATGAGTGCTATTAAAAAGAATATGAATAACTATGGTGTTTTTGCGGCTACTGAAAAATTATTAATGCAACTTGGTAAACACGGTGCAAACAGACAGGATATGCATGAAATTATTAGAGAGCACTCATTAAAGGCTTGGGCAGCAGTTCAAGAGGGAGAGGCTAATAATCTTGCAGACACACTAACAAGTGATGAGAGAGTATTAGAGTACCTAAATAAAGAAGAAGCTCTAAGTCTATTAAATGCAAATGAGTATGTAGGTGATGCACCACTTAGAACTCAGATGGTCATTGAAGAGGCAAAGAAAGTACTAAATTAATTAACTATATTATTAGTGAAAAAAATAACACGACTATTTAATTTTAGCCGTGTTATTTTTTATATTAAATTAATAATATTATTTTTTGCGATATACAAATCTTATGTTATGGTAATCCATTGCATTATCATACCAACCACCCCATTTAGCTGTATCAATTAATGCAGCTGAACTGTAGTAGTAGAAAGGAATAATAGCTTGTTGAGTAATTAAGATTTCTTCAGCTTGATGTAATACATCAAAACGTTCTGGACCATCACTCATTGTAGCAGCTTTTCTGATTAATGCATCATATTCAGGTACATTAAAGTTACCACCATTCATTGCAGAACCTGAAACAAACATGTCTAAGAAAGTGTTTGGATCTTGGTAGTCACCAGTCCAACCAGCTCTAGCTAATTGGAATTGTCCAGTGTTTCTGCTTGATAAGAAAGTACCCCATTCTTGGTTTTCAAGAGTACATTCAATGCCTAGAACTTCTTTAAAGTTAGCCTGTAATAATTCAGCAATTTTCTTGTTACTTTCATTACTATTATATAGTAGAGAAATTTTAGGGAAACCAATACCATTAGGATATCCAGCTTCAGCTAATTTTTCTTGTGCTATTTCAGTAGCTTCATCATATGAGTCAAATGGGAATTCTAATGCACTGTAACCAGCCATTGGTGGAACCATACCCCAAGCAGGAATTTGGTTACCATGAAGAACGTTCTCAATCATTGAATCTCTATCAACTGCATAAGATAGAGCTTCTCTTACTAGAGGATCTGATAAAGTTGCATCATCACATTGAACTGTATAATATGCTGTTGCTACTTTAGCACTACTGTGATAATCATCTCTCATCTGAGCTGATGACATTCTTTCTGTTGTAACAGCTGGTAACCAATCTACTTCATTATCAATGTACATGTTGTAGTTTGTATTATCATCATCACTTGCTAAGAATGTAATTGAATCTAAATAAACTCTTTCTGCATCCCAATATTTGTCATTTTTAACAACTGAGATATATGATTGTGGAACGTGTTTGTCTAATACAAAAGCACCGTTTGTTACCATATTTCCAGGTTGAGTCCATTGATCACCAAATTCTTCAATACAATGTTGTGGTACTGCATAGAATGTATAGTGAGCAAATGCATCAATTGCATATGGAAGTGGTCCAACAAGTTCAACTTGAAGAGTATTATCATCAAGAGCTTTTACACCTAATCCCTCTGCACCAACTTTTCCACTTGCATAATCTGCTGCACCTTTTAGGAACATTTCAGGGAACCAAGCATAAGGAGCTGCTGTTGCAGGATCTAATTCTCTCTGCCATGAGTATACAAAATCATTAGCTGTTAAAGGAGTTCCATCAGACCATACTGAATCTCTTAGGTGGAAAGTAATAACTGTTTTGTCATCACTAATATCCCATGATTCTGCAATTGCAGGAATTGCTTTTGCAGTTTTTGGATCATTTGCTACTAAACCATCAAATAAAACATATTCAATCCTATGTTCAGGTTCACCTTGAATTAATTGTGGATCAATTGATTCTGGTTCTGTACCATTACTTACTACAAAGTTACCACCTCTAATTACTTCATCTTCACTTGGGAAAACAAAAGGTGTTATTACTTCATCTTTTTTAACTACAGTTGCTGCTACTGCTTTAACAGCAGGAGTCTCTACCTTTTTCTCTGTAGCAGTTTCAGTTGCTGCCTTTGATGAATCACTTGCAGCTTCAACAGTTGTTGATTTAGAACAGCCTACTGAGAGCGCACTTAGTGAAACAAGCATTATTAATAATGCTTTGCTTACGTTTTTCGTCATCTTAATCTTATCTCCATATTTTTTAAGCTAAGTAAGAGATTAACAAAAGTAATGCTTTATTAAAAGAGTAAAATTGCATTTTTTTCATAAGTTTTCAATATATTAATAATGAATGAAATTTTGTTATACTAATGGTAAAATTCACCAATATAATTTAGGAAAAATAAAGACTGCATCACCTCCAATTAAGTTTTGCAGTCTCTATTATATTTAATTTAAAAATTACTTTTTCAAATAGATAAATCTAGTTGGATGATAATCCATTGTATTTGGGAACCAACCACCCCATTTATCAGTATCGATTAATGCATTAGATGTATTATAGTACAAAGGAAGAAATGCTTGATCTGCTACTAGTATATCTTCAGCTTGATGTAATACATCAAAACGTTCAGGACCCTCAATCATTGTTGAAGCTTTCTTAAGAAGAGCATCGAATTCACTATTTGCATAATCTCCACCATTCATTGAGTTATTTGAAATAAATATCTCTAGGAATGTATTTGGGTCTTGATAATCTCCTACCCAACCATCACGAGCTAATTGGAAGTTACCATTATCTCTATTAGAAATAAATGTACCCCACTCTTGGTTTTCAAGAGTACAATCAATTCCTAATACATCTTTAAAATTAGATTGTAAAAATTCTGCAATTTTCTTATTACCCTCATTACTATTATAAAGTAATGTAATTTTAGGGAAGCCAATTCCGTTAGGATAACCTGCTTCAGCCATTTTCTCCTGTGCTATTTCAACAGCTTCATCGTAGGAATCAAATGGTAATTCTTTTGCATCATAGCCACTCATTGCTGGAATAACACTCCAAGCTGGAATCTGGCCACCTTTTAGAATATTATCAACAAGTGAGTCTCTATCAATTGCATAGGATAGAGCCTGTCTAACATTAACATCTTTTAATACTGGATTTTCAAATTGAATATCATAATATGAGGATGCTAATTGAGTGTGTACTTGATAATCATTTCTCATTTGAGCGGCTGATACACGTTCGGTTGAAACGCTTGTTAACCAATCGATATCACCATCTAAGTACATATTATAGTTTGTATTTTCATCATCACTTGCTAAATAAGTAATTGAATCTAAATAAACATGTTCTGAATCCCAGAATGTATCATTCTTTACTACTTTAATGTAGGATTGAGAAACGTGTTCTGATAGCACAAATGCGCCATTAGATACCATCTTACCTGGTTGAGTCCATTGATCTCCATATTCTTCAATACATTTTTGAGGAACTGGATTAAATGTAAAGTGAGCAAATGCATCAATTGCATAAGGAAGTGGTCCAACGAGTTCTACTTGAAGAGTATAATCATCTAGAGCCTTAACTCCTAAACCTTCTTCATCAACAGTTCCTGCAGCATATTCAGCTCCACCTTTAAGAAACATTTCAGGGAACCATGAATATGGAGCAGCTGTCTCAGGCTGTAATTCTCTCTGCCATGAATATACAAAGTCATTTGCAGTTAAAGGAGTTCCATCAGACCACTTAGCATCTTCTCTTAGATGGAAAGTGATAACTGTTCTATCATCACTAAATTCCCAAGATGATGCAACACCTGGTATAGCTTTTGAAGTTTGTGGATCATTTTCAACAAGACCTTCAAAAAGTGATACATTGATCTTATATTCAGGATCGCCCTGTATTTGTTGTGGATCTAGAGAATCTGGTTCTGTTGAATTACTGATGATAAAGTTACCACCCATTTTAACATCATCAATACTTGGAATGATATAGGCTTCAGTTGAATCAGTATTTGATTTATTCGAAGGAACTTTATTAATTGTTTTAGATGTTGTTAATTCTTGTTCCTGATTTTGTGAAGTTGTCTTTGCTTCACTCTCATTTGAATTGCTCTTTTTTGTACTATCTGTTGAAGATGTTTTTGAGCAACTTACTGCTGTTATACTTAGTATAGCTAGCATTAAAACTAGTGCTTTATTTATTCTCTGTGTCATTGTGTTATTGACTCCAAATTGAAATTTAAAGAGAGATTAACACCACAATTAAATTAGGAAAACCCCCCATTTTTTCATTTCAGGAAGTTATTTTTACTATCTTAATACATAGTAACTATTTAGAGTATTTAATTTTTTTTCAATATTTTTATTTTTTTATATATATTCATCGTTTATGCATAAAAAAACACCCTCCAAGCCAAATTTTGGTTTAAAAGGTGTATTTATTTTATACAGAATAAACACTCATTTGTTTATGAATATTCACTATTTTTAATAAAACTGTATATTTTCTAACAAATTTATCTTTATTATAAATAATAATACAAATTCATAACTTTATATTATTCTCTTTTAGCTAGAGGTTAAATAAATTCAAACCACCAATTAAAATGTAATAATATACAATCATTCTCAAATATCTAGCAAGGCAAGCAAGGATAATTTTATGATTATCTACTTTGGCAATACCAGCTGCCCAGCATATTGTGGAGTAAGGTAGTGGAGATATTGCCCCAAGTACAACGGCCCAAGCACCATGCACCTCAATAAACTCTTTATGAGTTCCAACTATCTTCTCAATTAGATTATTTATAAACTTTATTCTTGATAATAATCTACCAATCCAATAGCCACTAATTCCGCCAAAGAAAGAGGCAGTTCCAAGTACCACCATTATCTTCCAAACCGGCCAAGATGTTACAAGGGGATAAATTACATCCACTGTCATAGGAACTATAAAGGTATCAACTAAATAGACAAAAATAAATATTCCAAGATTACCCATTCTATCATATAATCTAGTTGCCATTTGATCGTTTGTACCATTGCCACCTAAAAAATGCTCATAAGCAATGAAGGCAGCAAATGCAACTAAAAGTGCAATCAATGTACTAATTATCAATTTATACCATTTTATTGAACCATCTAAATTCGTAAATCTATTTATAGGTTTATTTGATGAATCACTATCATTCTCTTTTCGTTTTCTCATTGATTAATGTCCTGAAACTTGATAAGAACTTATCAAGATCTCTGTTATCAGCTTTTCCTTGGTAAAGTGGAGGTCGTCCACCACCTTTAGCATTTACAATACTAAATAGTTCACTCTTAAGTAATTTTAGAGGAATGTGATTGTATGATGGACCAAGGTATATAAGCCATCTAATTTCATCTTCTACTTTTTTTATAAATAGAAGAGCAATATCATGTTCTTTTAATAAATCATTAAATGCAGATAGTTGGAAAGGATAACTGCTTAAGTCTTCGCAAATTATCATATCTCTATCACATTTAGATATAAGAGTGCTTAAAACATTAGAAGCAACTAATTGTTTTAACTCTTTATTTTCTCTTTCTAATTCTAATATCTTATTTGTATTTTTCTCATCAATTTCTAATAGTTCAAAGGATTGAGCGCTGTGACGAACATTTAATTCATCAACAATAGATTGCATTAATCTAAGTGTTTTTTTAGCTTCATCCCCTACCTTAAATATTAATCTAACATGGGAGCGAACTGTTTCTTGGCCTACATATAAAATATAATTGACCTCAGATGTATGCTCAACATGAAGACCTCCACAAGCAATTGAATCAACATTTGATATATCAACTAATCGAATTAGTCCATGAGCTTTAATTGATCTTCTTAGTGGTAATTTCTGAGCCATATCTTCATCCATCTCTCTGTAGCTAATTTTTTCGCATCTATTAATTGCTTTATTAGCTTCATTTTCTAAGAAATGACAGTGCTGTTCATCAAAAGACTCTTTATCTATTTCTATGGTTAATTGACTCTCACCTTGATGTACAGAGAGTGTTCCTACAAAGAATTTATTATATAAAATGCCGCTTAGAATATGTTGGGCACTATGAACTTTCATATAAGTATAGCGATGTTCCCAATCTAAGTTGAGTAAAAGTTTATCACCAACACTAAAGTTATTATTAGGACACAGATGATAAATAAATTCACCATCTTTTTGGGTGTCTATAAATTCTTTATTATTAAGAGTACCTCTATCACCAGGTTGACCTCCACCCTCAGGATAGGCAATAGTCTTATCTAAATAAACTTTATCATTATCTACTTTTGTTACATGTGCCATTATTGATCTAGCATATGGATTATCATAATATCTTTTTTCAGTTCCCATGAAAGCTCCTTATCTATTAAAAAATAATACTTTTGTTGGGAATAATAAAGTAAATTTACTAAATTTATTTCTTATGTTTGTTCTCTTTATAGCCACTTTGAGGAAGTTGTAGTGAATATTTCAGTACAATGGCACGTAAAACAAATACAAATGAGGATGTAATGAAAAAACATTTACCAGATGAGAGGCCACAATAAGTTAATAGAAGATATAATAAACCACCTAAAAGTGAAGCCGTTGCATATATATCACTCTTTAAGATATTTGGAATTTCTTTACTCATAAGATCTCTTATTATACCACCACCGGCTGCAGTAATAACACCACATAAAACAGCACCAATAGGAGAGCAAGAATATAGGATAGCCTTTGCAGTACCAATTGAGGTAAATACACCAAGACCTATTGCATCAGAATATTTAATAACTTTTCTCTCGGATTCAATACAACCACCAATAAAAAAAACAACTATTCCAACAACTATACAAAGAGCTAGATAAACCCAGTTCGTAAGGGCAGCGGCAGGAGTTGCACCTATTAGTGAATCACGTATCATTCCACCACCACATCCAACTATTACTGCAAATACAATTACACCAAGAAAATCAAACTTTAACTGAACACCTTTGAGGCCTCCGGTAAATGCAAATACAATTGTACCAAATATGTCGAATCCGTAGATTAAATTGTTAATATTATCCATGGGCGTCAATGTAACATTAATTATATTATTGTTAAATATTTAAGACCCTAGTTTTTCTGATTCTTTTTATAATTTTTTAATCTTTAAGATATTATTTTTTTCCTCATAGTGTTAAATATATTATTTAGTGTTATTATTAAATAAGATTGCAAATAATTCTAATAAATTAAACTTGTTAAACACCATCTTTATTATTATTATTTTATTACTAGGAGATTATTATGGGCAGAATTAAATCAGCATGGGAAATTGCTTTAGAAAAGACAGCAGATTTGAAAGTTGATACAAAAAAAATCAATCACGATAAGATATTAAACAAAGGAAGTCAAATAACAGGTAGTTATTTAAACAATATAGACTACAGTATTGAAGACTTTAAAAAAGCCTTTGAAGCAGAAGAAGATAAGAGAACTTTAGTTGAAGGTATAGTTAAGATTGTATTGATTAATGTAAAACTTCCTGAAAATGAACTCTATGAGAGTAAAATTCAAAAACTAGTTGATATTGCAAAGGTTGTACAACCTGATAGCGAAACTCTTCCTGCAATATTTACTCAGATGATTGAATTCTTTAGACAATATGAAAATCATCAAAAACAACTAATTGATCAGATGAAACAACAATTTGGTCCTTCCCTTGCTCAAAAAGAAGAGCAAATGAAACAACAATATGGTCCTGATTTTAAACTTAATCCAGAACAGGATAAAGAGTTCATGCAGTTGTTAAATGATAATTTAACAAAATTAGATGATCATTATAATGGTTCATTAAAAGAAGTTAAAGAAAACATTCAAAGTGAACTATTACTAAATTATTAGTATTTAATATTTTGATTAACTTAGAGAGGCTTTATGCTTCTCTAATTTTTTATAGGGAGCTTATATGATTTGTGATTCTCACACTCACATAGATTTAAATGATTTAAATTTTTTCAGAAAAGAAAATATGGCAATTAGTGCATGTGCTATGGAACCACCATCTGCGGCCCTATTACTAGATGCTACAAAAGATATTAATAATATATTTGTAAGTTGTGCAATTCACCCAATGAACAGTGATAAATATAGTATTGATGAAATTACTCCTTATCTAGAGAAAGTTAATCTCATTGGTGAAATAGGAATGGATAGTACTTGGTGTGATGTAGATATAAAGATTCAAGAAGATATTTTTATTAAACAGTTGGATATTGCTCAATCATTAAACAAAGCAATTATTGTTCATACAAAAGGAGAAGAGAGAAGAATCTCTGAGATACTTAAAAACTATAGTATGAATAAAATTATACATTGGTACTCATCTCCTTTGTACCTTAACTCCTATATAGATTTAGATTCATATTTTACAGTGGGTCCTAGTATCTTAGTGGAGGAGAAGAGTGTACTTGATTTAGTAAAAAAGGTTGATATATCAAGATTGATGATTGAAAGCGATGGAATTGATGCAATCAATTGGGCACTTAGAAAGAATTATTCACTTGAAGAAACTCCAAAAGTACTTGAAAGAATGATTGAGAAAATTGCATCTATAAAAGGTCTTTCAAAGAGGTGTGTTGAAAAAGCTGTTGAAAAGAATTTTTTCATCTTCAATAAATAATAAAAATCTGCCAACACAAATTTTGCACTGGCAGATTTTCTATTTAATAAGCTACAAATGGATTAATACCACATTCTATAACCATGTCCCATATATCTATCACTGTACATTGCAATGTGAGATATAAATACCAAGGCACCAATAATTTTAGCACTTGATAGAACTACTGATATAATACCTAATGTCCAACCAGCAAGTCCTGCAGAGCTATCTTTTCTAACTTTTGCACCTTTAACTATTGCTATGATACCAAGAATAAGACCAACTAATGCAAGGCATAATGTTGAACTAGTTACAATGGCTAATATACCAATAACTAATGCTGCATTTCTTCCATCATCTTCGCTTTTCTTTGCCATAGCTGTTTTTTCATAAACGGTGGCAGTTGGGTCATTCTTAATACTTGATTCCTCTTTTGAGGATTTTGACTCATCAGTCTTTGCTTCATTTGTTGAAGCCTCTTCTGTAGAAATCTGAACGTCTTTTGCTTCAGTTACAATTTCGTCTTCTAATTTTTTGTCTTCGTCATTCATATAATTGCCTCCAAATAAGATAATTTAAATTTAGCGATAAAAAACAAACTCTTCTAGTAAATGTTACATAAATAGATAATTCTCCATATAATTACATATTACTACACAAATTGGATTTATTAACTTATTTTATGTTAGTATAAAAATAAAGCAAATTTATTTTTATTATTATTCGTAGCACTTATTCTAATACTTAAAAACTAATAAATAAAATAATTGCTATCACACTTTATAGCCAGATCATCGGTAGTCCCATAAATAAAAATGGGAATAAAAATAGATGACCAAAAATTAACATTATAAGAAGCACTGTGATGCTTGAAAATACAATAGAGAGTATTCCTAAAACCCAACCAGCTTGAGCGGTTCCACATCTTGATCTATATCTAGACCCTTTGATAACTGCAATTATTCCTAAAACAAATCCTATTAGGTTTAACCCCGGTAAGAAAATGAAAACTATTGAAATAATGCCTAGTATAAGTGCTGTGTTTGACTTCTCTCTAACTATATCAGAATTATAATTGTTGTAATCTCTATGAGATTCCTCATATTCATAATATCTATCCATTTAATGCTCCATAATTAATATAAATAAAATATAATATCAAAAGAGCAAATCGCCTACAGAAAAGAATTTAATTATTACAAACTTCATAAAACTTCACAATTAATAAGAAATAAAAGAAATTATGTTTTACTTAAAATATCATGAAAGAAATTATAATTGAAAGAGATGATACTACAATACCTATTATACCAAGAATCCACCCAGCTTGTGCTAAATTACTTATGTCTTTGATTTTAGAACCCATCACAAGTGCAACTATAGATAGAGGTAAGCCAAATATGGCAAAAGGTATGGATAGAAGAATTGCTCCAATTCCAACTATTAATACAATTGTTCCTCTATCATCAGATTTGCTCTTTTTAATACAGTTAGATTCATCATAGGGATGATAATCATCATTGTTAATATGTGATGAACCATGTTCATCATATGGGTTGTCTTTATCCATAAATAGTCCTCCAAGTAAAATATACTTATATAATATCATTAGGAGATGTATTTAGCTAGATATAGTGTTTGTAGTAAATTATTTTAGAAAATAATCTAAACTAGATTTATATAGATTATGAGTGCAATTGATACAATTGATACAACTAAAGAAAGAATGCCTACTACCCAGGCTCCCATGCCAAAATAGCTCTCTTTTTTAATTTTGTATGATTTTGTTGTAGCTATAATTCCAAGAATTAATCCAACAAGAGATGAGAAAAAAGATATAATTAGTGCAGCTAGCGCTAAAACTAAAATTCCTTTTCCACTATCATTATTTTTCATTCGAGTTTTCTTCATTTTGCGAGTTATATCAAAAGTAGAATTCTCATCATTATCTTGTGTATTTTTAGCCAAAATATACTCCTAAAATCTTTTTATAAACGAAATTTCAATATTAATTTCTATAGAATCTCATTTGAGTGAAATATAGCATATAAAAACTCAAAATATCTATACCAGTTTTAATTTCATAAAATTAGCTCTTATAAAATTAAAAGGACAGGAAAAACCTGCCCTCAAAATTGTATTAAACTATATTAATTCCAGTATTTACTCATTCTCTCAACTAAGGATTTTCTATAACCTTCCCAATCTGTAATTGGAGATGCTGCAACACCATCCTCACAAGCGGCTTTTGCAACTGCCACAGATTCAAATTCAATAACACGTGGATCAAATGGTTTTGGAACCAAATACTCACGTCCAAATTCAAACTTTCTTCCATAAGCTTTCTCAACTTGTTCATCAACAGGTTCTTGAGCAAGAGCTGCTAGAGACTTAGCTGCAGCCATCTTCATATTTTCTGTAATATGAGAGGCTCTAACATCAAGGGCACCTCTAAAGATAAATGGGAAACCTAGTACATTATTAATCTGATTAGGATAATCAGATCTACCTGTAGCCATAATTAAATCAGGTCTTGTTTTAACAGCTAATTCATAATCAATTTCAGGATTAGGATTACTCATTGCAAATACAACAGGATCTTTTGCCATTGATAGTAACATCTCAGGTGTAACACAATCTGCAATTGATAGGCCCATGAAGAAATCAGCACCAACCATAGCCTCTTCTAGTGTTCTCTTATCTGTATTATTTGCAAGTTCTCTCTTCTCAGGTGTAAGACCTGATGGACGACCTGTAAAGATAACACCACGGCTATCACAAATTATAAGATTTTCTTTTTTTACACCTGCTGCAATAAACATTTTTGCACAAGAAATACCAGCAGCTCCTGCACCATTTACAACTACTTTAATTTTACTAATATCTTTGTTAGTAACTTTAACGGCATTCATTAAACCTGCTGTTGCAATAATTGCAGTACCATGTTGATCATCATGGAAAACAGGAATATTACATTGTTCTTTTAATTCTTTTTCAATTACAAAACATTCAGGACCTTTGATATCTTCAAGGTTGATGCCGCCAAAGGTTGGTTGTAATGATTTTATTGTTTCAATTAGTTTATAAGGATCTTTTTCATCAATTTCGATATCAAAAACATCAATATCTGCAAATCTCTTAAATAAGATACCTTTTCCTTCCATAACAGGTTTACTAGCTAAAGCTCCACGATTACCTAAACCAAGAATTGCTGTACCATTACTTATAACTCCAACAAGATTTCCTTTTGCGGTGTATTTATAAGCATTTTCACTGTCTCTTTCAATTTCTAAAACAGGTTCTGCTACACCAGGAGTATATGCAAGTCCAAGGTCATCTGCTGTTGCACAGGGTTTAGTAGGAATAACTGATATTTTACCAGCTACACCATTCATTTTGTGATATTCTAAAGCTCTTTCTTTTAAAGTGGACATTTTTACCTCTTCTAAATTAAACCATTTTTGATTCATTCATTTTTCTATTAATCAATTCAATATTAACTAATCCAAAATATTATTATTTCTTTTATCGTTGTATTCAATTAGCATAACTAACAAGTTAAAAATATCGAATTAAGAACCCATAGTCAATAAAATTTTGAAAATTCCTACAAAATTAATAGGTTTTTTAAATAATACAACAAACTGCACCATCAAAGCTTTTTATAAAGTTCTAAAAATAGATCTAAAATTTAAAGTATTAATAATCTGGAATTAAATTTTTATACCTTAACTAAAAGAAACTAGTTATAAGTCAATTAAGAATCAAAATTCAAAAAATGGAATACTTTTTAGTAGCTTTTAAATTAACTTAGGTTTAATCTTTAAAAAGTAATGGGATTTTTTGCAGGATTAAAGATTTATATGTAACTAAAAAAATATATGTTCATTTCTCCAGTTTATGTAAAAAAGCATAAAAATTAACTTTTTTTAAAAAACTACTTGCATAAGAAGGTCAAATCTGATAAATTCCAATTATTGCATTTGGTGCCATACCCAAGCGGTAAGGGAACGGTCTGCAAAACCGTGATGCATCGGTTCGAATCCGATTGGCACCTCAATATACACTCTCATTCGAGAGTGTTTTTTTGAGCCCTTTCATAAAACTTAATTGCTTACTATACAATAAATTAAGCATAAAAGATTCTAATATTTTATCTTAATGCTCACTAAATTTAATCTCTTATTACTAAAAATAAATATCCACAAATAATAAAACAATCTTTATAGAAAAATAGAATTAAATTTAAAAACTAAATTATTTATAATGCTTAAAAATTAGTGGATTATTTATTATTCAATCAAAAATAAACAAAACTATAAAAATTGAAAATTTAATAACCAAAAGAGTAAGAAAAAAGGGATAACATTCAAAACTAACTAATTATCCATCTTATTCATCTCATTTAAAAGTCCTGTAGTAATAATTGAAGCGGGAAGAGCTATTAAAGCGATACCAAATAAAGATGAAACCATTGATATTATTTTGCCAGCAACAGATATTGCATAAATATCACCATAGCCAACAGTTGTCAGTGAAATAGTTGCCCAATATATGGCATCAAAAAAACTATTAAAGGTTTCTGGCTCTACATTGAAAATAATTAGAGCAGTTAAAAATATGTATATGGCAGCAATATACAAAAAAGAAATTAAGGTCTCTTTTTCTTGATGCCATATGTTAATTAATAACTGAATTTTTTTTGAAAATCTAGCAAGTTTAATTATTCTTAAACTTTTAAGTATCCTTGAAACTCTCAAAACTTTAAAGATTCTAAAACTTTTAGAGAGTATGCTAAAGGATGGTAAAATACTTAATAAGTCAAATATAGCCCACGGGGTGAATGGATATAGCAGAAATGATAAAAGGCCTTTACTTTTATTAAAATCTGAAGTTATCCATCTTAAGAGATAATCAATAATAAAAAATATTGCACATATTAAATCAATATTATTAACTAGTTCATATTCTTTTTTAACTGTTAAACAACTCAAACTAACCATAATAATTATTAGCATAAGGGTATTATAAATAGAGCTACTTTTATTACTCTTATTTTCTAATAGATTATGTAAGTAACTTATAATACTTTTATATTCACTATCTCTTTCTATTTCTCTATATTTCATAATCAAAGTAATTCTTTCTACAAACCTAAGCAAAATCTCTCATTAAACTCTTTAAGAGGAACAATACTAATATCATCACCATTTCTCTTTTTCATCTTAGCAGTTGCTATTTTAGAGGGTCCTGGATACTGATCACATACAACAAGATAGTTGGTTTTTACTAGTATAGAAGAGCCAACAGTTCCTCCATGATTTACTATAGCCTGTCGAATATCTAATCTGCTTATATACTCATCAGAACCAGTTACAACGCAATGCTTATCTAGGAGAGTTTCACACTCTTGTTTAGTTACAAATAAATCAGAACATTTATAACTGCCCTCAGCTTTTAATCCATCATATATTTTTATTGAATATGGATTTTTTAAGCGTCTTAAACATTCAATACTCATATTAACATCATCAAGGGCTCTATGAGTTTGTTCTTCTTTTATCTGAAGTATTTTACTAATATAATTTAAATTATAGTGAGCAATCGATAATGATTCTCTAAAAATATCAAGAGTATCAATGTATTTATTACAAAGGCCTTTATGCAATCTGTAATTTAACCCAGATACATCAAAATAGGCATTGTGAGCAACTAGTATATCATCTTCTATAAAAGAGTATATTTCATCACTTACCTCTCTTATAGTAGGCTTAGAGCTAACCATCTCATCATATATATGATTAATAGAACTAACGCTTTCAGGAATATGGGTTTCAGGATTAATTAATAGGTCAATCTCATCAACTTTTTTTCCATCTCTAAATTTTACCGCAGCAAATTCAACAATACGCCTATATTTACTAAGCCCTGTTGTTTCTGTATCTATAACCGTAAAATCTTTTAGACTATCAAATATTATCAAATTTTAATCCTCATTAACTTATATAGAATTAAATACAAACGACGTTTGCACTAATTTTGTAAATACTATAATTTAATTTATGATACAACAAGGGGTAACCTATTTCTTTTATAGGAAAAAATAAAATACCAAATATTTATTAGAATGTAATTTACTAAAAAGATAGCTACCCTATTTATTAATTAAGTGTAGCTATTTTTAAGATTAAAATTCTATAATTCTATCACAAAGTTTTTTAACATTTTCAAATTTTGGATCTGATGGAATTACAATATTGCTCTTTGTTCTTTTTAATACAATATTATGATTAAAAGACTCAAATGATGAAAAGTTGTTTCCCATTCTAACATTATCATATGAGATTAAAGCTCTTCCAACCATGGCTCTTTTAATTTCTCCAGGAGCTAATAATAGGCCCTCAGTATCTCCAAAATTAGTTGTACTATGACTTGCATGAAGTGCAAATTCATTACAAGTTCCTCCATCATAAACAGACCAAGGTTGTCTAGCACGTCCTCCAAAATCCATTACCAAATTAGAGTATGGTAAAAGAGTATCAATTGGCTCTAAAAGTGAAGGCCCTGGAGTGAATGAAAGGTATACCATCTGTTGTCTAGGATTTATCACACTTATCCATTGATGAGATTTATCCTTTGAGTTATTTAATCCATAAATTGCATCTGTAGTACCTATAACTCCTGCTATGTTTCTTATATCAGCATGAGTACCATTTTCTAAAGGAGCTTTATCTAATTGGAAGTTTTTCTTTAAATCAACCACCCTTGTATTAGTAACTTCTTTACTAGCTGTATCGGCAACTCTCCATGCACTAGCACTTGAGTTTATAACACAACCACTCTCTAAAAATGGGGACCCAAGAGAGTTA
The DNA here is from genome assembly GCA_963678765.2 of Sphaerochaetaceae bacterium. Classification (GTDB taxonomy): domain Bacteria; phylum Spirochaetota; class Spirochaetia; order Sphaerochaetales; family Sphaerochaetaceae; genus Pleomorphochaeta. The sequence continues at coordinate 1,158 of CAXXVM010000003.1, read as the reverse complement.
TCAAAACCCATATCAACACTTAAATCTTCATCTCCTACATTTTTTACATAGGTAACACTATAAAGTACGGGTTGATTTGGGAATATAATCTCAAGTCTTTTTGCAAGCCACTTTGTGTTTTTTGATTGTGTTGTATTAACAGATAATACCCAAGCACCACCTGTAGATTGATCAGAGCCATAGCGTTGAACTATCCAATTGACTCTATCTGCTTCAAAGACAGAATCAACAAAATGTGTTCTATTTTGTTTCTTTAAATTTAAATCTCGCTCAATTAATACATCTCCAAGTTCCATTGCATCAAGGTTATTTGGAATAGGTGTTTCTATCTCCTCAACTTTTTTTGTTGCTACTTTTACATTTTTTTTGTTCTTTTCCTCAACATGTAATTGGCATCCATATAAAAGTTCGGTTAATCGGCTTGTCCTATCATAATAAAATCCATCTTGCAAAACGGTGTCTTTTGAAAACGGAAATTTGTGCAATTTATTACAGTTAACCCAGCCACCATGGATATTTGTTGCACTAAGTTCAATCACTCGTCCGTTGTGATCTTGAATGATTGCGCGGACTAAATCGTTACTTAACACAGTACCATTTTTATGTTCTGTAAGTTTTACACGTCGAATATCCATAAATTCTCCTTAGAAATTAACAAATACTAGTTATTATTCTTTTCTTATACTCTATATATAGTATAATACCAAATATATTTAAGTACCAAGGAGAATTAAAGTGATTAGTCAAAAAAACGGCATTTTTAATCTATCAACAAAAAATAATACTTATCTTTTCTCAATAACTAAGAGGGCTCACCTAGAACACCTTTATTATGGAGCTCGTATTAGGGAGTCTTCAATTGAGAAGAAGGCACTGCAACAGAGAGCTTTTTTCCCAATGGGTACTTCTGTTATATACGATGAAAGAGAAAGTGTTTTAAACATGAATATTTTCAAATCTGAAATTTCTACACCGGGTAAAGGCGATTATAGAACTCCTAGTACTGTTATTAGTTATAATAATGGAATGACTACACTTGATTTTATGTATGTCCGTCATCTTATCCACAAAGGAACTCCAACTGCATTAAATGCTCTTCCACATTCCTATGGTAGTTTAGAGAATTGTGAAACATTAACAATCACAATGAAAGATAAA